>NZ_CP016591.1:2407596-3009495 GCF_001698205.1 Tsuneonella dongtanensis
GGTCGCGACCTCGACCTGAGTACCGAGCACCGCGAGCTGCTCCTGCGCCGCGGGGCGCGCGACGTCGAGCGAGGCCATCAAGGCCTTCTTGCCGTGCTTCTCGCGGATCCACTTGGCGAGCTTGGCGGTGGTGGTCGTCTTGCCCGAGCCCTGGAGGCCGACCATCATGATCACGACCGGCGGCTTCGCGGCGAGGTTCAGCCCTTCGGCGACAGCGCCGTCGCCGCCGCCGAGCATCTCCACGAGCTCGTCGTGGACGATCTTGACGACCATCTGCCCCGGCGTGACCGAGCGCAGCACGTCCTGGCCGACCGCCTTCTCGGTGACCGAATCGATGAACCGGCGGGCGACCGGCAGCGCGACGTCCGCCTCGAGCAGGGCGACGCGCACCTCGCGCATCGCATCGCGCACGTCCTGTTCGCTCAGCGCGCCGCGACCGCGCAAGCGGTCGAAGACGGTGCCGAGACGATCGGACAGGGTGTCGAACATGCGCTACCTCAACTCGGCCGGACCGCGACTGGCCGGCTAAATGCGAAAAACGCCGGCGGACGAAACCTCGTCGGCCAGCGTGCGAGCCTCATTGCGAGAAACCCGACTTTGTATCCGTTTCGATGGTGGAGCCTAGCGGGATCGAACCGCTGACCTCCTGCATGCCATGCAGGCGCTCTCCCAGCTGAGCTAAGGCCCCAAACCCGAAAGCTTGGCCATCGATAATCGCCGGTCCCGAGGGTCCGGCGGGCCGCCCCTTTATGGAGGGCGACCCGTTATAGCAAGCCCGAAATCGGGCCGCCGAATTATTCGTCGTTGTCGTCGTCGTCGCCGCCGGTGGTCACACCGAGGTCGTCGTCGCCGCCGAGATCGACGTCGTTGTCCGGCGAATCCTCGTCGTCGTCGACGTCGAGATCCTCCAGATCGTCATCGGCCAGGTCCGAATCGGCTTCCTTTTCCTTCTTCTTCTCTTCCTCGAAGGGAATCGGCTGCTTCGACTTGAGCACCGGCTCGGGGAACCACTTCTCGCCGCACTCGATGCACTCGACCGGCTCGTCCTTCGTCAGGTCGTAGAAGCGCTCACCGCACTTGGGGCACTGACGCTTGGTGCCCCACTCTGGCTTGACCATTGTAAATCCTCAGGTGCTGCCTGCCCGGGAAGGGACAGGGCGTAAAATTCACGAAACTTGATGGATATCCGGCGCACCGGAATCAAGAGCGGGCGCGCCTTGCCACAGGGCATGGGCGCTGTCAAAGAGCCGCCGCCCATGCAAGCATCGACCAGCCAACAGGACCAAGCGTCCCCTCGCCGCTTCCTGCCGTCCGGTCCCCTGCGCGGTCGCATCCGCGTGGCGGGCGACAAGTCGATCAGCCACCGGTCGGTGATGCTGGGCGCGCTCGCGGTGGGCGAGACGCGCGTCACGGGCCTGCTCGAGGGCGAGGACGTGATGGCCACCGCCGCCGCGATGCGCGCGATGGGCGCACAGGTCGACAAGGTCGGCGATGAGTGGCGCATCCACGGCGTCGGCGTCGGCGGGCTGCTGCAGCCGCAAACGGCGCTCGACATGGGCAATTCGGGTACTTCGACGCGGCTGCTGATGGGCCTGCTCGCCAGCCATGCGATCACCGCCACGTTCACCGGCGACGCCAGCCTTTCCAAGCGCCCCATGGGACGCGTCATCGAGCCGCTGAGCCGCATCGGCGCGCAGTTCACCCCGTCGCCCGGCGGTCGCCTTCCGCTGATGATGACCGGCGCAAACGTCCCCGTTCCGATCGAATACCGCCTCCCGGTCGCGTCCGCCCAGGTCAAGAGCGCGGTGCTGCTGGCGGGCCTCAACACCGCCGGAATCACCACAGTGATCGAGCCCGTCCCCACCCGCGACCATTCCGAACGGATGCTGCGCGGCTTTGGCGCAGAATTGGAAGTCGAGGAAGTGGGCGGCGAGCGCGTGATCACCGTTCGCGGCGAGGCCGACTTGCGCCCCCAGACGATCGAGGTCCCCGGCGATCCTTCGTCCGCGGCGTTCTTCATGGTCGCGGCGACCATCGTCGAAGGCAGCGATCTTGTGATCGAGAACGTCGGCCTCAATCCGACCCGCGCCGGACTGGTCGAGGTGCTGCGCCAGATGGGCGCCCAGATCGAGGAACTCCATCGCCGCGATGTCGGCGGAGAGCCGGTCGCCGACCTGCGCGTCCGCCATGCCCCCCTCACCGGGATCGAGGTCGACCCGGCGGTCGCCCCCAGCATGATCGACGAGTTTCCCGTGCTCTTCGTGGCCGCGGCGCTGGCGCAGGGCCGCACGGTCACCCGCGGGCTCGAGGAGCTACGGGTCAAGGAAAGCGATCGCATCGCCGCGATGGCCGCCGCGCTGACCGCAGCGGGCGCGCGAGTCGAGGAGACCGAGGACGGCCTGATCGTCGACGGCACCGGCGGCGAGCCGCTGCGCGGCACGTCGAACGCGCGGGTGAAGACCCACCTCGATCATCGCATCGCAATGGCGATGGCGGTCGCGGGCCTCGCGTCGAAGGACGGGGTCGAGGTCGACGACACACGCCCCATTGCGACCAGCTTCCCGGCGTTCGAACCCTTGCTCGACGGTGCGCGCGCGTGACCGGGCTCGATATCTACACTCTCGTCGGGTTTGCCGGCATGGCCTGCATCATCGCGGCCTACGCCTACCTGACGTGGAGCGACGAACCGAACCCCTTCGTGCTGCACGGCACCAACCTCGCGGGCGCCGCCCTGCTGACGGTATCCCTGCTGGTGCACACCAACCTGCCGAGCCTGGTGCTCGAAGGCTTCTGGGCGGCGATCGCGATCTACGGGCTGGTGAAAGCCTTCGCCGCGCGCAGGCGCGCCGCATGATCATCGCAGTCGACGGCCCGACCGCTTCGGGCAAGGGCACCCTCGCCCGCAAGCTGGCCGCGCATTACGGCCTCCCGTATCTCGACACCGGCCTGCTCTACCGCGCGGTCGGGCGGCAGGTATTCCTCGACGGGGGCGACCCCGAGGATGGCGGCGACGCGCTGGCTGCGACCGCCTTTCCCGACAGCCTGCTGGGCGACCCGCACCTGCGCACCGAGGAAACCGGCGGGTTTGCGAGCCGGGTGTCGGTCCATCCGTCGGTTCGCAAGGCGCTGTACGAGCGCCAGCGCAAGTTCGCCGAGCAGCCGGGCGGCGCGGTTCTCGACGGGCGCGACATCGGCACCGTGATCGCGCCCGATGCCGACGTGAAGCTGTTCGTCACCGCCAGCGTAGAGGCGCGCGCCGAGCGGCGGTGGAAGGAAATGCGCGAAAACGGGCTGGAGGTATCGCTCGGCGACATCGCCGACGACATCCGCCAGCGCGACGAGCGCGACGCCAACCGGAAGGACGCGCCCCTGCGCGTGGCCGAAGGGGCATCCGTCATCGACACGACCGCGATGACCCGCGAACAGGCGCTCGCCGCCGCGATCGAGGCCGTCGAAGCGGCGCGGCGCGCATAGATACGGAAAACCGTTTTCCTACAGGCCGGTAAATCGGCAAGGGTCCGGCAATGCCGGTCCCGCGCGCCTCCGTTGGAAACGCTCCCGAACCCGTCCCGTTCGCAGTCCGTTCCGCAGGCCGAGCCGCTGCCCGTTTAAGGTGTGTACTTTGTGTCGCCTTTCGCCCGATTTGTCCGGGGCGAGCCCTTTGCGCTTCTCCTTGCGTTTCGCCCGTTCATCGACTAGGCGCGCGGCCGTTCACGACAGCTTCTGCTCGAATGGACCCGTGCGACGGCATACGGCTCCGCGCGGCATCGGCCCTCTTGGCCCGTGAAGGCAATCCCGCCGGCACGGAGAAAGACCCGGGTAGAACCCGTGGCCGGTAGCAAATGTGAAGGAAACTGACATGGCTTCGACAGCCAACCCGACCCGCGCCGATTTCGAGGCGCTTCTCAACGAACAGCTCGGCGGCGCCGGCGAAGACGGCTTCGAAGGCCGCGTCGTCAAGGGCACCGTCACCGCCATCGAAAACGGCATGGCGATCATCGATGTGGGCCTGAAGAGCGAAGGCCGCATCTCCCTCAAGGAATTCGAGCGCGGCGAAGAAGACGGCTCGCACGGCCTTTCGGTCGGCAGCGAAGTCGAAGTGTTCGTCGACCGCGTCGAGAACGCCGACGGCGAAGCAATGCTGTCGCGCGACCGCGCCCGCCGCGAAGCCGCCTGGGACAAGCTGGAAAGCGAGTTCGGTGAAGGCAAGCGCGTCGACGGCCGCATCTTCGGCCGCGTCAAGGGCGGCTTCACCGTCGACCTCGACGGCGCCGTGGCGTTCCTCCCCGGCTCGCAGGTCGACATCCGCCCGGTCCGCGACGTCGGCCCGCTGATGGACATGCCGCAGCCGTTCCAGATCCTGAAGATGGACCGCCGCCGCGGCAACATCGTCGTCTCGCGCCGCGCAGTGCTCGAGGAAACCCGCGCCGAACAGCGCAGCGAGCTGATCGACAAGCTGGCCGAGGGCCAGGTGATCGACGGCGTGGTCAAGAACATCACCGACTACGGTGCGTTCGTCGACCTCGGCGGTATCGACGGCCTGCTCCACGTGACGGACATGAGCTACAAGCGGGTCAACCACCCGAACGAGGTGATCAACATCGGCGACACCGTCACCGTGCAGATCATCCGCATCAACCCCGAAACGCAGCGTATCAGCCTCGGCATGAAGCAGCTCGAAAGCGATCCGTGGGACGGCGTCGGTGCCAAGTACCCGATCGGCATGAAGATGACCGGCCAGGTGACCAACATCACCGAATACGGCGCCTTCGTCGAGATCGAGCCGGGCATCGAAGGCCTCGTCCACGTTTCGGAAATGAGCTGGACCAAGAAGAACGTCCACCCGGGCAAGATCGTCAGCACTTCGCAGGAAGTCGAAGTGATGGTGCTCGAGGTCGACAGCGAGAAGCGCCGCATCAGCCTCGGCCTCAAGCAGGCCCAGCGCAATCCGTGGGAAGAGTTCGCCGAAGCGCACCCGGTCGGCTCGAAGGTCACCGGCGAAGTCAAGAACGCCACCGAGTTCGGCCTGTTCATCGGCCTGCCCGGCGACGTCGACGGCATGGTCCACATGTCGGACATCGCCTGGGGCATCTCGGGCGAGGACGCGCTGGCGCTGCACCGCAAGGGTGAAGAGGTCGAGGCCGTGGTTCTCGACGTCGACGTCGAGAAGGAGCGCATCAGCCTCGGCATGAAGCAGCTCGAAAAGGGCGCGCCGGCTGCCGGCGGTGCCGCGAGCGGCGGTGCGGGCGGTCTGAAGAAGAACGACGTCGTCACCGTCACCGTTCTCGAAGTCCGCGATGGCGGCCTCGAGGTTCAGGCGGGCGACGATGGCGCCACCGGCTTCATCAAGCGCAGCGACCTTGGCCGCGACCGCGACGAGCAGCGTCCGGATCGCTTCCAGGCCGGCCAGAAGCTCGATGCCATGGTCATCGGCTTCGACCGTTCGAAGAAGCCCAACTTCTCTGTCAAGGCGCGCCAGATCGCCGAAGAGAAGCAGGCGGTCGAGCAGTACGGTTCGTCGGATTCGGGTGCGTCGCTCGGCGACATCCTCGGCGAAGCGCTGAAGGCGAAGCAGGACTGATCCTGACCTAGCCCGCAAGGCAAAACGGAAGGCCCGCCCGCTCGGCAGAGCAGGCGGGCCTTTCCTACAACGGGAAGAGCGCCTACCTTCCGGCGATGCTAGAGATCCATCAGTTCGCCTGCCTGTCCGACAACTACGGCTTCCTCGTCCACGACCCGGTGAGCGAGGAAACGACCTGCATCGATACGCCCGATGCCGACGCCTACTTGCGCGAGGCTGCGGCGAAGGGCTGGCAGATCACCCAGATCTGGAACACCCACTGGCACCCCGATCACGCCGGGGGGAACGCGGCGATCAAGGCCGCGACCGGTTGCACGATCACCGGACCGGCCGAGGTCGAGAAGATCGCGCCGCTCGACCGGGTCGTGAAGAACGGCGACACCGTGACCCTCGGCGATCACGCGGCGGTCGTGATCGACGTGAGCGGGCACACCAATGGCCACATCGCCTACCACCTGGCCGACGACGAAATAGCGTTCGTCGGTGACAGCGTCTTCGCGCTCGGCTGCGGGCGGATGTTCGAAGGCGAGCCCAAGCAGTTCTGGGACAGCCTGTCGCGCATCAAGGCGCTGCCCCCGCAGACGATGCTCTACTGCGCGCACGAATATACCCAGTCGAACGCGAAGTTCGCGCTCCACGCCGATCCCGACAACCTCGACCTGCAGCTCTACGTGCAGGAAATCGACGATCGGCGCGCCCGGCGCGAACCGACCGTGCCGACCAAGCTCGAGCGCGAACTCAAGACCAATCCCTTCCTTCGCGCTGATCGCGAGGACCTGCGCAATCGCTGGGGCGGCGGCAGTCCGCACGAGACGTTCGCGAAGCTGCGCGCCGCCAAGGACAGCTTCTGACCGTGGCGATCCGCGGATTCCACGCGCACATCTACTTCGACGCGCACGAGCTGGAACAGGCGCAGGCGTTCGCCGCGGCGGCAGCAGCCGAGTTCGGTTGCCCGGTCGGTCATTTCCATACCGCGCCGGTCGGCCCGCACCCGCGCGGATCGGTGCAGCTTACGATGCGCCCGGATGAGTTCGCACGCTTCGCCGCCTGGGCGCCCGAGGCACGCGGCGACCTGACGGTGTTCGCCCACGGCCTCAGCGGAGACGACCTCATCGACCACACGCGCTACGTGGTGTGGTTCGGACCGTCCGAGAGCCTCGACATGACGGCGCTCGACTGAGGTGAAGGCGCTGCGGGTCGAGCGGTTGACGGACGACCTGTCAGGGGTCGCACTCACCGACATCGCGATGCCCGAGCCGGGGCCGGACGAAGTACTCGTCCGGGTGCGCGCCTCCTCGCTCAATTACCCCGACCTGCTGATGACCCGGGGGGCCTATCAGTTCAAACCGGAGCCGCCCTTCACGAGCGGCATGGAATTGGCGGGAGAGGTTGTTTCCGCACCCGATGGCAGCAGCCTGCCCGTCGGCCAGGCGGTCATGGGCGGCGCGAAGACGGGCGGGTTCGCCGAGTACGTCGCCCTCCCCGCGCGGGCGGTCAGGCCGATCCCGCCGGGCATGGATTTCGCGTCAGCTGCCTCGCTCGGGACAGCCTACACCACCGCCTGGACCGCGCTCGTCGAGCAGGGTGGACTCCGCGAAGGGCAGTGGGTTCTCGTCCATGGGGCGAGCGGCGGGGTCGGCCTGGCGGCCTGCGATTTGGCCCGAGCGCTTGGTGCGCGGGTGATCGCGGCGACGCACGATGCGGCTAAAGTCGACCTCATCCGGGACGCGGTCTCGCCCGAAGCGGTAATCGTCAATCGCGGACGGTTTCGGGAAGACGTCGCCGAACTCACCGGAGGGGCGCTTTGCGACCTCGTCTATGATCCCGTCGGCGGCGACGTGTTCGACGAGAGCACGCGCTGCGTCGCATTCGGCGGCAAGCTGCTGGTGATCGGGTTCGTCGCCGGTCGGATCCCGGAGATCGCGGTGAACATCCCCCTCATCAAGGGGTTCTCCATCGTGGGTGTGCGCGCGGGAGAGTTCGCGCGCCGCTTTCCCGAGCGCGGCGCAGCCATCGCCGCTGAGATCGCGCGCTTGGCGGGCAAAGGGGTGATCCGCCCCATCATCGATCGCGTGCTCCCGCTCAAGCGCTGGCGTGTGGGCTTCGACGCGATGGCCGGCGGGCAACTCGTCGGAAAGGTCGTTTTCGAGCCCTAACCGGGATAGGGCGAGCCCTTCAGCAACTTCGCCAGATGCGCCGCATTCGCCGCGACCATCTTAGCTGTCTCGCTGACCTTTCTTGGTCGATGCTCGAGATCGACGAAGTCGACGGAGCCCATCGCCTCACCCACCCAATAGCATGCGGCCACGGCGGGAATCGTCCATCCGGTGTCGTTGAGGCTCTGGAAAATCTGTGAGCTTGCCCAGTGGGCCCCGTCCTCATTTCCCACGATCGCGGCGACGGCTACTTTCGAGTAACTGGGCATGCGCCCGGCTTCATCGGTTTCGGACAGGAAGGCATCCATCCGCTCGAGTACGAGCTTGGCCACACTCGACGCCTGCCCCATCCAGATAGGGGTGCCGAAGATCAGGATGTCGTGCGCGAGGATCTTCTCGCGAATCGCGGGCCACGCGTCGTCCGGGCCTTCGTCGGAAGTAACCCCCCACGCCACGTCATGGTCCGCGATCCGGATCGTCTCGGTCAGCGCGACGTCATGCACGGCGAAGGCCTCGGCGAGCACGCCGATCATCGCGTCGGTGGAACTCTTGCGCGAACGGGTTTTGCAAAGCGAGCAGTTCAGGGCGATTGCGGAAAGGGCCACGGCGTTCTCCTGTCGATGACAGAAGAGCGCGTGGCCCCGGCAATCCGTTCCAGCTGAATTCAGATGCCCGAGATAATCTCGTCGGCCAGCTTGCGGTCGGCGTCCTCACCGTGCTTGTCGGCGATGAGCTGGCGCGCAGCAGTTGCGGCAGCCGAGGCCGCCTTGGCGCGAAGCTCGGCCACGGCGGTACGTTCGGCGGCGGCGATCTTCTCGGCGCTGGCGGTCTTGTGCCGCTCTATCAGTGCGGCGGCGTCTGCCTTGGCCTTCTCGACGATCTCGGCCGCGTTGCGCTCGGCCGAGGCCCTCATCGCCTCCATGTCCTTTTCGGCATCGGCGGCCTTCTGCGCGTACTCGTCACGCAGTGCGGCGGCTTCGGCGCGAAGCTGCTTGGCCTCGTCGAGCTGCTTGCGGATTTCGCCGATCTTCGCATCGAGCATGCTTGCAATCAGCGCCGGCACCTTGGCCTTGAGCATGATCGCGAAGACGACCAGCATCGACAGCGCGACGAAGAAGCCGGGCCCGAGGGCCGAGATCCCGAACGCGCCAGGGGCAGCGTGGCTTTCGCCGCTGGCAGCGGCTTCGGCAAGGAACTCAAGCATGGGTCATTGCTCCGGCAACGGCCTTGCGCGCGGCAGCGTCGGTGACCTTCGCTCCGGTGAGCTTGGCGACGATGTCCTGCGCCGCCTCGGCAGCTACACCCTCGATCTCCGCGAGCGCACTCGCACGAGCCGCATCAAGCTGGGCTTCCGCTTCCGCGGTCTTCTGGGCGAGCTCGGCACTGGCCTTGGCGATGCGCTTGTCCGCATCTGCTGTGGCCTTGGCCTTCGCGGCCGCAGCCTGGGCGGCAGCCTCGGCATGGACGGCGTTGATTTTGGACCGCCAGCCTTCCTCGGCCGCGTCCGCCTCGGCCCGCAGGCGCTCGGCCTCGGCAAGATCGGCGGCGATCTGGGCGTCACGCGCATCGATCGTCGTCTCGACCTTGGGCAGGATCCCGCGACCAACCACGAAGAAGATGACGGCCAGCGTCAGAGCCAGCCAGAACCACTGTGACTGGTAGACGAGCGCCAATTGGGAAATCTGGGGCATCGGTGTCCCTTTACGGTCCGAAGAACGGTCCCGGCAGGCCCCTGCCCGCCGGGTACCGGATCAACGCGCGTAGAGGATGATCATCGCAACGGCGAACGCCATCAGGCCGAGAAGTTCGGCGGCGGCGAAGCCGATGTAGAGGACGGTGGTCTGGCCTGGCGCGGCGGCCGGATTGCGCAGCGCGCCCTGAAGGAACGAGCCGAAGACGCTGCCGACGCCGGCGGCGGCGGCACCTGCACCGATGGCCGCGAGACCGGCACCGATGACCTGAGCAGAAGCGAGATCCATGATATTAACTCCGTTAAGCAAGCGTTTGAATAATCAGTGAAGGTTGACCGCGTCGTTGATGTAGAGCGCAGTCAGCAGCGCGAACACGTAGGCCTGAATACCGCCGACCAGCAGTTCCAGCGCGTTCACGAAGATCAGGAATACGAAGCACAGCGCCGAAATGCCCCAACCCAGCACGCTGCCGGCATTGAGCCCCTGAACGACGAAGTTTCCGAACACCTCGAGCAGGACGTGGCCGGCGAACATCGCGACGAAAGGACGCAGGCCAAGGCTGAACGGGCGCACCAGGAAGCTGACGAACTCGATCGGGGCAACGAACATCTTCACCGGCAGCGGCGCGCCCTTGGGCACGAACAGGCTGAGGAAGTGGAGGCCGTGCTTCCAGAAGCCCACGCCGAGGACGATCGCGAAGCTCAGGATCGAAAGGACACCGGTGATCGTGAACTGACCGGTCACCGCGAAGGGGTGGACGCCCGGGATGATCGCGAACGGCATCGCGCTGAGCCAGTTCGACACGAGGATGAACATGAACGCGGTGAAGATCCACGGCAGGTACTTGCGGCCCTCGGGCCCGATGCCCTGCTTGGCAATATCGCCGACGAAGCCGGTGATTCCCTCGACCGCGGCCTGCCAGCGGCCCGGTACGAGTTGACGCTTCGTACCACCCCACATGAACACCAGGATCGCAACGACGACGAACCCCATCCACATCGCGGAATTGGTGAACTGGAACGGCGACGCAACGAGTTCGCCTCCCCCAATCGGGGAGATCGCGAACTGGTGCATCGGGTCCATCTTGGCTTCGGCTGCCACGGTCTATCCCTGGATTGCTGCCGTCAGTCGGCTTTGTTGAGGCGCACGACCTGCAGGCACGCGCCGAAGAATGCGAGGAACATCAGGCCGATCATGATCCACGGCCGGGTGTCGAACAGCCCGTCGAGGAACCAGCCGATGACGATGCCGCCCAACGGATAGCCGACCATGGTCGATGCGATCTGCATCGCCCGGCTGCGGCCGTCGATCTGCGGCTTGTCGCGCCCCAGGCGATGGTCTTCGGCCTGGCGCGCCGCGGCGATCCGCTGCTCGAGCGAATCGAGCTTCGGGTCTTCGCCTACGTTCACGTTTTCGGGATCGTTCGCCACGAAGAGCGTCAGCCTCGCACGGGGTTCATAGGAAAACGCAGCCGACGAGGCCGGCCGCGGACGCGCCGCCCTTAGGTGGGGGGCTTGCCCGAGTCAACCGGGCCGGACGGCGAAAACCGGGCTTGGAGGGTCTTGCAAGGAGGGGACGCTTCGACAAGGGTCGCCCGATGCAGCAGACAACCAATCCGATCAAACTCGCGCTCATCCCGGTCAAGGCCCTGTTCGTTTCGGATTCGCGCGAAGGCATCCTGCTCATCGGCGTGGCGCTTGCCGCGCTTGCGCTCGCCAATTCGGCGCTGTCGGAGGCCTATCACGCGCTGTTCCACTCCCCGCTGGCGTGGTCCCCCATCCCCAAGCTGTCGACCGCGCACCTGTGGATCAACGACGCCCTCATGGCGATATTCTTCTTCGTCGTCGGACTCGAGGTGAAGCGCGAGCTCGTCGAGGGAGATCTCGCCGATCCGCAAGCACGCAGGCTTCCCATCATTGCGGCGGTCGCGGGCATGGCCATCCCGGCAGCTCTGTTCGTCGCTCTCGTCGGCGACGACCCCACCTTGGACCGTGGTTGGGCGATCCCGGCTGCAACCGACATCGCTTTTGCGATGGGTGTCGTGGGCCTGCTCGGCAACCGGGTCCCGGCATCGCTGCGCCTGTTCCTTCTCACCGTCGCCATCGTCGACGATATCGGCGCGGTCATTATCATTGCGGTGTTCTACACGGTGCAGGTGAAGGCCCTGTGGCTTCTGGCCGCCGTGGCCGTCGGATGCATCATGGCGGTGATGAACTTGCGCAGGGTGGACCGGAACTGGCCCTACATCGTGGCAACGCTGGTGCTGTGGCTGTGCGTGCTTCACTCAGGCCTACACGCAACGATCGCAGGCGTCGTCGCCGCGCTCATGATCCCCATGCGGCGTGCAGACGACACGCCGTTTCTCGAGACGGTCGAGCACGGGTTGGCACCGTGGAATGCCTATCTCGTCGTACCGGTGTTCGCGCTGGCCAATGCCGGGGTAGACATGCGCGGGCTCGGCATCGAGGGATTGCTCGCACCCTTGCCTGTAGCCATCGCCGCGGGACTTTTTCTCGGCAAGCAGATCGGCATCGTGGGGGCCGTGGCGCTGGCAAACAAGCTAGGCATCGCGCGCCTTCCCGAAGGCGCGAGCTGGGTTCAACTGTGGGGGGTGTCGATCCTCTGCGGCATCGGCTTCACCATGAGCCTGTTTATCGGCACGATGGCCTTCGCCGAGGCCCCGATGCTCTACGAACAGGCCAAAATCGGGGTGCTGGCGGGTACGTTCGCGTCGCTCATATTGGGATACGTAGTGTTACGCGTGACCACGGAGAAGCCCGAGGACTAGATCAGTCCCGCACCGCGCAGAAATTGTTCCTGCGCGATGTATGCGCCCGCTCCCGCGAGGTAGCCGATGAGTGCGAGCAGGCTGAAGCGCTTCATGTACCAGATGAAGTCGATCTTCGCGATGCCCATCGCCGCCACGCCGGCGGCCGAGCCGATGATCAGGATCGACCCGCCCGTTCCCGCGCAATAGGCCAGGAATTCCCACAGGAAGCTGTCAGTGGGGTGCGCCTCGATCGAGTACATGCCCATGGCACCGGCAACCATCGGTACGTTGTCGACGATCGCGCTGACGAGGCCGATGATCATCACGATCACATCGAGCCGCCCGACCGTTTCGTCGAGCCAGTTGGCCAGTGCCCCCAGTATCCCTGCATGCTGGAGTGTCGCCACGGCCAGCAGGATGCCGATGAAGAAGGTGATCGCGCTCATGTCGATCCGCGCAAGCGCATTCGCGATCGTGACGCGCTGGCGCTCCTCGTAGGGCTTCTCGCGGTGGATGCGGTCGCCGATCGCCCACAGGATGCCAAGGCCGAAGAGAACGCCCAGGAACGGCGGCAGGTGCGTGATGGTCTTGAACAGCGGGACCGACACCAGCGCAGCCAGGCCCGCAGTGAACATGAGATTGCGTTCGAACGGCGTCGTCTTGCGGCAATCGGCCTCGGGCGCCAGCGTCT
The DNA here is from genome assembly GCF_001698205.1 of Tsuneonella dongtanensis. Lineage (NCBI taxonomy): Bacteria > Pseudomonadati > Pseudomonadota > Alphaproteobacteria > Sphingomonadales > Erythrobacteraceae > Tsuneonella > Tsuneonella dongtanensis. The sequence continues at coordinate 2,420,486 of NZ_CP016591.1, forward strand.
CGGGCGCGAGGATCGGCTTGCCGCGAAGGCTCCACGCGACGATCGCCAGCGGCACGGCCATGTTGATGAGCGAGGGCACGATCAGCTTCGTGACGATCGCCAGCGCGGTCACCTGGCCGCCTATCCACAGCATCGTTGTCGTCACATCCCCCATCGGTGACCAGGCACCCCCGGCATTGGCCGAAATCACGATCATGCCGGCGAACAGAAGCAGGTCCGACTGCTCCCGCAGCAGGCGACGGCACAGGGAAATCATCACGATCGTCGTGGTCAGGTTGTCGAGGATCGCGCTGAGGAAGAAGGTGACCCCGCAGATGAACAGCATCAGGGTCGCAAGCGTGCTCGCCTGCAACCTGCTGGTGATGACGTCGAACCCGTCGTGGGCGTCGATCACTTCGACGATGGTCATCGCGCCGAGGAGGAAGAAGGCGATCTGAGCCGTTTCGATGAGCGATTCGTTGAGTTGCTCGTCGACCACTTCGGGCAGGCCCGTCGCAAGCGCATAGATCGACCAAAGCAAGCCCGCGCCAATCAGGGCAGCGGCGGACTTGTTGGTGCGCAGGGGCTCTTCGAGCGCGATTGCGACGTAAGCTAGGACGAAAACGATGACGAGTGCAGTGACCATGCCCTGCCCTCAAGCAAATCCCGGCAGACAAGGCCAGCCAAACCGGGCCCCGCCTGCCGGGAAAGTTTACCAGGTCCCGGTGTTTTCCATGCTGGCCCAGGGTTCCTGCGGCGGCAGGTGGCCTTCCTGGAGCAATTCGACCGAAATCCCGTCGGGCGACTTCACGAAGGCCATGTGGCCGTCCCGCGGCGGACGATGGACCGTGTGGCCCGCATCCATCAGCCGTTGGCACGTGGCGTAAATGTCGTCGACGCGGTAGGCGAGGTGCCCGAAATTGCGCCCGCCGTCGTACTCCTCGCCCGGCGAGCCGTCTTCGGGTGGCCAGTTGTATGTAAGCTCGACTTCCGCAACGCCCTCCTGCCCCGGCGCTGCGAGGAAGATGAGCGTGAAACGCCCTTTCTCGTTGTCGAACTGGCGGACCTGCTTCAGCCCGATCAACTCGAAGAACGCGACGGTGGCCTGGGGATCGCTCACCCGGATCATCGAGTGCAGATATTTCACCATCGGGTGGACTCCATTCAAAAACGGTTCATCGACAGAAATGCACAACTCATCGCACGGGTCGCGCCGTTTCAGGGAGCCTAGCGATGACCGACCATGCCGATCAATCCATCAATGCCACGCCGGGCTTTCCGCGCGACGACAAGAGCCTTCGTTGGCTCGGGACGGCCACCGTTCTGGCCGCCGGACTGATAGCGGGGGGTTACCTGCTCGGTAACGGCCTGTTGCGGGCGAAGGAGGCCGAACGAGCCGTGACTGTCCGGGGCCTCGCCGAGCGCGACGTCACCGCCGACCTTGCCACCTGGACCATTTCCTACTCGGATACCGGCACGGACCTGTCGGCAGTGCAGGCCAAGGTTCGCGCCGACACGACGGCGATCGAGCAGTTCTTTTCCGGTCTCGGCTTCCCGGCTGATGCCTTGCAGCCCACGGGCGCCAACGTATCGACCTTCACCGACAACGGCGTGACGCGCTACACGGTGCGGCAGCGGCTGGCCTTGCGGACCAAGGACATCGCCCGCGCCCAGCGCGCGGTCGCGCGGCAGTTCGACCTGGTGAACAAAGGCGTTCTGCTCGAGGAAGGAAGCGGCATGGCCTATACCTTCACAGGGCTCAACGCGATCAAGCCGGCGATGGTAGCCGAGGCGACCAAGGACGCCCGGGCTGCGGCCGAGCAGTTCGCGAAGGACAGCGGAACCAGCGTCGGATCGATCCGGGACGCGACCCAAGGCTATTTCGAGATCGAATCGCGCGATGGAGACAGCGGCGGCGGGTGGGGCGTATCGGATACGCCGTACAAGAAGGTCCGCGTCGTCACGACGGTCAACTTCTCGTTGGGGTAAATGGGGCAAGCGATGGGGACGGTCCGCGGGACCGCCCCCACCCCTGCGATCAGAAGCTCGCGCCGAGCGAGAACACGACGGCGTCGTCGGTGAAGCCGTTGATCGACGGCCCTTCGACACCAACGTAGGACACACCGAGCGTCAGGCTTCCAAGAACGGTCGCGCTCGCACCGATCGACCAGTCGAAGCCGGAATCGTCCGCGGTTCCCGCGAGGAACGGAGGCGCCAGCACGCCGTCGGTGTACCCGAGATGCGCCGACAAGCTGAGCGGCGTGTTGGGGATCGACGTGGCGAGTTCGGTGTGGATGTAGAGGTTGTCGTCGTTTCCGAGCGAAGCCTGCTCCCACGCATAATTGACGCCGAGCTTCGCTTCGACCGGTCCGAGTTGGCCCGAGATGGTGGCGTAGGGCTCCCAGTACTGTGCCTTCACGCCGGCCGCATTGGTCGGATAGGCATAAAGCAGCAGGCCGACGTCGAGACCGACGCCTTCGGCAAGGTCGCCGCTCCAGCCGCCGAACACGTCGAGTTCCATGTCACCGTAGATGTCGGTGCCACCGTCGTCGATCGAACTGGCCCAGGTGCCGATGTAGAACCCGCTTTCATGGGTGACGGTGATGCCGCCCTGGACAGCCGGGTCGCCGCCCGAGAGCGAAACGCCGCGAAAGCGATAATCGGAGACCAGCGTAACGCTGCCCGAGACGGAAACGGGGCCGGCCTCTTCATCCTGCGCGAACGCAGGCGTTGCGACGAGCGCGGAAGTAGCGAGAACTGATGCGGCAACGATGCCGCGGATGGACGTGAGCATGGCAAACTCCTTTGGGTTTGTGCCTCGTCCCACCTGCGCACACGCCGGGGGTCCGTCATTCTTGCGGACCGCCTTGCGGCAAATGCGCAACTTTCTTGCCTCGCCATGCTGCAATGCACAAGAAAAAATTCGTATCCACGCGAATGCGCTGGGTTGTGTTGATTTTCTGCACCAGCAGGCCAAGTTCACTGCCTGCTCATGCATTGCCGCCTAGCGGCCGCTCCCCTATGCGGCGTGTCCGCCCGCAACCTCGTTTGCCTTTTCAAGAAGCCATGTTCGAACCGCTGCGCCAGATTTTCCGTTCCAAGCCAGCCCCCGTCCGCGCCAAGGTGCCGGCGGGCGAACGCTTTTACGTGATCGGCGACATCCACGGGCGCCGGGATTTGTACGAAGCGCTGATCGAAGCGATCGAAGAGGACGACAAGGCTGCGGCTCCCGCGCGCACCACTGTCGTCTTGCTGGGCGATCTGGTGGATCGCGGTCCGGACAGTGCCGGAGTGGTCGAATTGTCCATAGAGTGGGGTCGGCGCCGACGCGTCGAACTTCTTGCCGGCAACCACGAGGAGATGTTCCTCCAATCGTTCGACAACGAAGGGGTCCTGCGCCACTTCCTGCGACACGGCGGCCGCCAGACGATCCTGAGCTACGGCGTCCCTCGCCAGCAGTATGACGAGGCTTCGCTGGAGGAACTGCAGGACATCATGGGGAGATCCGTCCCGCCGGCGCATCGCGACTATCTCGCGGCTGCCAAGGACCACTTCGTCGCCGGCGATTATCTATTCGTCCATGCCGGCATCCTGCCTGACGTCGCGCTCGAAGAGCAAAAGCAGCATCATCTCCGCTGGATTCGCGAACCGTTCCTCGAGCACGATGCGCCGCACGACTACTTCGTCGTCCACGGGCATACAATTGCCGAGAGCATAGACCTCCGGAGCAACCGCATCGGGATCGACACCGGAGCCTATCGTACCGGCTGCCTGACTGCGCTCGTCCTGGAGGGCGACAGCCGACGGATCATCCAGGCGGTCGAAGCCAACGGCGCGACGGAAATAACGAAAAAGGATTGCGAAGCATGAAGATCGCGATGGTCGGGTCGGGATACGTGGGTCTCGTATCGGGGGCCTGCTTTGCCGACTTCGGACACACAGTGGTCTGCATCGACAAGGACCAATCGAAGATCGACCGTCTCCGGGAAGGCGTGATGCCCATCTACGAGCCCGGGCTCGATGCGCTCGTCGAAGCGAACGTCAACGCGGGCCGGCTTTCGTTCACGACCGATCTTGCCGAAGGGATAGCGGGGGCATCGGCCATCTTCATTGCCGTCGGCACGCCTAGTCGCCGGGGCGACGGCCACGCCGACCTGTCGTACGTCTATGCCGTCGCGCGCGAGGTCGGCGAGGCGCTGGCGAACGAAGCGGTGGTGGTGACAAAGTCGACCGTGCCCGTCGGCACCGGCGACGAGGTTGAGCGGATCATTGCCGATAGCGGCTGCAGCCTTAAGGTGTCGGTCGTTTCGAACCCAGAATTCCTGCGCGAAGGGGCTGCGATCGGCGATTTCAAACGCCCGGATCGCATCGTCATCGGCGCCGAAGACGAATTCGGCCGCGAGGTCATGCGCGAGGTGTACCGCCCTCTATACCTCAACGAATCGCCGATCCTTTTCACCGGCCGGCGGACCAGCGAACTGATCAAGTACGCCGCCAACGCCTTCCTCGCGACCAAGATCACCTTCATCAACGAAATGGCCGATCTCTGCGAGAAGGTCGGCGCCGACGTGCAGGACGTGAGCCGCGGCATCGGGATGGATGGGCGGATCGGTTCCAAGTTCCTCCACGCCGGGCCGGGTTACGGCGGCAGCTGCTTCCCCAAGGATACGCTGGCGCTGCTCAAGACGGCTGAGGATTCAGGTGCGCCGACGCGGATCGTGGAAGCGGTCGTCAAGGTCAACGACAGCCGCAAGCGCGCGATGGGCCGCAAGGTTATCGATGCGCTCGGCGGTGTCGACACGGCACGCGGCAAGAAGGTTGCACTGCTCGGACTCACCTTCAAGCCCAACACCGACGACATGCGCGACAGCCCCGCGATTGCCATCGCCCAGGCGCTCGTCGACGCGGGAGTGCAAGTGACGGCCTACGACCCGGAAGGCATGGAACTCGCCCGGCCGCTGATGCCGGAAGTGACGATGTGCGACAGCCCTTACGCGGCGCTCGAAGAGGCCGACGCTGCTGCGATCGTCACCGAATGGGATGCCTTCCGCGCGCTCGACCTGCAGAGGTTGAAGACGGTGATGAACGCGCCCGTCCTCGTCGACCTCCGCAACATCTACCGGCCCGCCGACGTGCGGGCTGCCGGGTTTACCTATTCGAGTATCGGGCGGGACTGAAGGCCTTACCGGCAGCAAAAAGGGGCGGAACCTAAGGTCCCGCCCCGATCTCGAACAGGCGGGGCCTAGCGCCCCGCCTCATCCCGATCACTTCTTGCCAGAGAGTTCCTTAACCAGCGCAGGCGCCGGATAGATCTTCTCGAGCGCTTCCTGGACCGCGTCGGTCGATACGACGACGGTGCGGTTGAGCGTGCCGTCGTAGCCGTAGTTCCCACCGAGCGAGTGGATGTTACCGTCGAACGCCGCGCCAATCACCGTGCCCGCACGGTCGATCACCGGAGAGCCGGAGTTCCCGCCGATGATGTCGTTGGTGGTGACGAAGTTGTAGGTCGCGTTCGGGTCGATCTTGGCCTTGGCGGCGACGAAGCCACCCGCTGCGTCATAGGGCGCATTTCCGGTCGCGCGATCGAATGTACCGCCCATGGTGGTTTCGTAGGGCACCTCGTTGCCCCGCTCGGTCCACCCGGCAACCTTGCCGTAGCTGATCCGCAGCGTGAACGTGGCATCGGGATAGAGCGTGTCGCCGTACGCCGCGAAGCGTGCGTCCGAAAGCTGGCTTCCGGCAATCGCCAGCGGCCCGCTGTACTGCGCATCGGTCAGCTTGCGCAGTTCGCGCTGACGGTCGGCGAGGCGCAGCGCATAGACGATCATCGGGTCTTCCGACGCCTTGATCGCCTTCATTCCGCCATCCCACAGCGCCTTGCGAACCGCCGGATCGGCGAGCTTGGTTCCGTTGACGAGCGATTCGGTCAGCCCTTCCGGGCTGGCCTTGCCGAGCAGCAGCTTGGTGTCCGGATCATCCGCACCGAGGTACTCGCGCGCCTTAGAAAGGCTCCATTCCAGCGTGAGCTTGTCGAGCCACGGGTGGATCGGGCGCTCGTCGAGAATCTGCTTCTCGAGTAAGGGCAAGCGGCTGTCCGTATAACCCGGAAGACGCTCGCTGTTGTCCTTTTCGCGTTCCTGCGCGGCGAACACCAGGGTCTGGGCATAGCCGAGCAGGTCGCTCGAGGGCTGGGTGAAGCGGAGCGGGAGATAGAGCGAGCGATACGCGCTCATCGCACCGTCGACCGTAGTCCACGGATCCCCGATCGCAGCGTTACCGGCACTTTTCGCTCTGAGGTCCGCCTCTGCTGCGGAGAGCTTTCCGGTGAATGCAGGATCGTTGAGCGCTTTGGTCCGCCCGATGAAAACCTTGAGGCTGTTCTCGATGCCGTTCAGGGTGTCGAGACCTTCGCGCTCTTTCGTCGGGCTTTCCTGCATGGCGCGGATCACGCGCCCGCGGAGCTCGGAAAGCGTCGCGAGAGTCACGGGCAGGCGCACCTCGCGTTCGAAGGCGAGCTGGCTGCCGGTCCACAGGCGGCTGGTCGAGCCGGGGTTGCCGACCACGAAAGTCGCCTCGCCCTTGACCGGCGGCCGCGGGTTCCACTTGAGAAACTGGGGCGATGCCACCGGCTTGCCGTCCTCGTAGGCGCGCAGGAAGCTCGCATCCATCGAGTAGCGCGGGAAGTTGAAGTTGTCCGGATCGCCGCCGAACGTGGCCGCGCGGTCTTCCGGCGCCCAGGCAAGGCGGACGTCCGAATACTTGCGGTAAGTGTAGAGCTTGTACTGGCCGCCGCCGAACAGCGTGACGACCTGGCAGCGCGTGGTCTTGAGATCGGTGCAACCGGCCTTCTCGATCGCCGCGATCTCCGCGTCGCGGGCCTTCGTCAGGGCCTCGCCGGTCAGCGACCCCATCGCGCCCTTGATACGCGAAGTGACGTCGGTGATCGCGGTCACCACTTCCGCCTGCTGCCCCGGACACTTCAATTCGTCCTCGCGGCGCGAGGAAACGAACCCGTCGTTGAGGTAGTCCTTGGCCTCACTCGAGTTGTCGGCGAGGCAGGTCGCGATGCAGTGGTGGTTGGTGAGGATCAACCCCTGCGGCGAGACGAAGCTGGCCGAGCAGCCGCCGGTCAGTCGTACCGCACCGCCCCGGACCTTGTCGAGCCAGGCCTGGTCCGGCGCCCATCCATAGTCGGCGCGCATGCGCTCTGCTGGGAATGCATCGAGGGTCCACATACCTTCGTCCGCGGAGGCGGGGACGGAAGCGAGTGCGGCAATAGCGGCAGAAGCAAACAGGGCAGTGCGAATCATGCGGTAACTCTCCTCAGGAACCTGACTGCATTCGATGCACCGAACGCCAAAGTCCAGAAGCGGTTTCAAGTGCAACGGATATCGCCAGGGGGCCTGTAAGCCGGGTTCTGTCCGGCGGGCGGTATCCCGAAGGACCCACGCCGCCGGGGCAGCCATTCATCTCGGCCGTGCGTTGCCGCGCGGCTCAAGCAGCCAACCCGGGTCTCTCGGGACGAAACGCCCCTGCTTTCGCGCGAGACCCCTATTTGGCCTTGCTCCGGGTGGGGTTTGCCGTGCGAGCCCTGTTACCAGGACCCCGGTGCGCTCTTACCGCACCCTTTCAGCCTTACCTCTCGAGAGAGGCGGTCTACTTTCTGTGGCACTTTCCCTACGGTTGCCCGCGGCGGGCGTTACCCGCCACCCTTGTTTCGTGGAGCCCGGACTTTCCTCGAGCACCTTGCGGCGCACGCGGCTGCCCGGCCCCCTGGCGAGTTGCTATCTAGTCCGCCCCTGGTCGCGATCCAAGAGCAACTTGAACAGGATCGCCCGCACCTGCCCGTCGACCTCGCCGTCGATCTTTTCGGGACGCCAGCGCCGCTGGAAGGCCTCGACCGCCTTGTGCCCGTCGGTCACGTCGTATCCGAAGCGCTCCAGCGCGAGGTAGAAGGCGGCGTCGTTGTCGAACGGATCGCCGGCTTCGAGCTTGTCGGGCCGCGCGAGGCACAGCTTGTATTCCGCAAGCCGGTCCCACGGGAACAGCTCGCCCGGATCGATCTTGCGTGCCGGGGCGACGTCGGAATGGCCGACGACGTTGGCGCGCGGGATGCCGTGGTCCTTCACGATGCGCGCCAGAAGCGGCACCAGCGCCGCGAACTGCTCTTCGCGGAACTCGCGGTAACCCAGGTCATGGCCCGGATGATCGAGCTCGATCCCGATGCTCGCCGAGTTCACGTCGCGATGGCCGCGCCAGAAGCTGACCCCGGCGTGCCAGGCACGCTTGTCCTCGTCGACCATGCGGATGACCTCACCCGCTTCGGTGATGAGGTAGTGGGCGCTGACCTTGGCCTCGGGATCGGTCAGCCGGGCCAGAGCCTGCTCGGCGCTCGCCATCTCGGTGTAGTGCAGCACGACCATCGAGATCGGCAGCTTGCGCTCGTCCCAGTTGGGCGACGGCACCGTGCGATGGACGAGCTCATCCATGGGTCAGCCCTCGGGAAGCACCGCGCCGAGGATCAGCGCTTCGTCGGACAGCATGTACTGCAGGCCCCCGCCGGCCTGCCTGGCCAGCAGCGCCAGCATGTGCGCCGCGGCCGTGCGGCTGCTGAGCTCGCCGGGATCGAGCCGGTTTTCCAGTGCCCGGCCGATCGTCTGGTCAAAAGCGATCCGCGGTCCTGCGGCGCGCACCACGATCTCGCTCGATCCACCGCGGCTCTCGGCCCCGATTTCGAGCGTCCCGCCGCGCACCAGCGCGTCGAGCCCGATCTGCGCGAAATTGAGCAGGACCTTGACCGCGCCCTTGGGCAGACGGTCGGTCGCAACGCCCCACTTGAGCTCGACCCGCTTGGCGTCGCCGACCAGCGCCTCGGTCACGGCCTTCGCCTCGTCAACCGGCACGCTTTGGCCAAACCCGCCCGCCGCGCCGAACGCGAGGCGGAAGAACTTGAGCTTGTCCGCGCTGGTCTTGGCGCTCTGCTCGAGCAGTTCGAGGCATTTCTGCCGCATTTCGGGGTCGCGCTCGTCTGCCAGCAGCTCGAGGCCGTTGGTCAGCGCACCGACCGGCGAGAGCAGGTCGTGGCAAAGCCGCGAACAGAGCATGGCGGCGAGATCGAGTTGGTCAGTTTCGTTCATTTAGGTCGAAATCATCCTGAATGGTGTCACACCTGTCACAGTGTCCTGAGAAGAAAGACCGGCACCCCCAGCCCCGCGAGAACAAGGCGGCGGCAGACAGGGCGCGGGAAACGGCATGGGCGCCGTCCTAGCCGCCCGTCACGCGGTAGGAAAGCGGTTCGAACCCGCCGGGCCCATCGCGCCACCAGCGCACTGTCCCTTCGCCGACGATGGCCCACACCTTGCCGTCTCCCGTGGCGTGCGCGCGATCGGTTGCAGAAGGTTCGGGCCGCCCCGCCGGGTGGGAATGCCAGTACCCGATGACCTCGGGACCGCCCGCCCGCGCAGCACGGTGCGCTTCGATCAGGGCGCGCGGGTCGATCTCGAAATGCGTTTCGGGGCGAGGATGCACGTTGTCGCAAGCGCGAACCTCGCCGATCACGTCGTTGCTGCCCAGCAGCAGCCCGCACGCCTCGCGCGGATGCGCCTTGCCCGCGCAGTCGATGAGTTGGTCGACGAGGGTGCTTGAGACTTCGCGCGGCATCGCCCATCTCCCTAGCATGGGGGACGGCGAAATCATCACCGGCATGCTGACGACGCCCGGTCGCCTCGACAAGGCACTGGCGGAGGCCACCGGACTGTCGCGCGAACGGGTCAAGTCGCTGCTCGGCGAAGGCGCGGTGACGATCGGCGGGCAGATCGTCGCGAGCGGCTCGGCCAAGGTCGCAGGCGGCGAGCCATTCGCAGTCGCCCTTCCCCCGCCCGCACCGCTCGACACGGTGGCACAGGACATCCCGCTCGACATCGTGTTCGAGGACGAGCACCTGATCGTCGTCGAAAAGCCCGCAGGTCTCGTCGTGCATCCCGCCGCCGGCAATCTCGACGGAACCCTCGTCAACGCGCTGCTCCATCATTGCGCGGGTCGGCTGTCGGGGATCAACGGGACCTTGCGCCCGGGCATCGTGCACCGGATCGACAAGGACACCTCCGGTCTCCTCGTGGTCGCCAAGAGCGATGTCGCGCACGAGGGGCTGGCCCGGCAGTTCGCCGATCATTCGATCGAGCGGACCTATCTCGCGGTCACGGGCGGCCACCCGCGGCCGACCGAAGGCCGCATAGAGGGGCGCATCGGCCGGTCCGACGCCAACCGCAAGAAGATGGCCGTGCTGCCCGACAAGTCGCCGCGCGGGAAACACGCGGTCACGCACTACCGGACCTTGCGCCCGTTGACCCACGCGGCGCTCGTCGAATGCCGGCTCGAAACCGGGCGCACGCACCAGGTCCGGGTTCACCTTGCGTCAATCGGCAATCCGCTATTGGGAGACCCTGTGTACGGACGCACTCCAGCGCCTTTGCGCCCCCTGCTCGCGGAGCTCGATTTCCGCCGCCAGGCACTGCATGCGGCCAGCCTCGGCTTCGCCCATCCCGTTACCGGTAACCGGCTCGCCTTTGCGAGCGAACTACCTGCCGACATGGCGGAACTAATCGACCGAGTTGCACATTGAAATCGACGAAAAGCACTCGAATCGATCGAGTGCCAGCGCTATATAGCAAGGAGCGTGCTCCAACCGACGGATGCCCATCAGGGGTCCCGATAACGAGAGCGACGCAGGAAAGGTCAGGGTTAAAGTGAGCAATACCAAGACAGTATCTGTCCCGGCGCTCAGCGGAGAGCAGAGCCTCAACCGCTATCTCGCCGAAATCAAGAAATTCCCCATTCTGACGCCCGAGCAGGAATACATGCTCGCCAAGCGTTATGCCGAGCATGAGGACCCCGAAGCGGCGGCCCAGCTCGTCACCAGCCACCTGCGCCTCGTGGCGAAGATCGCCATGGGTTACCGCGGTTATGGCCTGCCGGTCAGCGACCTCATCTCAGAGGGCAACGTGGGCCTGATGCAGGGCGTCAAGAAGTTCGAACCCGATCGCGGCTTCCGCCTCGCGACTTACGCGATGTGGTGGATCAAGGCCTCGATCCAGGAGTTCATCCTCCGCTCGTGGTCGCTCGTGAAGATGGGCACCACCGCGGCGCAGAAGAAGCTGTTCTTCAACCTGCGGCGGATGAAGAAGGAACTCGAAGCCTACGAGGATTCCGACCTCCATCCCGACGACGTGACCAAGATCGCAACCGACCTCGGCGTGCCCGAGCAGGAAGTGATCAACATGAACCGCCGGATGATGATGGGCGGCGACGGGTCGCTCAACGTCTCGATGCGCGGAGCCGAGGAAGGCTCGGGCGAATGGCAGGACTGGCTGCAGGACGACCGTCCGCTGCAGGACGAAACCACCGCCGAGGCGGAAGAGGCGACGATGCGGCACGAGATGCTGGTCGAGGCGATGGACAGCCTCAACGAGCGTGAGAAGCACATCCTCACCGAACGGCGCCTGACGGACAACCCGCAGACGCTGGAGGAACTGTCGCAGCAGTACGACGTCAGCCGCGAACGCATCCGCCAGATCGAGGTGCGCGCGTTCGAGAAGCTCCAGAAGGCGATGCAGCGCATCGCCGGCGAGCGGCTCGCACCGGCCGGAAGCCTCGCGGCGCTGGCCGCGGGCTGACAGCCCGAACGCAGGGAAAATCGAAGGGCCGCTCCCGATAAGGGGGCGGCCCTTTCGCTATCCGGCGGTCGCCGGACTGATGATCGTCTTTACTTCAGATACTGAATTGGCCGGGAAGCCCGACTTTTCGGCGTGTTGCCGGATCAGGTCCTCGCTGGGCGCGGAATAGACGCAGTAGATCTTGTCGCCGGTAACGTAGCTGTGGTTCCATTCGATCTCGGGGCCGAGATCCTTGAGGACGCTGCACGAGTGCTGGGAGGCACCTTTCAGTTCGTCGTCCGACAGCGCACCGGCTCCCGGCATTTCACGTTCGATCACGAATTGCGGCATGGGCATTCTCCGAAACGACCCGCCGCAGATGTGCACCGCTTGCGGGGCGAAGTCGATACCCCTAGCAACGGTGCCCGATGCTGTGGTTCGCAAAGCTGGTCGCCAAGTTTGCCTTAGGGTTCGTCGCGCTCAGCCTGCTGCTGGTCGTCGTCTTCAAGTTCGTGCCGGTACCTTACACCGCGACCATGCTGATGGACCCCAACCCGGTAGTCCGGAACTGGGAGCCGTTGTCGAGCATCGACCGCAACCTAGTTTCGGCGGTCATCGCGGCCGAGGACGGCAAGTTCTGCAGTCACGACGGTTTCGACCGGGAAGCGATCGAACAGGCAATCCAGCGCAACATGGAAGGCGGGCGCATCCGCGGTGGCTCCACGATCAGCCAGCAGACCGCCAAGAACGTGTTCCTGTGGCAGGGCGGCGGATACGTCCGCAAGGGCTTCGAGGCCTGGTTCACCTTCCTGATCGAAAAGATCTGGGGCAAGCGGCGGATCATGGAAGTCTACCTCAACGTCGCCGAGACCGGGATCGGGACCTACGGCGTCGAGGAGGGTGCTTTGCGCTATTTCCGCCATTCGGCCGACCACATGACACGCACTGAGGCGGCCCGGATGGCGGCCGCCCTGCCCCTGCCGAAGAAACGCTCGGTCGTGAACCCGACAGGATTCACCCGTCGCTACGGCAACACCATCGCCGCCCGGATCGGAGTGGTAAGGCGCGACGGGCTCGACGCCTGCGTCTACGAATAGGGCTATGGGCGCGGGGCACTCTCACGATCACGGTCATGGCCACGGCCACGGCCACGGCCATGCGCACGGTCCGGTCGATTACGGCCCGGCTTTCGCGATCGGCGTGGTGCTCAACCTCGCCTTCGTCGGGGTCGAGGCGGTGGCCGGGGTCCTGTCGGGCTCGATGGCGCTCATCGCGGATGCCGGGCACAACCTGAGCGACGTGCTCAGCCTCGCACTCGCGTGGGGCGCCAGCGTGCTCGCCAAGCGACCACCCGCCGGCCGCTTCACCTACGGTTTCAAGAGTTCGACGATCCTCGCCGCGCTGGCCAATGCGGGGCTCTTGCTGGTCGCGATCGGCGGGATCGCGTTCGAGACGCTCAACCGCATGGGCGAGCCGCCCGCCGTCGAGGGGCGCACGATGATCATCGTCGCCGGGATCGGCATCCTGATCAACGCGGGCACCGCGATGCTGTTCGTGCGCGGTCGCAAGCACGACATCAACATTCGCGGCGCGTTCCTGCACATGGCGGCGGATGCGCTGGTAAGCCTCGGCGTGGTTGTCGCGGGCGCCTTCATCCTGTGGACCGGCGCGCGCTGGATCGATCCTGCGACGAGCCTGGTCATCGTCGCGGTGATCGCATGGGGCACCTGGGGTCTGCTCAAGGACAGCCTGAAGCTGGCACTGAACGCGGTGCCGGGGCACATCGACGAAGCCGCCGTTCGCATCCACCTGGCCTCACTGCCCGGCGTGACCGCGGTCCACGACCTCCACATCTGGCCGATGAGCACGACCGAGGCCGCGCTGACCGCGCACCTCGTGATGCCCGGCGGTCACCCGGGAGACGCCTTCCTCCGGTCGCTCGCGCACGACCTCGCACACGAACACGGCATCGCGCACGCGACCGTGCAGATCGAGACTGCGCGCGAGAAGTGCGGCGCTGACTGCTGATCTGACCGAAGGTCAGGGGGTGATGTCGAAGTGTATGACATCCTCGCGCGAACCGAGCTTGGCGTAGAGCGCGATCGCCGGTTCGTCGCCGTGATCGGCCTGGACATAGATAACCCATGCCCCCACGTCCCCCGCGATCGACTTCAGATGCTCAATCATCCGTTCGGCAATCCCCTGTCGACGCCAATTTTCGTCGACCGCAAGATCGTAGATGTAGATTTCGCTCCGCGCCTGCTCGAACTTCGGCAGCACGTAGGCACTCATCGCTCCCACGATAGTGCCGCCATCTGCCGCGACGAGCTGGATGAAATCGTCGCGCGCGAGCAATCGTTCGAGGTAGGTGTCATCGGGCTGCGCCGCGCGATAGCTCGGCACGTCGTCGAAGGAATCAGCGTACACGTCGAGCGCTGACCGCATGGCCGACACATCGTCGGAGCTGAGCCTCCGGATATCCGTCTCGAACGAAGGCGGGCTCAGGCCGCCTCTTCCTTGCCTTTCTTGGCCTCGACCACGCGAACGGGATCCTTGCGACCCTCGACGACGTCCTTGTCGACGACGATCTCGGTCACTCCGTCCATGTCGGGCAGGTCGAACATCGTGTCGAGCAGGATGCCTTCCACGATCGAACGCAGGCCGCGGGCGCCGGTCTTGCGCTGGATCGCCTTCTCGGCAACCGCACGCAAAGCGTCGTCGGTGAACGTGAGGTCCACGTCTTCGAGCTCGAAGAGCTTGCAGTACTGCTTGACCAGCGCGTTCTTCGGCTCGGTGAGGATCATCACCAGCGCGTCGACGTCGAGGTCGTTCAAGGTGGCGATCACCGGCAGGCGGCCGACGAATTCGGGAATCAGGCCGAACTTGAGGAGGTCCTCGGGCTCGCATTTCTGGAGCAGTTCGCCCACGCGGCGCTTGTCGGGATCGGCAACGTGCGCGCCGAAGCCGATCGAGCGCTTCTGCAGGCGGTCGGCGATGATCTTCTCGAGGCCGGCGAAGGCACCGCCGCAGATGAACAGGATGTTCGTCGTGTCAACCTGCAGGAATTCCTGCTGCGGGTGCTTGCGCCCACCTTGCGGCGGGACACTCGCGGTGGTGCCCTCCATGAGCTTGAGCAGCGCCTGCTGCACCCCCTCGCCCGACACGTCGCGCGTGATCGAGGGGTTTTCCGCCTTGCGGGTGATCTTGTCGATTTCGTCGATGTAGACGATGCCGTGCTGCGCCTTCTCGACGTTGTAGTCGCTTGCCTGCAGCAGCTTGAGGATGATGTTCTCCACGTCCTCGCCGACATAGCCGGCTTCGGTCAGCGTCGTGGCGTCGGCCATCGTGAACGGCACGTCGAAGGTGCGCGCCAGTGTCTGCGCGAGCAGAGTCTTGCCCGAGCCGGTGGGGCCGACGAGCAGGATGTTGGACTTCGCCAGCTCGACGTCGCCCGCCTTGCCGCTGTGCTTCAGCCGCTTGTAGTGGTTGTGCACCGCGACCGAGAGCACGCGCTTGGCGCGATCCTGGCCGATCACGTAGTCGTTGAGCGTGGTGAAGATGTCGAGCGGTGTGGGAACGTCGCCTTCCTTGCGACCGGCGATCCCGGCCTTGGTCTCTTCACGGATGATGTCGTTGCACAGCTCGACGCACTCGTCGCAGATGAACACCGTCGGGCCCGCGATCAGCTTGCGCACCTCGTGCTGCGACTTGCCGCAGAAGCTGCAGTAAAGGGTGCTTTTGGAGTCGGTTCCGCTCAACTTGGTCATATCCTGGCTTTCGAAGCCCAAAACGCCTCGCGACCGAGACAGGGATTCGTCGACCCTAAGGCCGGATTCTCGATAATCAACTCATTGCGCCTAGCACAGCGGCCTTGCGACAACCTGAAAGTGCAGGGTTGCCGAATTGCTACGGTGCGGCGTCCCGCGCTGGGGCATGCCGGCGTTGAGACCTTATTCGGGCGCTCCGCCGGATCCCTCGGCGTCGGCCGCGGCCTCACCCTCGGGGCGAGTCTCGAACACCTTGTCGACGATGCCGAACTTCATCGCTTCCTCGGCCTCGAGGAAGGTGTCGCGGTCCAGCGCCTTCTCGATCTCGGTCAGCGAACGACCGGTGTACTTGACGTAGAGGTCGTTCATCCGCTGGCGGATGCGCAGGATCTCGCGCGCCTGGATCTCGATGTCCGACGCCATGCCGCGCGCGCCTCCGGACGGCTGGTGCACCATGATGCGCGCGTTGGGGAGCGCGATACGCATGCCCGGCTCGCCCGCCGCGAGCAGGAAGCTGCCCATCGACGCGGCCTGGCCGATGCAGACCGTCGACACGCGCGGCTTGATGTACTGCATGGTGTCGTGGATCGCCATGCCGGCCGTCACCACGCCGCCCGGCGAGTTGATGTACATGCTGATCGGCTTCGAGGGGTTCTCGCTCTCGAGGAACAGCAGCTGCGCGACGATCAGCGAGGCCATGTTGTCCTCGATCTGGTCGGTGACGAACACGATGCGTTCGCGAAGCAGGCGGCTGAAGATGTCGAAGCTGCGTTCTCCGCGGCTGGTCTGCTCGACCACCACGGGCACCAGCGCTCCGGTCACGGGGTCGCGCCGGAACAGCCCCTGCGAGCCATAGGTGTCGTGCGAACCGCCGAACACATCGATCATGAGATTGTCTTCCTTCCGTCTCGTATCGGCGGCCTATGTCGCGAGTGGCTTGGCGATGTTCAAGGGGATTAACCTTCTGCCAGCGAAGGCGTTGGGGATTGACGGGAGAGCGGTGCATGGCAGTGTCGACGACATGAAATCAAATCCCAAGTTCGTTTCGTTCGCCGTTGCAATGCTGTCGATCACGGCCGGCAGCAAACTTTCCGCCAGCGAACCGGTCGACGAGGCAGCGCGTACGGCGAGTTACCTGAGCGCCATTCGGTCGCTGGACGATGGAGGCCCCATGCTGAATGCTGTGATCGTCTACGATCGCGACGCACCCGAAAAGTCCCGCGCCGCGGCCGATGCCGGACCGCTGAAAGGTCGATTTATTCTGGTAAAGGACAACGTCGAAACTCGAGAATGGCCCACCACGGCGGGCTCGCTGGCGCTGAAAGACAACCGCACCGGCCGTGACGCACCGCCAGTCGCGCGCATTCGCGCCGCCGGCGGGGTGATCCTCGGCAAGACCAACCTGTCCGAATGGGCCAACATCCGGTCGAACGATTCGTCGAGCGGCTGGAGTGCGATCGGCGGCCAGACGCGAAACCCCCATGCGATCGATCGCAACCCTTGCGGTTCATCTTCCGGGAGCGGAGCGGCGATTGCAGCTGGTATGGCCTGGGCGGCAATCGGAACCGAAACGAACGGGTCGATCACCTGCCCCGCCAGTGTCAATGGAATCGTCGGTTTCAAGCCGACCGTCGGTCTCGTCAGCCGCACGCACATCGTGCCGATTAGTGTCACGCAGGACACTGCCGGCCCGATGGCACGCAGCGTGGCCGATGCCGCGCTGCTGCTTTCCGCGATTGCCGGAAGCGATCCGGCGGACCCTGCAACAGCCGAGGCCGATCAGTACAAGACCGACTTCACCCGCAGCCTCGACACTGCTTCGCTCAAGGGGGTTCGCATCGGCGTCCTTCGCAATCAGGCCGGGACCGACCCTCGCCTCCTTGCGCTGTTCGAGCAGGCTCGAGCCGATATGGAGCGCGCGGGTGCGGTTTTCGTGGACGTCGATTTCCAGCCGGAGGGCTCATTCTGGCAGCGAAGCCTGCAAGTCCTCTTGTTCGAACTGCGCGAAGGAATGGATGAGTACCTCGCAACCCGGCCTGTCGAGGGCGGGCCTCGCTCGCTCGCGGAGGTAGTGGCCTTCAACAAGGCCAATGCCGCGCAGGAATTGCGCTGGTTCGATCAGGGCCTGTTCGAGCAATCGCTCACGACCACCGACGCCGCTGCCTATCGCGCGGCGCGCGACGCAAACCTGCGGGCGACACGGGAGGATGGTATCGATCGATTACTGCGAGAACAGAATCTCGCCGTTCTCGTGGCGCCGACAATGCAGCCGGCCTGGCCGATCGACCTCTTGGGCGGCGATAATTTCGGCGGCCGGGTGGGAGCAGGATATCTCGCCGCGATTGCCGGTTATCCTCACCTTACCGTTCCGATGGGCGCCGTGGAGCGCTTGCCCGTCGGGATCAGCTTCATGGGCGGCAAATGGCAGGATCACGCCATCCTGAAGATCGGCGCAGCTTACGAGCGGGCGCGCAGCGCTTCTGTGCCGGTTCCGTCGTTCTTGCCTTGGTCGCCGGTCGAGGACTGACGCGCCCGGCGGCCTTGCGCGGCCTCGATCTCTCGCTGGAGGAAGAAATTGAGCGCGGTGCGGATCGCGGCGATGGCGGCGAGCTGACCGATCTCGGACCAGCTCGGAGCAACCGCCGTGCGCAGGATGTCCGCGCCGAGCAACAGCTCTAGCGACAGCGCCAGCCAGCGTCCGAGCCGGAGCCGGATATCCTCCTTCGCATCGTGCGCGACGTGCGAGGGTTGGTCGCCGCTGTGGCGCCGGAACGACATGAGCAGCCGCACGATCGCCTCGGCCACAGCGTAGGCGACGATCAACGCGGCGACACCCTCGACCACCAGTGAGGTGGCGAGGGTGACTTCGCGGATCCAGCTTTCGAGCATAGAGCGGTAACCGCCGCCCAAGGGCAGCGGTTCCGCAGCGCGCCGGCTTACTTCTTGGCTGCAGCCTTCTTGGCAGGGGCCTTTTTGGCAGCAGGCTTCTCATCGGCCGCGGCCTTCTTGGCCGGAGCCTTCTTGGCTGCGGGCCTCTCGGCAGCGGGTTCCGCATCCTTCTTGGCGGCCGCCTTTTTCGGCGCAGCTTCCTTGGCGGGGGCTGCGTCCTTCTTGGCGGCTTCCTTCTTGGCCGGCGCCTTCTTCTTGGCAGGAGCCGGGGCCGGAGCCTCTTCCGCCTCGATCGCGGCCTGGAGCTCGTCGCGTGTCACTTCGCGTTCCGAAACGTCGGCCTTGTCGAACAGGAAGTCGACGACCTTGTCTTCATAGAGCGGCGCACGCAGCTGGGCGGCGGCCATGTCGTTCGTGCGGATCAGCTCCATGAACCGGTCGCGATCTTCCGGACGATACTGCTGGGCAGCCTGCTGGATGAGCATGCTCATCTCCTGCTGCGTCACCTGGACGCCGTTCGCCTGGCCGATTTCCGACAGGAGCAGGCCAAGGCGCACGCGTCGCTCGGCGATGGCGCGGTAATCGTCCTTCTCCGCCTCGATTTCCTTGAGGGCGGCGGCCGGATCCTCGTCTTGCGCAGCTTCCTGCTGGAGCTGGGCCCAGATCTGCTCGAACTCGGCATCGACCATGCCCTGCGGCACGGCGAAGTCGTGGCCGGATGCGAGCGAATCGAGCAGCTGGCGCTTCATGGCGGTCCGGGTGAGGCCACCCAGTTCCTGCTCGAGCTGGCCCTTGAGCAAACTGCGAAGCTGCTCGAGGCTTTCGAGGCCGAGGTTCTTGGCAAAGTCCTCGTCGACCTTCGTTTCGTCCTCGACCTGCACCTTGTGGACATGGATCGCGAACTGCGCGTCCTTTCCGGCGAGTTCCTTCGCCGGATAGTCCTTGGGGAACGAGACGGTGATGGTCTTGTCGTCACCCGCCTTCACACCGGCGAGCTGTTCCTCGAAACCGGGGATGAAGCGGCCCGAACCGATAACCAGGGGCGCTTCCTCCGCCTTGCCGCCTTCGAATTCGACACCGTCGATCGAACCGGTGAAGTCGATGATCAGCTGGTCGCCATCGGCCGCCTTCTTGCTCTTGGGCGCGTCCTTCCAGCTCTTCTGCTGGGCAGCGATGTTGCCCACCGCCTCGTCGACCTCGGCATCGCTCACCGGAACGGTCAGCTTGTCGAGCTTGATGCCGTCGACCGAAGGCGCCTCGATCTCGGGCAGCACTTCCAGGTCGACGGTCAGCGTGGCATCCTTGCCCTCTTCGTAGCCCTCGCCCAGCTCGACGCGCGGCTGCATCGCCGGGCGGAGCTTCTTGTCCCTCATCAGCGAATCGATGGCGCCGGTGATCTGCTCGTTGACCACCTGCCCGTGAATCGCTTCGCCGTGCATCTTCTTCACGAGGTTCGCGGGCACCTTGCCGGGGCGGAAGCCGGGCATGCGCACCTGCGGAGCGATCTTCTTGATCTCTGCGGTCACCGCGGCGTCGATCTCCTTGGCAGGGATCGTCAGCTTGTAGGCGCGGCGCAGGCCTTCGTTCGTGGTCTCTTCGATCTTCATGGGAGGTCGTAAGCCTTTGTAAAACGTCAATCTCGTGATCGCTCGAGATCGGGGCGGCGGCTGGTGCGGGCGAAGGGACTCGAACCCCCACATCTTGCGATACTGGTACCTAAAACCAGCGCGTCTACCAATTCCGCCACGCCCGCAAACCCGAACGAAGCCGCGCGGGCGGGGAACCCCGCTCGCGAACAGGGGTGCGCCGTTACAGCGCGCGCGGCGAAAGGGCAAGCGGGGGAACGTGCGACGATGGTGGACCGTTCAGGAGCCGACACGAAAGGATCATCATGGCCACCCAGCCCCCCAGCAAGCCCGATACCATCGAACCCGCCGCTCCGCCGGAGACGCCGCCGGTCATCAACCCCGGCGAAGCGCCCCCGAGCCAGCCGGACGAGAATCCGTCGGTCGAACCCGATACGATCCAGCCGGGCGAAACGCCGTCCGAAGTGCCCGCACCCAAGCAGTGAGCTTGCCGCGCGGGCGCGCTGGCACTAAGGGCGCGGCCCCATGAGCGAAGACAAAGCCCCAAGTCCGCAGGACACGCCGCCGGACCGCCTGTCGGTCAATCCGCGCAACCAGCATTTCGACCAGTCGGCGCTGGAGCGCGGGGTCGGGATCAAGTTCAAGGATCGTGTGCGCACCGACGTCGAGGAGTATTGCATCTCGGAAGGCTGGATCCGCGTGCAGGCCGGCAAGACGATGGACCGCAAGGGCCAACCTCTGACGCTGAAGCTCAATGGTCCGGTCGAGGCGTGGTTCGAGGACCTGGGCGACGAACCCCCGGTCGCGAAGAAGGCCTGATCAGCTTCCATATAGCGCGATCGCCGCGTCGATCGGATCGCGCGGACGCGTCGGCGTGCTTGCCGCGATACGACGCGGGGCATCCGCTGTCGGCTTAACCATCACAGGATCGGCGAAGCCCTTGAAGGCGGCCGCGAACGCGCTCGACGGGGCGGGAGCGAAAGCCTTTGAAGCAGGCGCAGACGACGCACTGGCGAAGACCCGCTTACGGCCCAACGGCGTACCGTCCTCACGCTCGTTGTAGATGAATCCGGCCACCGGCCAAGCGGTCGTGCCGAGATTTCCCAGCGGTGCGTACCAGACGCGTACCTGGCTCCAGTCGTTGGCGGGCGACACGTCGACCGCGCGGACATCGCGTTCGATCTGACCGCGCCGGCCGTCGATCGGCGACCAGTTGGCGTGGTCGAGCAGGACCGTGCGGCTGTCGATGACCTTCGAAACGGCCGCGACATGGCCGAGAACCATCGACCCGGTGGGCATGAAGGTCATGACCGCGCCCGGCCGCGGCGTGTTTCCGCGCCGGTACCGCCCGGCTGCCTGGTCCCACCAGGTCCGCGCGTCGCCGTAAATCTGGACCCCGGTGCGCTCGCGGGCATAGGGTACGCACTGCAAGTACGGAGCGAGTTCGGCCTCGCCCGCCGACATCTCCGCGATGTCGGCAAAAGCCGCGCTCGGTACAGCGAGCGCGCACATGGCGATGGCGAGCGAAAGACCCCTCATGTCGCTGACGGTGACAGAACAAGGTTAGCACCGGGTTACCGCCGCGCTTGCCATTCGCCGCGCGAGCGGCCACCTGCGCGCAGGCAAGCCCATGAAACCGACCGTCATCATCATCGGCCGACCCAACGTCGGCAAGTCCACGCTCTTCAACCGGCTCGTCGGCAAGAAGCTGGCGCTGGTCGACGACCAGCCCGGCGTCACGCGCGACAGGCGCATGGGCGATGCGGTGATTGCGGGGCTGGAATTCACCATCGTCGATACCGCAGGCTGGGAGGACGAGGACGCCGCGACCCTCCCCGGCCGGATGCGCAAGCAGACCGAGGTAAGCCTCGAAGGCGCCGACGCCGCGCTCTTCGTGATCGATGCGCGCGCGGGCCTGACCCCGCTCGACGAGGAAATCGCCCGCTGGCTTCGCACGCAGGAAATCCCCGTTATCGCCGTGGCCAACAAGGCCGAGGGGCGCGCGGGCGACGCCGGGCTCTACGAGGCGTTCTCGCTCGGGTTCGGCGAACCCGTCGCGCTGTCCGCCGAGCATGGAGAAGGCGTCGCCGACCTTTTCGACGCCCTCTATCCCATCATCGGTTCCTTCGAAGACGAGCGAGCCGCTTCGGACCGCGCGGGAGAAGCGCGCGACCCCGACGACCTTGAACTAGGCCCCCTCAAGCTCGCGATCGTCGGACGCCCCAATGCCGGCAAGTCGACGCTGATCAACCGGCTGCTGGGCGAGGACCGGCTGCTTACGGGGCCTGAAGCAGGGATCACGCGCGATTCGATCGCGGTCGACTGGCAATGGACCGACCCCGATGGCGAGGTGCGCGACATCCGCCTGATCGACACCGCGGGCATGCGCAAGCGCGCGCAGGTTGTCGACAAGCTCGAAAAGCTTTCGGTTGCCGACGCCAAGCGCGCGATCGATTTTGCAGAAGTCGTGGTGCTACTGCTCGATGCGACCCGCGGGCTCGAGCACCAGGACCTGAAGATCGCCTCGATGGTGATCGAGGAAGGCCGCGCGTTGATGATCGCGATCAACAAGTGGGACATGGCGGGCAGCGAACAGGTCGGCGACGCCAGCCGCCTGTTCAACGGGATCAAGGCCGCGCTCGACGATGGCCTCGCGCAAGTGCGCGGCCTGCCGCTGTTCGCGGTCAGCGCGAAGACCGGCAAAGGCCTCGACCAGATGCTCAAGGCCGCATTCGAGATCCGCGAGGCATGGTCGAAGCGCGTGCCCACCGCGGCGCTCAACCGCTGGTTCGACGATGCTCTCGAAGCCAATCCTCCGCCCGCGCCCAAGGGCAAGCGGATCAAGCTGCGCTACATCACCCAGGCTGGCACCCGCCCGCCCCGTTTCGTGGTGTTCGGCACTCGGCTCGACATGCTGCCGAAGAGCTACGAACGCTACCTCGTGAACGGAATCCGCAAGGAACTGGGCTTCGACGCCGTGCCGGTGCGCGTGGTGCTGAAGTCGCCGAAGAATCCTTACGCCAAGGACTAGTCCTCGCCCGCAGGTTCGCTCTGCAGCTGCACGTAGTTCTGCAGGCCCATGCGTTCGATCATGTCGAACTGGGTCTCGAGGAAATCGACGTGCTCTTCCTCGCTTTCGAGGATGCGCTCGAAGATTTCCCTGCTGACGTAGTCGCGGACGGTTTCGCAGTGGGCGATCGCGTCCTTGAGCAGCGGGATCGCTTCCATCTCGAGCGCGAGATCGGCCTTGAGGATTTCCTCGACCGTCTCTCCCACCTTGAGCTTGTGGATCGCCTGGAAGTTGGGAAGCCCATCGAGGAACAGCACGCGCTCCGACAGCGTATCGGCGTGCTTCATCTCGTCGATCGATTCGTGTCGCTCGTACTCCGCAAGCTTGCGCACACCCCAGTGATGCAGCACGCGGTAATGCAGCCAGTACTGGTTGATCGCCGTCAGCTCGTTGGTCAGCGCCTGGTTGAGGTAGTCGATGACCTTGGGGTCGCCCTTCATGAATCGATCTCCGGATGAAGCGCGGGGATTATGCGCTCGGCAGACTGTGGGGGCAACCGCTGATGCGACGAAAAATGGCGGAATTCCGCCATTTGCGAGTGCTTCGCAGGTTCAGGCGGCGTAGGGAATCGCGGCCAGTTCGCGCTCTTCGAAAACGATCGCATCGGCTTCCGCAAGGCAGGTGCCGCAGTTGGGACGCTTGCCCAGCGCGGCGTAGACTGCCTCGGCATCGCCGGCCGTGCGCAACGCTGCGCGGCGTAGCTCACATTCGCGGATGGCATTGCATACGCAGACGTACATCGGCGCAAGACTCCTGCGATCGATTCGCAAGGAGAGAATATGCGAACAATTCTCAATAGCAAGTATTTTTATCGCCGCAGTGGGAAGGCCTGCCGATAGGTAAGGCATCGCCAAAGCCACTCGAGCGGGCCGTAGCGATACCGCTTGAGCCACGGCTTCGACCACAGCAGCATGATCACGCATCCGGCGATCGCGACGATGTAAAGCCCCTCCCGGCTCAATTCACCGAACAGGCCCAGGCCCCAGCCCTGGAAGACGGCCAGCATGACGAGCGACGTGCCGATGTAGTTGGTAAAGGCCGCGCGGCCAGCGGCGGAAAGCCGGCTCCCCAGCCACCCCGTCGCTCCCATGCCCCACACGGCGCAGAGCGCCGCGAGACCAAGCACCATCGGCAAACGGGTGAGACCTTGCGGTCCGTAAGCGGCGAGCACGGTGCCGGTGTACGTAAAGCCGCCGAAATAGACCCACAGGCCGAGCGGCAATGTGAGGAGGAAGCCGACGATTACCCCTGCCCAGCCCCACGCCACCTGGGCACGGCGATTCAGCCGCCCGTCGAACAGGCCGACACGATAGAGCGCCATCCCTACCAACATCAGCGAAGTTGCCTCCGGCGCAGAGGACAGAAACGTGTCCCACCATTCCCACGTGTGTTCGACAGCGGAATGTCGGACGTAGTCGATCCAGGTTCCGCTCTCGGCAATGGCGGCCTCGCGCAGCCCGTCGTCCAGCTGGCTTTCGACGAATGCCCTGGTCGACTCGGCAACCCCGTCGAATTCGGGAAGGCGGCCGCGAACCGTCTCGTTGGCCGCCCAGAGCGGAGCCAGCACAACCGTGTTGTAAAAGACGCCGGCCATGTACACGGCAACCCCTACCGCGAGTTGCTGGACCCACGACCAGTTCACCGCAAAGAGCACCACCGCACCACACAGCGCGTAAAGGGCCAGGATGTCGCCCCGCCACAGCAGGTAATAGTGCGCCAGGCCGAACACGAGCAGCCAGCCGAGCCGCACGAGCGACAGCGCTATCCACCCGCCCTTCGCCTTGGCGCGATCGGTGAAGAGGATCAGGCCAGCACCGAAGAGCAAGGTGAAAAGGCCGCGCATCTTGCCGTCGACGAGCACGAATTGCGCCACCCAGAGTGCATCGGCGAGCCCGTCGTGCCCGTTCAGAAATCCCCCGGGCCAGGTGTAGGCCGTCGCCAGTGGTTGGCCCATGCCCATGATATTGGCGAAAAGGATGCCGAGGACCGCGACGCCGCGAGTGAAGTCGAGGCTGAGCAGGCGTTCGCCCGCACTCGTCGGCATCGCCCCTAGGGCAGGCTTGGAAACCACCGTCCCGGGCAAGCGGTCACCGTCGCTCACACTTCTTCCTCAGCGGGTGACGATGCAGGCGTGCCCGCTCGCCTTGAGCGCATTGCACGCACCCTGCGCCGCGCTCTGGGTCGGCCATCCCGCTGCAAAGAGCTTGGTGAGCCGGCCAGCGGGCGCCAACTGCCTGGACTTGCCGGCGAGGACAGGAACGCTCGAGACCTTGGTCCACGCCCGGTCTGCGTTGCCCGAGACTGAAAAGGCGCCGAGCTGGAGCTTCCAGGGTCCGCTGGCAGCCGGTTTCTGCCCGGCGGCGGGTTCGGCGCGCGCGGGAAGCAAGGGGGAGGATTCCGCAGTCGCGCGCGCAACCCTCTCCGGCATTGGTGCTGTGCCGGGACGGCCTGCACGGACATAGTCCGCACCCGCCGTAGCCGGGCTTTCGGTTCCCGTTGCACGCATCGCTTCCGCCACGGCCGCTTCCGCGGCGCTGATCGAGGGCGACACGGCGACCGCCGCGATTGCCTGTGGGAGGCGCGTAGGAGGAAGCGCCGTCGGCTGCGGCGCGACGGCTCGACCGGAAGGTGCATCGATCACGGCTACCGGACCGCCTTCGCCAAGGTCGGCCGCCGCCATCTGGCTCGATCGCGCGGCGTCGGCATTTGCCCGAATGGACGCGGCGAGGGATTGCGCCTGTTGCCGCTGCGTAAGCGGAACATGCTCGTCCATCTGCTTTATCGCCGGCCCAGCCTGGGGAAGGCCCGCTCCATTGGCGAGGGTCAGGAGTGCGTAGGCGCGCACCCAGTCCTTGGCGACCAGATCGCCGTTGAAGTGGGCAATACCGAGAAGATACTGAGCGCGCGGGTCCCCCCGCTCGGCCGCCGCGGTGATATAGGGCATGGCCTGCTCGCGGCGTCCGTCCTGAAACAGGAGGAGGCCGTAGTTGTCGGCCGCCTTGAGGTGCCCCTTGGCCGCGGCGCGTGCGTAATATGTCTCGGCCTGCCTGGGATCCTCGCTCACGCCCCGCCCCAAGCGGTAGGCCTGCGCAAGGTTGAACAACGCGTCGGCATCACCCTTGGCCGCCGGGGCTCGCCACTCCGCGACCGCCCTGGCGTAGTTTCCCGCGCTCCACGCATCGACCCCGGCCTTCACATCGGCGTGGGCCGCAGTGGTGATAACGAGCAGGCCAGCTCCGGCGATCCCGGTCGCTCCGGCCAGCGCTGGTTTCCAATGGAACATCGCGTTCTCGACCCCACGTCGCCCGCGCCTCCGGCACAGGCCCCAAGCAAACTGACATAGTGAACGGCCCGTTAGCAAAGAGTTTCTTTTCCCAAACTTCCGCGGTGCGCCATCCATTCATCGGTCGGCCCCGGCTTAACCCAATATTAGGGGTATGCTGCGATCTCCCGTTCCGTGAGGTGCATGGGTGCGCCTCTTCACAGGGATTTAACGGGGGATCAGCCTTGCGGGTATTGGCACTGGCTTCGCAGAAGGGCGGTTCGGGCAAAACCACTCTCTCAGGGCACCTCGCGGTGCAGGCGCAGCGCGCCGGCGCTGGCCCGGTCGTCCTTATCGACATCGATCCGCAAGGATCGCTCGCCGACTGGTGGAACGAGCGCGAGGCCGAATACCCCGCATTCGCGCAGACGACCGTCGCGCGTCTCGCCAGCGACCTGCAGGTCCTGCGACAGCAGGGCTTCAAGCTCGCCGTCATCGACACGCCGCCCGCGATCACCATGGCGATCCAGTCGGTCATCGGCGTGGCCGAGCTCATCGTGGTGCCGACCCGGCCTTCCCCGCACGACTTGCGCGCCGTCGGCGCCACGGTCGATCTGTGCGAGCGCGCCGGCAAGCCGCTGATCTTCGTCGTCAACGCTGCGACGCCCAAGGCCAAGATCACCTCGGAAGCTGCGGTCGCGCTGAGCCAGCACGGCACCGTCGCCCCGATCACCCTGCATCACCGCACCGATTTCGCCGCATCGATGATCGACGGCCGCACAGTGATGGAGGTCGATCCCGAAGGCCGTTCGGCCGCCGAGATGGCCGCTCTCTGGAACTACATTTCCGACCGGCTCGAGAAGAACTTCCGCCGCACGGTGTTCGCTGCGCCGAACGCGATGCACCATCAGCAGGCGCCCGGCGCCGCCTATCGCCCGCAAGGCGGCTTCGGCCGCCGCGTCGCCCAGTAAGCGGCGGCAGGAAAGGCCGAACTGATATGGCCGAAGCCTCCTTCGCCTCGCTCAGCCCGACGCTGCTGGCCCGAAAGGGTGGTGCCAAGCCGGCCATGCGTCCGCAGCACGCCGCGCTCGCCGCGATGCCGGCCAGCAATTCCGTTTCCGATCCCGACAAGCTCGAGGATCTGGGCTGGAACGACATGGGCGAGAACGACGACCAGGTTCAGACGGCCGAGGTCGTGCAGTTCAACCCGGGTAAGCCCGCAACGGACAACATCACCGCTCCGGAACCGACAGTCCTTCGCCAGCGCGAAACGATCGCCGAACGAATTGCGCCGGTCCGCAAGGCCAAGATCGACAAGTCGACCCGAGCCGCCTTCACGCTGCGACTCGATACCGACCGCCATCTCAAGCTGCGCCTGGCCTGCACCGTGCGCGACTGCAGCGCACAGGCGCTAGTGACCGAGGCGCTCGACGCCTTGCTGGGCGAAATGCCCGAACTCGAAGCGCTCGCCGCGCAGGTCAAGCGGCGCTGAAGAACCGGATCGACAGGGGGAAATGACCATGAGCCGCTCGGCAAGGAACACCCGCATCCTCACGCTGGCCGCGGGAACCGCGCTTGCCTCGGCAATGCTGGGAGGTTGCGCCACGCAGGCCGCGCCGCGCGCAGAGGTTTCGGCCGGCCGCGCCGACGTCGCGCTCAAGAAGGGCAAGGTCTCCACCGCCATCGCGCATGCCGAGGCCGCCGTTCTCGCCGACCCGCGCAATGCCGCCTATCGCGCCATGCTGGGCGCCGCATACATGGAGGCCGGCCGCTTCCTTTCGGCGCGTACCAGCTTCGATGACGCAATGGCGCTCGGCGACGAGACGCCTCGCACCGCCCTCGGCTATGCGCTTGCAGCGATCGCAACCGGCGATCGCGGAGCGGCGCTCGAAGTCCTCGACGACTGGCGCGACGAAATTCCCGCCGCCGACATCGGATTGGCCTACGCACTGGCCGGACAGACCGAAATGGGCGTCCACATCCTGTCGAATGCCGTGCGTAGCGGCGACAACACGCCGAAGACTCGTCAGAACCTCGCCTATGCCCTCGCCCTCAACGGCAACTGGGCCGGTGCGCGGATCATGGCGGCCGAGGACGTGCCCGCCGACCAGCTCGACGCGCGGATTTCGCAGTGGGCGGCGATGGCTCGCCCCGAGGAATCGCAGAACCGCGTAGCGGCACTGCTGGGCGCCCGCCCGGTCGCAGACGGAGGGCAGCCCGCGCAGCTTGCGCTGGCCAACCATCCGACTCATGAGCAACTCGTTGCCGAAGCCAATGCCTTCGCCTCTCCGGTAGAGGAGGCCGTGCCCGCGAACGATCTGGCCGATGCCAGCGGCGAATTGCCCGCGCTTCCCGCCGACGATGCGGGTTCCGCACAGGTCCTCGCCGTGGCACCGCAGCGCGTCGATCCGCCTGCGGACTTCCAGGCCGCGTTCGCCACTCCGGCGCCAAGCGGTGCCACTCCGGCGCAGATGATGGCCGCGGCGGTCGATTTCGCCGCGCAGCCGGTAGTCCAGCAGACCCCGACCCGCCTTGGGGCAGCCACGCCGGCACCGCGCCGCGTGGTCGATCGCGAAAACCGCGCCAGCGAGATCCTCGCCAGCGGCGACCACCTCGTGCAGCTTGGCTCGTTCTCCTCGGAAGCCGGCGCACTTCGTGCCTGGGGCATCTACGCCAAGCAGTTCCCGCAGCTGTCGCAGTTCAAAATGGTGATCACCAAGGCAGTCGTGCGCGGCAAAACGTATTACCGCGTGTCGGCAGGCGGCCTCGCCCGTGCCGAAGCCGGATCGTTCTGTTCCACGGCCAAGCGCAAGGGTCAGGGTTGCATCGCATGGGCGGCCAGTCGGCCGCTTCCGGGCGCCGTCGATACCGGCGTACGCATGGCGCGCCGCTAGGGCCTGATCATCGAGCCATCGAGGAAGGCCTCTCCCCGCGTGCGAGGAGAGGCCTTTTTCGTATCAGCGATAGAGCAGCCCCGGCGCGACCGAGTGCCACCACGGGGAATCCCACAGCAGGTTCACGACAATCGCCGTCGGCAGCATGATCGCCGCGTAGATCCAGTAGGCTCGGTGAATGCTGCGCTGACGGTACAGGTCCCACAGGAACATTGGCGCAATCGCGAGGAGCGGCCACAACTCGACCGTCAAGGGCGACTCGGGCAGGGTATGCGGCAGGAACGTCATCCGGTCGAACGCTGCCGGCAGCGGAGCGATCGTCGCCAGGATCATCAGCCGCTTGTGCAGGCCGCTGTCGCGCTTGCGCGCCCTGAGACCAAGGTAGACGAGCAACAGGAAACAGAACGCTATCCGCAACTGCAGCAGCGCAATGTTGGCCATGAAGTGCAGGAATCCTTGCACGCCCTCGCGCACTTCGGGTGATGCCGCATCGCCGAACGCCGCCCAGATGCGCAAGTTCGTGGGCACGAGCACGACCCCGGCGATGACGAGCGCTGGCGCCAGAACCATCGCTGCGACCCCAAGCTGCATGTGCATGCCCTTGCGGCCCGTCGCCATGAGCGTCGTTTGGGCGAGCAGGAGCAGGATCCATGCCCCCATCAGCACGGCATGAAGATGCATGGCTAAAGGAAATGGCGGGCGCTCGGCCCGCTCGACCGCGGCGATCTTGAAAAGCGAATCCGGAATGAAGCCGGTCAGAACGATGGCGATGAGGTACATCGCCATGAAGACATAGATCCAGCGATCCATGAACCGAGTCAACGACCCGTTCGCATTTCCATCGGTATCGAAATTGCCGGCATCCGGCGCGACTGTGGCCATGACAAGCCCCTCCCCCTCCCAGGGCGACCCATCAGTTGCAGGTTTACGCCTTCCGAGCCTTGGAGGGAAGCAAGTTCTAGAGGGCGGCTCCAGCCGTCGCAGACAGCGCAATGGCAGGAAAAGTGCCAATCATGGTAGCGGCCGCGTAGCGGTTGCGTCCTACCGCGGCGAGCGCGCAGAGGCCGGTCACGGCGATGTGCGGGATACCCGCTAGACGAAGCCCGATTATCGGAAAGATACCTCCGCGAGCTGCGAATTTCTCAAGCTTTTCCAACCGCTCTCCGTACTTTTCCCGAAGAGCAGATTGCGAGCCGCGCTCGAGCAAGGCGTAGAGCACCAGCGAGCCGATCAGCGCACCGGTTGCGACTGCGGCCATCCCGAGCAAGCCGCCGAGAAGTGCACCAGACGAGAACGAAATGGGCAGCAATGTTCCCGGAACGCCGGACGCATAAGCCGACGCGGTCAATGCAAGAAAAGCCGCCGCCAGCCATACCTCGCCAAAGGGCATCGCGAGCAACGCTTCGAAGCGAGCAATCGACAACCAATCGGTTAGCGCGAGGTCCATGATACGTGATCGAACGAACCGGCCATGCGTTCCCGCAGCCGGTGCGGTTCGCCGCGTCAGACGGGCTGTCCGCCTTTATAGAGTGCCTGAACGCGCCCTTGCGTGGGTTGCCGATCGAACGGGGTGTTGCCCGCGCTCGCTTCCATCTTCGCGGCCGCGACGATCCACGGCCGGTCCGGGTCGATGATCGCCACGTCAGCCTCGGCGCCCGTGCGAAGCTCTCCGGCGGCCACTCCAAGGAGTTTCGCCGGATTGCGCGCCAGCAGGTCGAAGGCTCTCGGCATGTCGATAAGCCCGTCGCGAACCAGTGTCAGGGTCATCGCCAGGAGTGTCTCTGCGCCTGCCATCCCCGGCGCGGCATCGGCGAACGGCAGACGCTTGTCCTCGGGCCCGCGCGGATCGTGGCCGCTGGCGACCACGTCTATGGTGTCGTCCGCTATGGCCTCGCGCACGGCCTGGCGGTCGTCTTCGCTGCGGAGCGGAGGGGACAGGCGAGCAAAGGTCCGGAAGTCCATCGTCGCGAGGTCCGACAACATGAAATGCGCCGGGGTCACTCCCGCCGTCACCGCGACGCCACGCGCCTTTGCGGCCCGGACGAGGTCGAGCGCACCGCGCGTCGTCACTTGCCGAAGGTGCAGCCGCGCGCCGCTCATTTCGGCGAGTGCAATGTCGCGCGCCACTGCCAGCAGTTCGGCCTCCGCGGGCGCACTCGGCAGTCCCAGCCGGGTCGCCATCTCGCCCGCTGTCGCGACCGCACTCCCGACGAGCCCGGCGTCTTCCGCATGGCTCACCACGACGAGATCGAGCATGGCCGCATATTGCAGCAGCCGCAGCATGACGCCGGAGTCGGCAATCCACCGGCGGCCCGTCGCTATCCCGCGTGCCCCTGCATCCTTCATCAAGGCGATCTCGGCGAGTTGCTCGCCCGCAAGGCCCACGGTGGCCGCGGCAAGCGGGTGGACCCACAGGTCGGGCTTGCCGCTCTTGGCGATGAAATTGACCCGCGCCGGATAATCGAGCGGCGGGTTCTGATCGGGCATCAGCGCGGCTCGGGTAATTCCGCCGAAACGGAACGCCGGCTTGTCGACGGCGTACACGCCCAGATCGACCAGGCCTGGCGCAACGATCAGCCCTTTCGCGTCGACCACCTCGTCCCCTGGCTCCGGCCCGGACAAGCCGGCCACCAGCCCGTCGGCAAGTCGAAGAGAGGACTCGCGCAAGCCCTCCGGTGTCACGACCTTTCCGCCGACTATGGTGATGGGACGCGGGTTCATGCGCCCTTCTCCCATCCTTCTACCCCACGTCGGCGGCGGGTGAGCACCTCCAGGCAGGCCATGCGGATCGCAACGCCCATCTCGACCTGCGCTGTTATGATCGAGCGGTCGATCGAATCGGCTACGTCGCTGTCGATCTCGACCCCGCGGTTCATCGGGCCGGGATGCATGACGATGGCATCGGGCGCCGCCTTCGCCAGTCGCTTCGCCGTCAGGCCGTACAGGTGGTGGTATTCGCGCGGGCTCGGCACGAACTGGCCGCTCATCCGCTCGGTCTGGAGCCTCAGCATCATCGCGACGTCTGTGCCATCGAGCGCCCGATCGAAGTCCGTGAAGGGCTTCGCGCCCATCGCCTCGATGTGACTGGGCATCAAGGCGGGCGGAGCACAGACCCGCACCGTCGCGCCCATTGCCTGAAGGCAGAGGATATTCGAACGCGCAACACGGCTGTGAAGCACGTCGCCGCAGATCGTCACCGTCAGCCCGGTGAAGTCGTCTCCTGAATGCCCGCGAGCCTTGAGCGCATGGCGCAGCGCAAGGGCATCGAGCAAGGCTTGCGTGGGGTGTTCGTGCTGCCCGTCACCGGCGTTGAGCACGGGGCAATCGACCTTGTCGGCGATCAGCGCGGTCGCTCCGCTCGACGAATGGCGGATCACGATCGCATCCGGCCGCATGGCGTTGAGGGTGATTGCGGTGTCGATCAGCGTCTCGCCCTTCTTCACCGAGCTTTGCGCCGCATGCATGTTGACGACATCGGCACCCAGCCGCTTGCCCGCGATCTCGAAGCTCAGAAGCGTGCGGGTGCTGTTCTCGAAGAACGCGTTGATGACGGTCAGGCCGGCGAGCAGGTCGCTGTGCTTGGCGGCACCGCGGTTCATCTCGACCCATTGTTCCGCCTCGTCGAGAAGGAACAGGATCTCGTGCCGTTCGAGCTTTCCGATCGCGAGCAAGTCCCGGTGCGGAAACGCGCGCGCGCCCGCTGGATAGCGGCTCGCGGAAGTCCCGCCAGCGCCGATGTTTTCCGCCGATGTCATTGAAGCCATGCCCTTGGTCGAAGCGGGTATGCCGGTCAAGTGCAATCGGGTGGCAATACCGGTCCGCAATCCCTAGATCGCCACCGAAGCAATATCGGGAAATCCTCACACATGTCGTTCGCTCGCAAGGTCTGGCACCTGATTGTCGCCGTAAAGGACGGCCTCAGCCTGCTGTTCCTGCTGCTGTTTTTCGCGGCGCTCTATGCCCTGCTGACCGCCCGGCCCAACGCTTCCGCGGTGCGCGACGGCGCGCTCCTCCTGTCGCTCGACGGAGTGGTGGTCGAGGAAAAGACGGCTGTCGATCCGATCGCGATGCTGCTTTCGGGCGAAGAGCCCACCGGCGAATACGACGTCCAGGAACTCGTCCACGCGCTGGAAGAAGCGGCGACCGACGACCGGATCAAAACGGTCGTTCTCGACATGGGCGGGTTTTTTGCCGCCGGACAGGTGCATCTCGAGGACATCGGTGCCGCGCTCGATCGCGTGCGCGCGGCGAGAAAGCCGGTCTTGAGCTATGCCACCGTCTATAACGACGATGCGATCATGCTGGCGAGCCATGCGAGCGAAGTGTGGCTCAACCCGATGGGCGGCGCGGTCGTCCTGGGGCCCGGTGGCAACCGGCTGTACTACGGCGACCTCCTCAAGAAGCTCGACGTCAACGCGCGGGTCTACAAGGTCGGAACATACAAAAGCGCCGTTGAACCCTACATCCTCGACGGGATGTCGGAACCTGCTCGAGAAAACTACACGCAGATCTACGGGGCGCTGTGGGCCGAATGGCAGGCGCACGTCAAGAAGGCACGGCCCCAGGTCAACCTGGCCGCTTTTGCGCAGGACCCGGTATCATTCTTCACCCGCGCCGGCGGCGACGCGGCGACCGCAGCGAAGAATGCAGGACTGGTCGACAAGCTGGGCGACCGCGTCCAGTTCGGCAAGCGTGTGGCGGAAGTCGCGGGCGACGATCCATGGGACGACAAGCCCGGAGCCTTCGCCTTCACCGAGCTCGAACCGTGGCTCGATGATCGTCCCATGGCCGAAGACGGCGATGCGATCGGCGTCGTGACGATTGCCGGCGAAATCGTGGACGGTAACGCCGGACCGGGCGTTGCGGGGGGTAGCCGGATCGCCGAACTGCTCGACGAAGCGCTCGAGGACGATCTCAAGGGCCTCGTCGTGCGCGTGGATTCGCCGGGCGGGTCAGCGCTTGCCAGCGAAGAAATCCGCCAGGCGATCCTGCGGCACAAGGATCGCAAGATTCCCGTGGCGGTCTCGATGGCCAACGTCGCGGCAAGCGGCGGCTACTGGGTTGCGACGTCGGCCGACCGGATTTTTGCCGAGCCCGACACGGTTACCGGCTCGATCGGCATTTTCGCGGTCATCCCGACTTTCGAAAACCTCGCGGAGAAGTGGGGTGTCGGCGTCGACGGGGTGAAGACCACGCCGCTGTCGGGCCAACCCGACCTCATCGGCGGACTGCCGCCCGAAGCGGACGCACTTATGCAGGCCTACATCGAGGACGGTTACGACGATTTCATCGAGCGGGTCGCAAACGCGCGCAAGCTTTCGAAATCGAAAGTCGACGAAATCGGACAGGGGCGCGTGTGGGACGGGGGAACTGCGAGGCAGATCGGACTCGTCGACCAGTATGGCGGCCTCGACGAAGCGCTTGCGTGGGTGGCCGGTCAGGCGAAACTCGGCGAAGGCGAATGGTACGCCGAATACCTTGGCGAGGATGCTCGCACGAGCGACACATTGCTGCGCAATCTGCTGTTCGGCGAAAAAGCCCGCCCTGCCTCCGGAACCGACCTAGTCGGTGCGTTCGCGATCCGGCGCAATGCCGCTGTTGCGCAAATGGCAGCTGATCTCGAACGGCTGGCCGGCGTAAAGGGAATGCAGGCCTACTGCCTGGAATGCGCGCCTGTCGTCCGTAGCCAGCCGGCGCGCGCACTCGACGGCTGGCTGGCAAAGCTGATCGCTCTCATTAGTTGACCGCTACGGGATAGCCGCTTGCCAAGCTCATGAGCCGGTGGCAAAGGCGCGCCCCTGTCCACCCCACCGGACGATGTCCGGGGGCCGCAGGACGGGCGCGTAGCTCAGCGGTAGAGCACACCCTTCACACGGGTGGGGTCACAGGTTCAATCCCTGTCGCGCCCACCATCTCCTGGCCGGTTGGCGCAGCGAGGACCGCGGCATGGCGGTCCGCGAAAATCGTGATATTGCAGTTTCCGAAGCGCCATTGCGCATCGGAAGACGTGCATGAACGAAAGTCGATTCACGCCCGAAACGTTTCCGCTCGATCG
The DNA here is from genome assembly GCF_001698205.1 of Tsuneonella dongtanensis. NCBI lineage: Bacteria > Pseudomonadati > Pseudomonadota > Alphaproteobacteria > Sphingomonadales > Erythrobacteraceae > Tsuneonella > Tsuneonella dongtanensis. Next base: position 2,455,639 of record NZ_CP016591.1, read on the forward strand.
CGGAGAGGGCGGCTCTGGGTCGAGCCGGCTCGACCCGCGGTCGCTTGCGAAACGGCCCGACTTCGCGCTGGGTGCCGCAACGGTCCGCCCCTCGGTTCGCACGGTCGAGGGCCCCGGCGGAACAGCGACAGCCGAACCGCGGGTGATGCAGGTGCTCGTGGCGCTGGTCGACGCGAGGGGTGCGGTGCTCACCCGGGACGACCTCATTCGCCATTGCTGGAAGGGACAGGTCGTTGGCGACGACGCCATCAACCGCGCTATCGGCGAAGTGCGGCGGATCGCGCGGAGCACCGATGGCGGTTTCGGTGTCGAGACGATTCCCCGCATCGGCTATCGCCTGAGCGTCGGTGAGGCCGATGGCGCCGATGCGAAGGCCGCAGCCGCCACCGTTGAGAATGCGCCCAGCCGCTCAGTAATCACCCGTCGTGCGATCATCGCCGGGGGACTGGTCGCAGCCGCTGGAGGCGCGGGCTACTGGCTAACACGCCCTGAACCACAAGACATTTCCGCCCGCTTGATCGCCCGCAGCGAAGCCGCCCTGCACTCCGGCACTCCTGAAGGGGAAGCCAGAGCAATCGCCCTGCTCGAAAAGGCCGTGGCGTCCAACCCCGCGCATGCCGCGGCGTGGGGCCGGTTGGCGCTTACGCGTGCCCGCGTCGACGAGCACGGGATCCTCCCTGCGACAATACCGCTGACCAAGGTGAGCGAAGCGGCCGATCGTGCACTCGAGCTCGATGCGGACAATGCCGATGCGCTTTCCGCGCGCGCGGTGGCCGTCCCCTACTACGGCGACTGGATTGGAGGCGAGCGCCGCTTGCGGTCGGTGCTGGACCGTCATCCCGGGCATGTCGAAACGGTCGATTCGTACGCCTTCTTTCTTGGCGCGGTCGGGCGCATGCGCGAGGGCGCCGAACTCAGGCAAACGATCGCGGAGACGGCGCCGCTCGATCCCAACTTTCAGTTCCGCAAGGTCTATACTCACTGGTTCATGGGTCAGACCGAGCAGGCAGACCGGACGGTGACGGGCGGTCTCAAGATGTGGCCCAGGCACAATGGCCTGTGGTTTGCGCGGTTATGGCTCCTGGCAGGGACAGGCCGCTTCGATAGAGCGTTGGCGCACATTGGCGATGCCGCTGGCAGGCCGCCATTACCGCCACCCATGGTCGCCACGTTTGCAACTGCAGTGTCAGCGGCGCAGTCCCGTGATGCGGATGCGATCGAGGCCGCGACCGCGCAGGTCATGGGCGGCGTCGGACGGAATGTCGCGTCGGTCGTGAGCGGACTGATGCTGCTCAACCTCATGGGCGCGAACGACCCGGCCTTTGCGCTTGCCGAAGCCTATTACCTGGAGGAGGGCCCCATACTGTCCGCCATGGATTGGCGACCGGGGCAGCCCATGGTTCCTGATCAACGTCGGCGGAAGACCAACATGCTGTTCACCCCCACCGCAGCGGGGATGCAGCGGGATGCGCGCTTCATGCCGCTGATGGAGCGGATCGGGCTGGCGAATTACTGGAGACGGTCGGGTGCAACGCCCGATTTTCTTGCAGCTAGCTCGGTCTAGAAGCGCGCCTCCAGACCTATTCCAAGTTCGCGCGGGTCCCCGGCGGTGCCGAGCCTCGAGGGAAAGATATAAGTCAGGTAGAACGTATCGAAGACGTTTCGCGCGTATGCGAATATCGTCACTGGTCCTGCATCGAGCGAACCGCGCAGGTTGACGATCGTGGATGGCTCGATGCGCAAGGCCGGAGTGTTCGCGTCGTCGCTGAAGTAGCCGCTCTGATGCGTGAGCTGCACCGAGAGGCGGAGCGGATCGACCGGGTTCCAGTCGACCATTCCGGAGGCGCTAAAGCGCGGGGCCCGCTGAAAGACCTTCCCAAGCGTGGGATCGTTCGGGAGCACCGTCTCGACGACGCGGGTCCGCAAGAGCCCGATGCCGGCGGCCAGGGACAGGCGCCGTCCTGCGCGATAACCGAGTTCCGCTTCGAGCCCCTTGCTTCGTGCCACGGGCGCATTGGCGAATTCCGGGGTATCCAAGGGATTACCGTTGGGAAGGATGATCGTGACCAGCTGCTGCCGCTGCGCATCGGCGATGTCGTTCTTGAACAGATTTGCAGCGAGGGTGCCCCTGCCTCCCGCGAAGCTCGTTCGAAAAAAGAGCTCGTAATTCCACAGGGTCTCGGGCTGAAAGCTGTCTTCTGCGAGGCGGAAGAGGCTGATCGACGTGCCTCCGGGATTGTAGGCGCGCTGCACCAGCACGCCCGCAGTTGTCCGCGGTGCCAGCTCGTAGGTCAGCGATGCCTTCGGCAACCACGCATCGAACAATCCGTCATAGTCGAGTGCTATTCCCGTCGGCGGGGCACCGACCTGCCCCACGCGCCGCTGGCGATCGCGCTGGTATCGAATCCCGAGGGTCAGGCTCAGCGGCGGCACAGGTCGCACCGTCGCCTCGCCGAAGAGCCCGAGGCTCTCCTGCCGGTCGCGGAAACCTCCGGTGCCGATGCCCAGCCCGGTGATGTCGATCGACTGGCGCTGGCGCGTGGCAATGTAATTGACGCCTGATATCAGTGATATTCCCGTACTCGCCTTCCAGCGCAGGATGCCCTCGGCCGAGTAGTCCGTTCCGTCCACGCGCGTCCGGCCGAGCCCGGGCAAACCGAACCTCTGGACCACGAGATCGCCGAACGAGAACGTGGCGGTCGACAAAACGGCGCCGGCCGGCTCGTAATCCAGACGAGTGGTCACCGCATCCACATCGATGCGATGAACGCCGTTGGTCACTTGGGGGATCGCCGCGCGCCGCTCGCGGTAAGGCGGGAGCACCGCCTCGAATTGCGGGCTCTGGGCTCTTGTGTGAACGTAGGTCGTCTCTAGCCGCGCATCGGGAATGGACTTGGGCTCGAACAGCAGCTTCACGCGCGCAAGGCCGTAATCGTCACGGCGGACATCAGCGCCCGGAATGGCATCGGCAAGATCGCTTGCAGTTTTTCCCAGGCGCAGATCGCCGCTCACGCGGAAGGCAAGCTGGTCGGCAACGATCGGCCCCGACAAGGCAAGCGAGCCCTGCCGCGTCGCCTGGTCGCCGACCAGCATGCGGGCGCGGCCCTGCCAATCGTAGGTCGGGTCGAGCGTTTCGACGAAGATGGCCCCGCCGATCGCATTGCGGCCCTGTGTGGTGGTCTGCGGGCTGCGGAACACTTCGACCCGCTCGACATCCCAGAGGCCGGCGGAGGAATTGACATATTCGTAGTAGGTGCTCGGCCTGCCATCGATCTGTACCGTCACCCGTGGCCGCGTCCCCCCGAGAAATGCGAAAAGGTTGCGCAGTACTCCGGTCGAATCCTGTCCTCGGATTGCCGGACCTTCCTCGCCCGAGCCGACTTGGACGTTGGGCGTGGCCTCGAGAATCTGGTCGAGCCGGTCGGCGCTTGATGCCTCCAGCATCTCGGCGGTTGTGACCGACACGCTCGAAGGCGTTTCGCGGATCGGGCGGGCAACCCGTTCGCCGGTTACGATGATTTCTTCGCCGCTCTCAGGTACTTGTTCACTCGATTGGGCCGCAGCCATGGACGACGTGGCAATCGTCGAGGCGAGCAGCATCCTGGCAAGCATCCTGATCCCTCTCGATGCGGACGCACAAATTGCCGCAAACGATCATGATTTCAAGCGTGGTTGGACGACGCTCAGTCCTCGTGCGCGGAGGGGCGTTCCAGCGGGCCGCGGGCGAGTTCCTCCTCGATCCGCATGTAGGCCGAGTGACGGCCGGTGTCCGCATCCAGGACGTCGGTCGCAAGGTAGGCAACGCCGGTCCGGCGCTTGCGATCGATCCACAGGCCGGACTTGAGCCCATAGGCATCGCCCGCATGGCCGACCCGCTCGCGCCCGTCGCCGAATGGATCGTCGCGGCATCCCGCTTCCGGTGTCGCGAGGGTCTGCGTCGCGAGGCCATAGCGGCAGAGGAAGCCGTTCTGGTTGTCGCCGTTGCTCCCATCATAACGCCACTCGGTGGCCAGGATTTCCTTGACCGAAGTGGGCTTCAGCAGTCGCACCCCGTCGATTTTACCTCGATTGAGCAATAGCCGGCCGACCGTCGCGAGCCCCATGACCGACACCCGTAGCCCGCCCTGCGGCGAGAACGTCGCTCCGTTGGCGCCGGGCTTCCAGCGCGACAGGTCGCACGACCCGTCGCTTGCCGGCGTGACCGGGCACTCGGGTGGCTGCCCTCGATGATCGTCCTTGGTCGGCTTGCGTTCGCGGTACTGGACCACGGCGCGCTTCGCGAAGTCGTCCGAACACGCTGCCCAATTGTAACACGCTTCGATCCCCAAGGGATCGAGCACCAGGCGGTTCATGAGCCGGTCGAACCGCTCGCCTGTCACCTTTTCCATGATCGAGGCGACCACCGGAGTATTGAAGTTCGTGTACCGGAAATAGCTGCCCGGCGCGTGCTCGGCGTCCCAGGCGCGCGGGTTTTCGAGGACACCGAACATGTCGGCATCAAAAGGCAGGACGTAATCGACCGTGTCGGTCAGGCTGGAGGTGTGGGCCAGCAGCATCCGCAGAGTGATCGGCGAATCGGGAAACGTCGGGTTGCGGAACGGGCGGCTAAGGTAGCGAGACACGTCCGCGTCCAGATCCAGCGTGCCCTGCTCGACTAGCCGCATGACGCCGATCGCCACGACCAGCTTGCTGATCGAAGCGACCCGTGCCGGGTCTTCCACGGTCAAAGGCCTGCCGGTTGCGAGGTCTGCCACGCCGCCCGCGGCCTGGCTCGTGATACCGCCGCGATCGAACGTCACCCGCGCCCAGCCGACCGGGTCCTGTCGGGGAATTTCCTCCGCGTTCGCGGGCGCGGCGCTCATGGCAAGGCTGACAAGGGCGATCGCGACAGGCGTGAATCGATAGAGCATCCTGGCACGCTATCCTCTCTTGCTGCGCGATTGAAGCTTGGCCTGCCGCTTCGGCTCGGCCATCGTGGTGCGCGATGAACCTGCGCCATATCGAAGTCTTCCACGCGGTCTACGTCAACGGCTCGGTCAGTGCCGCGGCGCGGATGCTGAACGTTTCGCAGCCATCGGTTTCGAAGGTTCTGCGCCATGCCGAGTCGCTACTGGGCTTTCCGTTGTTCGATCGCACCGGCGGGCGGCTTGTGCCGACAGAAGACGCGCATACCCTGTTCGCCGAGGTTTCCGAGATCCAGGAACGGGTCTATGCCCTGCGTGAGGCGAGCCGCAATCTCAAGCGCGGGGCGGGCACGTTGCTGCGGGTATCCGCCCTGCCCTCCATCGCGCTCGACGCCCTGCCGGTCACGGTTGCGCAGTTCATGCGCAAGCACAAGGACACCCGCTTCGATCTCCAGACCGTCCATCACGCGGACCTGCTTCGCAAGCTCTACGAGCGGGAGACCGACGTGGTCGTCGCCTATGAGGTGCCCCAGGGAGCGCCGCTTGGACGCTTCTGGCTCGGCGCGGGTGAGCTGGTTGTGCTCTACCGCGAGGAAGACATGCCCGATGCTCCTTCACGGATCGGACTGGAGGAGCTGGCCGGACGTCCGCTCGTGAGCCTTGCCGGAAGCGGACCGGTCGGCACCATATTCACCAACGAGGCCGAAAGGCTCGGCGTCGAATTGAACGAAGTCGTCTCGGCGCGCACATTCCATATCGCCACGGCGCTCGTCCGGCTTGGCGTGGGCATGACGGTGGTCGACAACTTGACCGCGCGCGCCTCGCTCGTTCCGGGGCTCGCCATGCGTCCGCTCAAGTCGCGGCTGACGTTTGACGTCAATGCGATGTACTTGCTCGAGCGTCCGCCAACCGCGCTCGCGACCGACTTCCTCAAGGCGCTGGCGCGGACTATCGACGCTCTATCCCGCCCGGCATAACCGCCGTTTATGCCACTCCGCCACGGCCATATGCGAGGATTCCCGCGCCCGGAGGTTAGCAAGGACCGGTGAACATACCTGCGCCTTACCTGCTCTATCTGGGGCACACGACCGACCCGGTCGGGATCAAGACTTCGCGCGGCCTCGCCGAGTTTCGTCGGCACGACTGCGTGGGCGAATTCCGCCATGACGATTGCCCGCTAACGCTCGGTCTGCCGCGCATGTCGATTGCCGAAGGCGCAGCAGCGGGTGCCCGCACGCTCGTGCTCGGCGTCGCCAATGCTGGCGGGACGATGGACCTACCGATGATCGCCGATGCGAAGGCCGCGCTCGAGGCCGGGCTCAATGTCGCATCGGGTCTGCACCACCGGCTCAACGCGGTGCCCGAGCTGGTCGCGATCGCCAACGCCCGGGGTCTCGCCCTGTTCGACGTGCGCGATCCGCCGGCCAATCTGCCGGTGGGCACCGGCCGCCCCCGCGCAGGACGGCGGATATTGACCGTCGGCACGGACTGTTCGGTGGGCAAGATGTACGCGTCGCTCGCACTGGTCGATGGACTGCGGGCAAGCGGCCAGACAGCGGATTTCCGCGCAACGGGCCAGACCGGCATTCTCATCGCCGGCGGCGGCGTGCCGCTCGACGCGGTGATTGCCGACTTCATCTCGGGTGCGATCGAATACCTCGCACCCGCGCGAGATGACGGCGGGTGGGATGTGATCGAGGGCCAGGGCTCGCTGTTCCATCCCTCGTTCGCGGGGGTTTCGACCGGGCTCCTTCACGGTGCGCAACCCGAAGCGCTCGTCCTGTGTCACGATCCTGCGCGCAAGGGCATCCGCGGCCTTCCCGAACGGCCCATGCCGGGGCTCGCCGAGTGCCTGGCAGCCAACCTCCAGGTTGCCCGGCTGACCAGCCCCAATGTCCGCGCGGCAGGAATCTGCCTCAACACCTCGAGCTTTTCCGAGGCCGAGGCGCAGCGGCTGTGCGGCGAAGCCGGCCACCTGCTCGGACTGCCCTGCACCGATCCCTATCGCTTCGGGGTCGAGGCGATCATCGACAACCTGCTGTGTCACGAACGCTCAAAGCCCGCGCCGATCGCTTCGCGCTGAGCCGGCCCTTCCGCATTTCGCGCGGCATCAAGACCGTCGCCGAAGTGGTCACGGTCGAAGTCGCGATGGACGGCGTGACCGGGCGCGGCGAGGGCGTACCCTATCCGCGATATGGCGAAAGCATCGAGAGTTCGCTCGCGGAGATCGAGGATGCGCGGGCAGCGATCGAAGGCGGGGCGAGCGTCGCCGAAATTCTCTCGGGCATGCGAGCGGGCGCGGCGCGGAATGCGGTGGACTGCGCGATCTGGGACCTTACGGCCAAGCAGTCGCGCCGAAGCGTGGCCCAGATGCTGGGAGTGGCGGAGCCCGGCCCCGTGCCGACTGCCCTGACGATAGTCATCGACACGCCGCGGATAATGGCCGAGGCGGCCGCCGCAATTTCCGATGCACCGCTGCTCAAGGTAAAGGTCGATGCGACCGAACCGCTCGCGATGATCCGCGCGGTGCGCGCCGCTGCACCAGACGCTGCGCTGATTGTCGATCCCAACGAGAGTTGGGACGAGGCGCTTGTCCGCGCGGCGATGCCCGTGCTCGCCGAGTGCCGCGTCGACGTTCTCGAACAGCCGTGCAAGGCAGAGGAAGACGGCTGGCTCGCGGGCTTTCGCGGGCCCGTCCCAATCTGCGCCGACGAATCGGTGCACACCGTCGACGATCTCGACAGCGTCGCGGCGCGCTACCAGGCGATCAACGTCAAGCTGGACAAGACCGGTGGGCTCACCGCCGCGCTTGAACTGGCGAAGGCGGCACGTGAACGGGGCATGGGCTTGATGAGCGGATGCATGGTCTGCTCATCACTCGGCATCGCCCCGGCGCTCCACGTCGCGCAGATGGCCGATTGGGCCGACCTTGACGGCCCCCTGTGGCTGGCCGACGATCGCCCGGGAGGCGTATGGGAAGCGAACGGCACGATGCATCCACCCGAGGAAGGTTTCTGGGGTTGAAGCGGCTTCCGCTCCTCCTGTGTACCGCCCTCACCGCATCGTGCACCACTGTAAGTCCCGCGGACGTGGACCTGCTTATCGCCGGCGGCACCATCTATCCGGGCGGCGCGGATCCTTTCATCGGCGACCTGGCGGTGCGCGGCGAGCGGATAGTCGCACTCGGCCCCCGTCTGTCGGTCAACGCGGCGCGGACCATCGACGCGCGCGGAATGATCGTCGCGCCCGGCTTCATCGACCCGCACACGCACATGGACGGCTGGTTGACCAGCGAGGAACCGCGGACCCGGCTTGTCGAGCCATTCCTCATGCAAGGCGTCACTACCGCAGTGATCGGCAGCGACGGGCGCGGCCCGGTTGAGATGGACAACCTGCTCGCCGGCGCATCTGGACGGCCGCCCGGCATCAACTTCGCCGCTTTCACCGGGTTCGGAACCATCAGGCAGCAGGTGATCGGCAATGCCCGCCGCGCGCCCTTGCCCGATGAGCTCGAGAGGGAGAGGACGCTTGTCCGCAAGGCGATGTGCGAGGGCGCGTTGGGCCTTTCCACAGGGCTTTTTTACGCACCACAGAGCTTCTCCGAGAAGCCCGAAGTCGTCGCCCTCGCCCATGTCGCAGGAGAACTGGGTGGCGTCTACGATACGCACCTGCGCGACGAATCGAACTACACCGTCGGCCTTACAGCCGCGGTGGACGAAACGATCGCGATCGCGCGCGAGGCGGGAATTCCGGTCCACATCTCGCACATCAAGGCGCTCGGCGTGGACCTGCACGGGATGGCTCCTTCGATCGTGGCCCGGATCGAGAAGGCGCGCGCGGAGGGGCTCGACGTTACGGCCAACCAGTACCCGTGGGAGGCGAGCGGAACCAGCATGGTCGCCTCGCTCGTACCTCTCGCCGCGCAAGCCGGCGGGCGTCCGGCAATGCTCGCGCGGCTCGGCGACCCTGTCGTGCGCGAGGGGATGGCCGACAATCTGCGCCGCCGCGGGGGACCGGACAGCCTCCTCGTCGTCGAAGGCCCCTGGAAAGGCCGCCGGTTAAGCGAAATCGCAATTGCCACCGGCACGGACCCGCTTGCCGCCGCGACGGCGATTATCCGCGAAGCCGACGTCAGTGTGGTGAGCTTCAACATGGCCGAAAGCGACATCGCCACTTTCATGCGCCAACCTTGGACGATGACGGGGTCCGACGCGTCGGGCGGTCATCCGCGGATGTACGGCAGCTTCGCCCGGAAGTTCGCCGTCTATGCGAAGGAACGCCGCGTGATTTCGACACGGGAGTTCGTCGATCGCAGCACCGCTGTGACGGCCGACTTCCTCGGACTGAAAGAGCGCGGCCGCCTCAAGCCAGGCCATTTTGCCGACATCGCGGTGTTCGATCCTGCGACCTTTGCCGCGGGCGCGACATACGAGGAGCCGCAACTCGTTGCGAGCGGAATGCGGACGGTCGTGGTCAACGGCCAACTGGCGGTGGATGCGGGCTCGCTGACGGGAGCCGCGGCAGGCAAAGCCCTCCGCCGTACCCCGCCGCCGGGACGTTGCCCCGCCTAATCCCGATAGAAACGGATCGTATCGACTTCGAGCGAGGCAGTTTCGCCGGTCTTGCCCGCCAGATGCACGCGGAGCGCGCGGAGTTGCTTTAGGTCGAGAACGGCTTCCTTGCTGCGGCTACGGAAGCGCTCGAACGGCAAGCGGATCGCGTGCGCTTCTTCCTTCGGTGCAAACGGCGCGGCGAACCACTCGCTGCCGTCGAGGCCGTAGCTTTCGATCACCATCCGGTAATCACCCTCGCCCCTGACGATGAGCTCCACACCCGTGAACCCGCTCGCATCCGCGACGTTGATCGGTCCGCGCGTGAGTGGCAGCACCCACTGAACGTAAGGCCTCGGCGATGCGCCCATCTGGGCGGCGAGGAAAACCGGCTTCCCGCCCGGCTTGTCGACCGCGATCAGGTGCGAGTGATCGATGCCGGGGTCGGTGGTCGCCACCGGAAGCGTGTCGAGGTCGGTTCGCCCGTCCTCGCGCGCCTGGCTCAGCACCGGACCTGTCATCGGCTCGACCGGCATTGCGCTCGTTTCGGGCCGGTCGCGCATCGCGCGAAGCTCGGCGAGCGGCACCTCGCGCCCGTCCTGCCAGACCCGAGCGACCTTCCAGATGTCGTCGATGTCCTTGTCAGGAGAGCCGTCTACCAACACGAGGTCGGCGCGCTTTCCCGGCTCGATCGTCCCGCGGTCGCCGTCCTTGTCGATGATCTCGGCGCTGGTCTTCGTGGCTGCGACCAGCGCTTCGGCGGGCGAGAGGCCAAGCTGTGCCAACCACCAGATTTCGCGGACAGCGCCGTGACCGTGATAAACCCCGCCGATCCCGGCATCGGAACCGATGCCGATGGGGATGTTCGCCTTCTTCAGCCTGCCGATGTTCTCGCGCATGATCTTCCAGCGCTTCGTATCGTATTCTCGGATCGGCCCGCCGCGGCGGTTGACCTCGTCCGCGCGTTCACCTGCGTCGAGGCCGTCCAGCTCCGCCGCGCTCAACACGCGCTCCTGTTGCGGCTCGTAAACGACCAGCGTGGCGATGTAGGCCGTGCCCTTGCGCCGCATGAGTTTAATGAGCTCGTCGTCGATCAATGCATCGCCAACGCCGTGTCCGACGGCGTCGACCCCGGCGGCTGCGGCCACCTTGGCTCCTTCAAGAGTCACGGTATGCGTGATCACCGGCTTGCCGGCGGCGTGGGCATCCTTGACGATGGCGCTGAGCGTGTGCTCGTTCATGGACATGACGTCCGGATCCCGGCCATAGCGCCAGCCGTCGGCGAAAACCTTGATCAGATCGGGATCGTAGGACAGCGCGCGCGGCATCAGGAAATGGGCGGCACGCGCCGTCGTGGTCTGCATGGTGAAGAAGCTGCCCCAGCCGTACTCGGTCCCGTGCCCGCCGGGCACGCCGAAGCGGATGGCCTGGTTGAGATGCGGCGCCCAGAAGCCGCCCGGTTTCTCGACCAGCGCGCGGATCGGCGCGATCATCTCGCCGGAAACAGAGAAGTCGTTGATCGTGGTCACGCCGTTGAGAAGGTATCCGGCCCAGGCCTTGGGCAAGTCCTCCGGCGCCTGGTAGGCCGGCGAGCGGGTGTGGGTGTGCAGGTCGAACAGCCCGGGAATCAGCGTCTTTCCGCGACCGTCGACCCGCTCGACGTCCGTCGGCGCCTCAACATCCGGGCCGATCGCAACAATCCGCCCATCGCGCACCAGCACTTTGGCGACCCGCGCCTTGGCGCCGGTTCCGTCGAACACGCGCGCTCCTTCGATCAGCATTACATTCTCCCCGAAGGCAGGTACAAGCGGCGCCGCCATGAACGAGGCGGCCAGTCCGAACTGGAACGTCCTGAAAAAACGGCGCAACATTCGCGTCATGCCGTCGAGTGTGACGGGGCCGCCGAAGCGCAGCAACCCCCGCGCGGGCGCATCAATGCTCGGGGGTTATGGCCGGGCGAAGGCATGGCATGGAGGCCGCTTGCCAACCGGACACCGCCCTCTAGGTTCGGACCCGATGCGCCTGTTGTCTTTCGCTGCCCCGCTTGCCCTGATCGCCGCTCCCGTGGGCGCGCAAGACGCGCTCAAGGACGAAGTCACCTCGATCCTTGACGAAGCCGGACCGGCCACGAGCTGGGGCCTGATGGTGACCGATGGGCAGGGGCGCGAGGTCCTGTCGATCGATCCGGACAAGCGCTTCGTTCCGGCCTCGAACACCAAGATATTCACCACCGCAGCAGCGATGGACGCAGTAGCGCAGGGTCAGCTCCCGGAAGCCGCCGGCACTGGCGCGCGGGTGCGGATCAGCCGGACAGGTAAGGCGCAGGATGTGATCCTGGAAGGCCGCGGCGACCCGCACCTGTCAGCTGCTCCCGATTGCGCGACCGACTGCCTCGCAACGCTTGCCGATGCCGTCGCTAAAAGGACGCGCCGGGTCCGCAACGTGGTGGGCGACGCGGCCGCCTTCCCTGACCAACGCTGGAGCCCGGGGATGAGCTGGAACAACATCCCGACGCGTTCGGGCACGGGAATTTCCGCTCTGTCGATCGACGACAACGAGATACTCGCCAGCGTGGCCCCGGGCAAACTTGGGGAACTACCGGCGGTCACGCTTCCGTCGTACTATTCGCTGATGAACCTCGCCACTACGGTACCCGGCAACAAGGTCGAACTCGGATATGATCGTGCGCCCAACGGACGCGAGCTCGTCCTCACGGGATCAATCGGAGTGGACGCGAAGCCCGAAACGCTGAGGCTGGGTGTCGACGATCCGGCGCACTACGCCGCCTGGCGCCTGGCCGAGATGCTCCGAGTACGCGGTGTCCGCGTGACCGGCGAGGTGTCCTCGCGCTACCGTCCGCTGCTTCCCTCGGATGATCCGGCAGTGCGAGGCGATGCGCCGCCAGTGCGGGTACCCGCTGTTGCCGCACTCGCTCAGGTCGAGACCCCGCCCATCGGCGAGACAGTCCGGACAGTGAACAAGGTCAGTCAGAACCTTTACGCAGAGCTTCTCCTTCGACGCACCGGCTGCATTCGGGGCACTTGCTCCATCGCCGATGGGCAGGCGGCCGTGACGGGGATGCTCGTTAGAGCGGGAGTGCCGGAAGGGACCGTAAGCCTGTCCGATGGATCGGGCATGTCGACTTACAACCGCGTAACCCCGCGCGCGACGGTCCGTTTGCTCGACTGGGTCGCTGGCCAGGCATGGGGTGCAGAATTCCGCGCGTCCCTGCCAGTAGGCGGCGTCGATGGCACGCTCAGCAGGCGCTTTGCCGGAACAGCGCTTGCCGAGCGGATATTCGCCAAGACCGGAACGCTGAACGCAACCAATGCGCTGGCGGGCTACATGACCGGTGCGAGCGGGCGCGCACTCACGTTCGCGATCTACGCCAACGATGTGCCGGAGGCGGTCCGCGCAACCCAGTTCATGGACCGCGCCCTGCTGGCCATCGCCGCGGCTAACTGAGCGCGTCGAAAGCGGCGATCACGGCGTCGCCGGTCGCAGGCCGCAATTCGAAGATACCGTTGTCCACGTGGCGCGTCGGGTGCACGCGGTTGGTCAGCAGGGTCCAGGCAAGGCCGCGCTCGAAATCGATCCAGAGACCCGTGCCGGTGAAGCCGGTATGCCCGATGGTCGCTTCCGAACAGGCGTCGCCGCCCTGCCAGCCGCGAAAGCGCGCTTCCCAGCCGAGCGTCCGCTCTTCACCGTGCCGCTCCCGGATGCCCTCGATCACGAATGGGCTCGCGCCGCTTCCGTCGAGCAGGCCTTGCGCAAAATCGAGCACCCCGCCGACCGTGCCGAAAAGGCCTGCGTGCCCGGTCGCCCCGCCGAGGGCATAGCAGTTCTCATCGTGAACCTCGCCCCTCATCACGCGGCCGCGCCACGAACAGCGCTCGGTGGCGACGGCCGGGCCCGGCGGGGGCCCGTAGCTCAGTCCCTCACCCAGCGGCCAGTCGCGCATTTCGGCACCGGTCAGCCGCTCGATGGCAATGCCGAGCAGGATGAAGTTGATGTCCGAATAGACGGGCGGACCCTTTGACCATTCGCGCTGGAGAATGAATGCGCGCAGCGTCGCGGGGTCCTTGCCGTAGGTGTAGGTCGGGAAAACCGCAGGCAGATGAGTCCGGTGCGCCAGGAGATCACGGAAGGTCAGCCGTCGTTCGGCCGCGCCGACTTCATCGTACTGCCGCAAGTCGGGGATGGCCGAGGTGATGAATGCGTCGAGATCGAGACGGCCCTGCTCGGCCAGTTCGAGGATCATCGTCGTTGTGGCGATCACCTTGGATAGCGACGCGAGGTCGAACCAGTGATCGCGCGTCAGCACTTCCCGCTCTGGTTCGACTGCCGCAAACCCATCGAGCAGCACCGCGCGCTCGCCGGACCCGCTCACGACGCCGAGTGTTGCGCCGGGAATGGCCGGAAGTGCCGGGCGCACGACTTCGAACGCGCGGGCGGCGACCTCGTCGATCATGCCGGCACGTCCGGCTGGCGTGCGCGGACGCGCACGATCACCGGGATCAGCACGATCGCCACGAGCGAGACCGCGCCGCTGAGGATGAAGAATCCGTCATAGCCGATCTCCTTCTGCATGGTGCCCGATGCGCCCGCCAGAAGCCGCGCGAGGAGGAAAGCGAAGCCCGACAGGAACGCGTATTGTGCCGCAGGGAAACGCGGATTCACCAGCATCGACAGGTAGACGACGAACACGGTGCCTGCGAAGCCATTGCCGAACTGGTCGAGCGCGACCGAGCAATAAAGCCTCCACCCCTCCGGCGCGGCCCACCATAGCCAGGCGTAGATCAGGTTGCCCGCGGCGGCGAGAACCGCGCCGATCGCCAGCGTACGCCCGAGCGGCCATTTCGCCGCCATCCATCCGCCCAGCGCCACTCCGAGCATACTGGAGGGGAGCGCGACGAAACCATCGGCGATACCGATCTGGTCGAGCGAATATCCTCGCGCGTCCCACAGCGGGTGCGAGAGCGTGAGCGCAAGCACGTCACCGACGCGGTAGAGCGAAACAAATGCCAGCACCGCGAGGGTACCGAACCCGAAGCGCCAGAAGATATCGACGTAGGGGCCGACAGTAGCCGACCGCCGCCACGGAGCGTCCGGTCCCATCCTGCGGATACGCGGTAACGCAAGCGCCATCGCAATGAACGGCAGCATGCAAATCGCAAGGGCCCACGGAGTAACATTGGTTCGGGAATCGATCCCCGCCCAAGCGGCCAGCGACAGCGCGGCCCAGCCCGCGACCGCGGTGAGCGCGGTGACCGCCAGGAGGAACATAGCCCCGGCGGCAAGCCCTCCGCCCAAAGCGGTTACCCGGCGGGCACGGGCCCCCTCCTCCGCCCGCATGGCCGCGAGTATCGGGAACGGGAGAAACGCGAGCAGGGCAATGCCCAGATAGGCGGCCGCCCAGTCGGCCCTCGCCGCGATGAAAGCTGCACCGCTGCCCGCCGCGACCATGGCGCTGCGATATCCCCACAGGTTCGCCGCCACGACCGGCCCTTGCTCGGTCTGGGTCGGGGCCAGCTCGATCCGCCAGCCGTCCGCGGCGATCTCCAGCGTGGTGGTCCAGAAAGCGAGCGTCACCGCGAACAGCGCGGTGAGTGGCAAACTGGCATCGTCGGCGGTCGCCGCCATTCCCACCATCGAGCTGACGATGCCGAGTTGCGCGAGCATCAGCCAGCCGCGGCGTCGTCCCCAGAACCCGGTGAAACCCGGGACATCGAACCGCTCGAGCAGCGGCGCCCAGAGGAACTTGAACGTCGGCAGCAATGCGATCCAGGCAAAGAAACCGACGATGGCGATGTCGATCCCGTGCTGCGCCAGACGTAGCGTCAGCACAGCATTGAACATGTAGAAGGGCAGGCCGGCGGAAAAGCCGAGCAGCAGGTAGAGCGCCTGCACGCGCGAGCGGCTCATCCCGCCGAATGGCGTGGTGGCGGGAATGGCCAGATCGGCGGTCACGCCCGTGGTTTCGCGCGTAACGCTGGCTGGCGCAATTGGTTTGCGCGCCAGCCAGCCACTCGATCAACGCAGTTTAAGCCGTACCCCGACGCGATAGGCGCGTCCGAGCAAGTCGCTGTATGTACTGTTCGCCGCGAGACCTGTTTCCGGCAGGACGATCGGGTCGGTGTCGAACAGATTCGTCACATTGACAAAAAATTCTCCATTCTTGCCACCGAACGCGTCGAACTTGAACGTCGCGTTGAAGTCGACGTAGGTTACTCCATCGATGCTGTTGTCCTCATAGGTCGGGAACTGGTTGGTCGAGACCGGACAGCCGCTCGATCCGCATTCGATGCCGGTCGCGTCGTAGCGCCCGTCGCCGACCCCGCGGGCCACCGCGGTCAGGGTGTAATCATCCGTGTCATAGGCGGCGCTGACGCGGTAGATCCACTTCGGCACGATCGACTGCGAACCCGTGCCGATGCCCAGCGTGCCGACCGAATCGAACGGGGTGAAACCCGGTACGCCGGTGGTGACGGTGTTCTCGAGATAACGCGTCGCCAGCCCGCGGATGTTCAAATTGCCCGCACCGAGCGACGCGCGATAGGCCGCTTCGAAGTCGATCCCGCGGATAAGGATGCTCGCGAAATTGAACGGTGAACGGCTGATCAGGACGCGCCCGGCAACGTTCGGATCGGGAGTGATGGCGGCGCAGTAGTCCGCCAATCCTTCGAAGCAGCGATTGACGATATCGTCCGCGCTCAGGCTGTCGATCGCGTCCGTGACTTTCACCCGCCAGTAATCCGCCGAGAAACTTAACCCGGGTACGAAGCGCGGAGTGAGAACGGCGCCGAAGCTGTACGAATCGGCTTTCTCCGGCCGCAGGTTGAGGTTGCCAGTAACGGTGCCGAGGTAGGACAGGCTAGGCCCGTAAATGCCCGTACCGGGTCCGGGATTCATCTGTCCCGCGACAAAGTAAGGGTTGGTTACGGTCGAAGTGTTCGCAGTGCCCGCCTGGAACAATTCGTTCAGATTTGGCGCGCGAATGTCGCGCGAACGATTGGCGCGCAGCAGGATGTCGTCGATTGGTTGCCACGTCGCGCCCAGCTTCCAGGTCGTGACGAAACCCGAGGTTGAATAGTCCGTACCGCGGATCGCACCGTTGAAGTCCAGCCCGAAGCCGAGCGGTATCACGGTTTCAAGATAGGCTTCTTTGACATTGTAGCTGCCCTTGCTGGGACGATAATTGCCCACCGACCACAGGCTCGTCGTCGAGCCGTTGGCGTTCACGACCGGCTGGAATTCCTGCGGCACGAAGCCGTCGATTTCTTCCTTTCGATACTCCGCGCCAACCGCGATGCTAACGTCGCCCGCCCATGTGGCGAATGGGTTGAGCGACAAGTTCGCGCCCGCCACCGTCTGCTTGAGGAACTGGTCGCGGTAAGGATCGCCGAGGACGTAGTCGATCGCATCCGCCGACGACACGCCCAATCCGAGCAGGTTGAGCGGACGGCAAGCGGCGTCATTGTTTGTCGTATCGCCGTCGACGTTGATCCGGCACTGGATCGAGCCGACCGGAAGGCCGCTCTCGTTCCCGGCCGGGGCGAATACCGCGTCGATGGCGACGTTGCGGCGGGTGGTCTGCTGGATGTTGATCAGCTGTTCGTGCAGGTCCGCGCGGCCGTACTGCCCGTAGATATCCCACTGCGCGGGCCGTCCGAAGGCCTCAAAATCGCCTTCCGCACCGATCGTGTAGCGTTCGACCTTGCGCTCGTTGTTAGTGCCGCGCCCCGGAAGGTCCGCAGCGGTGGTCGCTAGCGTCACCGTGTTGCGCCCGGCGAGAGCCGCTGAGCCCAGCGTCCGGTACAGGAATGCGTTGCAGCTGATCGGGGCGGTCGCCCCGGTGCCGCAATTGGAAGCACGGATCGACAGGCCGGTCATCAGGTTGGGACCGGCATTGAACAGCGTTTCCTGGCGGTTGAACGATGCCTCGCCGAACAGGCGGACGCCGTCGGTGATGTCGAAGCTCAGGCGGCCGAACACGCCCCAGCGGTCTTCCTCGGGGCTGAGGCCGATGCGGCGGCCCGAATCGTTGACCCGCCAGTCACCGCCCTGGTTTAGCGAGGGGGTCGACGAGCAGGCCGGAGAGGGAAACACGAGGCTGCCGTATTGGTACTGGTTGATCGATCCGCCTTGGCCGAAGTAGGTGCCACAGAGCGGGGTGCCGCCCGAAGACCCGGTAATCAGGCCGCCCGGCGTCGAGTTGGCCGCGCCGACCATCGTGCGGAAAAGGTACCGCGGCACGGTCGCGTTGGCGGACCAGGCTGGATTGGTGATCCGCACGAAGCCCTGATGGTTCCACGCGCGTTCGATAGGATCAATGGAGAAGATACCGTCGGTGTGGGCGATTTCGCCCGCGACGATCAACCGTGCGCGACCGTCGGCGAAGGCAAAGCCTGCCGTCGCGTCGGCCGAATAGTTGAAGCCGTCGCCGCGGTGGGTGATGCCGGCATCGGCCCCCACTTTAATGCCCTCGTACTCGTTGTTGAGGATGAAGTTGGTCACACCCGCGACCGCGTCAGAGCCGTACGCGGCCGAGGCACCGCCAGTCACCACTTCGACGCGCTGCACGAGGGACTGGGGAATCGTGTTCACGTCCACGATGCCATTCGCAGTTGAGCCAACAGAGCGTCGGCCGTTCACGAGCACCAGCGTTCGCACGGTGCCGAGGCTGCGCAGGTTGAGCGCGTTGATGCCTGCCTGGCCGTTGCTGAGTTCGAGCCGCGAGTTCGACGGCCGGATCGATGCAGCGAGCGCCGGAAGCTGGTTGACGAAGTCGGCGATGTTGTTCGTTGGCGAGGAGTTCTCGATGTCCTCTTCGGTCAGCACCTGCACCGGGGTCGGCGCTTCGAATCCGTCGCGCACGACGCGGGTGCCGGTGACGACGATTGTTCCCTCAGTTGAGGCGTTGTTCTCCGCCACCCCCGCATCCTGCGCTAACACTGCAGGCGCAAATGCGAAACTGCTCACCGCCGTGGTGGAGAACAACGCGAGGCGAAGGTGATTGAACAAACGCATAGAGACCCCCTGGATAAGGTTGTTCGCTGGCGGATATCAGTTTGCATGGAAAGGAAATAGCGTCGCCGCGCATTCTCATAACCTGAGGCAATTATGTTACAACCAAAGGCGATAGCGGCTGGGCGAAGTCGCAAGCAATCCCTTGCCTGTGTTGGCGCGGCGCGGAGGCCGCCTCCGCGCCGCTTTCGTAACCGCGGCGTTAACCCCGTCTCGTCACTCTACCCTTACCTGCCCCCCTTATCCGGGGTGGCATGGACAAGGGCCACCTCTCCCTTTCTCTCGTTTCTCGCATCGCTGCGGGCGCTTCCGCACTTGCGCTGGGCACTTTCGCATCGCCGGCGAACGCTTCCGTTCATGCGATAGCGCTGCCGGCAGTGATCGACGCGGTGTCCGGCTGCGTCATGGACGCCAGGCCGCTGTCGCCCGCGCTCGCGCCGGCCAGCCCGATCACCAAGAGCGCCGCGGTTCTCGGCGGCGCTCCGAGTGCACTCGATGCCATCCGGGTGCAGCAGGCCGCAGTGGCAGCGGTACCAGCCGGAAACGGGGTTCAGATCGCCGAGGCAAGTCTGCCGACGGCTACGCTGTCTCCCGGTATCGACGCCTCCGCCCCCCCCTCCGCGTGCAACGGCCTCGCCGCCCTGCGCACCGCGCCCACTTCCGGCGCGCGATCGGCCCTGTCGACCCTGAGCTTCGATCCGGAAAACTTCCTGGCGAGCAAGCGTGTTCGCATCGGAAACACGACCTTCGACAGGGACTGGAAACGGGTGCGGAGCGAAACGCTGTCCGCC
Organism: Tsuneonella dongtanensis; assembly: GCF_001698205.1. Lineage (NCBI taxonomy): Bacteria > Pseudomonadati > Pseudomonadota > Alphaproteobacteria > Sphingomonadales > Erythrobacteraceae > Tsuneonella > Tsuneonella dongtanensis. The sequence continues at coordinate 2,474,911 of NZ_CP016591.1, forward strand.
ACTCAGCTCAAGCGGCACATCGGCGCACTGCCTGCCAGCCGGGAAGATGCCCTTACTGCCGTCAACCGCTGGGCCAACCAGCGGATCAAGTATACCGAGGACAGCGTCCAGTATGGACGGAGCGACTTCTGGGCGGGCGCACGCAAGACGCTGAAGGCAGGACGCGGCGATTGCGAGGACATCGCCCTCGTCAAGATGCAGTTGCTCGCGGCCGCGGGCGTGCCGCACGACGACATGATGCTGACCATCGCCCGCGACCTCGTCCGCAACGCCGATCATGCGGTGCTGATCGTTCGCACGGACATGGGTTACCGGATGCTCGACAACGCGACCGACGAAGTGCTCGACGCCGCGCCGAGCCATGATTACCGGCCAATCCTGAGCTTCGGCAACCAGACGCGCTGGCTGCACGGCGTCTGACCGCTCAGCGCTCGGTGAGCGCCATGTCGAAGGCCTTTTCGATCGGCTTCAGCAGATAGGTCAGGATGCTGCGGCTTCCGGTGATGATTTCGACGTCGCAGATCATGCCGGGGACGATAGGCAAGCGCTGCCCCCCCTTGGTGATATACGACTTGTCGGTCTCGATGAGTACCGTGTAGTACGCCTGCCGTTCGGCCTCGTCGAAGATGCTGTCGGCGCTGACCTGCTGGACCTTGCCGCGCAGGCCGCCGAAGATCGAGAAATCGTAGGCCGTCACCTTTACGTTCGCGGTGTCACCCACCTTGATGAAGGCAATGTCGCTCGGCGCGATCCGTGCCTCGACAAGCAGTTTGTCGCCCACGGGGATGACCTGCATGATCTTTTCGCCCGCGTTGACGAAGCCGCCGACGGTGGTGATCTGCACATCGTTGACGATACCGTCGGATGGCGCGCGCAGGGCATTGCGCTCCTGCCGGGCGGCCGCGCCGCGGATGGTCTGCTCGTTGACCGCGATCTTGGTCTGCAGCTCGCTCCGCTCGGTCAAAGCTTGCTGGCGGAAATCGAGCCGCGCGGCATTCAGATCGGCCTGCGCCTCGCTGATCGAAGCCGACGCGCGCGCGGCAGCCTGGCGCGCGGCCGAGAGTCGGCCTTGCGTGTCGACAAGCTCGCGTTGCGCCGTGAGCAACTCGGTTTGCGGAACGATTCCCTTCGCAGCGAGCGGGGTCAGCATGTTGACCTGCTCGCGTGCTAGGCGGACGCTGTCCTCGAGCGATGCCGCAGTTGCCTGTGCTTCGCTCAGGTCGCGGCGCCGTTGTTCGATCGCGGCGGCCAGCGCATTCTGCCGTGATTGCTGAGTCGCAACCCGAACCTGTTGCAGCCGCCGTTCGTCCGCGCAGTCGGCGCCTTCGCATCCCAGCGCACCGCCGCCAGCCTCGCCCTGAAGCCGGTCCGCGCGGATCGCGAGCCGCTCGGTCTCGGCCTTGAGCTGACCCAGTTCCGAGGCGGACTGCGCATCGTCCAGCCGGACGAGCAGCTGGCCCTTCTTCACGCTCTGACCGCCGCGGACGAGGATATCCTTGATAACCGCGGGCTCGGCCGGCTGAACCAGCTGCGCCTTGCTCGATGGGATAACCTTCCCCATCCCGCGCGTCACCTGGTCGACTTGCGCGAACGCGGCCCAGATAATCAGCAGGAAGAGGCCGAGCGCCGAAATCGCGATGAGGCGTCGGCTCGCATCCCAGTTCTCATAACGCTCGCGCAGGGTCACGCAGCCGGGTCCTTGATCGCAGGCGTTTCGGCGATACCGGCCCCAGCGGCGCGCACGGCATCGGCCTGGCTGGAGATGGTATTCTTGTAGCCGTTGCTGATGTCCGCCGGGTCGGGAATCGAGAGGCGCCAGGTCGTGGTGGTATCGAGCCGTCCGCCGACGTCGTGCGCCGCATGCCGGTCCTTGGCATCGGGCGTGACCGTCAGGCCCGGCACGAACGCCTCGACAGGTTCGAGGGTCTCTTCGGCCAGCCGCGCATCGAGTTCAGCGCGCAGTCGGCCGAAATCGAGTTGCGGGATGCGCTCGACGCCAGTCCAGCGGTCGCCGAAGGCACTTTCGCTGCCTACGCGCCCGGGCAGGCGGTAAAAGATGTGCCGCCCGATCTGGGCCAGCTTGCCGAGCGTGAAGGCCCACTTCGGCACCACGTAATCGGCATGGTAGTTGGTCGCGGTCCCGACCGAAGGTTCGGTCGTCCCGGCCAGCGCTTCGGCGGCGATACGGCGCGATTCGTTCCATTGCCGCGCCATCGGGGTGCGAAGCAGCGACCCGTCGCAAGTGAAGCTGAACTGGCACACAGGGGCGTTCGCGCCCTCGTAGACGACTCCGCAGACCGAGTTGGGATAGGCCGGGTGCTTCAGGCGGTTGATCACGACCTGCGCCACCGCGCGTTTGCCGGTTTCGGGTTCGTTGGCCGCCTCGTAGTAAATTGCCTGCGTCATGCATCGCAGGGCCGTCGAATAGGCAGCCGAGCTGGTGCCGATTTCGGTAAAAGCGGCCATCCGGCCGACGGGTAGCCCGCTGATCGGGATCAGGGCATTACGCTCTACCGCGCTGTCGCCCTCGACAACGAGCGCCTGGTCGGTTCCCGTCGACATCGTCGCGATCTGTTGGCGGACCGCGCTGGTGACCGGCACCGCGGCGCGCGCCTCGCGCTCGGGCGGCATGAACGAGGAGGCGCCCAACGCGCCCACGACGATTGCGAACAGCAGGCCGCCTTTCACCAGGCGACCCTTCGCCGGGCTACCGTCGTCGGGCACCGAGGCCGTTTCGATGGCGAGCGTGTTCATTGAGTTTTTCCTGCCAGGCCCGATCGGGCGATCACGTCCTGGATCGGTCCGTCGGCCACGACGCGGCCGTTGTCGAGTACGATAAGGCGCTGGCATACCGCGAAAAGCGCCGGTCTGTGGGTCGAAATGACCAGGGTTTGCCCTTCTGTCATGGACTGGGACAGACGCTCGACGAAAAGTTGCTCGGTCTGTGCGTCCATCGCCCCCGTCGGTTCGTCGAGGAACAACAGCTCGCAAGGCGAAACGAGCGCACGGGCGAGTGCAAGGAACGAGCGCTGACCACCCGAAAGACGCCGCCCCCCCTCGCCCACTGCGCGATCGAAACCGCCGGCATCGCGCGACAAGAACTGGTCGGCCCCGGTCGCACGAAGTGCGGCAAGCATCGCCTCGTCGCTCACGTCGCGGCGACCGAGCGCCAAGTTTTCCTTGACCGAACCGGTAAAGATCGCGGCGTCCTGGCCGACGAAGCGAAAAGCATCGCGCAGCTGCTGCGGCCGGCACTGCCGGCTGTCGAGCCCATCGATCAGCATCGCGCCGTCGGTGGGCGCGTACAGGCCGCACAGGATACGCCCCAACGTGGACTTGCCCGAGGCGACCCGGCCCACGACTGCAACCTTTTCACCCGGCTGGATCGTCAGGTCGAGACCGTCGAGCGCCGACTGCGAAGTGTCAGGATACTTGAAAGAGAGGTTCTCGAGCTTGATCGTCGGACGCGAGATCGCCCCCAGGGCGAGCGTGCCGGTGCGTTTGCGCTCGTCCTCGCCCTCGAACAGGCGCTCGATACTGTCGAGCGTTTCCTTCGCTTGCCGCCCGCGCGTGAGCAGGAATGCGATCTGGCCCGCCGGTGCAAGCGATCGCGATGCAAGCATGACAACCGCGATGATGGCGCCCATCGTGATCTGGCCCGCCGCGAACAGGTAATACCCGCCGATCACCAGCGATACGGTCGATATCTGCTGGAATGTCTGGGCCAAGCCGATGGCGAGCGCATTGATGTGCCGCAGGCGCTGCTGGGAATGGGAGCCGACCTCGGCCAGCCGACGCCAGCGGCCGATCATTCCGCCCTCGCCGCCGAGGCTCTTGAGCGTCTCCATTCCGGTCAGCGATTCGACCAGCAGGGTCTGCTGCAGCCCGGCATCCGCCTGCGCGTCCTGCGCCGCGGCAACGACACGCTTTTGCAGGACCCACCCGGCAACGGCCATCGCAGCGATAATCACGATCGGAATCAGCGCGAGCCAGCTCGCGATGATCGCGATGACGCCGACGAACACGAACAGGAAGAAAACATCGACGACGAGTATGACCGTCGTCGAAGCGAAGAATTCGCGGACCGTCGCATATTCGGAAACCCGCGCCGCCAACGCACCCGTATGACCGCGCCGGCTGTCGAGCGGCGCGGCAAGCAGCCGCGAGAAAATCTTCTGCGACAGCTTCAGGTCGAGCCGCATGGATATTTCGTCGACCACCTCGGTCCGCGCCCGCTTGAGAAGGAATTCGAGGAGGAACGCGAGAAGGACGCCTACCGCCAGAACCCACAATGTCGCCTGGGCGCGATTGGGAATCACGCGGTCGTAGACGTTCATCGAGAACAGCGGCAGCGCCACGGCTAGGAGATTGACCACCGTCGAAGCGACGATGACCGGCGTGAAAGCCGCAGCCTCCTTGCGCAATTCACCCCAGAACCAGTGTCCCCGGCCCTTGGCGTGCCAGGGAGCCTCGTCCTCGCGCTGCTTGTCGGGATCTCCGTAGACCGTGATGAAACGGGTGATCGGCTGCGACTTGAGCGATGACCGGCTTTCCCAGGTTTCGCCACTGTAGGGCCGCCAGAGCAGGATATCGCCTTCGCGCACATCCAGTCCGATGGCGAACTCGCCGGGCGAAAATTCGATGAGAGCCGGATACTCGGATGCCACCGCGGGTAGCCTCCGCCGGAGATGCGGCTCGAAACCGAGATCGGCAACCTCGAGCGCTGCCTCGGCCTGGTGCCCGGGCAGGCGTCCCGCCCCATCGCGCGGCAGGTATTCGAGGCGCGTTACATCGAGCGACGGCCCGAGCCGCCGCGCGAGTTCGAGGACGCACTCCACCAGCGGGTCGGCCGTGGCGCCCTCGATCGCTTCGCCTTCAATCATCATGCCTGTTTTCCGTGCGACGCCCGGCCCTGGTCAGGGATAGACGCGTCGCTGCAATTCAGCCGGCGCCGGTGGTCCGAAGTCGAACCGAGCCCGCTCTTCCATTCCCGCACCTGCGCCCGGAGCGATGCTTAGGGCATCGAGCAGGTTGTTGGTAGCGGCAAGTGTCTGGTACTGCGCGAAAAGCTGCGAGAACCGCGAGGTCTCGAGCCGCACCTGCGTGTTGTAGCGGGTGTTCTGGGCATCGAGCACGTCGAGGAGCGAGCGGCGGCCGACATTGAACTGGCTGCGATACGAAAGGAGCAGGTCGTCGCTGACCTGACTTTGCCGTTCGACCTTGTTCACGATGTCGGTCTGGCTGTTCATCGTGGTCCAGGCGGTCCGCACGTCCGCCTCGGCCTCGCGCTGCAATTCGTGCAAGCGATAGCGCGCCTGGCTCGCCCGGCGCACCATTTCCTGCACTTTCGCACGGTTGATACCGCCGTCGAAAATGTTCCAGCGCATCACGGCCCGCGCCTGCAGGTCGTTCGTCTCGCCGCGGAAGCCGTCGATATCGTCGCCGATCCGGCCGCGCAGCTCGATGCCCACGGTGGGATAGAGATCGCCTTCGGCCGCCTTGACCATGGCCGTCGCCGCATCGACGTCGGCAACCGCCTCGCGCACCTTGGGGTGCTTCGTGCGAGCCTGGCCGACAGCCTGATCGAGACTGGGCGGCAGAGCGGAGGCAAGGTTGGGCGGCAGCACGACCTGGTTGATTTCCAGGCCCGTCAGGCGCTGCAGCTCGATCATGGCGTTCTGCAGGTCCTGCTGGGCCTCCGTCTGCCGAACCAGCGCAGCCTGCAGCCGCTCTTCCGCCTGTTGACGGTCGGCAATACTGATCGAGCCCTGCTCCACTCCCTTGCCAAGATCGCCCACCAGCATCTGGTGGAACGTCACGTTGTCGGACGAAGCCGCCGCGACCCGCTGCTGAAGGAGAACGTCGAAGTACTGGCGTGCAACCTGCAGCGCGACGAACTCGGAGCGCTCGACCACGCGGAGCGATGCTCCGTCGACGCGTGCTGCCTGCCGGAGCAGTTCTCCGCGACGCCGGCCGAAGTCGATCACCGTCCAGTCGACGACCCCGCCTACCTCAAGCGGATAGAGCTCCTGGTCGGCGATACCGAGGTTGCGCCGGGTGGTGTTCTCGAGCCGACGGATACCCGCCGATGCTTCGAGATCGACACGCGGTGCGTAGAGACCCTGCGCCTGCTTGCGCTCGGCCTGGATAGCCTCGGTGTTCATCTGGGCCTGAATGATTTCAGGGTTGGCCTTCATCGCAACCGCGACGGCCTCCTGGAGCGAAGTCGGACCGGAATCCTGCGCCAACGCAGCCGGAGCGGCCGATGCCAGCAGGACCGCTGTCGCGATCGATAGTGTGTACTTGCGCATAGTAACCCCTCGAATGTTACCGGACGCCGATTTCGACACGGCGATTTTGCGGATTGCGGACCCCATCTTCTGTGGGGACCCGCGGCTGCTCTTCGCCCTGGGCGCTCGTCGAAATCGCGGAGCGCGCGATTCCCATCGAGGCCATCAGCGATGCGACTGCTTCGGCTCGTCGCTCGGACAGGCCCATGTTGTAGGCGTTGCTTCCCGACCGGTCGGTGTGGCCGATCACGTCGAAAGCGGTCCAGTTGCAGGCAGCGGCGTTACGCGAGACGAACTCGATCGTCTGGTTCGCGTCCGCCGGCGGTGCGGCCGAATCGAATTCGAAGAACACGATCCCCGGCAGACGCTGGCTGCAGATTTCCGGCGGGGGAGCGGCCACGACCGGCGGCGGGGGCGGCGTGTACGGCGCAGGTACCCGGTTCATCAGCCGCGCGGCCATTTCGCACTTGCCGATGCTGACCTCGTCGCGCGTCGACGACTTGAGGTAGCCGAGCGCGATGCCGCACTGCACCTTGGCCTCGTTCGCCCAGACATAGCGGGAATTGTCGCCCGACACGATCGCGGGATCGGTCGAAAGTGCGAGCGCCGCGTCGTAACGTTGCTGGATTTCCGATCGCAGCGAGTTCAGGTCGAGCCCGGACAGCGAGCTGTCCTGCGCGTGCCCTGGCACCGCCACTGCCGCAGCGGCGATTGCCACCGTCGATACAAGCGTCTTTCTCATCATTACCCCCGTTCCTCGAAGTTCAGGCCTGCGCCGCCGCGAGCATGCTCGCGTCGTCGTTGGCTTCGGGTAGAATTGCCATGTGTGCAAAAGCGTTGGTCCCGCCGAGATCCTGCGAAAGCAGGCCCGACATGTCGTCAAAGGCAGACAGGGTGAATGCCGTCCCCTCCATGCTCGGCGAGAAATGCGCGAGCAGGCCGTCAAGCATCGCTTCGCCGGCGAAGTCCGCCATCGCCCCGCCAACAAGCCCCTGGAGATTGCCGGACAGTTCGGCCGGAGCACCAGGCGCTGCCGACATCGCCAGCAAGCCTTCCATCACGCCGCCGGTGCCCATCGCCGCGAACAGCGATCCTCCCGCCTCGGCGCCCGCTGACGGGCCGCCGTCGCCGGCGATGAAGTCCGAGACCGGCGCTTCGGAGCGGAAGTCCGATCCGTCGGCCACCAGCTCCGCCTCGGCGGTCTCGCCCCGGAAATGGGCGGTCGCCTGGGCATTGGCGTCGGCTGCCAGCTCAAGCGCTTCGCTGGGTTCGCCGATGGTGTTGTCGCGCATCGCCTCGACGTTACCATTGAAAGTTGCGAACCGGACTTCATCGATGACCGGCTGCTCCAGTGCGACGATCTCGCCGACAATCTGGCTTCCTACCGTGGTCGAAGTCGCATCCAGGAGCGCTCCGGCCAAGGCCGCGGTCGTAACCAACTCGGCGGTCCGCTGCGCGTCCTTGGACTGAGTGTGAAAGGAAGCGTCGGCGACCGAACCCGTAGTCCCGTCTGTAAGCTTGTAAGACGAAGAACCGGCGATCGAAACATCACCATTTGCTGCGCTGTAGGATGTTCCGTCGGATTTAAGCGTTAACGACACAATCCCGACCTCCGCCAGGGACCGCAACTCGCCCGCATCGACGACGCCATTTGAGTTGGCATCCTGCCAAACGCCAAACAGTCCGAAGTCGGCGTCGCTCGCATCGAGAATGTCGCCGTATTGCGCAGCGAGAGCCTCAAGATCGGTCATGCCAGAGTGGCCGAACACGATTTCCGTCGCGTCGTCGACCGTACCGCTGGCGTTTGCATCTCGGACGAGGATGCCATCATCCGAATGCGCCCACCCCGTGGACACCAGCCCTGCACCATAATCGAACGTGACCCCTGCCTCGATCGACAGGAACTCTGTTCCGTCGCCATCGAGGTCGAGAACGACAGGGGCGGGATTCAGCGTCACCGAGATGCTCGTGCCGCCCGCAGTGTCGCCGTCGAAGTCGATGATCTCGACCGGGATGCTGAAATTCACCGGAGCGGTCGATGGTACGGACGCCCCGAATCCGCCAATCTTGAACGACGTTCCGGGAGACACGTTGCTCACGACGAGGCTGTTGTAGCCGCTGGCCGTGAACACCGCGACCTCGGTGCCCGCTCCCGAGTTTCCGTTGTCACCTTCTACGCCGGTCACGTTGACCGAACCGTCCGCGAGCAGCTGAACAGTGAAGGTATGTCCGCTGATGACATAGTTCTGCGGCGACAGCGTAGGAGTGATGATCTGCTGGCCGGTCATCGGATCAGCATAGGTGATCCCCAAATAGGTGATCGTGATGCCGTCGATGGGGTCGGACGAACCGTCGCCGACAGTCGTGTTGTCGACGCCGTCCGGATCGTCGAAGGCCTTGAAATTGGCTGTCACGTTGGTGGCTTGCGCGAGGTTCCCGTTCTCTTGCGTGATGATCACGCTAGCGCCGTTCGTTCCGTAGTGACTGGTGAACGAGTGATCGCGGTTCGCGGCATCCAGGTACCCATTGTTGGCACCCGACGATTTGGCGGGGTCCCCACCGAGATTGTTGACGAAGTCGATCCGAACGCCCTCGCCGGTATCGACCGCCTGGCCACCGCCGACGCCAAGCAGAATTGCACTCGTGTTGAGCGTCTGCCCCGGCGCGGTAGGAGTGAGGAGAATGTCGGCAGGACCCGCGCGATCGAAACCGGCCCACGGATCGTTGCCGCCGACGAAGCTGGAATCTGTCGGATTGAGGGTGATCTTGGTCACGGAGTCGACCGACCCGCTCATGTCGATTGTATACTGGTTGGTATTTGGATTGATGACCGCAGTGAAAATAACCGTGCCTGTCGCCAGAGACGCTCCAGTATAGGCAGTCAGAGTGAGGCCGTCGTCCGAGACGTCGTACTTGATTGGCGCCCCGCCAGAAGTCAGCCCCGTTGCAGTTGTCTCGAGAGATCCGGGGAAGCGAACCGAACCTGGGCCGTCGGCACCATAATTGTCCGCTAGTCCGTCGATCGACAGATATCCCATGTCCGATCCTGACGCGTTATTCGCCAGTGAGGCCGCTTCGGGTGACACGGCGGTCGGACCGTCGTCGGCAAATCGCAGATTGCCGCCGAGGTCGACCGTTTCGCTGTCTGTTGCCGTATCCCCGTCTCCATCGGTGATGGTCGCAGATGCAGTCAGCGTGATCAGCTGGTTGGACAGGATGACGTCATCCGACAATCCGTTGTACGGTGCCGAAGTGTCTCCGGGCAGCTGATGATCGATCTGCTGGAATTGGGTCAGTGTTACGACCCCGCTGGCATTGACTTCGACGCTGAAAATGACCTGGGCGTCGGTCTTTGCGGTGGGAACAACAGCTCCGGTGTAACCGACCATCAACCCGTCGCTAAGCTTCAGCAGAATGATAGGCGCACCGTGGCTGGACATCCCGCTCATCGCGGCGTTGGCGCCAAGTCCCAGCGCGTAGGTCAATGTCGGAGTTGCGGCCCCATCCGTGCCCGCGTCTGATGTGAACGAGAAGACGCCTGCAAAGGCCCCGCTAGCCGTCGAAGCGACGTCGGATGCCGCACCGATCGTTGCGGAATCCATTGTCCGGAGCGTGACGTCCGTGTCGTCGCCCGTCAGCACGTCGATCGCCGGACCGTCGTCCTCGAACTTCAGGAGACCCGAGATGTCGACGCTGTCGACCGCGGTGTCCCCGTCGCCGTCGGTCAGGGTCACCCCCAGCGCGATCGTCCCCGCATCGAGACCCGCCGCGCTCGCGCCGCTCTCGTCGTGGTCCGCGGCATCGTTGTGCTCGACCGCGCGGAACTGGTTCAGCGTCACCTCGCCCGTCGAGGCATTGATCGACAGCGTGAACACCAGCGCGTTGCCGGTCGCGGTGCGCCCTTCGACCACCCCGCCCACCAGCGTCAGCGTCACCGCCTCGCCCGTCACCGCATCAACCAGGCCCGAGGCCGCGTTGGTCACGCTCAGCGCATAAACCCGGCTCGCCTCGCCGTCGGTCCCCGCATCCACCGAGGTCACGCTGAACAGCGTCCCCTTGGCGTACCCGATCGCGCCCATCGCCGCGCCCGGCGCGGTCTCGTCGTTGTTGAGAGCTCCGCCCGGCTCGTTCTGAACCGACCCGCCCGTCCCGAACGACTCGTCCACCACCAGGTTCGTCGTCCCCGCCGCGATGTCGATGCTGGGAACATCATCAAGGATTGAAACGGAAAACGATCCAGCCGCGGGAAGCATATCCCCGTCACTATCGATGATCTGGAAAGACACGCCGCTCAACACGACGACATCCTCGGACCCGGCATCAGCGTGACGCACGGGCTGCACGAGCGTCGCGGAATAAGTGTAGACCACCTCACCCGCACTCGAGCCGGGAACCGCCCCGGTGACACTGACGCGTATCACCTCGCCCCCGCCACTGTCGCGGCCGACAAGGACACCGCCTTCCACGGCAAACGTCACCGGGTTGCCGTCAAGCGTGAGAAGCTGCGAATCGTAAGCCGAATCGTCGAGCAGGACAAACGCAGCCAAGGCATTGGCGGGTACGTCGCCTCCGAAATCAACGGTCACCGACCCAGAGTCGGTCAGGCTTTCGTTTCCATCGGTTTCAGAGGGGTCCGCCTGCAGCGGATCGGAATCGACATTCGCACTTCCGAACCCGTCTTCGTCGACAAGCAGGTTGGCACCCTCGCCAAGAACCGGCGTCGAATCATCGAGGAGCGTGATCGTGACAGTTGCCTGCCGCGTATCGCCGTCGCCGTCGGTAATCGAATAGTTGAAGGTGACGACGCCCGATTCACCCGGACCGGGGGTGTAGGTGAACGTGCCGTTCCCGTTGTTGACCAGCGTGCCGGTCGCTGCCGCACCGTTGACCGAAAGGGATCCGGGTACAAACGTCACGGTGCCCGGCTGCACGCTGTCCGCGCCCTGGACGTCGTTCGCCAATACGTTGACCGTGACGGGTGCGTTCTCGACGGTTTGCGCAGCGCTGTCGTTCGCCGGAACCGGCACGTCATCGATGATGGTGATCGTAAGAGTTTTCGTATCCGAATCGCCGTCGACGTCGGTCACCGTAATCGGGAACGATACCGAGGTGGTGTCGCCCGAGGTGTTGTCACCGAGCGTAAACGAATACGCGATCGTGCCGGTCGCCGGGTTGTACGAAGTGATCGTCAGCGTGCCTTGCGGTACGGTGATCGTCTGGCCCGCCCCAGTAACCGTAACATCGCCGATCTTGACCGACGCGATGCCATCCGGCGCTACGACAGTGATGGTGCCGGCAGTCGTCTCGACGTTGGTCGGCGCCGCGGTACCGGGCGCTTCGTTGCCGCGGGCCGGAAGGCCGGCCTCGTTCACCACCGTTCCCGCACCGCTGGTCGGCAGCGAGACGACGCTCGCCGGGCTGTCGGCGATCGTGATCACCAAGGTCGCGGTGTCGCTGTCTCCGTCGCCGTCAGTAAGCGTGTAGGTGAAGGTATCGGTGACCCCGCCCGCCGTGTTGGGCGTACGGACATAGCTGTACGAGCCGTCTGCCTTGATCGTCAGCGTACCGTATTGGCCGGTGACGACGAGATTCCCGGCAGTATCGAAGGTCGTGTCATTACCTCCAAAGCCGCTGATCGCGGTGACGCGCGCTCCGTCTGCGCCCTGAACATCGGCGCCGGCAGCACCACTCGTGGTGCCCGTGCCGGTGATGACGTTGCCAGTCTCCGGACCATACGTTCCCGCAGCAACCAGATCGGTGTCGTTGCGCGCATCCGGCGCATCGTCGAGCAGATTGATGGTGAGCGTGGCGGTGGCGGTATCGCCGTCGAGATCGGTGATCACGACAGCGACGGTCTCGGCGACCGTCGCCCCGAGCAGGTTGTCACCCAGCGTATAGCTGTAGCCGATAACCCCCGGCGCGATGCTGGTAATGGTCACCGTGCCGTTCGTGAGCGCAATTGTCTGGCCGACCGCCGTGATGGCCGTGCCGCCAAATGTAATTGAGCCGACGCCATCAAGGCTGTTGAAAACGATCGAGCCGGTCACGGTCTCGCCGTTCGACGACGCATTGCTTCCGGCGGGCTCCCCGGGACGCGCCGGCAACGCAGCTTCGTCCACGGTGGAAGTCGCGTCCGTCGCACCGACCGGCTGATCCGGAGTGACAATGACGAGATCCGGCTCGTTGTCGACGGCGGGGATGATCTCCCGCTCCTCCGGCTCAGGAAACGCGAGTTCGGTGTACGGCAGAAGATCGCCCAGACCGAAGGCATCCTGGATCGGTCCCACCGGACCGGCAAAGTTGCCGCCCGAGCTCTGCGGGTTTCCTGCAGCGGGCTGTGGTTCGTTACCGATGAGTAGAGCGGCAAGGTTGAGCGGCGGGATGGCCACATCGTCGATGACGAGCTGTGGAACGATGATTGCACCGTCGGGGATGACGTACCGCACGCCATCCGACCCAATCACCACGAGGTCCCGGCCCTCGATCCGGATGTCGCCGAGCTCGGTGCCGGCCGGAAGAACGACCACGCCCGACTGATCGGCCACAAGAACCCGAGAAGCGCTACGGTTCGCAGGGCCCGCGCCGGCGCCACCGTCCTGCAGTTCGGCCGAATCCTGATCGCCGAAACCGTTCGGCTCCTGATTGTGCAAGTCCATCGTGTTCCAACCTCGCATTGCGGGTGTGTCTCATCGACACAGCAAGATTGGCGACCGCGATCGAGCGGCAGAGAGGCGGTAAGCCCCCCGTTAAAACTCCAATCTTGCGGCCCTGGTTATGGTCGTGACGAGCACGATGATGTGCCTTCTGTCAGCGACGAGTCGTTTCTGAGGAGAAACAGAACAGGAATCCGATATCCTTTCAAGGGAATTAACTATCCTTGGTTCAGCCGGGGTAAGCCCACGACTTACATGTACTTAGCGCGCAGCACCGTCCGCGCATCCCACAATGGCACGCTTTTTGAGGCTGGTTTTGGGCAAACGAACCGGCGAACTTCCCTTCTGCGTGTAGGATTGTCGGCAATCATCGGATATGTCCGGTGAAAGGCCGCGCGCAGGTGCTGGTGGGTTAGTGAGGAGGATCGAAAGGGATGGTTCGCCTGTTCGCAACCTCGTTGGCGGGACTTGCGGTGGCAGCTGCCTCTCTCGCCGCCTGGAATGCGAACGCCAATCCCTCTGCTACTTGGGGCTCGCATTTGCTAACTCATCGCGAGATGCCGGTCGTCGGGAACGGCGCAGGCGGTTATCCCATCCGCCTCGAGCTGCCAGAGCCCACTCCGGTTGCGTTAGCCTCGACGACAAGCGCCGAGGTGAGTGAAGAGGTGCCGGGAACTGATCAAAACCTGGAAACCGAGGCCGAGCCGACAGCTGTAGCGCCGGATGGCCAGCAGCGCGGCAAACCTGCCCTGGGCCCGGGCATCATGCTGGCGTTCGATTTCGACATCGCCCAATTCGGCAATGGTGGTGCGCTTGATGAGGCCGGCCAGATCCGGACGAGCAAGCCGGTGATCCTGGCAGGAAACCGCCTGGGAGCAATTAACCTCTCGGTCGGAAAAGGTGCTTCGGTTTCGGTTGATCGACAGGCGCTTGCCACCCTTGTTGCCGATAAATCCCCCGCTTTGTCCGATCGGCTGTCGCGACTGGAAGGCGACCAGGTCACCCTCGATTCGCTGCGCAGCCGCGAAGTGGCGGTTCGCTACGACGCGCTGACGGATGCGATCGTCATCGACACGAATTCGTGAATCCGCGAATCGTGTGGGATCAGCCGGTCCGGCGAAGTCCTGACACCTCCTCAGGCGCGCTTTCCCCGATCGGGATGTCGAACAACCGAACGTAGTCGCCGAGACGTTCCAGCACCTCGTCCTCGACCAGGCCGAATTCGCCGAGGCTGTAGCGGTGCGGCGTACGCTTGAGGGCTCGGCTGCGCTCAATGTAGTCGTGCATGCCCGGAAGCGCGCTTTCCATGTCGAGTCCCAAGAAACGATAGATCCGCCCCATCGTCGCAGGCCAATCCCGCTCCATCTCGTCGTAGTGGACGTCGATCATGCGCTCCTTGGGGATGGCCCTGCGCGCCTCGATCATTCGGCTCACCATCAGTTCGGTCTTGCGGAGCCACTCGCGCCCGACCTTTCCGGGCTCGGCATGATCCGAATAGATGATCGTCTGGTTCCAGGCGAGCGAGGCAGCGCTGCCCACAACCTGCCTTGGATCACGATGCGTGAAGATCAGGCGAGCATCAGGGAAGACTCGCAACAATGCCGGTAAATCAAGCATGTGCTGCGGAGTCTTGAGAATCCATGGCCGCAATGAGCTCTCTTGCTGTGACCAGCCGATCAGGCGCAGGAGGTTGGCCATGTGACGATATGCGGGTGTCGCATCCTCGCCCTCGCACCAGCGGGCGTAGGACGGCACGGTCCACTGCGCTTCGTGCTTCATGCCCCACATAGAGGCGACGAGCAGGCCGAGCTCTTCCTCAGGCTCGAACGGTCCGGTGGGATGAATGGAGAGCGTCCGTGGGTTGGCGAGCCGCGCCACCTTCATGATGCGCGCTGCCAGTTTGGGCCGAAAGTCATCGGTGCGACCTGCCAGAACCTCTTCGAATTCCGGTCGGGGTACCGGGCTGATCGTCTCGAAACTGCGCAGATGGGCGAACCGCCGGTCTGCGGACAACAGGCGATGGAGCCGCGTCGTGCCGCTGCGCATCGGCCCGACGATCACGACCGGATGGGGTATCGGGCGGGCCAGTATTTCCGGATGCCTTTCGAACCACATCTGCGTGTAGAGCCTGTCACGCAGGACGTGATGGAACTGCTTCTCGGCGGCCAAAGTCCCCGCATGGTTGAGCCGCGCTTCCTTGCGAACCGACTCCAGAAGGACATCCATCGGTTCTTCGAACCACGTGTCGCCGAAATCCTCGAGACCGGTCGCCGCGCGGGCGTGATCCAGAAGGGCGCCTTTGGTCATCCGAGGAGGCGCGATAACGCCCACTTTGCGACCGACGGCGATCGCACTGTCGACCACGTCGATGAACGGAGTGCGTCGGGGCGGAAGTATGGTCTGCTCGTCCAGTTTCGCCCCCTGTATCCGGCGTTTGGCTGTGCGGATGATTACCGTTTGCATGGGCCGTGGTTCCCGCATTGCCCTTGCCGGGTCGCTCGGGCATAGGCCGCGCCCATGCACGACATACGTTCGATCCGCGAAGACCCGGAGGCATTCGATGCCGCCCTCGCCCGTCGTGGTTTTCCGGCTTCCTCGGGCACAATCCTTGCGCTCGACGAAACCCGTCGCGCGGCCGCAACCAGGGCGCAGGACTTGCTCGCGCGCCGGAACGAGGCATCGAAGGCGATCGGTGCCGCGATGGGGCGTGGCGACAACGATGCTGCCGAGACGCTCAAGGCAGAAGTGGCGCAGATCAAGGTCGAACTTCCTGCCACCGAGCAAGCCGAACGCGAGGCTGCGAAGGCGCAGGACGAGTTCCTGGCCGGCCTGCCCAACCTTCCCGCGTACGACGTTCCTGATGGTGCAGACGAGGACGGTAACGTCGAGATCGCCTCGTGGGGCGATCGTCGCAATTTTGCGTTCGAACCGCGAGAGCATGCCGACATCGGACCGGCTCTGGGTCTGGACTTCGAAACCGGCGCGACGATAGCCGGAGCGCGCTTCACCTTCCTGCGGGGCCAGATGGCCCGGCTCCAGCGCGCGATCGCGCAATTCATGCTGGATGTGCAGACGACCGAGCGTGGCTACACCGAATGCGCGACTCCGCTGCTTGTGCGCGAAGAAGCGATGTTCGGGACCGGTCAGCTCCCCAAGTTCGCCGAAGACAGCTTTTCGACTACCGACGGCCGATGGTTGATCCCCACCAGCGAGGTCAGCCTGACGAATTCCGTCCGCGATTCCATTGTCGAAATCGAAAATTTCATCAGGCTGACGGCGCTGACCCCGTGTTTCCGCTCCGAAGCCGGATCGGCTGGACGCGACACGCGCGGCTACATTCGCCAGCACCAGTTCGACAAGGTCGAGCTGGTCTCGATCTGCCGTCCGGAGGACGCTGCCGCCGAGCACGAGCACATGCTGCGAAGCGCCCAGGTCATCCTCGAGCGGCTGGAACTGCCGTATCGCACGATGCTGCTGTGCGCGGGCGACATGGGGTTCGGGGCCCGCAAGACCTACGACCTCGAGGTCTGGCTGCCCGGCCAGGGCGCCTATCGCGAGATAAGCTCAGTAAGCTGGTGCGGCGACTTCCAAGCCCGGCGCATGAATGCGCGCTACCGCGCCGAGAACGGCAAGCCGGCATTCGTTCATACCCTCAACGGATCGGGTCTCGCCGTCGGGCGTACTCTCGTCGCAGTGATCGAGAACTACCAGCAGGAAGACGGGTCGGTCGTGGTGCCCGAGGCGCTCAGGCCCTGGGCCGGCGGGATCGAGATACTCGAGCCCGGCCGCCAGTGAAGATCCTCCTCACCAACGACGACGGCATCCACGCCCCGGGCCTCGACGTCCTCGAGGAAATCGCGCGCGCCTTCACCGACGACATCTGGATTTGCGCCCCGGCCGAGGAGCAGTCGGGCGCGGGTCACTCGCTGACTTTGTCCCGCCCCGTGCGGATGCGTCGACACGGCGAGCGGCGCTTCTCGGTGAGCGGCACCCCGACCGATGCGGTAACGCTCGGCCTCCGCAAGGTAATGGACGGCCCACCCGACGTGATCCTTTCGGGGGTCAACCGGGGCGCGAACCTGGGCGACGACGTGACCTATTCGGGCACGGTGTCCGCCGCGATCGAGGGTGCTCTTGCCGGAATACGTTCGATAGCGCTCAGCCAGGTCTATGCGAGCGAGGGAATGGGCGACACCGTTCCGTTCGACGTCGCGCGCACTTGGGGCGCCAAGGTACTCGGCCCCCTGCTGGACGCCCCGCTTCCGCGGCGTACGCTCGTGAACGTCAACTTTCCGGCCGTTCCCGTCGATAAAGTGAACGGAATCAGGGTCGTACGCCAGGGATTTCACGATTATTCGAGGGGTAGCGTCGTCGAAGGACGTGACCCGCGCGGCTATCCATACTACTGGTTCGGCCTCGAGGCGATCGAGCACACGCTCGATCACGGCACGGACCTCGAAGCCATCGACGAGGGCTATGTCGCAGTGACCCCGCTCCAGCTCGACCTGACGCACCACTCTTCGCTCGGCACGCTCGCCGAACGGTTCGCCTGACCTTGGTCCGCGACCGGTCCAAGGGGTCGCAGAAGACCTTCCGCGGGCCGCGGTTCCAGCCGCTGCGACGAGCGGTCCGCGTGCCGGTGTGGGCCGATCTCGGCATTCGCGTAGGCCTCGCCCTCGGCCTGGTCTTCATGGTCATCATGATCCACTGGTGGGATCGCGAGGGCCTCGTCGACAACCTCGATGGGCACATCACCTTCCTCGACGTCGTCTATTTCACGATGATCTCGATCACCACGACCGGGTTCGGGGATATCGCGCCGATCTCGGATCGCGCCCGCTTGGTGGAAGCCGTGATCGTTACGCCGATCCGGTTTGCGGTGCTGTTCATCTTCGTCGGCGCGGCCTACGATTTCGTCATTCGCAGAAGCTGGGAGAAGTGGCGCATGCGCCGGATACAGGAACGCCTGACGGACCACATCGTCGTCCTCGGCTACGGCGTCTCGGGATCCGAAGCGGTGAACGAGCTCATCGAGCGGGGCACCGACGCCGAGTGCATCGTCGTGATGGACACCAACACCGAGCGGCTGGCCGAGGCCGAGGCGCTCGGGTGCAATGTCATGGAGGCCGACGCCTCGCGCGACGAGAACCTGGTGGCGGTGCGGATCGACCGGGCATCGACCGTGCTGGTGTCGGCCGGACGCGACGACAGTTCCATCCTGATCGTGCTGACCGTGCGCCACCTAGCGCCCAAGGTGCCGATCAGCGTCGTCGTGCGCGCCGCGGATAACGAACTGCTCGCAAGGCAGGCGGGAGCGGACAATGTGATCAATCCCGTGCGCTTTACCGGGCTTCTGCTCGCCGGCAGCGCGCAAGGTTCGCACATCGCCGAGTACATGGCCGACCTCGCCTCTCACGGAGGCCGGGTGAAGCTCGTCGAGCGGCCCGTCCTTCCTGCGGAGATCGGCCAGTCGATCGAGGAGCTCATTTCCGGCGGCAAGGGACTCAGGGTCTATCGCGACGGCGAAGCGCGCGGTTACTGGGAATGCGGTCCGCTGAAGGAAGGCGATACCATCGTCGAAATACTGCCGACGGCCGACACGGAGGCCTAGGACAAAAGGTAGAACACCAGGCCCATCCCGAGGTAGGCAACCAGCCAGTAACCGGCGTCGATCAGCGCCACACGGGTGGGTACGCGGATGTGGCTGAAACTGATCCACAGCGCGGGAATCACGAACGCGACGGCCAGCCCCCCGCTCATCATGAAATAGAGCCACGGCTTTGCCGCCAGGGTCTCGCTGCCCGTGCGGGCGAACATGTGGCCGAGCATCGTCGCCGTCAGCAGGAGGAGAAGGGCCGACAGCGCCGCGATCCGCTCGGGCCGCGAGCGGGTCATCACCCGGCCCGCGGAAACCTTGCGCTTTTTCTCGCGACCGAAAAGCGGCCCGAACCACGCAAACGCCAGGGCGCCAGCCGCGATGGCAGCGGCGAAGACAGCGATCCAGTTTACCGGGCCCACTAGGCGCACCCCCTCCCCTGTTATGCAAGCGGTGTAGCGCAATCGCGGAATGAGGTGTAGGGGCGCGCCCGCAATGACCCCACCCCCTGCCACCACTATCCCTGACCAGAAGAAGGTCGGCATGGTCAGCCTCGGCTGCCCCAAGGCGCTCGTCGATTCCGAGCGGATCCTGACCTCGCTGCGTGCCGACGGCTACGCCATGAGCCCCGACTATGCCGGCGCGGACGTGGTCCTCGTCAACACCTGCGGGTTCCTCGACAGCGCGAAGGAAGAGAGCCTCGAAGCCATCGGCGAAGCCATCGCGGAAAACGGGCGAGTGATCGTGACGGGATGCATGGGCGAGGAAGCCGATGTCATCCGCGCACGCTTTCCGCAGGTGCTCGCGGTGACGGGCGCGCACCAATACGAAGCGGTCGTCGAAGCCGTCCGGGAAGCCGCGCCGCCGTCGCAGGGACCGTTCGTCGACTTGGTGCCTCAACCGGACGTCAAGCTGACGCCGCGGCATTACAGCTACCTGAAGATCTCCGAGGGCTGCAATCACAGCTGCGCCTTCTGCATCATCCCGCAGCTTCGCGGGAGGCTCGCCAGTCGGCGGATCGACGCGGTGCTGCGCGAGGCGGAAAAGCTGGTCGCCGCGGGCACGAAGGAGCTGCTCGTGATCAGCCAGGACACCAGCGCCTACGGCGTCGACATCCGGCATGAGCCGCGCATGTGGCATGGCCGGGAAGTGCGCGCGCACATGACCGACATGGCGCGCGAGCTGGGCCAGCTGCGTACGCCGGACGGTGAGACACCATGGGTCCGGTTGCACTACGTCTATCCCTACCCCCACGTCGATGCGGTGATCCCGCTCATGGCGGAGGGATTGCTGACCCCCTACCTCGACATCCCGTTCCAGCACGCTTCGCCCAAGGTGCTCAAGGCGATGAAGCGCCCGGCCAACGAGGCCAAGGTGCTGGAGCGCATCAAGGCATGGCGTGCGATCGCCCCCGACCTGACGATCCGCTCGAGCTTCGTCGTCGGTTTCCCGGGCGAGACCGAGGACGATTTCGCCTACCTACTCGACTGGCTCGAGGAAGCCCAGCTCGACCGGGTCGGGGCGTTCCGCTTCGAGCCGGTGGCCGGCGCGCAGGCCAACGACCTGCCCGATCCGGTGCCCGAGGCCGTCAAGGAAGAGCGCTACGCCCGGATCATGGAAGTGACCGAACGGATCAGCGCAGCAAAGCTCGCCGCCAAGGTGGGGCGCATCCTGCCGGTCATCGTCGACGAAGTGGGCGAACCCGACGAGGACGGCGACATCGGCGCGACCGCCCGCAGCCAGGCCGACGCTCCGGAGATCGACGGGCAGGTATTCCTTCGCAACGTGCCTGTGGACCTGCAGCAGGGAGACTTCGTGGACGTTCTGGTCGAGGACGCCGATGCCCACGACCTCTACGGAGCGATCGCGCCCTAGGCCATCATCGTCCGCAGCGTGATGCTGCGGCGGGTCCGGTCGATGGGCGCGATCGAGTGCTCCCAGTCGCTGCGCACCTCACCGGATAGAAGATAGGCCGAGCCCACGGGCAAGTGGACGCTGCTGCGTTCGAAGGATCCGTTTGGCCTCCGCCGGCGCAGTCTGAGCGTCGCCGGGGCCGAAAGCGACAGGCCAATCACCTCGCCGTATTGCGGCCGGTCGCGGTGCCACCCGATCCCTGCGCCGGGATCGTAGCGAATGGCGAGTGCCTGCACGAAATCCTCTGGCCGACGGCCGAAAAGCGGGGCGAGAACCTCCCGGATCGCGATGATCCAGACGGGGAGCGGCGGCGCAGGAATCG
The DNA here is from genome assembly GCF_001698205.1 of Tsuneonella dongtanensis. Lineage (NCBI taxonomy): Bacteria > Pseudomonadati > Pseudomonadota > Alphaproteobacteria > Sphingomonadales > Erythrobacteraceae > Tsuneonella > Tsuneonella dongtanensis. The sequence continues at coordinate 2,495,686 of NZ_CP016591.1, forward strand.
GCCTTGCTCGCTGGTAGTCATAGGCCGACCCGTAGTTGGCGGTGAGTCGCTTGCCCTGCCATTGGCCGAACTGGAACGGTGCGAGCGGCGAAGCGTCGACCGCCTGCTCCAGGGTTCGGACACGATCCCCCGTGACCGCCTCCTCGATCAGGACGAGACCGGGAACCAGGGAACTTGCGGGAAACAGGCTGGGCTGCGCAACCATCGCGCGGATATGGTGTCCGCTCCGCCGGACGCCAGTGGGCTTCAGCCCTGGATCGCGCTTTCGGCAGGTCCGGGTTGCTCGATCGGTCGACCCTGGCTGTCGCGCAAGCGCCGGGGCTCGCGCACCGCGGTCGTCTCGATCAGGTCGAGTGCGCGCTGGGCCCGTTCATAGCGGCGCGCATCGGCGAGCCACTGTTCGGCCTGCTCCGCCCCCGGCATCTGCTCGACCTCTCCGATCGCCTTGTCCACGCGTCCACTCTCGAGGAACATCCGCGCCCGTTCGAGGCGCCGCGAAGGCTGCGGCGATGGCGTGGTTTCGCGGCGGATCACGAAAAGGCTCGCAAGCTCGTTGCGCAACCGGGCAAAGGTCGGCTGGTCGGTCGACGTGGCGAGCTGCGGTCCGAGGCCGTCCAGCCGCGCAAGAAGCACGTCCAGCGTGACGGGGTCGCGCGCGAACTCGATGACCGTGGCGACGGAATTGGGTTGCGCATCGGCGAACCTGAGACGCAGCTGGTCGCCGAGATAACCGAGCTCTGCACCGCGTTCGATCGCTCGCCGTGTTGCAAACGCGATGAGCAAGCCCTCTGCGCGCGACGCATTGCCCGCGGCTGCCTGCGCCTGAAGGTCGAGGCGCGCGATGCGCTGCTCGGCCGCGGCAATGCGTTGGTCGAGGCCGCCCTGCGTCTGCTCCACCCGCTCGACCGCGGCTGCGGCCTGTTCGGTCTCGGTTGCGCTCGGAGTCGGGCTTGGCGAAGGGTCCGCACTGGCCAGTGCGGAGGGCTCGCTATCGAAATCGATCTCCGCCAGTTCGTCGCCTGCGAAATAGCCGCGCCAAGCAAGGTAGCCGACCACGGAAGCGCCCAGCAGAAACGAAGCGAGCACCGCGAAGATAACCGGTTTCAGAGACGGGCCGGACGGGCCCCTGGACGTGCTGTCGATCATTCCATTCCCGTGTACGACCCGACGTGCGCCGGGGCGATCCCTGCCCGATCAATGGCACATGTCTGCGGCCAAGGCCAGAAGGGCAGCGTCGGTGACATCGGCTGCCACCGCGGCCTTCGCCCATCCCTCTCCGGCAGCCGCGGCGATACGCGGAGCGAGGACGGCGATGGCCACGTCGCTGCGCGCGATTGCGAGGCGGTCGCACTCGTTGGCGAAGTGGCGTGCCGCCTCCCCGGAATGCAGAAGCGCGACGGCTCCGCGTCGAAGCGCGCCGACCGCTGCTTCGGAAAGCGGCAGCGGAATGGTCCGGTAAACGACGACCTCGTCGATCGAGGTTTCGTGTGGGATCTCGAGCGTGACGCGCGCCTCGCCGGAAAGGCGCAACAGCCGCCTCGGCATGTCCGGCAGGTCGATGAGAGCCTGAAGCCCTCCCTCCCCCGTCCCTTGGACGAGAAACCCGCGCTCGCGTGCCGCATCGGCGGTTCGCGCACCTACCGCAAGGACGGGGAGTGTACGCAGGCGCTCCAGTCCAGCACCGCCGTGACGGAAGGCGTTGGCGCTCCCGACAAGGATCGCGTCGAATTCGGCAGGATCTGGGACCGACCACTCCACCGGCTCGACCTCGAACAGCGGGGACGCGATGGCTTCGAGCCCGAGCGACCGGGCGGCAGCGACCGTTTCCCCGCACCCCGGCTCGGGCCGCAGGACCACGACCGGCCGCGTCACCTATCGCCCGCAAACAGCACGGTGATGCCCGCGGTGGCGCGTGCGAGGAGGTCGGCCGCGAGGCGCGTCGGACCTTCCCGGTCGCCCGGCGACACGGTGACGGTGCCATCGACGCGCTCTGCGCCGTCTGCACTGTAGAGCGCCGCGGTGAGGGCGATCGTCTCGCCCCTTCGTTCCGTCAGCACGGCGACCGGCGAATGGCAATTGCCTCCGAGTGCAGCGAGCAGCGCGCGCTCGGCCTCGACCGCCGCCCGGCTCGGGCCATGGTCGATCGCCGACAACAGATCGCGGGTCTGCGGGTCGTAGGCACGGCATTCGATCGCGATCGCCCCCTGCGAAGGCGCCGGCAGCCATTCGTCAGTTTCCAGCGGTGTGCCGACCCCCGTCTCGCCCAGCCGCTCCAGACCCGCCGCCGCGAGGAGGGTGACGTCGGCCTCGCCCGCGGCCAGCTTGGAGATGCGGGTGGCAACGTTGCCGCGGATGGGCACGATGGTCACATCGGGACGGCGGTAGAGCATCTGCGCGGCGCGGCGCGGGGCACTCGTACCGACCCGCGCGCCTTCGGGAATGGCGCGGATGCTCGCGGCCCCGACCAGCACGTCGCGGACGTCGGCGCGCGGCAGGATCGCCGCGATGGCGAGGAATGATGGCCGGACGGTCTCGACGTCCTTCAGCGAATGGACCGCGCCGTCAATTCGGCCCTCGTCGAGCCACTCGTCGAGTTCCTTGGTCCACAGCGCCTTGCCGCCGATTTCCGCGAGGGGCCGATCCTGGATGCGATCGCCGCTCGCTACCACCGGAACCAGTTCCACCGCGCTCTCGTCCCAGCCGTGGGCCGCGCACAAACGGCTGCGCGCCTCTTCGGCTTGCGCCATCGCAAGCGGCGAACGTCGGGTACCGAGGCGGAGCTTGGGAGTGGCGGTCATCGGGCGGCGCTTGCCGTAGCCAAGCAAAAGCCTAAGGGGAAGCGGCATGGGGCTGGTCCTTGGCATTGAATCGAGCTGCGACGAAACTGCGGCGGCGCTCGTGGCGGACGACCGCACGATCGTCGCGCAGAAGATCGCGAGCCAGGACGAGGAGCACGCGCCCTATGGCGGCGTGGTCCCGGAAATCGCCGCACGCGCTCACGCCGAGCGACTGTCGCCGATGATCGCCGCGGTTCTCGCAGAAGCGGACGTCGGCCTCGAAGAACTCGATGCGATCGCCGCGACCGCGGGTCCGGGTCTGATCGGCGGGGTCATGGTCGGCCTCGTCAGTGCCAAGGCGCTTGCCATGGCGAGCGACGTGCCGCTCTACGCGGTCAACCACCTCGAAGGGCACGCCCTGTCGCCCCGGCTGGCCGATCCGTCTCTTGAGTTTCCCTATGCATTGTTGCTGGTCTCTGGCGGGCACTGCCAGATCATCCGGGTAGAGGGCGTCGGCCGCTACCGGCGCCTCGCCACGACGATCGACGACGCCCTGGGGGAAGCCTTCGACAAGACCGCCAAGATCCTTGGCCTCGGTTTTCCCGGCGGACCGGCTGTCGAGCGGCTGGCGCGCGAAGGCGATGCAACCGCGGTCCCCCTGCCCCGGCCGCTTGCCGGCAGCAGCGAACCCCATTTCAGCTTCGCCGGATTGAAGAGCGCGGTCCTGCGCGCCCATGAAAGCGGTCGCTTCGAGGCTGCCGACATCGCCGCGAGCTTCCAGCAGGCCGCGATCGACTGTGTCGTCGACCGGCTCCGCCGCGCGCTCGACGCGATGGAGCCGGTCGAAACCCTGGTGGTGGCAGGCGGCGTGGCAGCCAATGCCTCGGTCCGCACGGCACTCGAAGCGCTGGCCGACGACTGGGGCCTGCGGTTCTCGGCGCCCCCGCCGTCGCTCTGCACCGACAACGCGGCGATGATCGCATGGGCCGGACAGGAACGGCTGCACGCGGGGCTGGCGGCCGATCCGCTCGATTTCGCTGCCCGTCCGCGGTGGCCGCTCGACCCAGCCGCCGAAGCGGTGCGCGGGGCGGGAGTGAAGGGTTGAGCACGACTCCCGCAATCGGCGTGCTCGGCGCGGGTGCGTGGGGCACGGCGCTCGCCCAGATGCTGGCATCCGACGGCCGCGAGGTGCGACTCTGGGCGCGCGAGCAGGACCTGGTCGCGGAAATCAACTCCGCTCACCGGAACAGCCTGTTCCTACCGTCCGCGTCGCTGGCTCCGACCATTCGGGCGACCGGCGACCTCGCCGAAATGGCCGAACTCGAGGTGCTGCTCGTCGTCACCCCCGCGCAGCACATGGCGGCGGTACTCGGGGGAATGCCTTCGTACCCCCGCGACCTCGTGCTGTGTTCAAAGGGTATCGAGGCGGGGACCGGGCGGCTGATGAACCATGCCGCGCGCGACGTTGCTCCCGGCAGCGACATAGCGGTCCTCGCCGGACCGACGTTCGCGCACGAAGTGGCCGGCGGTTTGCCGACCGCCGTGACGCTCGCATGCGGCGGCGGCCGCGCGCAATGGGAGCGTATCGCCCCGCACATCGCACGACCCGCGTTTCGGCCGTACTACTCCGACGACGTCACAGGCGCCGAGATCGGCGGCGCGGTGAAGAACGTTCTCGCGATCGCCTGCGGCGTGGTCGACGGGCTCGGTCTGGGCCAGAATGCGCGCGCGGCGCTCATCGCCCGCGGCTATGCCGAGATGCTGCGCTTCGGCGAGGCACTGGGCGCCGAGCGCGACACGCTCGCGGGGCTTTGCGGCCTCGGCGACCTCGTCCTGACGTGCTCGTCGACCTCCAGCCGCAACTTCAGCCTAGGCAAGGCGCTGGGCGAAGGCGGTGACCCCGTCGCGCTCATGGCCGACCGCAGGACTGTGGCCGAAGGCGCGCATACGGCGCCCGTCCTGGCCGAGCTGGCAGACGGTCACGGTGTCGCAATGCCGATCGTCGGGTCCGTGCTGCGCATTCTCCAGGGCGATCCGGCCAAAGCGGTGGTCGCAGAACTGCTGTCGCGTCCGCTTACCGCCGAGAGCGACGCGTGACCGACACGGCGCAAGAGCCGCGATCGGACGGCAGCGACATCGCGGCGCTGGCGAAGGGCGGTCGCACCAATTTCCTCGGCTTCCTGTTGCGCTTGCTCGCGCGACTGCCGTTCCTGTTCATCGCCGGACGGCTGTACGGTGCCGAGGCCCTCGGACGATTCGCGTCCGCGCTCGTGGTCGTCGAGTTGACGGCCCTGATCTGCTCGATGGGCGAGAAGCGCGGCCTTGCGCAGCGCCTCGCCGAAGCGCCCGACGATCACCCGGCCAACCTGATTTTCGACGGGATACTGATTGCGCTGCTGGCTTCGATCGTGGCCGCGACGTTCTTCTGGCTCGTTCCGGCGCCGATGTTTCCGAGCGGGATCTACACCGAACTCGACCTCCTGATCGTACTCGCGATCCCAGGCTATGCGCTCACCGAGATCGTCCTGGCGGCGCAAGCCTACCGCTTCGACATCGGCACGACCGTTCGTGCCCGGGCCGTCGTCGAGCCGTGGACCATCTCGATCCTCGCGGGCGCGTTCTATTTCGTCATCCCCGATTCGGGTCTGGCCATGGCCTACCTCGCGTCGATCTATGCGGGCCTCGCGACCGCGCTCTGGCCGTTCCTGCGCACGTATGGGCTGCCGAGGGGCTGGCGGCCGCATCCGACGGCAATGGGCCGCATGACGATGCGTGCGCTGCCGCTCGCCACCGCCGATGCGATCGAATGGGGCACGCGGCGTCTCGACATCTTCATCCTCGGCCTCTTCGCCGCGCCCGCGGCGGTCGGGGTCTATTACGTCGCGCAGCAGGTCGCCTCGCTGCCGCAGAAGCTGAAGACCAGTTTCGAGCCGATCCTCGGCCCCGTCATCACCCGCAACCTGACCGAGAAGAACTACCCGGCGATCGCTCGCCAGGTCTGTCAGGTGGGGTTCTGGATCGTGGCGGCGCAGGCCGGCATCGCGCTGGCGCTCGGCATACCCGGCGAAGGCGTCATGGGCCTCGTCGGCCCCAACTTCGTCGGCGGGACCGGAGCGCTCGCGTTCCTCCTCGCGGCGGAGGTGGTCGCCGCGACCGCGGTCGTCTCGGAGGCCGCGCTGATCTACGTCGCGCGGGTCCGGAACCTCGCGATCTCAGTAGCGACCATTGCACTACAGGGTGTGCTGACGGTGACGGCCATGATCGTGGTCGACCGTCTCGGATTACCCGACACCTACAAGGCGGCAGGCGCCGCCGCTGCGCTCATGCTCGCCTTGGGCACGGCCTCCGTCGTCAAGTCGCGGTTGCTCGCGCGCATCCTGGGTGAGCCGATCAACAACTGGCGCTGGGCGCTCGTCTGGGCCGCCGCTCCCGCAATCATCGTCGGGTGGGTCGCGGTCCAGTTGCCCGAGTGGGCTGAACTCGCCTTCGGCATTCCCGCCATCCTTCTCGCCTATGGCGCGGTGATCTGGCGCTACGGCTTCGGCCCCGAGGACCGCGTCCTGTTTCGCCGCAAGCTCGAACATCCGGCCGAAGAGGCCCAAACGACAGCAGAGGAGTCCCGTTCGTGACCGAGTTTGTCTCCGCTAACCTGCCGCTGGTCATTATCGGCGGGCTGATCGCACTCGTGGTGTTGTGGTGGCTGGTGATGGCGACGCGCCGAACCCGCGTGGAGGTCGATCGCCGCGACACGCTTGACGAGGGCGCGGCCCCTGCTGCGCGCAACCAGGCCCTGATCGATGCACCGCCGGTTGCGGCCGGGCGGACCAATCCGATGCCGCCACCGGTTCCCGAGGCAATCGCAGGGGTCGGAATAGCGGTGGCGACCGCAGTGGAAGAAGCGCAGATCGAACGCGCCAGCCACGAGGGCGACGACCTGACCCGCATCAAGGGCCTCGGCCCCAAGCTTGCCGCGACGCTCGCGGATCTCGGTGTCACCGGCTTTGCGCAAATCGCCGGCTGGAGCGAGGCGGAAATCGACCGCATCGACGCACAACTCGGCCGATTTCAAGGGCGTATCCGACGCGACTCATGGGTCGAACAGGCGAGACTGCTGGCCGACGGGGATCTCGCCGGTTTCGAACAGAAATTCGGAGCACAATAGGCGGAACCTTCCGCACTGATGAATGTTAAGATTGGGCCGCGAACCTTTCGGCCAGCTGGAGATCTGCCCATGACGCTTTGTGTCCTTGTCGCCGAAGACGAGATGATCATCGGCGTCGACCTGTGCGATACCGTCGAGGAAGCCGGCTTCGAAGTGGCCGGCCCATTCGATACGACCGAGTCGGCCATCGATGCCGTGGAGCGTCGCAAGCCCGACCTGGCGATCCTCGACATCAACCTCGACGATGGGGAGGTCTATCCTCTCGCCGAGAAGTTGATGGCCGAGAACGTCCCCGTCATTTTCCATTCTGGGCAGGTCAAACCGGGCGAGGTTTTCAGCCGCTATCCCCAGGCCCACGCGCTCGCCAAGCCGTGCCCGCCGAGCGAGGTAATCGCCACCATGCGCGAAGCACTCGCCGCGGCCTGACGCGGCCCTTGCACGAGACGCGTAGCCCTGCGAAGGCGGGGTCATGACACCATTCGACTGGCAGGATCCGTTCGGTCTCGACGCGCAGCTGAGCGAGGACGAGCGGATGATTCGCGACGCTGCGCACGCCTTTGCGCAAGCCGAACTCCAGCCCCGCGTGATCGACGCGTTCGCCAACGAGGTCGACGCACCCGAACTCTTCCCACTGATGGGCCGCGCCGGCCTGCTCGGCGCCACGGTGCCCGAGGAATACGGCGGCGCCGGTGCCAACTACGTTTCGTACGGCCTGATCGCGCGCGAGATCGAGCGCGTGGACAGCGGCTATCGCTCGATGGCCAGCGTGCAGTCGAGCCTCGTGATGTACCCGATCCACGCCTACGGCTCCGAAGAGCAGCGGCGGAAGTATTTGCCCGGCCTCGCCAGCGGCGAGCTCATCGGCTGCTTCGGGCTCACCGAGCCGGACGCCGGCTCCGACCCCGGCTCCATGCGCACCTATGCGAAAAAGGACGGCGACGGGTACTCGATCTCGGGCAGCAAGACCTGGATCAGCAACGCCCCGTTTGCCGACGTCTTCGTCGTCTGGGCCAAGAGCGAGGCGCACGGAGGGGGCATTCGCGGCTTCGTCCTGGAAAAGGGCATGGCCGGACTTTCGGCGCCCAAGATCGACAACAAGCTTTCGCTCCGGGCGAGCACCACCGGCATGATCGTGATGGACGAGGTGAAGGTGGGCGCCGATGCGCTCCTGCCCGACGTGCAGGGCCTGAAGGGGCCTTTCGGCTGCCTCAACCGCGCGCGCTACGGCATCTCGTGGGGCGCGATGGGCGCGGCGGAATTCTGCTTCCACGCCGCCCGCCAGTACGGGCTCGACCGCAACCAGTTCGGCCCGCTGGCATCGAAGCAACTCTACCAGCTGAAGCTTGCCGACATGATGAGCGAGATCGCGCTGGGCCTTCAGGCCAGCCTGCGGGTCGGCCGGCTCATGGACGAGCACGACTTCGCGCCCGAGATGATCTCGATCGTGAAGCGCAACAACGTCGGCAAGGCGCTCGATATCGCTCGCAAGAGCCGCGACATGCACGGCGGCAACGGAATCAGCGGCGAATACCAGGTCATCCGCCACATGGTGAACCTCGAGACCGTCAACACCTACGAAGGCACGCACGACGTGCACGCGCTGATCCTCGGACGCGCGATCACCGGAATCGCGGCCTTTTGATGCGGCTTTTCGCCTACTTCCGCAGCTCGACCAGCTACCGGGTGCGGATTGCGCTGAACCTCAAGGGGCTCGAGTACGACATCGTCCCGGTGAACCTGCGGACATCGGAACAGAGCGCGGCGGAGTTCACCGCGCGCAACCCGTTCGGCGGAGTGCCGATGCTGGAGGCCGATGGACGCGACCGGGCGCAGTCGATGGCCATCCTCGAGTGGCTCGACGAGGCCTATCCCGAGCCAGCCCTGCTGCCCTCGGGCATCGAGGACCGCTACACGGTTCGCGAACTGACCTATGCGATCGCGACCGAGATCCACGCGCTGAACAACCTTCAGGTGCTGAAGCACCTGCGCGGCGCGATGGGCCATAGCGAAGCGGAAACGGACGAATGGTACCGCCACTGGCTCGCTAGGACGCTCGATCCCGTCGAGACGAGGCTGGCCCAACTCGGCACCGGCGATTTCCTGATGGATGGGCGCCCCGGCCTGTTCGAGGTCGTGCTGCTTCCCCAGCTCTTCAACGCGCGCAAGCTCGATTTCGACCTCTCGCGCCATCCGCACCTTACCCGCATCGAGGCCGCGTGCCTCGCCCTGCCCGCGTTCCAGCGCGCGCACCCAGACAACCAACCGGATACTCCTCAATGAAACTCGCATCGCTCAAGCACGGCCGCGACGGCAAGCTCGTCGTCGTCTCCAAGGACCTCACGCGCTATTGCGCGGCGGACAACATCGCGCCGACGCTGCAGGCGGCGCTCGACGACTGGGACCGCGTGGCGCCCTATCTCGATGCGCTCTATCGCGACGTCGAACACTGGTCGGTGCCCTGCGGCCGGTTCCACGAGCACGACGCGATGTCCCCCCTTCCCCGCGCCTACCAGTGGGCCGACGGCAGCGCCTACATCAATCACGTCGAACTTGTCCGGCAGGCTCGCGGCGCGACGGTGCCCGAAAGCTTCTATCACGACCCGCTGATGTACCAGGGCGGCAGCGACGGATTTCTCGCCCCGCGCGATCCCATCCCGCTCAAGGACGTTTCGTGGGGATGCGACATGGAAGGCGAGATCGCGTGCATCACCGACGACGTGCCGATGGGCGTTTCGAGCGAGGAGGCGGCAGACCACATCAAGCTGCTGATGCTGGTCAACGACGTATCCTTGCGAGGGCTGATCCCGGGCGAGCTGGAAAAAGGCTTCGGCTTCTTCCAGTCCAAGCCCGCCAGCGCGTTCTCGCCTGTCGCGGTGACGCCCGACGAACTCGGTGATGCCTGGGCAGGCAGCGTCATCCACCTGCCGCTCATGGTCGATTACAACGATGCTCCCTTCGGCCGCGCCAATGCGGGGCAGGAGGCGACCTTCAGCCTGGCCGACCTCGTCGCGCACGCGGCGAAGACGCGCTCGCTCTGCGCCGGATCGATCATCGGTTCGGGCACGGTGAGCAACAAGGGTGCGGACGGCGGCCCGGGGAAGCCGGTCAGCGAAGGCGGCGCCGGCTATTCGTGCATCGCCGAAATCCGCATGATCGAGACGATCGCCGACGGAAAGCCCTCTACGCGCTTCATGCAGCCGGGCGACAAGGTATCGGTCGAGATGCGCGATGCGGCCGGTCACTCGATCTTCGGCAAGATCGAACAGGACGTCGTCGCCGCCTGAACCTCTTGCGCGGAGGAGTTTTCGAACACATGGTATCCCGCATAGCAGCGGGAGAGATACCATGACCGATCCGTTCGACCTCACCGGCAAAGTCGCGCTCATCACCGGATCCTCGCGCGGGATCGGCAAGTCGATCGCCGAGCATCTGGCCCGCCGCGGGGCGAAGGTCGTGATTTCCAGCCGCACGCAGGATGCCTGCGAAGCGGTCGCCGACGCGATCAATGACGAATGCGGCGCAGGATCGGCCGTCGCTATCGCCGCCAGCATTTCGTCGAAGGACGCACTCGAGGAACTCGTCCGGCGCACGCAGGAGGTGTTTGGCCCCGTCGACATCCTGGTCTGCAACGCCGCGTCGAATCCGCATTATGGATCGCTCGACACGATCGACGACGAGAAGTTCCGCAAGACGCTCGACAACAACATCCTTTCGAATCACTGGCTGATCCAGCTGTGCCTCCCCGACATGCGCGCGAAGCGCGACGGGGCCATCGTCGTCATATCCTCCATCGCCGGGCTTCGCGGAAGCCAGACGATCGGCGCCTATGCGATCACCAAGGCGGCCGACATCTCGCTGGTGCGCAACTACGCCGTCGAGAACGGGAGGCACGGAATCCGGGTGAACGGAATCGCCCCGGGTTTGGTGAAGACCGATTTCGCCAAGGCGCTCTACGAGAACCCGGAGGCGGAGAAGGCCGCGATAGCGCGCACCCCGATGGGCCGGCTCGGCGTACCGGCCGATATCGCCGGCCTCGCCGCCTTCCTGTCCTCGCCCGCAGCCAGCTGGCTGACCGGCCAGACGATCGTCGTGGATGGAGGGACCACCGTCTGAGTCTTGCCGCCTTTCAAAAAAGCGGTATGGTGAGCACTTGAGCCCCGAAAAGCGGCCCTGCGGGAGAGACGCGGATTATGGCATGGGACTTCGAAACCGATCCCGAATTCCAGGCGAAGCTCGACTGGATGGAAAGCTTCGTCACCGAAAAGGTCGAGCCGCTCGGCTACCTCGGGATCCATCCGTACGACGTCACGAACCCCCGGCGTAACGAACTGGTCCGCCCGCTCCAGCAGGAAGTGAAGGACCAGGGCCTGTGGGCCTGTCATCTCGGCCCCGAACTCGGCGGACAGGGATACGGGCAGGTCAAGCTGGGCCTGATGAACGAGATCATCGGCGGCGCGATGTTTGCCCCGATCGTTTTCGGCTGCCAGGCACCCGACACCGGCAATGCAGAGATCATCGCCCACTATGGCACGCCCGAGCAGAAGGAACGCTACCTCAGGCCCCTGCTCGACAACGAGATCGTCAGCGCCTTTTCGATGACCGAGCCGCAGGGCGGGTCCGATCCGACCAATTTCGTCACCCGGGCGGAGCAGGATGGCAACCACTGGAAAATCAACGGCGAGAAGTGGTTCTCGACCAACGGCAAGTGGGCCGACTTCCTGATCGTCATGGCGGTCACCGATCCCGACGCACCGCGCCATCAGCGGATGAGCATGTTCATCGTGCCCATCGATACGCCCGGCGTCGAGATCGTCCGCAACGTAGGCGTCTATGGCCAGCAGGATGGCAGCGAAAGCTACGTCCGCTATACCGACGTGCGCGTTCCGGCCGACCACTTGCTGGGCGAGCGCGGCGGCGCGTTCGCCATCTCGCAGACCCGCCTCGGCGGGGGCCGGGTCCACCACGCGATGCGCACCGTCGGCAACTGTCGCAAGCTGCTCGACCGCATGAGCCGACGGGCGGTCAGCCGGACCACCCGCACCGGAACTCTCGCGGACTACCAGGGGGTCCAGTTCGACATCGCGGACAGCTATATCGAGCTCGAGCAGTTCAAGCTGTTCGTGCTCAAGACCGCCTGGGCGATCGACAAGTACAACGACTACCGCCGCGTGCGGAAGGACATCGCCGCGATCAAGGCGCTGATGCCCAAGGTCTATGCCGATATCGCCAAGCGCTGCATCCACATTCACGGCAGCCTGGGCGTCTCCAACGAGATGCCGTTCGTCGGCGGCCTGATCGCCGCGATGGTCATGGGCATCGCCGACGGGCCGACCGAAGTGCACAAGGTCACCGTCGCAAAGCAGCACCTCAAGCAATACCGCGACGTGAAGGACCCGGTGTTTCCGGACTATTCGCTGCTCAATCGAAAGGCGCTTGCCATGGAGCTTTACCCGGACCCCGTCGGCGAGATCGCCGATGCGGCGGAAATGGCGGTATGACGGTCGCTGCCGACGCCCCGCCGCTTCGGCGGCCGACGCGCCTCGCCTACGGCTTCGGTTCGGTCGCCGACGGGATCAAGAGCGCGGCATTCTCGACCTATCTCTTGCTCTATTTCAACCAGGTTCTGGGCGTAAAGGCATCGGTCGTCTCGACCGCGATCGCCCTGACCTTGCTGGTCGATGCGGTGGTCGATCCGCTGATCGGCCGCATGTCTGATCTCACCCGCTCGAAGTATGGCCGGCGGCACCCCTACATTTTCGCCGCGGCCGTGCCGGCGGCGTTTTTCTTTGGCATGACTTGGTTTCCCCCGGCCGGCCTGTCCGACTTTGCGATGGGCGTTTGGATCTTTGGTTTCGCCGCATTCGCGCGTGCATCGATGAGCATGTATCAGGTACCCGCCAACGCTCTGGGTAGCGAACTGACCCAGGACTATGCCGAACGCAGCCGCATCTACGGGCTGCGATACTGGTTCGCCTACGCGGGCACGTTCGCTTTCGCCGCGTTCGCGCTGAAGTTCTTCTTCGTGGCCACACCGGAATATCCCAAAGGGCAACTCAATCCGGCGGGGTACGTGCCCTTCGCCATCACCGCCGCAAGCCTGATCTTCATCAGCATCCTGGTGTGCGGTTGGGGCACCCGATCGCGTATTCCCTACATTCGCCAGGCCGACGAACGCGAGGCTTCGCCGGGCTTGCTGTCGCATTTCAAGGAAATGGGCGTCGCTTTCAAGAACCGCGGTTTCCTCACGGTATTCGGCTTCGCGATCCTCAAATGGACCGCGATTGGCCTCTACGGCGCGACCTCGCTTTATTTCGGCACGTATGTCTACCAGCTCAGTTCGGGACAGCTCGCGCTGCTCACGCTCGACAGCTTCGTGGCGGTGTGCATCGCACTCCCCCTCGCGCCCAAGGTCACGAAATGGTTTGGCAAGCGCAACACATCGCTGTGGATGGCGCTGATCGGGATCACGCTGGGCACCAGCCCGCTGTGGCTGACATACTTCGACCTCTTCTTCCCGCCCGGCCATCCGCTTCTTCTGCCCACTCTTCTGCTCATCGGCGCGGTGTACGGGACCATGGTGGCGCTGAGCCTGATGATGACCGCCGCGATGCTCGCCGACGTGGTGGAGGATGACGCGGTCACCTCGGGCAAGCACAACGCAGGCATCTATTTCGCCGCGTCCAGCTTCGCCACGCAGTGTGCGTCGGGCCTCGGCATCCTCGCGGCCGGGTTCGTTCTCGAAACTTCGCAGTTTCCCGGCGGCGTCGACCCGGCGCTCGTCACCGAGGCGATGACTGACAGCCTGATCGCGCATTACGTCCCGATGGTGATGGGCCTTTGGGCGATCGGCTGCCTGATCATCTGGTTCTATCCCATCGACGAGGCAAAACATCTTGCCAATGTAGAACGCTTGCGCGCACGAGAGGCGGAAGCGAAGGCACGCGATATGCAGGATGCGCCCCTCGGCGCGCCTGCCAGATAACAGGAGAGACGAAATGGCGACCCTGGCCGAACCGAGAGCCGACACCGACGAGGCATTCCGCGAGGAAGTGCGTGATTTCCTCGCCAAGAATTTCCCGCCCGAACTCAAGGGCAAGGGCAACGCGCTCGCCAGCGTCGAGGGCCCCACGCAGGAAGACGCGCAGCAGAAGGCGTGGCGCGAGGCGATGGGCGAAAAAGGCTGGGGCGTGCCCACCTGGCCGAAGGAATACGGCGGCGGCGGCCTCAGCAAGAAACAGGCGCGCATCCTGCAGGAAGAGATGGGCAAGGCCGGTGCCTACAACCCCATCGGCGGCATGGGCGTGATGATGTTCGGCCCCACCCTGCTCGAATCCGGCAGCGAGGAGCAGAAGCGCGAGCACATCCCGGCGATCGCCAAGGGCGAGATTCGCTGGTGCCAGGGTTATTCCGAGCCCAACGCCGGGTCGGACCTCGCCAACCTGCAGACCTTCGCCGAGGACAAGGGTGATCACTACCTCGTCAACGGCCAGAAGACCTGGACCAGCGGCGGCCAGTGGGCGGACAAGTGCTTCGCCATCGTCCGCACCGACAAGTCCGACAAGCACAACGGCATCAGCTTCATGCTGATCGACATGGACAGCCCCGGCGTCGAGGTCCGTCCGATCCAGATGATCAGCGGCCTCAGCCCCTTCTGCGAGACGTTCTTCACCGATGTGAAGGTGCCCAAGGAGAACCTGGTCGGGAAGGAAGGCCAGGGCTGGACGATCGGCAAGCGCCTGCTCCAGCACGAACGCACCAATATCTCGGGCGCAGGCGGCGGCGGTCGCGCGATGGGCGCCGCCATGTCCGAAGTGGCGAAGAAGTACGCCGAGTTCGATGCCAACGGTGAGATCGCCGACAAGGTGCTGCGCGACAAGGTCGCCGATTTCGAGATCCGCTGGCAGGCGTTCCTGCTCACCGCGCGCCGCGCGGTCGAGGAGAGCAAGGCGGCCGGCGGCGTCAGCGAGATCAGCTCGGTGCTCAAGAAGCTGGGTACCAAGCTCGGCCAGGAACGCTCCGAGCTCGCGATCGAGATCATGGGCCTGCAAGGCCTGGGCTGGGAAGGCGAAGGCTTCTCCGAAAGCGAACTCGCGGGTGTGCGCGCGTGGCTCTTCGGCAAGGCATTCACGATCTACGGCGGCAGCACCGAAATCCAGAACAACATCATCGCCAAGCGCGTGCTCGGCATGCTGGACCACCAGTAAGAAGGGAGCGCAGGACAATGGCCATTCTCAACGAAGAACAGGAAATGCTGCGCGACATGGCGCGCGACTGGGCGACCAACGAAAGCCCGGTCACCGCCTTCCGCAAGTACCGCGCCGACAAGCCGGCCGAAGGCTTCCAGCCCGATGTCTGGCAGACGATGGCGCAGATGGGCTGGACCGGGATCGTCATTCCCGAAGAGCACGGCGGCAGCGATTTCGGCTGGATGAGCGCCGGCCTCGTGATCGAGGAACTCGGCAAGACGCTGACCGCGAGCCCCATCGTTGCCAGCACCGTCGCGGCCAGCGCGATCGTGCTGGGCGGATCGGACGAGCAGAAGGCGAAATGGCTGCCCAAGCTGGCGAGCGGCGAAGTCGTCGGCACGCTGGCAGTCGATGAGGGCGCACATCACGGGGGCAAAACCGAGGCCAGCGTCTCGGGCGGCAAGCTCAGCGGCACCAAGGCCTTCGTGCACGAGGCGCACGGCGCTTCGCTCTTCGTGGTCAGCGCGGCAGACGGGCTCTACCTCGTCGAAAAGGGCGACGGCGTGTCGCTCAGCGACCGCAAGCTGACCGACCAGCGCAGCCACGCGAACGTCACCTTCGACGGCGCGGCGGCGGACAAGCTGGCGAACGGCGGCGACGACCTCCTCGACAAGGTCCTCGACCGGGCGCGCATCCTCACCGCGGCAGAGATGCTTGGCATGGCGCAGCAGGTGTTCGACGTGACGCTCGACTACCTGAAGCAGCGCGTCCAGTTCAACCAGGTGCTCGCCAGCTTCCAGGCGCTGCAGCACCGGATGGCGGACCTCTTCGCCGACCTCGCGATGATGCGTTCGGCGGTCGAAAGCGGTCTCGAGGCCCTCGATAGCGGATTCGGCGTTCCGCACGCCGCCTGCGTCGCCAAGGCCGAGGCCAACCGCGTGCTCCACATCATCAGCCGGGAGGGCATCCAGCTCCACGGTGGTATCGGCATGACCGACGAATACGACGTCGGCTTCTACCTCAAGCGCGCGCGCGTGCTCGAGGCGAGCTGGGGATCGACCACCTACCTCAAGAACCGCTTCGCGGCGCTGGCGGGCTACTGACCCCGCCCGGGGACGAAATCGAGGAATACGGCCTCGCCCTCGCCGACGAGGGCGGGGCCGCCGATCCCTTTGCCGAGCACGCGCAATTCGTCGAGACGAACCTGTCGCGCAATTACGCGGCCAGCTTCATCCACGGCGTCCTGGGGATGACCGGGTTCCGGCTGATCTACGCGCCGACGATCATCCCCGCCTACCTCCTCGCGATCACCGGCAGCCCCGCCGCGGTCGGGCTCGGCACCGCGCTTCTCCAGCTCGGTTCGACCATCTCGCCGATCCTCTCGGGCGCGCGGATCGAACACCGCAGCCACATCCTGCGCTACTCGGTCGGCGTGGGCTCGCTGATGCGCCTTGCCATCCTCGGGCTTGCGCTCGCCGGGTGGTTCCTGACCGGGCAGGTTCTGGTGTTCGTCACGCTCGCGCTGTTCCTCGTGCTCGGGTTCTTCAGCGGGGCGCAGCGGGTGGCCTTCCAGATGCTGATGGCCAAGGTCATCCCGATAGCGCGTCGCGGGCGCCTGCAGGGCTATCGCAATCTGGCGGGCGGGCTGATCGCCGCCGTGCTGGCCTGGGTAGCCGGGCATTGGTTCATCGAAGGCGAAGTCCTGGGCAACGGGTATTCGACCACCTTCCTGCTGGCGTTCGTGCTGACCAGTTTCGGCCTCGTCGCCCTGCAATGGCTGATCCGCGAGCCCCCCGCCCCCGCCTCGCGGCCGGTCGTGTCGCTGCGTGAACGGCTCGGCCAGATACCGCAGCTGTTCGAGCATCGCGATTTCACGCGCTTCATCATCGCGCAGGCACTGGCGACTTCCATCCGCATCGGCGGGCCGTTCTGGACCGTGTATGCCGGCCAGCGCCTCGGCCTCAGTGGCGCGCTGATCGGCGGCCTCAGTCTGGCATTCCTGGGGGCCGACACATTGTCGAACCTGTGGTGGGGGCCGATGGGCGACCGCTTAGGCTTCCGCATCGTGTTCCTGCTGGCGCTGGCTTCGACGATCTCTGGGGTGGGCCTGCTGATCTTCGCCGGGACGAGCGCGCCGCTGTTCTATTTGGCGTTCGTGCTGCTGGGCGCCGGAGCATCGGGCTGGATGCTCGCAGCCACGACCATGGTGCTCGAATTCGGGGCGCACGAGGACATTCCGATGCGGCTGGCATTCCTCACCACTGCGGAAGGTGCCGTCGCATCCGTCGGGCCGGTCCTCGCGGGCCTGCTGGTGGCCGCCGCCGGGTTCGGGCCGCTGTTCGCGATCATCCTGGCCGCGCTACTGGCCGCGCTGGTGACGATGCTCGTGGGCGTGCGCGAACCGCGCGGGCACGATGGCGGACTTGTGTAACAGGGTTTGCCGTTGCCGCTTGTCGACAGCGATCGAAGAATCGGCGAAATCCCTACGGATGATTGCGATTGTTGTTGACATGAAGGCTCCACCGTAATTGAATTTCGAGAAACGGGTATCCGCCGCAAGACGGCTTAAAAACGACACCGTTCGCATGGGAGAGGAACCAATGACCAAGATCGCACTACGCCACACGTGTGCCTGCCTCGCGCTTAGCGCGGGCATGATGGGGACGGCCTCATGGGCGCAGGATGCCGCCGATGCCGGGGCCGAGGAACGGCAGATCGTAGTCACCGGGTCGCTGATCCGCGGATCCGCGGAAGACGCGGCGCTGCCGGTCGACGTGATCTCGCAGGAAGAACTGATCAATCAGGGTACCCCGACTGCGCTGGACCTCATCAAGAACTTGCCCGGGTCGAGCGGTGTCATCGGCGATTCGAACCAGTTCGATTCGCGTTCGCAGGGTTCCGAAGGCGTTGCGACCGTCAACCTGCGCGGCCTGGGGCCTGCGCGCACCCTTGTGCTCCTCAACGGCGGGCGACTGGCATCGGCTCCGATCGGAATCCCGGCGGTGGACGTAAACCTGCTCCCCGCCGCCGCGATCGGGCGGGTCGAGGTTCTCAAGGATGGTGCCGCCGCCACCTACGGTTCGGACGCGATCGGCGGTGTGGTCAACTTCATTACCAACAAGAATCTTGAAGGCCTCGTACTTAGCGGCGACTACCGCTTCATTGAGGGGTCGGATGGAGACTGGACCGCTTCGGCGACATATGGACACAGCCAGGATGGACTTCGCGTGCTCGCGTCGTTCGGTTACCAGCACCGTTCGCCGTTGGCCGCGATCGATCGCGACTTTGCTATTCGACCCTATGCCGAAAATCCCGCGGGTGGCTTCACGCAAGGTGGCAATCCCAGCGCGTTCCTGCCGTTTTTCTTCGGGCCAGGTGCCGGCCTGCGCGGCGGGTTTCAGATCGATCGCGGGTGCGAGGTCCTTGGAGGGGTTCCGGTCCGGGGCGGTGCTCCGACGACGACCGCGTTGGCCGATCGGTGTGCTGCCCAGTACACCCTGTTCGACCTCCTGGTCGAGAATGAGGACAAATATCAGGCCTACATCGAAACCGAAATCGACCTGACGGACACCGTCACGTTCGAAGCGTCGGCACTGTACGGGCATACGAACGTTCTTTCGAACACCTCGCCGGCATATCTCTTGCTCAACCAGCCCAGTCCCCAGGCCAATCCGATTGGTAGCCAGTTTTTCATTCCGCCCACCAATCCGGGCCTCATTGCTTATCGCGCAGCAAATCCGGACCAGTTTCCGCTCGGAGCAAACAGCGCGCTCGTAGCGGCGGGCGCGTTCCGCATCGCTTTGCTTGGCGGCGATCCGCGATTCAATACCAATGGATTGGAAGGGGCCACACCCACATTCCGTTACAGCGATTCGATCCGCTTCAGCGCCGGTCTGAAGGGGGAGTTTTCTCCGTCGGTGAACTGGGCGTTGAACGGGGTGTACCATTACTACATGCGCGATATCCGTGGTTACGACACCCTGGTCGATCGTCTGCAACTCGCGCTCCGCGGACTGGGCGGAGAAGGCTGCAACCCGGTTACCGGCACTCCCGGCACCGGCGCGTGCGTATATTTCAACCCGTTTTCGAACGGCATACAGTCCAACCCGATCACCGGGCAGACCAATCCGAGCTACAACGCGGCGCTTGCCAACTCTCCGGCTCTCTTCGACTGGCTGAGCAAGCGTGGAAGGAGCGTTACGGAAAACCAGCTTTTCGTAGCCGACGCCGTGGTCAGCGGCGATACGGGCTTCAATATCGGCGGCGGATCGAATGTCGGCTTCGCGCTGGGTGTTCAGTACCGGAAGACCAAATTCAACGCAGAATACGGTCCTTTCAACAACCTCACCGACTATCCCTGCATCGCCTCGCTCGATTTCGGGGTGACAAACTGCACGAACCGCGTCGGGCTTCTGGGTTTCCTGGGGTCGAATACGAACAACAACAGCAGCCAGGATGCCAAGGCGGTGTTTGCGGAACTGCAGATTCCGATCGGCGACCGGGTCGACATCCAGTTGGCGGCTCGGTTCGAGGACTACAGTGGCAACGTGGGCTCGACCTTTGATCCAAAAGCCAGCCTGCGTTTTCAGGTCACCGATTGGCTGGCTTTGCGCGGAACCTATCAAACCACCTTCCGCGCCCCCCCGTCGAATATCCTTACTGCGAACGATTTTGTCACGTCCCTGCAATTCGTGGGCGGCTCTTTCCGCGCGGTCCGCGTTGCCGACAATCCGGACCTGATCCCCGAAAGCGCAACAAGCTATGGCGGCGGCGTGATCGTGAACTTCGGCGGTTTCAACGCCAGCGTCGATTATTGGCGATATGACTTCGACGACGACATCATTTCGGAACCGGTAGCCGGGTTACTGAACTCGGTGTTCAACACAACTCTCGGTTCCAGTGCGCCGTCGACATCGGCCGCGAACTGCGCCAACCCGCTTGCCGACCGCTTCTTTTTCTCCGGCGGTCCGGCCAGCGGTGGTTGCGGCGGGGTCGCTCGTACGCTGGGCGAAGTCACCGCGATCAACACGCTCTATCGCAACGGCCCGGGATTGACGACGTCAGGCATTGACTTCCTTGCAAACTACAAGGGTGAATTCGGCGCCGAAGGGTCCTACGGGGCGGGAGTCACGGCGAGTTATGCCCTTGATTACAAGACGAACGACTTCTTCATCGGCACGACCCTGATTCAGCCGGGCTTTTCAGCGGTCGGCAAGCTGAACTTCCAGACCACGGCCTACCCTCTGCCCGAATGGAAGGTGACCTCGTACGCCGAACTCGGCTGGGGCCGGCACAACGCCCGCCTGACGCTCAACTACATCCAAGGTTACATCGATCAGCGGCAGGCGACGACGGCGACGGGATACAAAATTCCCAGCTTCACGACGATCGACTTCACCGCGCGTATCGGATTGCCGCTCCAGACCGACCTGCTGCTGTCGGTCTACAATCTGGCCGACAAGGACCCCGGTTTCGCCCGGCTCGATTACAACTACGATCCATTCACGGCCAATCCGCTTGGGCGCAATTTCAAGATCGGACTGCGCAAGCAGTTCTAGGCTCGCAATCCAAGAGATGCCTCGGGGCCGGGCGGGAAACCGTCCGGCCCCTTTCTCGTCTGGTCAGGAAATATCCGGAGGGTCGGCAAAGACCCCCGCGGCAAGGGTCCACGCATAGAGCCGCACGGCACTCGCCGCGTCGGGCTGACGCGCAGCCCAGCCACGCGCCTCGTAGGCGCCATTGAGCGCGGGCATGATGATCTGACTCGCGACCATCGGGTCCACCGCGCGCACACTCCCGTCCGCGATCCCGTCGGCGATCATCCCGGCGAAGCGGTTGGCCAGCCGGTTCGAACGGACGACCACGCTGCCCCTTTCATCGCTTGCCAGGGCCGACAAGGCGGCGGTGCGCAGCAGGGGCATCGGATCGCGGAATTGCAGGTCGATCAGCTCGGCCAGCGCGCTGGCGACCTGGGTCCAGCCCGCGCCGTCCGCATTGCGCGCCGCGATCTGGGCGGCCGACAGCCGGTCGTAGCTCTTCTCGAAGCACTCGTAGACGAGATCGTCCTTGGCGCTGTGGTGGTGGTAGAAGCTGCCCTTGGTCACATTCAGCGCGGCAGCGATCCGGTTGACCGAAGCGCCGCGGTAACCGCGCTGGTTGATCATCACGGTCGCGGAACGAAGGAAGGCGTCGGCCATCTCGTTCTCGCCGTCCTCGCGGCTGCGCCATGCGTGGTTATCGAGCGGCAGCGGCTCCCACTCGCCCGGCTTGGCGGCAAGCCCTTTGGCAAGGATATCGAATATCCGCTCTTCCAGCCGTTCGAAATCGCGGACCGAATAACGCAGCGACCAGACGGGCCACCAGAACATCGCTTCAAGCAGGATGTGAGCACGAGCAGTGTCGAGCGCCCGGCGCTCTCCCGAACGGCCCTTCCCGAAGAACGATCGCACATGGTCGACCACGCGGCCGTATTGTTGGAGCAGGGGCTCCTGCGCATCCTCGTCGAGCGTGCGGATTTCGCTCAACGAGGTGATCAGGCCCTTCTCGCCCAGCCGGATACGCCGGCGCAGATCGACATGGGACCCGATGAACGCGCGCAGGCGCTCCTCCGGCGTCGATCTGGCGGCGGCCTGTCGCGCGGCGTCTTCGAGCCAGTCGAGCGTGGAGGCGAAGACCGCGACGACGAGCTTGTCCTTGCGGTCGAAGTAGTAGGTGATGCTGGTCGCATTGAGCCCGACCGAGCGGGCGAGTTCGGCGAAGGTCGTACCCTTCACGCCCAGTTCGTTGATCAGCGCGGAGGCGGCATGGATAACGTCCTCGCGGCGCCGTCCGAAGCGCGCCGTCTCGCCCGATTTCGATGCCCTTGCCCCGCTCATCGCCGCTGACTAACCCGCAGCGACCGGATTGTCGAACAGGCCTTTCAAATCCTTCTTGAGTATCTTTCCGTTGGCATTGCGCGGCAGGGTATCCTCGGTGAAAAGGATGCGCACCGGCACCTTGAACTTGGCAAGGCGTTCCGCAACCCATGCCTGGAGCTCGGCCTCGCTGGCGTGCGATCCGGGGGCGAGGTGGACGACGGCTGCGGGTTCCTCGCCGAGCGTCGGATGGGGAATGCCGATCAGCGCGGCATCGGTCACCGCGGGATGGTCGTAGAGCACGTTCTCCACTTCGGAAGAGTAGATGTTCTCGCCCCCGCGCAGGATCATGTCCTTGGCCCGGTCGACGATGTAGCAGTATCCCTCGTCGTCCAGGCGCGCGAGGTCGCCGGTGCGCACCCATCCGTCGATGAAGGTTTCGGCGGTCGCCTCGGGCTTGTTCCAGTAGCCTTTCACCACCATCGGGCCGCACGCGTAGAGCTCGCCGACTTCGCCCACCGGCAACTCGCGCTCGCCGTCCTCGCTCATGATCTTGAGGTCGGCGACGGCGACGGGCGGTCCGCAGCTCGTCGGCCGGTTGAGATAATCTTCGCTCGATATGCCGGTGACCGTGGCCATCGTCTCGGTCATGCCCCAGCCGTTGCCCGGCAGCGCGCCGAAGATCTCGCGGATCTTGCGCACGAGCTCGGGGGCCGAGGGGGCGCCGCCATAGGCGATCGCCTCGAGGCTCGAGAGGTCGTACTTGTCGCGGTCGGGATGCTCGATCAGCTGCCACGCGATCGTCGGCACGCCGCCGGTCGCGTTGACCTTCTCACGCTCGATGATCTCGAACGCCTTCACCGGGTCCCAGCGGCGCATGAATATCGCGGTGTTGCCCGCCGCGACCAGCCCCATGAGGCCCGCCGAACAGGCAGTGACATGGAACAGCGGGATGACGGTCAGCGTCGTCTTGTGCACCGGCTGCGGCGGCTCATCGCCCCGGCGCAGCGCGGCGACCGAAGCGCCGTAACCGCTGGAGAAGATGTTGGTGACGAGGTTGCGGTGCGTGCCGAGCGCGCCCTTGGGCTTGCCGGTCGTGCCGCTGGTGTAGAAGATCGTCGCGTCGTCGTCCGGGGCGATGTCTTCGGCCGGTATCTCCGCATCGGGAAGGCCCGCCCAGGTCATCGGCGCGCCGATCACGCTTTCGAGATGTTCGGCCGGTGCCGGGAGCTCGCCCGCGGCTCGCGAGACGAGCGCGTGTCGAAGCGAGGGTATGTCGCCAAGGTGCGGCGCAATCCGCTCCCACCGCTCGTCGTCGCAGATGAGGATCCTGGTCCCCGAATCGGCCAGCCCATAAGCCAGCTCGTGGCCGGTCCACCACGCATTGAGCGGCACGCAGATGGCCCCGATCGTGACGCAGGCGAAGAACGACACCGGCCATTCGGGCAGGTTGCGCATGGCAAGCGCGACCCGGTCGCCCTTGCCGATTCCGCGCTCGCGCAGCTCGTGCGCGAGCTTTGCCACCGCGCGATGAAAAGCCGCAAACGTGACCCGTTCGTCCTCGTAAATGAAGGCCTCACGCTCGCCATGCGTCCGCGCGACCATCATAAGCGCGCGCAAGTTGGGCGGAGCGTTCTTCCATACGCGCGTCGGAATGCCCCGGATGTCCACGGTTTCCATTTCGAAACGCTCGCCCGGCGCCGTCAGCCGCGCACGCGCTTCGTCGCGCGTCATCGCCGGCCAGCCCGCCGGCGGCGTCCAGCCGATCGCCTCGGCCAGGTTCGCTTCTCCCATGTCAGTCCTCTTCCCGATCTGATTTTCGAGGCCAGTCTAGGCCAACGGCCACTCCACGCAAGAGGACTTTCGTGGTATTGGTATGGAGACTGCGCTACGTTGACGGTTGCCGTTCGCGGAAACCCGGGTATGGCGGAGATAGACCATACCGGCGACTATCGGAGAGAATCGCGCTATGCTCGATACCACACAATCCGCCGCACTCGGCTTCGACCCGGAGCGACTCGCGAGAATCGAGCCGTTCCTGCGCGAAGCCTATGTCGACGGCGGCCGTTTGCCGATGGCGCAACTGATCGTCGCCCGCGATGGCAAGCCGGTCTACTCGATGCATGCGGGCACGATGGGCGAGGGCCGCGAGGAAGTCAGGGAAGACGCGCTCTACCGCATCGCGAGCATGACCAAGCCGGTCACTTCGATCGCCTTCATGCAGCTGGTGGAGCAGTGCAAGGTTGCGCTCGAGGAACCGGTGACCAAGGTTTTCCCAGAATTCGCCAACCTGTCGATCTTCGCGGGCGGTGGCAGCGGCCCCGTGCCCTTCCACCCGGGTAAGGCGGCAGGCCCCATGCGATTCGTCGATCTGATGACGCACATGTCGGGGCTCACCTACGGCCTGCAGAACCGCACCAACGTCGATGCGGCCTACCGCGAGAGCAATTTCGATTTCGCCCGCTCGCACCTCGATTCCGACGAATTCATCACCCGGCTGTCCCGGCTGCCGCTGGAATTCTCTCCGGGCGAACGATGGAACTACTCAGTGTCGACCGACGTGCTCGGCGTCGCGGTCGAACGGATCAGCGGCATGCGGCTCGGCGACTATTTCAAGCAGCACATCTTCGATCCGCTGGGTATGACCGACACGGCGTTCGGCGTTGCCAAGGGGCAATCGGACCGCCTGGTCGACGCCTATCAGTACGTCCCCGGAAAGGCCGCGCGGCTGATCGACGCGGGCAAGACCAGCAGGCTGGCGGAGCCCGGCAAGTTCGACAGCGGAGGCGGCGGGCTGGTCTCCACTGCCGCGGACTACCAGCGCTTCGTGACCATGCTGGTCAAGGGCGGCGAGCACGACGGCGCGCGGATCGTCAGTCCCAAGACGCTTGCGCTGATGACCGCCAACCACCTGCCCGGCGGCCAGGACCTGACCCAGCTTTCGCAAAGCCTGTTTTCCGAAAGCCAGAACGCCGGCGTCGGCTTCGGCCTCGGTTTTGCGACCGTGATCGATCCCGCGAAGACGCTGATCCCCGCCAGCAAGGGCGAGTTCTACTGGGGCGGCGCCTACTCGACGGCGTTCTTCGTGGACCCGGTCGAGGCAATCACGATGGTCTTCATGACGCAGGTATACCCGTCGAGCGCCTATCCGGTACGCCGCCAGCTCAAGACCCTGATCTATTCCGCGCTGTCAGACAGCCGCGCCTGAGGAGAGACCAATGACCGACCCCATCAGCTCCCATCGCGACGGCGACGTGCTCGTCGTCGTGTCGAACAACCCGCCCGTCAATGCGCTGGGCCAGGCGGTGCGCGCCGGCCTCAAGCGTGAGATCGAGGCAGGTCTCGCCGACGACGCAGTCAAGGCGATGGTCATCCGCTGCGACGGGCGCACCTTCTTCGCCGGGGCGGACATCACCGAATTCGGCAAGCCGCCGCAAGGCCCGGGCCTGGGCGAAGTCCTCGACGCGATGGAGGCAAGCGACAAGCCGGTGGTCGCGGCGATCCACGGCACCGCGCTCGGCGGCGGGTGCGAAGTCGCGCTCGCGTGCCACTACCGCGTCGCCGTACCCAGCGCGAAGCTGGGTCTGCCCGAAGTCAAGCTCGGCCTGATCCCGGGAGCCGCGGGCACCCAGCGCCTGCCTCGCCTGGTCGGGGCCGAAGCCGCGCTGCCGATCGTCGTCGGGGGCGATCCA
This sequence comes from Tsuneonella dongtanensis, assembly GCF_001698205.1. Lineage (NCBI taxonomy): Bacteria > Pseudomonadati > Pseudomonadota > Alphaproteobacteria > Sphingomonadales > Erythrobacteraceae > Tsuneonella > Tsuneonella dongtanensis. The sequence goes on from NZ_CP016591.1 coordinate 2,521,357, forward strand.
ATTTCGGCGAAGAAGGCACAGGCGATCGGCCTGGTCGATGCATTGATCGGCGAAGACAGTCTCGAGGCGGACGCGGTCGCTTTCGCGCGCAGCAAGATCGGCCAGCCGGTCCCCCGCGCCAGCGAAGGCACCGCGAACCAGGACGGGGTCAAGAATCCTGCCATCTTCGACGAGTTCCGCCACAAGCAGGCGCGCAAGATCCGCGGATTCGACGCACCCAACGCCGGGATCGAGGCCGTCAAGGCGGCGGGCGAGCTGCCCTTTGCCGAGGGCGTGAAGAAGGAACGCGAGCTTTTCATGAAGCTCATGACCGGCACCCAGAGCGCCGCCATGCGCCACTACTTCTTCGCCGAGCGCGCCGCGAATAAGATCGACGACGTGCCCGCCGATACCCCGCTGATCCCGATCAAGAAGGTCGGCGTCATCGGCGCGGGCACCATGGGCGGCGGCATCTCGATGAATTTCCTGTCCGCCGGCATCCCGGTGACGATCCTCGAAATGCAGCAGGACGCGCTCGACCGGGGCACCGGCACGATCCGCAAGAACTACGAGAACACCGCCAAGCGCGGGCGCATGACCGCCGAACAGGTCGAAGGCGCGATGGGGCTGCTGACAGGCACGCTCGCCTACGAGGATCTCGCCGACTGCGACCTCGTGATCGAGGCGGTCTACGAGAACATGGACGTCAAGAAGCAGGTCTTCGCCAAGCTCGACGAAGTGGTAAAGCAGGGCGCGATCCTCGCCTCGAACACCAGCTACCTCAACGTCGACGAGATCGCGACCGCGACCAAGCGGCCCGGTTACGTGCTCGGCCTGCACTTCTTCTCGCCCGCCAACGTCATGAAGCTGCTCGAGATCGTCCGGGGCGAAAAGACCCGCGACGACGTGCTCGCCACCTCGATGGCGCTGGCCAAGAAGATCGGCAAGGTCGCCGCGGTCTCGGGCGTGTGCCCCGGCTTCATCGGCAACCGCATGCTCAGCCCGCGCCAGCAGCAGGCGCAGGCGCTGATCATGGAAGGCGCGAACTACTGGGACATCGACGACGTCCTGCTTGAATTCGGCTTCCCGATGGGCCCGTTCCAGATGGGCGACCTGGCCGGTACGGACATCGGTTGGCACCGCGACCCGACGAAGATCGAGACGATCCGCGACGCGCTTTGCGCCAAGGGCCGTTTCGGGCAGAAGGCGGGCAAGGGCTATTACGACTACGACGAGGCGCGCAACCGCACCCCGTCCGAAGAGACCAAGGCGATCATCGCGGAATTCGCCGCGAAGGAAGGCAAGCCCCAGCGCGAGATCGGCAAGGACGAGATCCGCGAGCGCCTGCTCTACCCGATGGTCAACGAGGGCGCGAAGATCCTCGACGAGAAGATGGCCCAGCGCGCAAGCGACATCGATGTCGTCTGGATCAACGGCTACGGCTGGCCGCTCTATACCGGCGGGCCGATGTTCTGGGCCCAGACGATCGGGCTCGACACTGTGGTCTCCGGGCTGGAAAAGCACGGCCTGCCCGTGAGCGACTACCTTCGCGAAAGGGCCAAGGCGGGCGGGTTCGGCTGATCGGCCGATATCTCGATCTGCCCGCCATCGCCTCGAACGCGGGGTAACGGTATCGCTTTCCTACAAGGCCCGGGATATGCCATTTCGATCGGCATGAAGCGTTCGCTCGACCAGGCACCGGCGACATGGAAATCGCGCGCCGAACGCGTCGCCGGTCGGCCCCCCGTTTTGGTGTATACTTCGTGTCGCCTTTCGCGGCAGGCCAAGGCGGCATGAACGACGATTTCGCACCCGTGATCGTCGGCGTGGGCCAGGTCGTCGAGCGGATCGGCGAGCCTGGATATGCCGAGCGCAGCCCCGCCGACCTCGCCGCCTGGGCGGCCGAGCTCGCTTTCGCCGACGCCGGGGCGGCGGTCGACCTCAAGCCAATGATCGATGCGGTCTGCGCGGTCCGCACGTTCGAGGATTCGCGCGGCGCCCCCGCCCCGTTCGGCAAGCCCGACAAGTTCCCCCTCGCCGTCGCCCGCCGGCTCGGCGTAGCCCCTGGCCACGCGACACTGGAGCCGATCGGCGGGCAATCTCCGGCGACTGCGGTTGTCGATCTGGCCGAGCAAATCCAGCGTGGCGAGGTCTCCGCTGGCGTGGTGGTCGGCGCGGAGGCGACCTCGACGATCCGCGCCATCCTCGCCCGCGGCGAGCTACGCGACTGGGCCGAGCACGATGAGCGCGAGGTCGAGTGGAAAGGCTCGGAAGACGGCCCGCTCCTCTCGCGTCGCTCGATCGCGCACGGCATCCACTCGCCTGCGCTCGCCTATGGCCTGATAGAGAACGCCCGCCGGGCCCGCATCGGGCTATCCCGCGACGCCTACCGGCTCGAAATGGGTGAACTGTTCGCCCCTTTCAGCCAGGTCGCCGCGACGAACCCCTTCGCCAGCACGTTCGGGTCTGCAGCGAGCGCCGCTGAGTTGGCCGAGATCACCGCATCGAACCGCCTGATCGCCGATCCCTATCCCCGGAAAGTCATCTCGCGCGACCAGGTCAACCTGGGTGCGGCCACCCTGGTCATGTCGGTCAAGGCAGCGCGCGAAGCGGGTATCGACGAAAGCCGCTGGATTCATATCCATGGCGCGGCAAAAGTGGTCGACCCGGAGCCGCTCGAGCGCGCCGACCTCTCGCGTTTTCCTGGGGCCGAAGCCGTGCTCGACGCGGCGCTGGCGGCATCTGGCAAGTCGCTCGCCGAGATCGAGCACCTCGATTTCTACAGCTGCTTTCCGGCCGCCGTGTTCGCCACCGCGATCGACCACCTCGGGCTGTCGGCCACCGATCCTCGCGGCCTGACGGTGACGGGTGGGCTCCCGTTCTTCGGAGGCCCGGGCAACGGCTACTCCGGCTATGCCATCGCGACGATGGTCGAGCGGTTGCGCGCCGCGCCCGGCGCGTACGGGCTCCTCGGCGCGCTGGGCGGATTCCAGTCCAAGTATGCCGCGCTGGTGCTCTCGACGGACCCGGCTCCGCCCCGCGAGAGGCTGTGGGCCGCGCTCGACTACGCACCGCCCTCCCCGCCGCCGCTGGCCGAGCTTGCGGCGGGTGTGGGCACGATCGAAACGTACACGATCCAGCACACCCGCGACGCTCCGGACTACGCCGTTGCCATCGGCAGGCTGCCGGATGGCCGCCGGTTCATCGGCCGCAGCGACGACCCGGCCACCCTTGCGACGATGGTCGAACGCGATCCGCTGGGCGCGCAAGTCGCGCTATCGAACGATGGAGAACGCAACGCGTTCACCTTGACCGAATGAGGCGCTAGACTCTGCGGGTTGAGGAGACACGCATGACCGAAGAAGCCGCGCACCACGATCACGAATGGGTGCGTCGTCCCGCCGCTGCCGCACAAGGCACAAACTGCACCGCCGAGCAGTACGAGGCCATGTATGCCCGCAGCTTGGAAGACAGCGACGGCTTCTGGCTCGAGCAGGCGGAGCGGCTCGACTGGATCGAGAAGCCGACCCGGGCCGGTGACTGGAGCTTCGACCCGGTCGCGATCGAATGGTTCGCCGACGGCAAGCTCAACATCTGCCACAACGCGGTCGACCGTCATGTCGCCGCCGGCCATGGGAATCGCGTCGCGCTGATCTTCGAACCCGACGATCCCGCCGGGGCCGTGCGTCGGATCACCTACGCCGAACTCCAGGCCGAGGTCATCCGCATGGCGGGCACGCTCAAGAAAATGGGTGTCGCCAGGGGTGACCGCGTGACGATCTACATGCCGATGGTGCCCGAAGGCGCATTCGCGATGCTCGCCTGCGCGCGCATCGGCGCGGTGCACTCGGTCATCTTCGGCGGCTTCAGCCCCGAGGCGATCGCCGGACGGATCGAGGACTGCGCCAGCGACTGGGTGATCTGCGCGGACGAGGGCTGGCGCGGCGGCAAGACGATCCCGCTCAAGGCCAATGTCGATGCGGCGCTGGCCAAGGTTCCGGTCAAGGCAGTGCTCGTCGTCCGCCATACCGGCGGCGCGGTCGCGATGACCGAGGGCCGCGATCACTGGTACGATGAAGTTTCGCAAGGCGTGCCGTCTGAGTGCCCGTGTGAGCCGATGGCCGCAGAGGACCCGCTGTTCATCCTCTACACCAGCGGATCGACCGGAAAGCCCAAGGGCGTGCTCCACACCACCGGCGGCTATGCCGTGTGGACCGAGACGACGTTCCGTTACGTGTTCGATTACCGTCCGGGCGAAGTGTTCTGGTGCACCGCCGATATCGGCTGGGTCACGGGGCACAGTTATGTCGTCTACGGGCCGCTTCAGAACGGCGCGACCGCGCTCATGTTCGAAGGCGTACCCAACTGGCCCGGCCACGACCGCTTCTGGGCAACCGTCGCCAAGCACAAGGTCAACATCTTCTACACCGCGCCGACGGCCATTCGCGCACTGATGCGCGAAGGGGCCGAACCGGTCGAAAAGCACGACCTGTCCTCCCTTCGGCTGCTCGGCACCGTGGGCGAGCCAATCAACCCAGAGGCGTGGCGCTGGTACGAGACAACCGTCGGCAAGGGCCACCTCCCGATCGTCGATACCTGGTGGCAGACGGAAACCGGCGGGGTGATGATCACCACGCTCCCCGGCGCGCACGACATGAAGCCGGGCAGCGCGGGCAAGCCGTTCTTCGGCGTCGTCCCGCAGCTCGTCGAAAGCGACGGCGCGGTGCTCGAAGGCGCTGCAAGCGGCAACCTATGCATCGTGCGTTCGTGGCCCGGGCAGGCACGCACCGTCTATGGCGACCACGACCGGTTCGTGCAGACCTATTTCAGCACCTACACAGGCAAGTACTTCACCGGCGACGGCTGCCGCCGCGATGCGGACGGGTACTACTGGATCACCGGCAGGGTCGACGACGTGATCAACGTGAGCGGCCACCGCATGGGGACCGCCGAAGTCGAAAGCGCGCTGGTGCTGCACGACAAGGTCGCCGAAGCCGCGGTCGTCGGGTTTCCGCACGATATCAAGGGTCAGGGCATCTATTGCTATGTGACGCTGATGGAAGGGGAGGAGCCGTCGGACGCGCTCACCGCAGAGCTGCGCCAGCAGGTTCGCACGGAGATCGGGCCGATCGCCTCACCGGATCACCTGCACTTCACTGCGTCGCTGCCCAAGACCCGCTCGGGGAAGATCATGCGCCGGATCCTGCGCAAGATCGCCGAGAACGAGCTGGGATCGATGGGAGACACCTCGACGCTGGCCGACCCTTCGGTGGTCGACACGCTGATCGAAGGACGGCTCAACCGCTAGCGGGGTGCGCCTCGAGCCAGCGGGAAAGAACCGCGATCACGGCATCCTTCTCGGGCTCGTTGTAGATCTCGTGGTACAGCCCGGGATAAGTGATCACGGTCTTGTCGGCGGCACCGATGGTGTCGACGACGGGCCGGACGCCCTTCAACGGGACAAGCGCATCGGCCTCGCCGTGCTGGACGAGGACCGGCACCTTCATTGCGGGCGCGCGCTCGCGGTACCCGGCGACCGAGGTGAACATCTCGTGCGCGGTGCGCGCGGCGACCTTGCCGGTCGTGACCAGCGGATCGTCGATGTAAGCCCGTACCACCGCCGGGTCGCGGCTCACGGCCTCGGGCGGCAGGGCGATCATGCCGGTGTTCGGCGCAACCGCCGAAAGGAGCGACAGCACCCAGCGCTGGACGGCGGGCACGCTCCCGCCGATCAGCGGACCCGACAGCACGAGGCCCGACAGGTCCTCGGGCCAGCGCAGCGCGTAGCCGAAGGCGACGTTGCCACCCATCGAATGCCCCAGCAGCTTGACCCGTTGCCCGTCATGTCTTGCGCGCACCTCGCCGACGAACCGGTGCAAGTCCTCGATCACCCACGCCATCCGGTCGACCAGTGCCCGCGTCCCTTGCGACCTGCCGTGCCCGCGATGATCGATCGCGTAGAGCGCGTAGCCCTGCGGCACGAGCCGCTCAACGAGGTTGCCGTAGCGCCCGCCGTGCTCGGCATAGCCGTGCGAGATCACGATCACATCGCGGGGGCTTTGCTCGGGCAGCCAGCCTTGGGCGTGGAGCGACAGTCCGCCATGCCCGGTCACGCTCCATTCGATATGCTGCATCCGGGGCACTCCCTCAGGTCACTGCCGACCGTTCGTGGAATTCGGATCGGTCCCACGCGCCTTCGTCCATCACCGCGCGCAGGATGTCCACTGCCGAAGCAATCTCGGCGAACGAGGTGTAGAGGGGGGTCAGTCCGAAGCGCAGTACGTCAGGTGCGCGAAAGTCGCCGACGACTCCGCGCGCGATCAGCGCCTGGACTATCGGGTAGGCATTCGGATGGCTGTAGGAGACCTGGCTTCCCCGCTGATTCGGGTCGGAGGGGCTTGCCAAGGCAAAGCCGTGGGCCGCGCACAGGGGCTCCATCAACGCGGTAAAGAGCGATCCCATCGCAATGGACTTCGCCCGGACTTCGGCCATGTCGGCCTCGAGCATCAAGTCGACGCCGACTTCGAGCGCGGCGAGACCCAGGATTGGGGGAGTACCGGCGAGAAAGCGCGTGATGCCCGGGGCCGGCTCGTATCGATCCTCGAAATCGAACGGTCGGGCGTGCCCGAACCAGCCCGAGAGCGCAGGGATGGCATCGGCCTGGTGACGCTCGGCCACGAAGATGTATCCGGGCGCGCCCGGTCCGCCGTTGAGGAACTTGTAACCGCAGCCGACCGCGAAGTCGGCGCGCGCGGCATTGAGGTCCACCGGGATCGCGCCTGCGCTGTGGCTGAGGTCCCAAATCGCCAGTGCGCCTTTCGCGTGCGCAGCCGCTGTCGTCGTCGCCATGTCGCGGATACGGCCCGTACGATAATGCACCTGCGTCAGCAGGATGGCCGCGGTATCCTCGTCGATCGCCCCGATCACTTCCTCGGGATCGACAAGTCTCGACCTCACACGCCCGCCCGTCAGCGTTTCGAGGCCCTGCATCATGTAGACGTCGGTCGGGAAATTGCCGCGCTCGGATAGTATAGTCGAGCGGCCTTGATTGACGGACAATGCGGCGCAAAGCGCCTTGAACACGTTGACCGAGGTGGAATCGCAAGCGACCACCTCACCATCTGCCGCACCGACCAAACGCGCGATTTTCGCCCCTACGCGCTCGGGAGCGCTAACCCACCCCGCATCGTTCCACGAACCGATAAGGTTCTCGCCCCACTCCCGATCAACCAAATTGGCGAGCTTCTGGGGGGTCTCCCGTGGCAGGCAACCGAGCGAATTGCCGTCGAGATACATCTTCCCCTCAGGGAGCGCAAACCGCTCGCGGAAGCACCGCAAAGGGTCGGCGGCATCGAGCGCTGCGGGGTCCATCAGTAGAGCTTTACCTCGATCAGTCGCGGCCCCGCCTCGCCGTTCGCGTCGAGCAGCGCCTTCGCGAGCCCCTCCGCCGTGTCGACCTGCACGCCGGGAACGCCCATCGCCTTGCCCATCGACAGCCAGTCGATCGTCGGCCGGTCGATATCGATCATGGTCAGCGCCGCTTCGCTCGGCGCATCGCCCGCGCCCATGTTCGAATACTCGGCCTTGAGGATGTTGTAGGTGTTGTTGGCGAACACGACCGTCGTCACCGGGAGCTGCTCGCGTGCCTGCGTCCACAGCGCCTGGATCGTGTACATGGCGCTGCCATCGCCGACGAGACAGATGGTCCGCCGATCCGGGCAGGCGAGCGCCGCTCCGGTCGCCACCGGCGGCGAGTATCCGATCGAGCCCCCGAGGTTGTTGATCATGTCGTGCGGCCGCGCGCCGAGCGTGTAGCTCATCGATTCGCGACCGCTCGTAAGGCTTTCGTCGATCACGATGCCGTTTTCGGGAATGCCCGCGCAGAGCGCATGGGCGATGCTGATCGGGTCCAGCTTGCCGGACGGCATGACGGCTTCCGCGGGTGGCTGATAGGCGGCCTGTGCGTTGCCGAGCCCGAGCTCGTCGATCAGCATCTGCAGCGCCAGCGTGCTGTCCTCGTCCGGTTCGCTCAACGCATGGACCTGCGTGCCCGGCTCCTTGAGCAGGCTCGGCAGGCCCGGATAGCTGAAGAACGCCACAGGCTCCTTCGTTTCCAGGGTCACGATATGCCGCGTGCCCTGAAGGAACTTGAGCGCGGGGGCGACCGAATACGGGATGCGCTCAAGCGGCACGCGCCCTGCCCCGCGCTCGATGCGATTGGTGAAGAACTGGCTCGCGAGCCGGCAACCGGTTCCCGCCGAGACCTTCCCGGCGAGTTCGAGCGGTTCCACCCGGCACGCCTTGTTAGCGAGGATGAGCATCGTCGGCTCACCCGAGCGGAGGACCTTCGCGACCTGGGCGATCCTTTCCGGGTCAGGTGCCTTGCGCGTGCGTGGCGCCGGGGGAGGCGCGACTGCGGCTCCCGCATCCTGCCATGCGGTATCGCCCGGAAGGATCAGCGTGGCGATCTGGCCGGGATGCTCGCTTGCCTTGGCGACCGCCGCCGCGGTGTCCCACGCGATCGTCTCCGCGCTCCCGCCGCGCCGCACCCAGTGCGACAGCGGCCTTGCAAGGCCCTCTATGTCGCTCGTGAGCGGCGCATCGTACTTGAGATGCTTGGTCGCGTGTTCCCCGACGACGTTGACCATGCCCGACGAGGCGCGGCGGGCATTGTGGATGTTGGCGAGGCCATTGGCGAGGCCGGGCCCGAGATGCAGCAGCGTCGCGGCGGGTTTGTCCGCCATGCGGTAATACCCGTCCGCGGCCCCCGTGCACACGCCCTCGAACAGGCACAGCACCCCGCGCATGCGCGGGTCGCCGAGCGCGGCGAGAAAGTGCATTTCCGAGGTTCCTGGATTGGCGAAGCATACGTCGACCCCGTGGCCGACAAGCGTGGATACGAGGCTCTGCGCGCCGTTCATGATGTTTCCGTGGTCCTCTCGTGCGGGCGGTTGCGGGCCGACCGGTAGCTTTCCCCCGCACCTATGCGAAGGGTATTCGCGCACAAAGAACTATTACCGCAGTGCAACCCTTGCCGCCCACCGAACCATGGCGCAAACCGCCTCGAGACGGGAGAGGAAGTACGTGACTGCCAAGTACCTGACGGGTTTTGCCGGCATCGCCGCAATCGCCATGCTGGCCGCTTGCTCGAACGCGGACGGTGGAGGCAAAACCGCCGTCGTCGCGCGGACCTGCGCTGCGATTGCCGACACGCCCGTCCGGCTCGAGGGCGGAACGTTCGCGATGGGCGAGGAAGACGTCTACGCCGAGGAAGGCCCGGTGCGGCAAACCACGGTCGCCGGCTTCTGGATCGACCCGCACGAAGTGACCAATCGCCAGTTCGCCGAATTCGTCGAAGCGACAGGGTATCTCACGGTGGCCGAAAAGCCGGTCGACCCGTCGCTGTTCGCGGTGCCGGTCGACCAGATTCCGCCCGAGATGCTGCAGCCCGGCTCGGCGGTATTCACTGCTCCCGACACCCCCAGCCGCCGCTACACCGACTGGTGGAAGTATGTGCCCGGGGCGAACTGGAAGAAACCCTACGGTCCCGATGGTGCGGACGCCGTGCCCAACCAGCCGGTCGTCCATCTCGCCTGGGACGACATGGTCGCCTACGCCGAATGGCGCGGCGGGCGCTTGCCGACAGAGGCCGAGTGGGAATTTGCGGCATCCGCCGGCAAGGCTTCGAAGAACATCCAGCCGGTCGAAGCCAACAGCTGGCAAGGCGTGTTTCCGGTCCAGAACGAGGAGACCGACGGCTTCAAGGGGGTCTCACCGGTCGGCTGTTACAAGCCGAACGCGAACGGCCTCTATGATATGGTCGGCAACGTCTGGGAAATGACCTCGGACTTCTTTCGCCCCGGCCATGACCCGAGCGCAACCGACAACCCGAGAGGCCCGAGCGAAGCCGACGCCTATGACCCGATGAACCCCGGTTTCCCGTCGCGGACGGTCAAAGGCGGAAGCTACCTCTGCGCGCCGAATTACTGCCAGCGGTACCGCCCGGCCTCGCGCCAGGGACGGGATACGGGCCTTGGGACCAGCAACGTGGGATTCAGGCTGGTCTACGACCGGGAGCCGAAGCCGGCGGGCTGATCAGCCGATCGTCACTCTGCGCTGGTGGCGGTCGATGACGAAGCCGGGGTGCATCGCGCCGTCGGGCGGGCGATAGGCAAATCCCGGCGTCCCGGGGAAATCCCACGCGCCTTCGTCCATGGGTTCCCCATCGAGCCGCAGCCATTGGCCGCCGTTCGGGAAGCGCGCGAACCGGTCGCCGCGCCTGCGCGACAGCGCCGCCACGTAATTCTCGAGATCGATGTCGCGGTTCGCCCAGTCGATCCAGCCTATTTCGTTGTCCTGGCAATAGGCGTTGTTGTTGCCCTGCTGCGTTCGCCCGAACTCGTCGCCGGCGGTGAGCATGATCGTGCCGGCAGAGGCGAACAGGCTCCCCAGCATCGCCCGCATCGTCGCGCCGCGCGCCTCGATGATGGCGGGATCGTCGGTCGGGCCCTCGGCGCCATGGTTGTTGCTGTAATTGGCCGAATGGCCGTCGCGGTTGTCTTCGCCGTTCGCCTCGTTGTGGCGATCGTTGTACATGACGCTGTCGGCTAGCGTGAAGCCGTCGTGCGCGGCGACGAAGTTCACGCTGCGGCAGTCCTTGCCGAACAGGTCCTCCGAACCGGCCATGCGGTGGGCCATCGCGCCGTGGCCGCCGCCGTGGTTCCAGTATTCGCGCACGTCGTCGCGGAAGCGGTCGTTCCATTCGATCCAGTTCGAAGGAAACTGGCCGACCTGGTAGCCGCCCGGCCCGATGTCCCACGGCTCGGCGATCATGATCCGGTCCTGCAACCACTCGTCCTCGGCGATCGCGGCAAAGATCGGCGCATTCGGATCGAATCCCGGCGATCGGGCCATGATGGGCGCCAGATCGAAGCGGAACCCATCGATTCCGCACCGCGCGACGAAGTGGCGCATGGTGTCGAGCGCAAGTTCGCGGATCCAGTCCTGCCCGAAATCGACCGTGTTGCCGCAGCCGCTGTCGTTGAGCAGCGCCCCGTCTTCGGTTCGGGCATAGGCGCTGTCGTCGAGGCCGCGCAGCGACACGATATTGCCGCCCGCATCTCCCTCGCCGGTGTGGTTGAGCACGAGGTCGAGGAACACGCCGATGCCCGCGCCGTGCAAGGTCTCCACCGTGCGCGCCAGTTCGCGCACTCCTCCGGGACAGACGCCGGGATCGAGCGCCATCATCGCGATCGGATTGTAGCCCCATGCGTTGACGAGCCCGAGCGGACCCAGGTGCGGCTCGTTCATCCACGCGACGATCGGCATCAATTCGACCGCGGTGACGCCGATTTTCTTGAGGTGCGCAACAACCGCCGGATGTCCTAGTGCCGCCACCGTGCCACGCACGTCGTCGGGGACGTCGGGATGGCGCATGGTGAATGCGCGGACGTTGAGCTCGTAGACCAGTCCGCCGCGGAAAAACTGTGGCGCTTTCTTCGGGAACGCCTCGTACTCGCGCATGACGATCGCGCGCGGCACGAGGTGGGCGGTCTCCGCGCCAAGTTCGGTGAGCGCCTTGTCGGCAGTAAAGCGCCGGTCGAGCTGGGTCGCGTGCGGGTCGACGAGGAGCTTTGCTTCGTCGAACCACAGCGCCTCGTCCGGGTTCCACTCGCCGCGGGCGCGATAGCCATACGGCCTGCCGGCGAGGTCTTCCGCCATCTCGACGACCCAATGCACACCGTCCGGATCCCGCTCCATCGGGACGCGCTGCTCCTCGCCGTTCCCCTGGAACAGGCACAGGAACAATGCGTCGGCACGGGGGGAGCGGACCTTGAATCGCGTTTTGCCGTCGTAGACGACGGCGCCCATGTCTGCGCTCAAGTGATGACGTCCGGTGCGGTGCGGCCGGTGATCGCGGCAATCCCCGCAATGTCGTCGGCCGCGGAAACCAGGTCGGCAAGCATGGCAGTGGTATCTCCATCGAGCCGCCCGTCGGCAGGCTCGTAACGTTCGATGTAGAGGCGGATCGTCGCGCCTTCCGTGCCGGTGCCTGAAAGGCGCAGCACGAGACGCGATCCACCTTCGAACACCACACGCAGCCCCTGGTTCCGGCTGACCGATCCATCGACCGGGTCGGTGTAGCCGAAGCTGTCGGCGTTGGAGACGACGAGGTCGCCGATCGCCGTTCCCGGAAGATTGTCGAGCTTGCCTTCAACGCGGTCCATCACCGCCTTGGCAGGAGCAGTTTCGATCCCCTCGTAGTCATGGCGCGCATAGTAATTGCGGCCGAACCGCGACCAGTGCTCCTGCGCGATCTGGCGCACGCTCTTGCCGGTCGCGGCAAGGATGTTGAGCCACAGCAGCACCGCCCAGAGGCCGTCCTTCTCGCGCACGTGGTCGCTGCCGGTGCCGGCGCTTTCCTCGCCGCAAATCGTCGCCTTGCCCGCATCGAGCAGGGTGCCGAAGAATTTCCATCCGGTGGGCGTCTCCCACGCCGGGATGCCGAGCGCTTCGGCTACCCGGTCAGCCGCGGCGCTCGTCGGCATCGAGCGGGCTATACCCTTGAGACCGCCGGCATATCCCGGGGCGAGGTGCGCGTTCGCCGCCAGCATCGCCAAGGAATCCGAAGGCGTCACGAAGATCCCGCGTCCGATGATGAGGTTCCGGTCGCCATCCCCGTCGCTCGCCGCGCCGAGATCGGGCGCCCCTTCGCCCATCATCGTATCGTAGAGCGCCTTGGCGTGGACGAGGTTGGGATCGGGGTGATACCCGCCGAAATCCTCCAGCGGCTCGCCGTTGCGGACCGTGCCGGCGGGGAAACCCAATCGGCCTTCGAGTATCTCGCGCGCATAGGGCCCCGTGACTGCGTGCATTGCGTCGAATGCCATTGTCAGCCCACCCGCCACTTTCTCGCGGATCAGGTCGAAATCGAACAGGATGCCCATCAGGTCGGCGTAGTCCGCCACCGGATCGATCACCTCGACGGTCAGCTCACCCACGCGACTCTCGCCGAGGGAGTCGAGATCGATGTCGGGTGCTTCGATCGACAGCCACCGATCGATCGTCTGCGTCCGCGCATAGATCGCCTCGGTAACCGCCTCGGGAGCCGGACCACCATTGGCGATGTTATACTTGATCCCGAAGTCCTCATCCGGACCGCCGGGGTTGTGGCTCGCCGACAGGATGAGCCCGCCGCTCGCGCCGTACTTGCGGATCACGTGGCTCGCCGCCGGGGTCGAGAGGATACCACCCTTGCCTACCAGGACGCGGGCGTATCCGTTGGCGGCGGCGATGCGGATCGCTTGCTGGATCACGGTGCGGTTGTGATACCGCCCGTCGCCGCCGATCACGAGGGTGCTGCCGTCTGGCCGTTCCGCCACGTCGAACACCGCTTGCACGAAGTTCTCGGCATAATTCGGCTGCGCGAAGACACGCACTTTCTTGCGCAGACCCGAAGTTCCGGGTTTCTGACCCTCGAACGGCGTGGTCGAGTGCGTGACGATCATCGGACGTCTCCGGTCAACTTGCGATAGAGGGCGGCATAGGCGGCGCCGCTGGCGCGCCAGGAGAAATCGGCCTTCATCCCGTTCTTCTGCAGGCGGCGCCATTCGCCGGGCCGGGCGTAAAGATCGACCGCTCGGCTGACCGCCGCCGCGAGCGCGGGCTGATCGACCGCGTTCATCTGGATGCCGGTGGCAACGCCAGCTGCGAGCGCGGCCGGGTTGGCGTCGATCACCGTGTCGGCAAGACCGCCGGTCCGCGAGACGACCGGTACGCATCCGTAGGCGAGGCCATAAAGCTGGGTCAGGCCGCACGGCTCGAAGCGGCTCGGGACAAGGATGGCGTCGCCGCCGCCCTGGAGCCGGTGCGACAGGGCCTCGTCATAGCCGATGCGTACCCCGACACGGCCCGGATAAAGCGCTGCGGCCGCGCGGAAACCCCGCTCCAGCTCGGCATCGCCCGAGCCGAGCAAGGCCAGTCTCCCGCCGATCCCTACGAGGTGCGGCAATACATCGAGCAGGACATCCATGCCCTTTTGCCAGGTCAGGCGGCTGACGACGATGAATAGCGGGCCCTCGCCCTTGGCGAGACCGAATTCCTTCTCGAGCGCGCGCTTGTTCGCCTTGCGGCGGGCCAGCTGGCCCGGGCCATATGTGGCCGCGAGATGCGGATCGGTCATCGGCGACCATTCGGCCGGATCGATCCCGTTTAGGATACCATGAACCCGGTCGGACCGGGCGAGCACGATTCCTTCGAGCCCCATCCCGAAAGCCGGGGAGCGGATCTCCTGTGCGTACGTCGGGCTGACGGTGGTGATGGCGTCGGCAAGGTGCATGCCGGCCTTGAGGAAGCCGACTCCGCCGTAGCTTTCGACCCCATCGACCGACCAGGCCGCTTGCGGCAGGCCCAATCGCGGGAAAATTGCAGCGTCGGCAAATCCCTGGAATGCCATGTTGTGGATCGTAATGACGCTGGGCATGCGCCGTCCGCCCTTTGCCGGAGCGAAGTGAAGATAGGCAGGCGTCATCGCGGCCTGCCAGTCATGGGCATGGACGAGATCGAACGAACAGCCCTTCACCGCGCCGCCAGCGATATCGGCCGCAGCACGTGCGAAGGCGCCAAAGCGGCGCCAGTTATCGTCCCAATCCTGCCCCTTCGCATCGCCATAGGGGCCACCGGGCCGGTCGAAATAGGCGGGCGCATCCAGCACGAGCAGAGGCTGGCCGCCGACCCTGCCCGAGAGCAGCCGTGCGGGCTCTCCGAGCAGGGAGGCCCACTTGTGGACCGCCTTTGCCTTGCCGAGCCGCGCAATTACGGACGGATAGCCCGGGACGAGGGTCGTCATCTCCACCCCATGCTCCGCCAGCGCCGTGGGAAGAGCGCCCGCGACATCGGCAAGCCCGCCGGTCTTGACCAGCGGAACCGCCTCGGAGGCAACCGAGAGGACCTTCAGCGTCAAACCAGCTTGGCCATCATGTCGCGGGTGACAAGGATGATTCCGCGCTCGGTAATCCGGAACCGGCGTGCATCGAGTTCGGGGTCTTCGCCGATCACCATGCCCTCTGGAATGCGGACGCCGGAATCCACGATGACGCGATTGAGGCGCGCCCCGCGCCCGACGTTGCAATAGGGCAGGATGACGGCTTCGTTCGCGCTGGAAAAGCTGCCCATCTTGACGCCCGTGAACAGCAGGCTCCGACGGACGTCAGCACCGGAAACAATGCAATCGCCCGACACCAGCGATGCGATGGCATGACCCCTGCGCCCCTCCTCGTCGTGAACGAACTTGGCAGGCGCCGCGACGACAGCATCGGTCCAGATGGGCCATTCGCGGTCGTACAGGTTCAGCTTGGGCACCGTGTCGGTGAGGTCGAGATTCGCGTCGAAATAGGCATCGAGCGTGCCGACATCGCGCCAGTACTCCTCGATTTCCTCGGCGGCCCTGATGCAGCTGTCGGTGAAGCGGTGCGCGACCGCCTTCCCGTGCTTGACGATGTAGGGGATGATGTCCCCACCGAAGTCCCGCTTCGAACTGGGATCCTCCGCGTCGCGACGGAGCTGCTCGAAGAGGAACTTGGTCTCGAAGACGTAGATACCCATGCTGGCCAGCGCCATGGACTCGTTGCCGGGGATGCCCGGGGGGTCCTTGGGCTTTTCCACGAAGGCGGTGATGGTGTCCTTGTCGTCGACATGCATCACACCGAACCCGGACGCTTCTTCGCGCGGGACAACAAGACAACCGACGGTCACATCTGCGCCCGAGTTGACGTGCTGCTGCAGCATCAGCTCGTAGTCCATCTTGTAGATGTGGTCGCCCGCCAGAATGACCATGTACCTGGGCGCATGGGCCTCGATGATGTCGATGTTCTGGTAAACCGCGTCGGCCGTACCTTCGTACCACTGGCTTTCCGAGACGCGCTGGCTCGCCGGCAGGATATCGAAGCTCTCGTTGCGCTCGGGGCGCATGAAATTCCACGCGCGCTGCATGTGGCGGATCAGGGAGTGCGCCTTGTACTGTGTCGCAACGCCGATGCGGCGGATGCCTGAGTTGATCGCGTTCGAAAGCGCAAAATCGATGATCCGGCTTTTGCCGCCAAAATAGACCGCGGGCTTCGCGCGCCGGTCGGTCAGTTCCATCAGGCGGCTTCCGCGCCCGCCGGCCAGGACGTAGGCCATCGCATCGCGCGCCAGCGGCCGGTTGCTCCTTACCTCTCGCATCCTTGATCTCCCGTTATTCTTATCCGTCGTATCTCAGCATTATCGTTGCGAGCGGCGGCAGAACGAGGTGTGCCCCGCCTCCGCTTGCGGTCACACCGCCCATGTTGCCCTTGCCGTTGCCGCCGTAGCTTTCGGCGTCGCTGTTGAGCACTTCGCTCCAGCGGCCGTCGTGCGGCAACGGCACGCGGTAGTGGTCATGCATCGTGGGCGTCATGTTCGAGATCACCGCGACCGGCGCCGCGCCCGGCGCCTTGCGGAGCCACGCGAACACCGAGTTCGTCTCGTCGTCGCCGATCAGCCATTCGAAGCCCTCGGCCTCGCAGTCGCGCGCATGGAGGGCGGGTTCGGCACGATAGAGGCGGTTGAGATCGCCGACCAATGTGCGGACCCCGCTGTGCGACGGCGTGCCATTGAGATCCCAGTCGAGCGCGCGCTCCTCGCTCCATTCCCGGCGCTGGGCGAACTCCTGCCCCATGAACAGGAGCTTCTTGCCGGGATGGCCCCACATCATGGCGTAATAGGCGCGCAGGTTGGCGAACTTCTGCCAGTCGTCCCCGCTCATCTTGGTGAGCAGGCTACCCTTGCCGTGGACGACCTCGTCGTGGCTCAGCGGCAGGACGAAGTTTTCGCTGAAGGCATAGTGCAGGCCGAAGGTGATCTCGCGGTGATGGAACTTCCGGTGGACCGGGTCGCGGCTCATGTACTCGAGCGTGTCGTGCATGAAGCCCATGTTCCACTTGAACCCGAACCCGAGCGCGGTGCGCGGGCCTTCGTCGAACGCAGGCTGGGAGACGCCGGGCCAGGCGGTGGACTCTTCGGCGATGGTCATCACGCCAGAATGCGTGCCGTAGAGAGCGCGGTTGGTCGCGCGAAGGAAATCGACCGCCTCCCAGTTCTCGCGGCCGCCGTGCTCGTTCGGGATCCATTCGCCGTCTTTGCGGCTGTAATCGCGGTACAGCATCGAGGCGACCGCATCGACCCGCAAGCCGTCGACGTGATATTTCTCGGCCCAAAACAGCGCGTTGTTGACGAGGAAACTCTGCACTTCGCGCCGCCCGAAGTTGTAGATCGCAGTGTTCCAGTCGGGGTGAAAGCCGAGCTTGGGGTCCTCGTGCTCGTAGAGCGCGGTCCCGTCGAACCGGGCAAGACCGTGATCGTCCACCGGAAAATGCGCCGGTACCCAGTCGACCAGCACGCCCACTCCCGCCTGGTGAGCACCATCGACAAAGCGCGCAAAACCCTCGACGTCACCGAACCGCGCGGACGGGGCGTACAACCCGGTCGTCTGGTAGCCCCAGCTCGGGTCGTACGGGTGCTCGCTGACCGGCAGGAACTCGATATGGGTGAAGCCCAGCTCGACGACATAGGGGATCAGCCGATCCGCCATTTCATCCCAGGTCAGGAACCAGCCGTGATCGTTGCGCTGCCACGACCCCGGATGGACCTCGTAGATCGAGATCGCTTCTCGCCGCGGATCGACGGACGACCAGTGTGCCCGGTGGTCTGCGTCGCCCCACTCCGCCTTGCCGGAATGCGCGACAATCGAGGCAGTCTTGGGCCGCAGCTCGGAAGCGAAGGCATATGGGTCCGCCTTGAGGGGCTGAACGGTGCCATCGGGACCGACGATCCGGTACTTATACGCCTGCCCTTCGCCGACGTCGGGGATGAAAATCTCCCAGATGCCGACGCTGTGCCGTGCCCGCATCGGGTGGCGCGCAGGGTCCCAGTCATTGAAGTCGCCGACCAGGCTGACAAGCCGCGCATTGGGTGCCCAGACCGCGAAATGCACGCCGCGGCAGCCCTCATGCTCGATGACGTGGGCACCCAACTTGTCGAACAGCCGGAAATGGGTTCCCTCGGCAACGAGCAGGTCGTCGAGCGGGCCCAGCACCGGCCCGAAGCTGTAGGGATCGGTCACCCACCATTCGCTACCGGAAGACCGGCAGCGGTACTTCACCGGCTTGGGCTTGCCGCGCAGCTTGCCCTCGAACAGACCGCGATCGTCGACGCGCGTCATCTTGCCGAGCCGTCCGCCTTTCAGCGAAAACGCTTCTGCTTCCTCAGCTCCGGGCAAGATCGCGCGGGCGAACGTGCCGGCGGGACCTTCGTGCGGGCCGAGCACGGAGAAGGGATCGGAATGGGTACCCGCCAGCAGTGCTTCGAGAGTGGCGGGCGACGGCTTCACATGACCTTCCAGATGTCGCGCGCGTATTCGGCGATGGTGCGGTCCGAAGAGAACCAGCCGACGTTGGCGATGTTCCGGATCGCGCTTGATCGCCATGCTGCGCGATCGCTCCAGCGGCGGTCGACCGCGCGCTGGGCTGCGGCATAGGCATCGAAGTCGGCGGCGAGCATGAACCAGTCGCTGGTCATCAGCCCATCCATAAGGCCGGCAAATCGCGCCGGGTCGTCCGGGCTGAACACGCCGCTGGCGATCGAATGGACCGCCTGCGCGAGCTCGCGCGATCCCTCGATAACGCTGCGCGGATCGTAACCGTCGGCGCGCTTGGCCGCGACTTCCTCGGCCGTCAGGCCGAAGATGAACATATTGTCCGCGCCGACCCGCTCGAGGATTTCGATGTTCGCCCCATCGAGCGTGCCGATGGTCAGCGCCCCGTTGAGGGCGAACTTCATGTTGCCGGTGCCCGAAGCTTCCATCCCCGCGGTGCTGATCTGTTCGCTGAGGTCGGCTGCCGGGATGATGCGCTCTGCCAGGCTGACGTTGTAGTTGGGCACGAACACGACCTTCAGCAGGTCGCCCACCGCCGGATCGGTGTTGACGCGCCGTGCGATATCGTTGGCCAGTTTGATGATCAGCTTGGCGTTGTGGTAGCTCGACGCCGCCTTGCCGCCGAATATCTTGACCCGCGGCACCCAGTCTCGCTCAGGATGGCTGCGGATCTGATCGTAGAGGGCTACCGTCTCGATCAGGTTCAGGAGCTGACGCTTGTATTCGTGGATGCGCTTGACCTGCACGTCGAACAGCGCGTCCGGGTCGAGACGGATGCCCATGAGTTCGTCGATATGCGCCGCAAGGTCGACCTTGTTTTCGCGCTTTACCGCGTCGATCCGCTCGCCGAATGCGGCATCGTCGGCGTGTGAATTGAGTGCCTCCAGCTTCTCGGCATCGTCGAGGAAATCGTCGCCAATCGCCTCCCGGATCAGCCCGGTCAGCCGCGGATTGCACTGCTGCAGCCAGCGCCGCGGAGTGACGCCGTTGGTCTTGTTGTTGATGCGTTCCGGATACAGCGCATGAAGGTCGGAAAAGACCGTCTCCTTCATGAGTTCCGTGTGGAGAGCGGCCACGCCGTTGACGCTGTGCGAACCGGCAAAGGCGAGGTTCGCCATCCGCACGCGCCGCTCGCCGTGTTCGTCGATCAGCGAAATGGAGGCGATGGCTTCGGGCGACAGACCGGCAGCACGCGCTTCCTTCAGCACCACCGCATTGATCGCATAGATCAGCTGCATGTGGCGCGGCAGCATCCGTTCGAACAGCGGTTGCGGCCAGCTTTCCAGCGCTTCGGGCAGCAGGGTGTGATTGGTGTAACTGACGGTGCGCTTCGTTACGTCCCAGGCTTCAGCGAACGTCAGCCCGTGGACGTCGATCAGCAGCCGCATGAGTTCCGCGACCGCAACGGACGGGTGCGTGTCGTTGAGCTGGATCGCCGCCCTGTCGGGAAGCGTGCGCACGTCGCCATGATACTGCGCGTGGCGGCGCACGATGTCCTGGATCGAGGCCGAGGAGAAAAAGAACTCCTGCCGCAGACGAAGCTCCTGCCCGGCGGGCGAGCTGTCCGCGGGATACAGTACGCGCACCAGGGTATCGGCGCGCAGTTGGTTCTCCATCGCGCCGAAGTAGTCGCCCGCGTTGAACGCATCGAGCCGGATCGGATCGAGCGCGTTGGCGGTCCACAGCCTCAGGGTATTAACGCGCTTGCCGCGCCAGCCGACCACCGGAGTGTCGACCGCGGTGGCCTCGATCACCTCGTTCGGCAGCCAGGTGGAGGTTTCGCCCTCCGTGACCACTTCGCCCCCGAAACCGATCGGATAGGCGCTCTCCGGCCGTTCGAACTCCCACGGGTTGCCGTGCGCCAGCCACGTCTCGGGAAGCTCGACCTGCCAACCCTCGTCGATCCGCTGGCGGAACATCCCGTTCACGTAGCGAATGCCATAGCCGTATGCGGGGATGTCGAGGCTCGCGAGGCTCTCCATGAAGCAGGCCGCGAGGCGACCGAGCCCACCGTTGCCGAGAGCGGCGTCAGGCTCCAGTTCCTCGATCGCCGCAAGGTCGAGACCGTGCTTCTCGAGCGCCTCGGCCATCTCGCCGGTTATGCCGAGGTTCGACATCGCATCCCGCAGCAGCCGGCCGATGAGAAACTCGAGGCTGAGGTAATAGACCCGCTTCTCCTTCGCCTCGTGCGTGCGCGTGGTCGAGGCGATCCAGGCGTCGATGACATCGTCGCGCAGGGCATAGACCGCGGCGTTGTACCAGTCGTACGGCTTGGCCGCGCGCTCGTTCTTGCCCACCCGATGCCGCAGTACCCTGACTATCCGCTGTTCCATGTCTAGTTGGCCGCCCCTGTTGTTGCAGGCCGCGCGAAGCGGCCAGTCGTTGCCTTTGCGTACGCCCCATGGACCATTCGGCTCATCCGGGTTGGCCGAGTGTGGACCGAATGTCGACTCGCATACGATTGCGCTATGCTGCACTGCATCAAAAACAGTTGCCAGCGTTGCTTTCCCGGTCGATGCAGAAGCATCGCCATTTTCCAATCCCTTGCCGAGACGAGGAAACAATCGAGCCGTTGCATCAACTTGCCGCAGACTGCGGCATCGCCCGCGAGTGGCGTGACGTCGACGGTCGTTCGCACGTTGTGCCGGATTCCACGCTGGAAGCGATCGTCGAAGCCTTGGGGCACGATCCGCTTGAGGATCCGCGTAGCCGGAATCGGGAAACGGACAGGCTCGCCCCGATGCTCGTCGCCGATATCGGGGAGAGCCTGGCACTGCCTTTCTTGCCGGAAGGCGTCGCAGCGACCGCCGAGGACGGCCGGATCGTCGAACTCAGGACGGAGGGCGCATCGCTCGTCGCTCCCGGGGAGCCGGGTTACTACGACCTCGACTTCGGCAGCGAGCGGTGTCGTCTGGCCGTCGCACCGCATCGCGCTCCCGGTTTCCGGTCCCGCGGCATGTGGGGTGCCGCCGTACAGATCCCCGCCCTGCGGACACCGGCCGATGGGCCCTTCGGCGACTTCGCCGACCTCGCGGCGGCGGTTCCGCACTTTTCTGCCCAAGGCGCTGCGGCATTGGCGATCAATCCGGTCCATGCGCTCTTTCCGGGAGAGGGGCGCAATTTCAGCCCCTATTCGCCGTCGAGCCGGCTGTTTCTCAACGGCGCGATGGCGAACCCGTCTCTCGCGGGCCTGCCGCCCTTCCCGCAAGCTCGCGGCGAGCAGCTGATCGACTGGCAAGCGGCCCTGCCGCAGCGGCTCCGGCACCTTCGGGACGTGTTCGACACGCTCGAACCCGAAGCCGTCACGCGCGTTTTGTCAGACCCTGGTTCCCAAGACGCGACCCTGCGGCGCCATGCGCTGTTCGACGCGCTCTATTGCCATTTCGATAGTGACGGGACCGGCGGCTTCCACGACTGGCCCGTCGCTTATCGCGATCCGGGATCGCCGCAGGTTGCCGCATTTGCCGCAGCTCATGCTCGAGAGCTGGACTTTCACCTGTTCGTCCAGTGGCTTGCGCGCGCAGGACTAGCGGCCTGCCAAGCCGCCACGGTCGAAAACGGCATGGCCGTCGGGCTCATCGCGGACCTTGCGGTCGGTGTGCACCCCGGGGGTAGCGATTGCTGGAGCCTCGGACCGGCGATGTTGGCGGGGCTCAGTGTCGGTGCGCCGCCCGACCCGCTCGGACCGCAAGGTCAGAACTGGCACCTCAGCCAGTTCTCTCCCCAAGGCTTGAAGCGCACCGGGTATGCGCCGTTCATCTCCATGCTCCGCGCCGGCTTTGCGGCGGGCGGCGGGCTCCGCGTCGACCATGCGTTCGGCCTCGAGCGGTTGTGGGTCATCCCGTCCGGTGGGGGCGCGACCGATGGAGCGTACCTGTCCTATCCGCGGCACGATCTCGTCAGGTTGCTGACGCTCGAAGCCTACCGGGCGCAGTCGGTGGTCATCGCGGAGAACCTCGGCACCGCGCCCTTCGGATTTGCCGAGTACATCGCCGACCGCGGCCTGATGGGCATGGACGTGCTGTGGTTCCAGCGTGCCGCAGACCATGGATTCATCGGCGCGCACGACTATTCCCCCGACAGCGTCGCGATGAGCGGTACGCACGATACGCCCACCGTCGCAGGCTGGTGGAGCGGGCGCGACCTTGACTGGGCCGAGCGCTGCGGTCGCCTGCCACCGGGGATCGACAACGACCAGGCGAACGCGATCCGCGACTGGGACAGGGGGCTCCTGTGGTCGACCGTCGGCCGCACAGGCGCCAGACCGGCACCCGAGCAACCGTCGGACGCGGTCGATGCCGTGATCGCGCACATAGCATCATCGCCCTCTCCGCTGGCGATCGTGCCGCTCGAAGATCTGATCGGTGACGAGGAACAGCCCAATCTTCCAGGCACGGTCACCGAGCATCCCAACTGGCGGCGGCGGCTACACGAACCGATCGGCGCAGTGCTTCAAGAACCGACTGTTGCCGCGCGAGCCGCGACCCTTTCGGCCCGGTCTCCAGCGCCTGAGACCTGACCCCGGCGGCAAACTTTAGGGTCGCAAAGGCCTTTTGCCATCGAAACCTCGGACGGGCTATGCCATCGGGCCGGCAACCGCTTTACGAGTGACCGCTTTCTCCATGTCGTCCCCGCTTACCCACCTCCAGCGCCTCGAGGCCGAGAGCATCCACATCATGCGCGAGGTGGTGGCCGAGGCGGAGCGCCCGGTCATGCTCTACTCGATCGGCAAGGACAGCGCCGTCATGCTGCACCTTGCTAGAAAAGCGTTTTTCCCCGCGCCGCCGCCCTTTCCCCTGCTTCACGTCGACACGACCTGGAAGTTCAAGGACATGTACGCCCTGCGCGAAAAGGCCGCGCGTGAGGCGGGCATGGAGCTGCTGGTCCATCGCAATCCCGAGGCCGAGGCGCAGGGGATCAATCCCTTCGATCACGGCCCGCTCCATACCGACATGTGGAAGACGCAAGGCCTCAAGCAGGCGCTCGACCACCATGGCTTCGATGCGGCTTTCGGCGGCGCCCGGCGCGACGAGGAAAAGAGCCGCGCGAAGGAGCGCATCTTCAGCTTCCGTACCGCCAGCCACGCATGGGACCCGAAGAACCAGCGCCCCGAACTGTGGAACCTCTACAACGCGAAGAAGCGGAAGGGTGAGAGCATCCGCGTCTTCCCGCTGTCGAACTGGACCGAGCTCGACATCTGGCAGTACATCATGGCCGAGGGCATCGAGATCGTACCGCTCTATTTCTCCGCCCGCCGACCGACCTACGAACACGAAGGCGGGCTGTTCATGGCCGACGACATCGAACGGCTCGAACGCGTTCTCGGCCGCCGCCCGGAAATCACCGAACGGTCAATCCGCTTCCGCACGCTCGGGTGCTTCCCGCTGACCGGAGCGGTCGAAAGCGAGGCCAGGACCCTGTCCGAAGTCGTGCAGGAGATGTTGCTCACCACCACCAGCGAGCGGCAGGGCCGGGTCATCGACAAGGATGGCGGTGACGCGTCGATGGAGAAGAAGAAGCAGGAGGGCTACTTCTGATGAGCGGCCCCGCCTACCGGACCGAAGCGATCGTCGCGGAGGACATCGACGCCTATCTCGACGCCCACCAGCACAAGACGATGCTGCGGTTTATCACGTGCGGCAGCGTCGACGACGGCAAGTCCACGCTGATCGGGCGCCTGCTCTACGACAGCAAGATGATCTTCGAGGACCAGCTCGCCGCACTGGAAAACGACAGCAAGCGGGTCGGCACGCAGGGACAAGACATTGATTTCGCTCTGCTTGTCGACGGCCTGGCGGCAGAGCGCGAGCAGGGCATCACCATCGATGTCGCATATCGGTTCTTCGCCACCGAAAAACGCAAGTTCATCGTCGCCGATTGCCCGGGACACGAGCAGTACACGCGCAACATGGTCACCGGAGCCTCCACCGCCGACCTCGCGTTGATCCTGATCGACGCGCGCAAGGGCGTGCTCGTCCAGACCCGGCGGCACAGCTACCTGTGTCACCTGCTGGGCATCCGGAACATCGTCCTGGCCGTCAACAAGATGGATCTCGTCGCCTATTCGCGTGATGAATTCGACAGGATCGTCACCGAATATAGCCATTTCGCCAAGAGCATCGGTATCGAGAGCTTCACCGCGATGCCGATCTCCGGCTTCAAAGGCGACAATATCACCGCGCTATCGACGAACACACCCTGGTACACCGGTCCGACGCTGGTCGAGCACCTTGAAACCGTCGAGGTCGACAGTGCGCGCCATGCGGAGAGTCCGCTGCGCATGCCCGTGCAGTGGGTCAACCGCCCCAACCTCGACTTTCGCGGATTTGCCGGTCTGATCGCGAGCGGCTCGGTCAAGCCGGGCGACGCGATCCGCGTGCTGCCTTCGGGCAAGACCAGCACGGTCAAGTCGATCGTCGCATTCGGCGGGGACCTCGAAAGCGCGCAGGCGGGGCAATCGGTCACGCTGACGCTCGAGGACGAGGTCGACTGTTCGCGCGGCAGCGTGATCGCAGCAGCCGATGCGCCGCCCGAGGTATCCGACCAGTTCGAAGCCACCATCGTCTGGCTCGACGACGAAGCACTGCTTCCCGGGCGCGGTTACTGGCTGAAACTGGCGACCCAGACGGTCACCGCCACCATCGCCGAGCCGAAATACGAGATCAACGTCAACGACCCGTCCGGCGCGGGGGCCCATCTCGCCGCCAGTACGCTCGATTTGAACGCGATCGGCGTCGCCGAGGTGACCACCGACCGGCCCATCGTGTTCGAGCCCTACGAGCAGAATCGCGCGCTCGGCGGGTTTATCCTGATCGACAAGGTCAGCAACCGCACGGTCGGCGCGGGCATGCTCCATTTCAGCCTGCGCCGCGCGCAGAACGTGCACTGGCAGGCGACGAGCGTCGGCCGCGAGGACCACGCCGCGCTCAAAAACCAGAAACCGCTGGTGCTGTGGTTCACCGGGCTTTCGGGTTCGGGCAAGTCGACCATCGCCGACGCGGTCGAGAAGCGGCTCAACCTCATGAACCGCCACACCTTCCTGCTCGACGGGGACAACGTGCGCCACGGGCTCAACAAGGACCTGGGCTTCACCGAGGCCGACCGGATCGAGAACATCCGTCGGATCGGCGAGGTGGCGAAACTGATGGCCGACGCCGGCCTCATCGTGCTCACCGCCTTCATCAGCCCGTTCCGCGCGGAGCGCCAGATGGTCCGCGACATGCTGCCCGAGGGCGAGTTCGTCGAGATCTTCGTCGACACCCCGCTCGAAGTCGCCGAAGCGCGCGACGTCAAGGGGCTCTACAGGAAGGCGCGCGAAGGCAAGCTCAAGAACTTTACCGGCATCGACAGCCCCTACGAGCCGCCCGAGAACCCCGACATCGTGGTGAACACGGTCGAGACCAGCCCGGACGAAGCGGCCGAAGCGATCATCCGCAAGCTGCTTCCGCTGCGATGAGGCCGCCGCGATGAACGATGCCCAGCTCGCCGCACACCTCGCCGCCGACGCCGGACGCATCCTGCTCGAAGTGCGCGACAGCGGGAAACATCACGGCAAGGACCTGGGCCGCGCAGGCGATGCCGAGGCGAACGCGGTGCTCGTAGCTGCCCTGCGCGACCTCCGCCCGGATGACGGGCTGCTGTCCGAAGAGGAAAAGGACAACCCGGCGCGGCTTTCCAGGAAGCGCGTGTGGATCGTCGACCCGGTCGACGGCACCCGTGAATACGGCGAAGGCCGTACGGACTGGGCCGTGCACGTCGCGCTGGCGATCGATGGCCGGGCCGAAATCGGCGCGGTCGCCCTGCCCGGTCTCGGCCTCGTGCTCCGCAGCGACGAGCCGGGCGAACTGCCGCCCGCCGACCCTCGCCCACGCATGGTCGTCAGCCGGACCCGGCCGGCGAAGGAAGCCGTGGCGGTGTGCGAGGCGCTTGGCGGCGAACTGCTCCCGATGGGGAGCGCCGGGGCCAAGGCGATGGCGATCGTCCGCGGCGAGGCTGAAATCTACCTTCACACCGGCGGCCAGTACGAATGGGACAGCTGCGCCCCTGTCGCCGTGGCGCGGGCCCACGGCCTGCATTGTTCGCGCGTCGACGGTTCTCCGCTGATCTACAACCGGGCCGACACCTACATGCCCGACCTGCTGATCTGCCGCCCCGAATGGGCCGAGCGCGTGCTGGCCGAGGTCGCCCGACTTGCCTGACGAACTGGTCCTGCGCCTGTCGTGCCCGGATCGCTCCGGCATCGTCGCGCGCGTGTCGAGCTACCTCGCGGCCGCGGGCTGCAACATCCTCGACGCCCAGCAGTTCGAGGATCGGCTCGGCAACCGCTTCTTCATGCGCGTCGTGTTCGATCCTGCCGATGGCTCTGCGAGCGAGTTGCGCGAAGGATTCGCCCCGATCGCGGCGGAATACGGCATGGACTGGGACCTGCGCGACCGGTCCGCGCCGCCCAAGGTCATCATCCTCGTTTCGAAGTTCGATCACTGCCTGGTCGACCTGCTCTACCGCAAGCGCATCGGCGAGATCGACATGGACATCGTCGCCGTGATCTCGAACCATCCTGCCGATCCCGACCATCCGCTGATCACCCCCGGCATCCCGTTCCATCACTTGCCGGTCACGCCGGGCACCAAGCCGGAGCAGGAAGCGCAGGTCCGCGCGATCATCGAGGAGACCGGGGCCGACCTCGTGGTCCTCGCCCGCTACATGCAGATCCTGTCGGACGACATGGCACGGTTCCTGTCGGGCCGGTGCATCAACATCCACCACAGCTTCCTGCCCGGGTTCAAGGGCGCCAAGCCCTATCACCAGGCCTACGAGCGGGGCGTGAAGATGATCGGCGCGACGAGCCACTATGTCACCGCCGACCTCGATGAAGGCCCCATCATCGCGCAGGACGTCGAGGCGATCAGCCACCGCGACACTCCCGAAGACCTCGTGGCCAAGGGTCGCGACGTCGAACGGCGCGTCCTCGCCCGGGCGGTCAGGATGCACCTCGAAGGCCGCGTGTTCCTCAACGGCAGCCGCACGGTCGTTTTCGCGAGCTGATCTTCGCCCGCTCAGTTCGTCTGGCGCGGGGCGTCGATCGTCAGTTCGAACGGCCCGAGCGGCATTTCGGCCTGGTCGAACACGTTGCAGATCGGTGCCGCGTCCCAGCAATAGCGCACGAGCACGGGGCGCGATCCGTCGGGGACCGCAACCACGATGCCCTCCGACGAGAAACGTGCATCGGCGAAGCTGCAACTGGTGCCCGCGGCATCCTCGCACAGCATGAACGGCCCCGGACGTCCCCATGAGGCTGCAAGGAGAGGCCCCTTCGCCGAAGATATGGAAATCTCGACCCCGTCGCCGACGCGGAGCGCGGACACGGCCTCGGGAGGTCGATATGCCTCCGGCTTGCCATAGGCCAGCTTGAGCAATGCTGCGCCAGCGCGCTGTCCCACGGGCCTTTTCATCGTCGGATGGATGTCGAGCCGTTCGCTTACGTCGGTGGTCACGACCAGCTCGGTGGCCGGATCGTCGCGCGCGACCTGCCTCTGGGCTTCCCTGACAGCGGCCCAGTCGTCGTTGTCGGCTTTACCGGCAAGCTTGCCGAAGCCCGCAAGCTGAACGACCACGAACGGGACCTTCGCCCCCAGCCGGCCACGCCAGCCGGCGATCAGGGCTTCGAGCAGGCCGCGATAACTCACGGTGGTTTCGGCGTTGTTCGCTTCGTTTTCGCCCTGGTACCAGATCACGCCCGCCACCCGTGTCGGGCCGAGCGGGGCGATCATGCCGTTGAAGAGGTTGGCATACCCCTCCTTCCCCTTGCGGGTCCGGGCCGGGTTGGGGCGCGATTCCCACAGGTCGTTCAGGGTCGCGCCATACCTGGCCTGCGCCGCTTCCGGATCGCGGCGAAATGCATCGAGCACGGCAAGCTGCTCGTCCATCCCGCCGGCCCTCGCGATCCCTTCATAGGGCAGCCACGCCCTGATCGGCGTGCCGCCCCACGCCGAAGCGATCAGGCCCACCGGAACCCGCTCGCTCCTGGCGATCTCACGTCCCGTAAACAGGCAGACGGCCGAAAAGTCGGCCCAGCCGTCCGAAGCCTTCTTCCACTTCGCGTCCTTGCCGAAGCGGGCTCGTTCGACCTGCGCACTGGCCTCGGGCACGGTGAGCAAGCGGATCCGCTGGTCGACTGGCATCCGGCGATCTTCCGGACGCAGCGCCGAGGCTGACATCTTCCATGCCATGTTCGACTGGCCCGAACACAGCAGGACCTCGCCGATCGCGATATCGGCAACCTCGAATTGGCCGCCCGCTTTCGACACCGAGAGCGTCAGGCCGTCCGCTGCCTCGCGGGAAGGAAGCTCCAGTCGCCAGGTACCGTCCGGGCGGACCGTGGCCGTGCCCGTGTCGTCGCCCAGCCTGGCCGTGACCTCGGTTCCGGGCCGGCCCGTGCCCCAGACCGGTATCGCCTGTCCTCGCTGAAGGACCATGCCGTCCGAAAACGGCGCGCCGATGGAGAAACTCCCGTCCTGCGCCGACGCCGGGACTGCCAGCAGAGCACTCGCGCCGAGTGCGAGCAGCGCCGACAGGATTCGGACCATGGGCAACCCCTCGTTTCGACGCGATCCTGGGAAACAGTTGTGCTTCCCGGACGGTGGCTATCCGTCACGCGTTATGCACCTCCGCACGGGATGGTCCACTCAAGATTCCATCCGCTTGCATGGGCCGCGCACCATGCCGCCCGCGCCCGGATACACCGATGAGGCCCGCGCGATTGGAGGTTAGCCGGAGGCGATCGGTCTCCAAAGGCTCTGACCGCCCCCCAACAAAGGTGGTTGAAGTGGAAGCGGAAGAGGGGCTTAAACTCCCGACACGCGGCCCAACTGCCTACCGGCCATGCGCCTCATCGTAGTGGCGCTTTAGCCAGTCTGCCCCGTAATCATTCGACGGGTCGCGCAGGATCGAGTGAACGTGATTGAACTGACCGTCACCCGAACTCTCCCGGATGTAGTCGATCACCACCGACGGACCCTGCACGCGAAACATGTACCGTCCACTCGGCGCATCGGTCGGTCCCCACCAAGCAAAACGCAAAGTTTCAAGGCCATCGGCTTCGATTGTGTCACGCTGGCGTGCCGCCGCTTCGTCCGACGCATCACCGAGATATTCGTTGAGCAGCCCCTGCAACATATTTCGCTGGAGGGGATCGAGTTCGGAAGCCTTGATACCGAACTGCACCTTGTGGCTGTCCTGATTGCCTGGCCCTGCGAAGAGTTCGGCATCGACTTCGCCGGAAACAACTGCCCTCTTCAACTGCTCGGCATCAAGCGATCCCAGCAGAGCGAGCGCCCGATCCGCTTCGTGCTGTAATAGCCGCCAACCGGCGTAGCGCCCTTGCGGCACCACTTGGGGATTGGCACCGAGAAACATCGGCGTGAAAGCGATCTTGCCGCCAGACACGGTGAAGGTGGCAGCGAAATGGTGCCCGGTCACAAGCCAGCCCCAGTCACTGTCGCCCGGATTGCCGAAGATTTTGACGAAGAATTTCTCCGTGTCATAATTTTCGGCGAAGGCGAGTCCTTGCGCCTTGGGCGGGTCGCCGTCCGGCATTGCTGCAAGCGTCCCTTCGACGATTCCCCGAAGCACATCCTCGTGCCACATGATGGTGGCAGTTTTCAGATAGCCTTGGCTCGAAAGAGCCGCCGCCATCATCGCATGAAAGGCCACTCGCTGCGCGCTTGTCATGTCGGCCACCGACAAGCCCGAGCGCGGAGCCATGCTTACCGGCAGGTTCGACCAACTGGTGCGGGAACGGGTATCGTCGAGGTCGCCCAGGACGCTCGCTCGCTGCGCCTCGTCGAGGCTCGCGATGAATACCGTCGTCGCATCTCGCATCGCACGAACCCGCGCGTCTTCGAGCGAAGCTCCGGGCGAGACATGGCCGGAAACGGGAGTGGTGGAAGCCACTGCCAGAAGAGCGGCAACGGCGATGGGTATCGTCAAGGCTTTCATCACTGACCCCTCGGACCCGTGAAGAGCCTAGGACAACTGGCCGCGGCTGACAAATGAGGAAACGCGATGGTAGCGGAGGAGGGACTCGAACCCCCGACACGCGGATTATGATTCCGCTGCTCTAACCGGCTGAGCTACTCCGCCCCAAGGGCTGGCCCGGCGCGTCGGGGCGCGGGGCAGGCGGCGCATTTAGGGCCGGGTCCGGGCCGGGTCAACCGGTCAAATCGCACCCGCAAGCGAAGGCCTGCGATCCCGCCGCGGCCTCGTTCATGCGCGCGATCTTGGTGGCGAGCGCGCGGTTGATCGCCCGGTCGAAGGCGGCGCCGATCTCGGGCGCGGCTTCCGCCATCTGGGCAAGCGCAGCGCGATCGACGACCGCGAGCCGCATGGAATTGGTCACCGTGACCGCGGTACTCGCGGGCTGGCCCGTGGCGATGCTCATGTCGCCGAGGAAGTCGCCCTCGCCGCACACCCCGACCAGCCGCCCGTCGAGCTCGATCCCGGCCGCGCCCGACGCGACGTAGATCAGCGGGGGCTGCGGCTGCCCCTGGCGGATCAGGACCTCGCCGGGTTCGACGTCGCGCCATTCGAGCAGGCCGACCAGCCGCTTCTGCTTGGCGGGATCGTCGACCCGCAGGATGTCCTCGAGCAGAGCGCGCTCCTCCGCCCGCATCGCTCCGAACCGGGAGCGCTGGACGAGCAGCACGAACTGCACGCCGGCCGCAACCGTGAACAGAGCGGACCAGAGCAGCGCTGCCCCGCCGACACCCGAGAGGATGCAGTATGCCACCGCTGCCATGCCCGCGCCGAACGCGAGCCCGCGAACGGTTCGCGGCGATTTCATCACCATCGCTGCGACGAGCAGCGCACCGGCCAGATGAAGCAGCAGTTCGGTCGGTTGCATGCGCGGTTTCCTATCGTCCCCGGGAGGTCGCATTACCGCGAAATGCCCAGAATTGCACCGTTTCCCACGGTCCACCCAGATATCGGTGGAGCGCCAGCCCGCGGAAGGCGAACGCGCGGGGTTCGATCCGGTCCGCCAGCGCTGCCTGGAGCGCCTTGGCCTCGTCCGGCGAAACCTTGTTCTGGATGGTGACGTGAAGCCGCGGCGCATGCGAATCCTGCGGAGTGAGCATGCCGTGGAACCGTTCGGCGAGCCGTTCGCGCAAGGCCAGCATGGCAGGACTGGCGATCCGCAGCGCGGTGCCCCGCCCCAGGCTCATCACGCCCTCCAGCCTAGCCTCCACGGGTGCAGACCGTGCCTCGGCTGCGAGCGCCTCGCGCACCTCGTCCTCGATCATCGGCGGCAGCGCGTGGAACAGCGTGACATGCGCCTTCAGGAAATTGCGCTCGGGCGGGAAATGCGCCTTGCGCAGCTGGTCGGCGCGCGATTGCAGCGCCTCCGGCAATTCGGCTGTGACGATCAGGGGGGCGCTGGAGCGGAGGTCGGACATCGGACGCTTGCCCTTACGCGCGGTGAGGCGCACCTTTCCAGCCGCAATCAGCGGGAGGGGCAGATGAGGATCACGATTGCCGCACTCGGGCTCGGGCTCGTCGCGGCGGGGCTCGCGGGCAGCGCCGAGGGCAAGCCCGCCAGCGAGGCGACTTTGGCGGCCCAGCGTGACGCCGCAGCCGCGCTTCCCGCCGACGATGGCACCGACGCGGCCTTCGCGGAGCGCGGGTTCATCGCGACGCGTGCCGATCCGATCATCCGCGCCGCCGACGGCCGGCCGATCCTGAACCTCGACGCGTACGGCTTCGTGAAGGGCCCGGCGCCCGCCAGCGTCCACCCCAGCCTGTGGCGGCACGCATCGCTTCTCGCGCGGCACGGCCTGTTCCAGGTCACCGACGGCGTCTGGCAGGTGCGCGGCTTCGACCTGTCGAACATGACCGTGATCGCGGCCAAGACCGGCTGGATTCTGGTCGACCCGCTGACCACGCGCGAAGCTGCCGCCGCCGCCCTCGCGCTGGTCAACGAGCACCTGGGCCCGCGGCCCGTCAGCGCGGTCATCTACAGCCACAGTCACGGCGATCACTACGGCGGGGTTCGCGGCGTCGTCGACGAGAAGGACGTTACCGCCGGCAAGGTCGCCATCCTCGCGCCCGAACACTTCACGCAGGAGGCGGCGTCTGAGAACATCATGGCCGGCGCGGCGATGGGACGGCGCGCCACGTTCCAGTTCGCCACTGCGCTGGCACCGGGCGTCGAAGGCCAGATGACCAGCGGGATCGGCCCCGCGCTGTCTGCCGGCGAAATCACGCTGATCGCCCCGACCGACACGATCAGGCGGACGGGCGAGACCCGCGTCGTCGACGGCGTGCCACTCGAATTCCAGATGGCCTCGGGGTCAGAGGCGCCATCCGAGATGAACGTGTGGATCGCGCCGGCGCGCACGTTCCTCGCCGCCGAGATCGCGACCTGCACGTTTCACAACATCCTCACCCCGCGCGGTGCGAAGGTGCGCGATGCCCACGCCTGGGCCGGCTTCCTCGACGAAGCGCTCCAACGCTACGCGCCCAAGAGCGACACGCTGATCGCCAGCCACTGCTGGCCCCGCTTCGGACAGGGCGATCTGACCGCGTTTCTTGCCGCCCACCGCGACAATTACCGGTACCTGCACGACCAGACGGTCCGGCGCATGAACAAGGGCGCGACGATGGCGGAAATCGCCGAGGACGTCGTGCAGCCGCCCGCCCTGGCGCAAACCTGGGCCAACCGCGGCTACTACGGAACCTACCGCCACAACGCCAAGGCGATCTACCAGCATTACCTCGGCTGGTACGACGGCGTGCCGGCGCGGCTCGACGAACTGCCCCCGGTGACGCGGGCCCAGCGGTATGTCGCGGCGATGGGCGGCGCGAAGAAGGTGCTGGCCCTCGCCCGCAAGGCCTTCGCCGCCGGCGACTATCGCTGGTCGAGCGACCTCGGCGACAAGCTCGTCTTCGCCGATCCGGCCAACAAGGCGGCGCGCGAGCTGCTCGCCGACAGCTACGAGCAGCAGGGATACCAGGCGGAAAGCGCGATCTGGCGGAACCAGTTCCTGAGCGCCGCGCAGGAGCTGCGCATGGGTGTCCCGACCGTCTCCCGCGCCAGCCAGAGCGCCGACCTGATCGCCGCCGTCCCCACACGCCTGTTGTTCGATTCGGCGGCCAGCCGCTATGATCCCAGCAAGCTCGGCCGGCCGCGCGCCGCGGTGACGTTCGTGTTCCCCGAACGCAGCGAAAGTGCGAGCCTCGACGCCAACGCAACCACCCTGTTCGCCCGTGAAGGCGCCGCCGGTGAAAGCGAAGCGACTGTCACCGGGCCTCGGAGGCTGGTACTCGGACTGCTGTTCCTGAAGGTGCCGCTGGCCCAGCTCGAAGCCGCCGGGCTCAAGGTGACGGGGGATCGCGCTGCGGTCGAGGCTATCGCGGGCGCGCTGGACGCGATCCCCGGACCCTTCCCGATCGCCGAGCCCTAGACCCC
Source organism: Tsuneonella dongtanensis (assembly GCF_001698205.1). NCBI lineage: Bacteria > Pseudomonadati > Pseudomonadota > Alphaproteobacteria > Sphingomonadales > Erythrobacteraceae > Tsuneonella > Tsuneonella dongtanensis. The sequence continues at coordinate 2,555,250 of NZ_CP016591.1, forward strand.
GGGATCAGTCGAGTTCCCCGCGCGCGCGGCGAATCTCGAACCAGCGCTTCACGTTGGCGTTGTGCTCGGCAAGCGTCGCGGCGAAGACATGCCCGCCCTTGCCGTTGGCGACCATGAACAGCGCTTCCGTCTTGGCCGGGTTCAGGACCGCGGCGATGCTTTCGCGCCCCGGATTGGTGATCGGCCCGTTGGGCAGCCCGCTCATGGTATAGGTATTGTAGCCGTTGACCGCGGCGATCTCGCTTTGGCGAATGCGGCGCCCCAAAGGCTTGCCCTTGGTGATGGGGTAGATGATCGTCGGGTCGGCCTGCAGCGGCATGCCTGTCTTCACCCGGTTCGAATAGAGCCCGGCGACCATCCGGCGCTCGCTGGCAACGCCCGTCTCCTTCTCGACGATCGAGGCGAGCGTGATGGTCTCCTCGGGGCTGGAAACGGCAATGCCCGGCGAGCGCTTCGACCACGCTTCGGCAAGATAGTTGGTCATCGCCGCCTGCATCCGCGCGAGAACCGCGGTGCGCGCCTCGCCGCGTTCGAAATCGTAGGTGTCCGGCAGGACGGAGCCCTCTTCCGGCACCGGGATGGGCCCGGTGAGGAGCGGTTCGGCCATGAGGCGCTCGTGGACCATGATCGAGGGCAGGCCTTCGGGAATGGTCACGAAGCGGCGGATCACCTGGCCGTGCTGGAGCGTGTCGAGGATGGATGCCGGGCTCGCGCCCGCCGGCAACGCGAATTCGCCGCGCTGCACCGGGTCCCCGCTGCCGAGGATCTTCGCACGGAGGAGAAACGCGTCGGCCGACGCGATCAGCCTTTCTTCCTCGAGCTTACGCGCCACGCTCGTCAGCGTCGCGCCGTCTGGCACGGTGAACGCGGTTTCCTTTTCGACGTTTGCCGAACCGTACCAGCCAAGGGCAAACCACCCGAACGCCAGCGCTGCGACGAGCGCGGCGAGGATGACGATGCGTTTCACGTCAGTCGACTTTCTTGAAGATCACGCTCGCGTTGGTGCCGCCGAAGCCGAAGCTGTTGCTGAGCGCCGCCTCGACCTCGCGCTTGCGCGCATGGTGCGGAACGAGGTCAACCCCCTCGGTGCCTTCGTCGGGATCGTCGAGGTTGAGCGTCGGCGGCACGACCTGGTCGCGGATCGCCAGCACGCAGAAAATCGCCTCGACCGCACCGGCGCCGCCGAGCAGGTGGCCGATGGCGCTCTTGGTCGAGGACATCGACGCGCCCGACAAGTCGTCGCCCAGCACGCGCTTCACCGCGGCGAGTTCGATCGTGTCGGCCATCGTGCTGGTGCCGTGCGCGTTGACGTAGTCGATGTCGCCCGGCCCCATCTCTGCCTTGCGCAACGCCATGCGCATGGCGAGTTCGGCGCCCTTGCCCTCGGGATGCGGCGCGGTGACGTGGTAGGCGTCGCCCGACAGGCCGTAGCCGACGACCTCGGCATAGATCTTCGCGCCGCGCGCCTTGGCGTGCTCATATTCCTCGAGCACCATGACGCCCGCGCCCTCGCCCATGACGAATCCGTCGCGGCCCTTGTCATAGGGGCGGCTGGCGCGGGTCGGATCGTCATTCATGCTCATGTTGAGCGCCTTGGCCTGCGCGAAGCCGGCGATGCCGATGGGGTTGATCGTGCTCTCCGCGCCGCCCGCGACCATGATGTCGGCGTCGCCGTCCTTGATCATACGCGCCGCGTCGCCGATCGAGTGCGCGCCGGTGCTGCACGCGGTCACGACCGAGTGGTTCGGCCCCATCAGGCCGTACTTGATCGAGACCTGCCCGCTGGTGAGGTTGATCAGCCGCCCGTGGACAAAATGCGGGGACACGCGGCCCGGGCCCTTTTCGGCCAGCACGAGCGATTCGCTCTCGATTCCCGGCAGGCCGCCGATGCCCGACCCGATCGAAACGCCCGCGCGCTCCTTATCCTCGTCGGTCATGTTCTCGAGGCCAGCGTCCTCGATCGCCTGCCCGGCAGCGTCGATGGCGTAGACGATGAACGGATCGACCTGGCGCTGGACCTTGAAGTCGACGCGCTTGTTGGGATCGAAGCCCCAGGGGTGGTCGGCCGGCTTCACCTCGCCGGCGATCTTGGCCTTCTGGTCGCTCACGTCGAAGCGGGTGATCGGGCCGATCCCGCTCTTGCCCGCGATGAGGTTGGACCATGTCGTCTCGACGTCCGCCCCCAGCGGGGTGACGAGGCCCAATCCGGTTACGACCACTCGGCGCATATGACTCTCCGTAAACGCAACAGGCCCGGCCCCGCGAAGGGTCGAGCCTGTCTATGCCCCGCCGACTTGCCGTCAGGCGAGCGCGGCGGGATGGGCGATCAGCCCTTGTGCTCTTCGATGTACTTGGTCGCGTCGCCGACGGTGGCGATCTTCTCGGCCGCATCGTCGGGGATTTCGACGCCGAATTCCTCTTCGAACGCCATGACCAGCTCGACGATGTCGAGGCTGTCCGCACCGAGATCGTCGATGAAGCTCGCGTCCTGGGTGACCTTGTCGGCCTCGACGCCGAGGTGTTCGACTACGATCTTCTGCACGCGGTCGGCGGTATCGCTCATGTGGGTGCCCTCTTGAATTGGGGGATGGAAGTTGCCTGTCGCCCTAATGAACGGCGCGCGGGTGCGCAAGTGCCGCGCGGCGCACTCCCCGCCGGAGGGTACCGCCAGCCTGGGCCAACAGCATTCTTTCGCGCCGATCCTGTCATTGGCGGAACGAAGCGACTCCAGCGCGCGTTTATCCTGCAACCAACAGTTTCAGGAGTTTACCAATGGCCACCACCATCTTCAAATCGCTCGTCGACACCACCTTCGATTCGGTCGACGGCTACCGCAAGGCAGCCGAGAAAGCCGACAGCGCCCAGCTCAAGAGCGCACTCGCGGGCCGTCTCGAAGCGCGCCAGCAGACGCTCGAGGCCCTTAACGCCGAGCTGCAGCGCCAGGGCGACGAACTCGTTACCAAGGGCACGATGACCGGCGCGGCGCACCGCCTGTGGGCCGACATCACCGACGTCTTCGAGAAGGGCGACGAGGCTGCGGCCGAGCGCGTCGAGGAAGGCGAAGACTACCTCAAGAACAAGTTCGAGGAAGCGCTCGAGCACGCCGACCTGCACGAGCAGGAGCGCGCCGTGGTGCAACAGTGCTACGCCGAGATCTGCGAAGGCGAACGCTTCGGCGACATGATCGAGAAGCAGTACGACTGATCGGTCGAACCTGACACGACGGAAGGGCGCGGAGCGATCCGCGCCCTTTTTTGTTGTTTGACAAGCGCAAGGGGATGACCGCGCCAGTGCTCGATGACAGCCAGCCCGCATAGCGGTGCCCGAAGGCCGTGAATGTAGCGCAGGTCCTCGGGCAAGACAGGCAAATCCGCTTGATGTGCAGGTGGGGCGCACCTATCGATGCCGACGGGGGGCAGATGTTCCGGACAGTGCGCGATCGCGTGGTAGGATGGCATACCGGCCTGCGCGCGCGCGGCACGCTCAGTCTGTTTGCGTTCGAATTCTTTGTAGTTGTGCTGGGGGTGCTGGCCGCGCAAGCGGTGCAAAGCTGGGTTCAGGACCGCGAGCAGCGTCTGCATGCCGAAGCGGAGCAGGCGCGGCTCGAACAGGGCTTCATACAAAGCCGACAATCCGCACAGGTCTGGCGTGCGGCGCTGCCCTGTTTACGCGATCGAGTACGCGAAGTGATGCGTATCGCCGGCTCCGGCGCCTTGCTGGACAATGCGCAAAGCCGCCGGCCAAAATTGGTGCAGAGCACGTACCCCGGCGTCTCCCCCGAAACCAGCCGCCTGATCGAACAGAGGATCGGTCCGCAGCAGACCGGTATTCTTCTCGCCACCCAAGCCCGTTTCGACACGGTCAAATTGGCCGCGGACGAGATTCGCGTCGAGTGGGAAATGTTCCGTCTGCTCGATCCCGATTTCGGTCAGACAGGCTCCGCCGACCGCGCTGCAGTGCGTGCCTCCGGCGCGGCAATTCTTAACTCTCTGCGCACGATTGAAGTCGTGCTGGACGCGATCGAGGATCAGGCGCGCCTGACGGACGTGCGCCCTAATATACCTTTCGATCGCCAGGTGGGCCTCATGCCCGTGCGCAATTGCGATGAAATCTGGGCCCAGGGCGCCGCATACCGGACGATCGAACCAGGTGAACCATCGCCCTATTGAAATTGCCCCGCTACTGGTTTTCGCCCGGATCCTCGTCCCGGTCGGTGGCGGTGCCATTCATGTCGGTCGATTCTCCCGCGGGTGCTTTCGAGACCGCTTCGCGCGCCTTGGCATCGAGTTGAATGCTCACGTCGCGCAGCTGACGGTTTGACACCACGCTCGGCGCGCCCATCATCAGGTCCTGCGCGCGCTGGTTCAACGGGAAGGCGATGACCTCGCGGATGTTGGGCTCGTCGGCGAGCAGCATGACGATGCGGTCGATGCCGGGGGCCGAGCCGCCGTGCGGCGGCGCACCGAGCTTGAACGCCTCGATCATGCCGCTGAAGTTCGCGTCCACGTCGGCCTTCGTGTAACCGGCGATCTCGAACGCCTTGTACATGATCTCAGGCTTGTGGTTCCGGATTGCACCCGACGACAGCTCGTAGCCGTTGCAGACGATGTCGTACTGCCAGGCGAGGACGTCGAGCGGATCCTTGGTCTCAAGCGCCTCCATCTCGCCCTGCGGCATCGAGAAGGGATTGTGGCTGAAATCGACCTTCTTCGCGTCCTCGTCGTACTCGAACATCGGGAAGTCGACGATCCAGCAGAAGTCGAAGCGGTCGTCGGGAATGAGGCCCAGTTCCTCGCCCACGCGGGTGCGCGCGGCACCGGCGAGCTTGACCGCATCCTTTTCCTTGCCCGCGGCGAAGAACAGGCCGTCGTTTTCGCCCAGGCCCAGTTCGGCATAGAGCGCTTCCATGCCCTCGGTGCCGTGGTTCTTGGCGATCGGGCCGCCGAACTCGCCCTGCTTGCGGGTGACGTAGCCGAGACCCGCGAAGCCTTCGCGGCGCGCCCAGTCGTTCATGTCGTCGAAGAACTTGCGGCTCTTGTCCGCGGTGGCGGGCGCAGGAATCGCGCGGACCACGCCGCCGGTGCCGACGATCTTCTCGAACAGCCCGAAGCCGCTCTGCGTGAAATGGCTCGAGACGTCCGCGATGATCAGGGGATTGCGCAGGTCCGGCTTGTCGCTGCCGTACTTGAGCATCGCCTCGCGATAGGGGATGCGCGGGAAGCTGCCCGCCGGGGTCACGCTCTTGCCGCCCGAGAACTCCTCGAACACGCCCGCGAGCACCGGCTCGATGGCGTTGAATACGTCTTCCTGCGTCACGAAGCTCATCTCGAAGTCGAGCTGGTAGAATTCGGGGCTGCGGTCAGCGCGCAGGTCCTCGTCGCGGAAGCACGGGGCGATCTGGAAATAGCGGTCGAAACCCGCGACCATCAGCAGCTGCTTGAACATCTGCGGCGCCTGCGGGAGCGCGTAGAACCGGCCCGGGTGCAGGCGGCTGGGCACGAGGTAGTCGCGCGCGCCCTCCGGCGACGACGCACCGAGGATCGGGGTCTGGAACTCGGTGAAGCCCTGGTCGATCATCCGCCGCCGCAGCGAAGCGATAACGTTGGAGCGCAGCACGATGTTGGCGTGCACGCGCTCGCGCCGCAGGTCGACGAAGCGGTACTTGAGGCGCGTTTCCTCGGGGTAATCTTCCGCCGAATTGACGATCAGCGGCAGGTCGCTGGCGGTCGATTGCACGGTCACACGCTGCGCGAAGACCTCGATCTCGCCGGTCGGCAGGTTCGGGTTGACCGCCGCGTCGGCGCGCGCCTTCACCGTGCCGTCGATCGTGACGACCGATTCCAGCCGCAGCTTTTCCAGTACCGGCAACGCCGGGCTGTCGCTGTCCGCCACCACCTGGGTAATGCCGTAGTGGTCGCGCAGGTCGACGAACAGCACTCCGCCGTGGTCGCGCTTGTTGTGCACCCAGCCCGACAGGCGGACGGTCTCACCGACGTCGCCCTTGGTCAGGGCACCGCAACTGTGGGTACGATAGGCGTGCATCTAAATTCTTTCCATTTTCGGCTGTATGGCGCTAGGGGCGCGGCGCGCGCGCTTCCCTAGGCGGAAACGACGCGCGCTAACAGGGGAACCACGGTGCTTTGTCAAGGCATCCGGCGTTCCCGTGGGCGGCACTCCGCCCCAGAAACGAAAAGAACGATGAAGATACACGACCTGATTACCACGACCGCCGCGCTCTCCGAATTGTGCGAGCGCCTTGCGAAATCCGATTTCGTCACGGTCGACACCGAATTCATGCGCGAGAACACCTACTGGCCCGAACTGTGCCTGGTGCAGATCGCCAATACCGAGGAGGCTGCGGCGATCGACCCGCTGGCCGACGGGATCGACCTTGCTCCCCTGCTCGACCTGCTGTGCGAGAACGAGGACGTGCTGAAGGTCTTCCATGCAGGCGGGCAGGACGTGGAGATCGTCTACAACCTGACCGGCAAGACCCCGCACCCCATCTTCGACACCCAGATCGCGATGATGGCGATCAGCCAGTCCGAGCAGATCGGCTACGCCAACCTCGTCGAAAGCTGGCTGGGCTTCACCGTCGACAAGGGCGCGCGGTTCACCGACTGGAGTCGCCGGCCGCTGACCGACCGCCAGATCGAATACGCGATCGGCGACGTCACCCACCTGTCGGTGATCTTCCCGCGCATCCTCAAGAAGCTGTTCAAGACCGGTCGCGGCGTCTGGCTCGATGCCGAGATGGACCGGCTTGCCGATCCGGCGAATTACGCCAACGACGCGGGCGAGGCATGGCAGCGCATCCGCGCGCCCAGCCGCAATGCGACCGTGCTCGGCCGGCTCAAGGCGCTCGCCGCATGGCGCGAGCAGGAAGCGCAGCACAAGAACATCCCGCGCGGCCGGATCATGCGCGACGAGACGCTCGCCGACATCGCCAGCCATCCGCCCAAGGCGCAGGCCGATCTCGTCAAGGTTCGCGGGCTCTCCGCGGCCTGGCGGGACAACGACATCGGCAAGCGCCTGATGAAGTGCCTCGAAAAGGCCGAGCCGCTTTCCGCCGACGAGATGCCCGACAAGCCCAAACGCGGCGCGCCGCTGGGCAAGGAAGGCGTGCTCGTCGCCGACCTGCTCAAGCTCCTGCTCAAGATCCGCAGCCGCGAGATCGACGTCGCCGCGCGCCTTCTCACCCGCAGCGACGAGATGGAGGCGCTCGCCGCCGGAGTGCGCGACCTGCCGGTGCTGCAGGGCTGGCGCTACGAAGTGTTCGGCAAGGACGCGCTCGAACTCGTCGAGGGCAAGCTCGGCTTCGGGGTCGAGAAGGGCCGGCTCAAGATGACGCGGATCGAGGTTCCGGCGGAGGAGGCCATCGCGGCCGAGTGACCTGCATTGTGCGGAAGGATCGGTATCGCCATCCGTTCTCGCTTTTCCCCCATCTGGTGTTAAAAGCACAGAGATGAACGCGCCGCGCAACATTTTCGGGAAACCGAGCGAGGACGCCGTCCTGCATTCCGACGCGCGGGCGCGTGCCGACGCCGCCACCGGTCGGACGGTTCCGAACGCGGAGGTGGCCGCGTGGCTTGAAAAAGTCGGGACGCCCGAAGAAGGGCCAATGCCGCGTAGATGGCTGAAGTAGTCTGGACGCGCGAAGCGCTCTCCAATCTCGACCTCATCGTTTCGTACATCCACCAGTTCGATCCTGAAGCCGCCCAACGCTTCGCGCGGGCGTTGACCGATTCCGCGGCCAGCCTTGGGGAGTTTCCCGACCGCGGCAGGCCGTCGGGCAACGGCACACGCGAGTTGCCGATCGTGCCGCCCTATGTCATCCGGTACGAAAGCGACGGCGGCATTGCGACCATCCTCAGCATCCGTCACGGGCGCCAAAGCGGCGACGACTGAGAGCGCACGGTTTATGACCACCTACCTCCCCACGATCAAGCAGCTCCAGTACCTCGTCGCGCTGCACGAGCATGGCCACTTCGGCCGCGCGGCCGATGCCAGTTTCGTATCGCAGTCCACCCTTTCCGCGGGCCTGCGCGAGCTCGAATCGCTGCTCGGGGTGACGCTGGTCGAGCGCAGCCGCCGGGTTGTGCGCTTCACGCCGCTGGGTGAGCAGGTCGTCGCCAAGGCGCACCGGCTGCTGCGCGAAGCGGAGGAGATCAGCGAGCTCGTCCAGGCGAGCGGCAAGCCGCTGGCGGGCGAACTGCGCATGAGCGTGATCCCCACGATCGCTCCGTTCCTGCTGCCGCGCATCCTCCCGCGCCTGCGCCGCGAGCGCCCTTCCCTCAAGCTGTTTCTGCGCGAAGAAACGAGCGACCACGCGGTCGAAAGCCTGCACCACGGCCGCGCCGATTGCGTGCTGCTCGCCCTGCCCTTCGCGACCGGCGAGGTCGAAAGCGCACACATCGCGGACGACCGGCTGTTCGTCGCCTTTCCCAAGAACGACCCGCGCGATCCCCCGGCGGAGATTCCGCCGTCGATGATCGACGAGGGCCGCCTGCTGCTGCTCGAAGACGGCCACTGCCTGCGCGACCACGCGCTGGCCGCCTGCAACCGCCCCGAGCTGCGCGCCAGCGCAACGATGATCGGCACGTCGCTCCACACGCTGGTGCAGATGGTCGACAACGGCCTCGGCCTGACGATGCTGCCCGAAATGGCGATCGACGCGGGCATCCTCCACGAAACCGAGGTCGTCGCACGCCCTCTGAAGGGCAAGGCACCCACCCGCGAGATCGCGCTGATCTGGCGCAAGAATTCGCCGCGAGCGGACGAGTTCAGGCTGTTGGCGGAAGAGCTGCGGGCGGGATAGCAGGGGTGATTGGTTGCGACCCCTCAGCGTTCACATAGCGAGATTCGACCCGATTTTTACGGATTGCGCGCCTCGGGTGCAGAGTTTGACGCATGTGCGGTGCGGAAATGGTCGGCGAGCGCTAGTCGCTTGGCCGCAACAATCTCCATGCCGTTGAGCCAATGGCGCTCGGCTGCCAACTCTATATCGTCGGCGGGGCCGTCGACCTCTGATTCGATTGTCATGGCATTCCTTTGGCTTGAGCCAGAACGGTTTTTATGACCGGGCTCCTCGGCGGGATCGTTCGATACTATGGACGCACGACCGATGGTCCGGCTTTTGTTGTCGCGTAGTCCGCCTCAGCCCGCGTCATTTGCGCCCTGCCGTCTTCGATACGCCTCAAAGCGGCTGATCTTGTTGCAGAGGCGTCACTGATCTTCTGCTCTGCTTCGGCAAGCTGCTCGCGAGCCCGATCCAGGTCTCGCTCGGCCTCGGCTCGGTTACGATCGCTTTTTTCGATAGCTTTCCTGGCATCTTGGACGGTGCTCTGTCCTTCGGTCCAGGCGGTCCCGTAGGCGCCGATCTTGGCACCTCGGTCGGAAAGTCGCTCGCCTGTATTCCTCGACGGGTTGTCCGTGGCGCAAGCAGTCAAGGACAGTGAGAGGCCGATCGCCATGCAGGCGATCTTCCATGCAACCGGCTTTCGCTCGGCTGAGGGGATGATGTTATTGATCGAGGCTTGAAACATGATGCAGCTCCCTTGGTAAGCGGGAGCCCGGCTGTCTCTCGGTCGGCGGCGCTTACGAAAACGTTGCCATGCCGATGAATTCTAGATGGGAGCGCAATGCGCAAATGCAATCAATATTATAATAAATTCAGTAGCTGCCTTGTTTATTATGTCTTCTCCTACCATCTAAAAGTCAGCTACCAGTCGCGATCGACGGTCCCGAGAGTATTTTTCCTCTCCCTTCTTTCTTTTTCGCCTCTTAGCCCGCGCACAAGCGGTCGCTATTGATCGTCTGCGCGAGACTGAAGGAGTTTTTCATGACCCATTTTGGCAAGATCAAGAGCTACGACGCCGGTAAGGGCAGCGGCACGATCGCACCCGAAAAGGGCGGAGACGCGCTCACGTTCCAGAAGTCTGACCTTCAGCAAGAAGCCGCCGAACCGAAGCAGGGTCAGCGTTTCGGCTACGAGACGAACCAGGCCAGCGGCGGCGACATGTGCGCCACGAACCTGCGTCAGCAGGAGCAGGGCGATAATTTCCAACGGGATCAGGCCAGCAACCAGCAGGGCTGATCCACCGGCTGCCCGGACGTGCGCAAATGCACGTTCGGGTAACCGCTCCTCAGTCCATGTGCTTGAGGCCGACCCGCAGGTAGTCCCAGCCGGTCACCAGCGTCAGCGCTGCCGCGGCCCACAGGCTGCCGAGACCGACGAGGTGGATCCACTGATCGGCCAGCGGCCCGCAGTCGTACCTGACCACGCAAGGCGCGCCGTGCACCGCTCCGCCGAGGATCAGCGCGCCCAGGCTCACGAGTTGGAATGTCGTCTTCCACTTCGCGAGTTTCGATACCGGCACCGAGACCTGCAGCGGCCCGAGGAATTCGCGCAGGCCGCTCACCGCGATCTCGCGCATGAGGATGATGAGGCCGGCGATCACGTGCAGGTCGCCCACATAGGGACCGCGCATGTATCCTTGCGCCGCGAGGACGAGGATGACCGCGGCGACCATGATCTTGTCGGCGATCGGGTCGAGAAACTGGCCGAGCTTGCTGACCGTCCCCTGAGCGCGGGCAAGATAGCCGTCGAGGTAATCGGTAAAGCCGATCACGCAGTAGAGGACGAAGCCGAGCCCGTACCCGAAGCGCCAATCAGGCCACCACAGGAGGAACGCCAGCAGCGGAACCGCGAAGATGCGGCTGAGCGTCAGCAGATTGGGCAACGTCAGCATCGCGTGCCTCTAGCCCAGCATTCGCCGGTGCAAAAGCGCCCTTTGTCCTTGCCGCTCTCGCGCAAGCCGCTAGACGCGGGACTGGAGAGGCTGGCGACAGGACCTGCATGACCGTTTCAACGCACATGCTGCGCCGCCGACGCTTCCTGCCGCTGTTCGTCACCCAGTTGCTCGGGGCCTTCAACGACAATCTCTACAAGACCGCGATGGTGCTCTTCGTCGTGTACGAGGTGTACCGGTCGGAGGAAGCGGGCGGCGTTTTCAGCGCGGTGGCCAGCCTGGTCTTCATCCTACCGTTCTTCATCCTGTCGGCGCTCGCCGGGCAACTCGCCGACATGCGCGACAAGGCCAGGATCATCCGCATCGTCAAGGCCGCGGAGATCGCGATCATGATCGTCGGCGCGACCGGACTCGTGCTCGCGTGGCGGGGCATCGCGGTCGATCTGGTCGCCGTGCCGCTGCTCATGCTCGCGCTGTTCGCGATGGGCGTGCATTCCACCTTCTTCGGCCCGATCAAGTACGCGATCCTGCCCCAGCACCTGCGCGAAAACGAAGTGCTCGCGGGCACCGGACTGGTCGAGGCCGGAACATACATCGCGATCCTGGGCGGCACGATCCTTGCCGGCTGGATACCGGTCGAGTTCGCTGCCGTCGGCGTGGTCCTGACCGCAGTGGTCGGCTACCTTGCGGGTCGGCAGGTGCCGCCCGCCCCTGCGCAGGGCGAGGTCGAGCCGCTCGACTTTCACATGCTGCGCAGTTCGATCGCACTGGTCCGCAACACCAGCCACGACCGCCGCGTCTTCCTCGCGATCATGGCCATCAGCTTCTTCTGGACTATCGGGGCGGTGCTGTTCATTCAGTTCCCGCCGCTCGCCAAGCACGTGCTGACCGCAAGCCGGGAAGTCGCCAGCCTGTTCCTCGTGATCTTCTCGATCGGGGTCGCGATCGGCTCGGTTTCGGTCAACGCCCTGCTCAAGGGCACGGTCTCGGCACGGTATTCACCGGTTTCGGTGATCTGCATGGGCCTGTTCGTGCTGGCGTTCTACCTCGTATGCCGGACCTGGGTGCCGGAAACCGACGGAACGCTGCTGAACGTCAGCGAATTCGTCTCGCACGCGATGGCCATCCCGCTCCTGCTGAGTCTCCTCGGGATCGCGGTCGCCGGCGGCATGTTCGTGGTGCCGCTCTACGCCTTCCTGACGACGTTCGTGCCCAAGACGCAAACGGCCCGGACGATCGCTGCCAACAACATCGTCAACTCGGGGGCGATGGTGATCGGATCGCTGATCGCGACCGGGCTCAGCGCGTTCGGCCTCGACCTGGTCCACCACTTGCTGCTGACCGCGGCGATGTGCCTTTTCTCGGCCTGGCTGGGGCTCTTGCTGCTGCGCGCCGAAAGGGCCGCGCTGGCGGGCTAGACGATGAAGATCGCGACTGCGGCGAGGCAGGCAAAGTAGGCGCCCGCGAATCCGAAGACATCGTCGCGGCTGATCGCCCACGAAGATCGCCCGAGGACGATCCTTACGCCGCGACAGACGTGGGGGGGAAGCGAAGCGCGGAAGGAGTTCCGGGCCTGTTCGTCGGAGAGTACGAGTGAGCGTCGCATGGTGAAGCGCTTAACAGGGCGTAAACCATTGCGCTCCCGCCATTTCCGGCCTGTCGCGCGGTGGGACATTAAGGCTGTTCGTTGACGACGGCGCTCAGCCGTCAGCGGGTCTCTTTCGGGCTGCTCGCAAGCTTCATGATGTACGCCCACTCTTCCGGGCGCACCTCGGCTACCGAAAGCCGCGACAGCTTCAGCAGTTCGATGTCCGCGAGCGCGGGGTCGGCCTTGATCTCCGCCAGCGTCACGGGACGTGCGAGCTTTTCGACCGGCCTGACCTTCACCGCCGCCCATTTGCCGGTATCGTCGGTCGGGTCGGGAAGACCGGCCGCGCTGATCTCGACCACGCCGACGATCTCCTTGCCGATGTTCGAATGGTAGAAGAACGCCCGGTCGCCCACCTCCATCGCCTGAAGGTTGTTGCGCGCGCGATAGTTGCGAACCCCGTCCCAGGTGCCCTCGCCTTCGGTGACGAGGTCGTCCCAGCTGTAGGCATCGGGTTCGGATTTCATCAGCCAGAAGCGCGGCACGGTCGATCCTCGTAGTCATGGGGGCGGGCGCAAGTCGATCTTAACCCGATTTTCAGCCTCATAGGCGATAGGCGACGGTTCGCAACAGCGGGGGGCGGGGTTGCCGAAGGGCGTCGTCAAGGACAACTCGAAAGCAGGCGGGGAAAAGGCGCTGGAACGCGCCGAACGCGATCTCGTCGCGCTCGGCATCGCGGTTGCGGCGATCCTGCTGTTCGTGGGAACGGGCGGCATGGTGTTGCCGCAAGTCGTACGCTCGTGGATGGGCGTCGGCGCTGCGCCCGACCCGATTCTCGTCAACGCGCTCCTGCTCAACATCGCGCTCGTGATCTTCGGTTGGCGACGGTACGCCGAACTGACCCAGGAAATCGCCGAACGCCGCAAGGCAGAGGAGCTCGCCAGGCAACTGGCCGAAACCGATCCGCTGACCGGTAGCCTCAACCGCCGCAGCATCGGAGCAGCCACCGAGAAACTGCTGTCGGTCGCGCACGCCGAGGGCCGCGCGGTCGCCTTCGTCATGGTCGACCTCGACAACTTCAAGACCATCAACGATCTCAACGGTCACCAGGCGGGCGACCTGCTGCTCTCGACGACCGCAGACCGCATCCGGGCGCTTCTTCCCCGCGACTCGCTGCTTGCGCGACTGGGTGGCGACGAGTTCGCCTGCGTAATTCCCTACGACCCGCGCTTCCCCGACAGGATCGACCAGTTCGCCTGCCAGCTCATCGAGCGCGCCGGAGAGCCCTTCGACTACGACGGGTTGGTCCTAGAGATCACGGTATCGGTCGGCATCACGAGCAACCTGGACACAGGAGCGGAGGCGATCGAGGAGGGCAGCGCGCAGGCGTTGATCCACCGCGCCGACATCGCGATGTACCACGCCAAGAAGCAGGGCAAGAACCGCTATTTCTGGTTCGAAGAGCCGATGGAAAGCGAACTGCGTTTCCGCAGCGAACTCGAAACCGGAATTCGTCGCGGCGTCGCGCGCGGGGAATTCGTACCCTACTACGAACAGCAGATCGACCTCGAGACCGGTGCGCTTTCAGGCTTCGAAATGCTCGCGCGCTGGCAGTCACCGACCCTCGGCCTCGTCAGTCCCGAAGTCTTCATCCCTGTCGCCGAGGAGATCGGCGTGATCGCCGAACTCAGCGAGCAGCTCATCGACAGGGCGCTCGCCGACGCCAGCGAATGGGACCCCCGGCTCTCGCTCTCCGTCAATATCTCCCCCGTGCAGCTCCGCGACCCCTGGTTTGCGCAGAAAATCCTCAAGCTTCTGGTCAAGCACAACTTCCCGCCGCACCGGCTCGACATCGAGATCACCGAGAGCTGCCTGCACGAGAACATCGGTGTCGTTCGCTCGATCATTACCAGCCTCAAGAACCAGGGTGTGACGATCAGCCTCGACGATTTCGGCACCGGCTTTTCCAGCCTCTCGCAGCTGCGCACGCTTCCGTTCGACCGCCTCAAGATCGACCGCAGCTTCGTTTCCGAGATCGGCAGCGCCGATGAAAGCGACAAGCTCGTTCGCGCGATCGTTTCGCTGGGCGACGGTCTCGACTTGCCGATCACCGCCGAAGGTATCGAGGACACCGAGATACTGCGCAAGCTGCGTACGATGGGTCAACTGAAAGGCCAGGGCTATTACTACGGCCGGCCCGAAGCCATCGACGCGGTACGGTCGAGGCTCGATTCGGCGGGCCTGCTGGCAAAGCGCGAAGCCACGACCAAGAGCGATCCGCCGTCCAGGGCCAAGCAACGCAAGACCGGCTGAGGCGCAGGCCACTGGACGTAAGGCCCGCCCCCGCATAGAGCCCAGCCCGCGATGCGGGTTCCCTTCATCAAGATGCACGGCCTCGGCAACGACTTCGTTGTCCTGGATGCGCGCAGCGAGGCCTTGCCGCCGATCGGGCCGGCGACGGTTGCGGCGCTCGCCGACCGGCGGACGGGCATCGGCTGCGACCAGCTCATCCTGCTCGAGCCCGCCGACACGGCGGATTTCCGCATGCGCATCTTCAATTCCGACGGCAGCGAAGTGGAAGCCTGCGGCAATGCCAGCCGCGCCGTCGCTCTGCTGCATGGCAGAGCCGCGCAGGTCGAAACGGCCGGGGGACTGATCGCCGTCGAGCCGACCGGGTGCGGCGCGCGGATCGACATGGGCGTCCCGCGCTTCGAGTGGGATGCATTGCCCCTGGCCTACGCGATGGACACCCTGTCGATGCCGGTCGGATGGGACGGGCTGGAGGCGCCCGCTGCCGTCAATGTCGGCAATCCCCACGTCGTCTTCTTCGTGCCCGACGCGGAAGGGGTACCGCTCGATCGGCTGGGGCCCGAGATCGAGCGCGATCCGCTGTTCCCGGAGCGGGTCAACGTCAACGTGGCGCAAGTGACCGGCCCCGCCTCGCTCCATCTCAGGGTGTGGGAACGCGGTGCCGGCCTGACGCGGGCTTGTGGCACCGGAGCCTGCGCAACCACCGTGGCCGCGATCCGCCGCGGCCTTATCGAGGGCCGCGCGGCGACGGTGCACCTTCCCGGCGGCCCGCTGGAAATCGAATGGAGCGCGGACAATCGCGTGCTGATGACCGGGCCCGCTGCCGAATCCTTTCGCGGCACCTTCGACTGGGGCGACTTCGCGTGAGCGCGGAAGTGGTATCGCTCGGATGCCGGATGAACCTGGCCGAAAGCGAGCGCATTCGCACCATGCTCTCGAGCGAGCCGGACACCGTCGTGGTCAACTCGTGCGCGGTCACCGCGGAGGCGGTGCGCCAGACGCGGCAGGCCATCCGCCGCGCCCGCCGCGCGAGGCCGGACGCGCGCCTGCTGGTGACCGGATGCGCGGCCGAGATCGAGCGCGATGCGCTTGCGGCCATGCCCGAGGTCGATGGCCTCATCGCCAACGCCGCGAAGCTCGATCCGCGCGCCTGGAACGTGCCTTCGCCCGGGCAAGGCGTCATGTCGCGCCACTCGCGCGGCTTCGTCGCGGTCCAAAACGGCTGCGACCACGCCTGCACCTTCTGCGTGATCCCGCAGGGCCGCGGCGCCAGCCGGTCTCTTCCCGTTGCCGCCGTGCTGCGCGCGGTCGAGACGGACCTTGCCCGCGGCGCAGGCGAAGTCGTGTTGACGGGCATCGACCTGACGAGCTGGGGCGCCGACCTTCCCGGCACGCCGCGCCTCGGGTCGTTGGTGGAGGCGATCCTTTCCGCGTTCCCGGGCCTTGCGCGCCTGCGACTGTCGTCGGTCGACGGGATCGAGATCGACCCGCTGCTCGAAGACCTGATCGCTGGCGAGCCGCGCCTGATGCCGCACCTGCATCTGTCGCTCCAGCATGGCCACGATCTGATCCTGAAACGCATGAAGCGCCGCCATTCGCGCGCCGATGCCGTCGCGCTGGCAACCCGCCTCAGGGACCGGCGCCCCGACATCGCTGTGGGCGCAGACCTCATCGCCGGTTTCCCCACGGAGACGGACGAGCATCATGCGGCCAACCTGTCGATCGTTCGCGAACTCGGCATCGTGCACGGCCACGTCTTTCCCTACTCGGTCCGGCCCGGCACTCCGGCAGCACGCATGCCGCAGGTGCCAAAGGCCATCATCCGGGAACGCGCGGCCGAATTGCGGGCGGCTGTCGCGAGCGAACGCGCGGCATGGCTGGAAGCCCAGCTCGGCCGCCCCCTCGAGGTGCTCGCCGAACGCGACGGCACCGGCCACGCCCCGAACTTCGCCCGCGTCCGTCTGCCCGCAGCAACTCCCGCGGGCACCGTCCTCACCATTATTCCCACCCGTATCGAGGAAGGCCTGCTCGTATGAGCGAACTGACCTGGGCGGAGCGCCTGTTCGGCGGATTCCGCAAGACGTCCGAAAAGCTCAGCGAGAACCTTACCGGCGTCGTCGGGACGGCGAAGCTCGACGATGCCACGCTCGACGATGTCGAGGATGCGCTGATCGTATCTGACCTCGGCCCCGCGGCCGCCCGCCGCATCCGCGACAAGCTCGCTGAAAAGCGCTTCGGGCTCGGCGTCACCGAGCGCGAGCTCAAGGAGGCCGTGGCCGAAGAGATCGCGGCGATCCTGCGTCCCGTCGCCAGGCCGCTCGAGATCACGGCATTCCCGCGCCCGCAGGTCATCCTCGTCATCGGCGTCAACGGCAGCGGCAAGACCACGACGATCGCCAAGCTGGCGCACTGGCTGCAGGAAGACGACTACGGCGTGATGCTCGCCGCCGGCGACACCTTTCGCGCAGCTGCGATCGGCCAGCTGGCCACATGGGCCGGACGGGTCGGCGTGCCTATCGTCAAGGGCCCCGAGGGCGGCGACCCGGCCTCGATCGTGTTCGACGCGGTCAAGGAAGCGACCGCCGCCGGGATCGACGCGCTGATCGTCGACACCGCCGGTCGCCTCCAGAACAAGCGCGAATTGATGGAGGAACTGGCCAAGATCCGCCGCGTGCTCGGCCGCCTCAACCCCGAAGCGCCGCACGACGTGATCCTCGTGCTCGACGCCACCAACGGCCAGAACGCGCTTTCCCAGATCGAAATCTTCAAGGAGGTTGCCGGAGTGACCGGTCTCGTGATGACCAAGCTCGACGGCACGGCGCGCGGCGGCGTCCTGGTCGCCGCGGCCGAGCAGTTCGGCCTGCCGATCCACGCGATCGGCGTCGGCGAGAAGATCGACGACCTGCGTCCGTTCGATCCGGACCTCGTCGCGCGCGTGATCGCGGGAGTGGCGTGATGAGCGAAGCCAAGAAGCGCTCGTCCGGCTGGCTCAACGTCGCGATCGACTACGGGCCGATCCTCGTCTTCTTCCTCGTCTATCGCTGGTCGAAGCCGGAAGACGCCACCCCGTCGAGCGAGATCTTCGCGGTGGTCCAGAGTACGGGCGCCTTCATCGTCGCGTCGATCATTGCGCTCGCGTTCTCGAAGTGGAAACTCGGCAAGGTTTCGCCGATGCTCATGCTGTCCACCGCGCTCGTCGTGGGGTTTGGCGCGCTGACGATCTGGCTGCGGGACGAACGCTTCATCCAACTGAAGCCCACGATCATCTACGTGATGTTCGCGGTGCTGCTGATCGGCGGCTGGCTGCGCGGCAAGGCACTACTCCAGATCCTGCTCGAGGCGGCATTCGAAGGGCTGGACCGCGAGGGATGGCTCAAGCTGAGCCGCAACTGGGGCCTGTTCTTCCTTTTCCTCGCCGCGCTCAACGAAGTGCTCCGGCAACAGCTCAGCTTCGGCGACTGGCTGTGGGCCAAGCTGTGGGTGTTCATGCCCCTCAGCTTCCTGTTCACCTTCACCCAGATTCCCATGCTGCTGCGGCACGGCCTCGCGGCGGAGGGACTGAAGGAAGAAGAGACCACTCCTCCACCGCCGTGAAACGCCCGGATATTGCCAAGGCGCCCGCTTAGGACTTAACCTTTGTTGTGGTCGCGCAACGTCTGGGGGGAACGTCAATGGCCAAGCTCTTCGGGAATCTGCATCTGGTGCTGGGGATCGGCCTCGCGCTGGCAATCGTCGTCATGATCGCGTTTGCACCGGGCGGTGCGCCGATCGATCTCAACTCGATCTCGCGCTGGCTGCACCTGTTCTTCGGGGTGCTGTGGATCGGCCTGCTCTATTATCTGAATTTCGTCCAGGTACCGACGATGCCGGCCATTCCGGCAGAGCAGAAGGGCGCCATCACCGGACATATCGCACCCAAGGTGCTGTTCTTCTTCCGCTGGGCGGCGGCGCTGACCGTATTGACCGGGCTCATCATCGCCCATGCCAGCGGCTATCTGGTCGAAGCGCTCACCTTCGCAGGCGAAGGCAATGTCGACCTGATCGGAGTCGGCATGTGGCTGGCGCTGATCATGGCGTTCAACGTATGGTTCATCATCTGGCCGGCCCAGAAGCGGGTGCTCGGCATCGTCAGCGCGACCGACGAGCAGAAGGCTGCCGCCGCGCCCCGCGCGCTGATAGCGAGCCGGACGAACGTACTGCTCTCGCTGCCGATGATGTGGGCGATGGTCAGCGCCAACCTGGGCTGACGCGTTCGTGGTGCGACAGGCGCGGCGCTCCCCGGGGAGCGCCGTGTCCTATTCCACGTACTGGTTGAGCTTGCCCATCAGCGCGCCGATCCGCTCGGCGGCTTCGGTAAAGGTCTGCACGTCGTCGCGGCGGTTGTTGCCGCGCGCTTCCTTGGCAGCCTCGATATACCCTTCCTGGTCGGCTTCGAGCGCATCGACCAGCATCTCGATCTCATCCGTGGTCAGTGAAAGCTTGATCGTCTCGGACACGTAAACTCCTCAGATTTCGACTTGGCTGCCCAGCTCTACCACACGGTTGGTCGGCAGCCGGAAAAACTCCATCGCCGTCGCCGAGTTGCGCAGCATCCAGGCAAACAGCTTTTCGCGCCATAGCGCCATTCCGGGCTTCTTGCTGGCAATGAGCGTCTGGCGGCTCAGGAAGAAGCTCGTCTGCATCATATCGAACATCCCGCCGCATTCGCCGGTTTCCGCAAGCGCAGCCGGCACGTCGGTTTCCTGCATGAAGCCATAGTGCAGGATGACGCGGAAGATCCCGTCGCCCACCGAGTGGATCTCGAACCGCTCCGCCGCATCGACATAGGGCACCCCGGCGATCTGCACCGTCAGGATCACCACCCGCTCGTGCAGCACCTTGTTGTGCTTGATGTTGTGGAGCAGCGCGCTCGGGACTCCGCCGGTGGCAGAGGCCATGAAGATCGCGGTGCCCGGCACCCGGGTCGCGGAATTGCGGGCGCTCTTGGCGAAGATCGCGATCGGCAGGGCGACTTCGCTCATCCGGTCGCGCATGAGCTTGCGGCCCCGAGCCCAGGTGGTCAGCAGCGTGAAGGCGATCGCGCCGACGAGCAGCGGGAACCAGCCACCGCTCGGCACCTTGGGCAGGTTGGCCGCGAAGAAGGAGCCGTCGACGAGGAAGAACAGGCCGACAAGCGGCAGCGCCATCCACAGCTTCCAGCGCCACACCGCGAGGAACAGGACCGCCATGAGACAGGTGTCGATGAACATCGCCCCGGTCACGGCGATGCCGTAGGCGCTGGCGAGGTTCGACGAATTGCGGAACGTCAGCACCAGCAGGACGACGGCGATCATCAGCACCCAGTTCACGAACGGGATGTAGATCTGGCCGTGCTGGGTCTCGCTGGTGTGAAGGATCGAGAGGCGCGGTACGAAGCCCAGCTGGATGGCCTGCTGGGTCACCGAGAACGCCCCGGTGATCACCGCCTGGCTGGCGATGAAGGTCGCGCACGTCGCCAGCAGCACGAGCGGCAGGCGGAAGCTCTCGCTCGCCATCACGAAGAACGGGTTCTTGATCGCCTCGGCGGCGGCCGCAGCCTCAAGGTTCATGATCATCGCCGCTTGGCCGAAATAGTTGAGCAGCAGGCATGGCATGACGAAACCGAACCAGCCGATGCGCAGCGGCCCACGGCCGAAATGTCCCATGTCCGAATAGAGCGCTTCCGCCCCGGTGACCGCCAGCACGACCGAGCCCAGCGCAAGGAATGCCAGCCACCTGTCGGTGATGAAGAACTGGATCGCGTACCAGGGGTTGAGCGCCGCCAGCACCCCGGGGTTCTCGACGATGTGCATCAGCCCCAGCGCAGCAAGCGTCGTGAAATAGGTCAGCATGATCGGCGCGAAGAGCTTGCCAATCGTTCCGGTGCCGCGTTTCTGCAGCAGGAACAGCGCAATCAGTAGCGTGAGCGCGATGGGAATGACGAAGGGAGCGAGGCTCGCCTCCACAGTCGTCAGCCCCTCGACCGCGGACAGCACCGAGACTGCGGGCGTGATCATGCTGTCGCCGTAGAAGAGCGCAGTCGCGAACACGCCCAGCATGACGGCGATCCAGCCGCGGTTCGTACCGCCGATCTTCTGCGAGATCAGGGCCACGAGGGCGAGCGTGCCCCCCTGCCCCCGGTTGTCCGCATTCATCAGGATCGTCACGTACTGCAGCGAGACGATGATGGTCATCGACCAGAAGATCAGGCTGACCACCCCCATGAGATGGAGCGTGTCGAGCGCCAGCGGGTGATGCCCCGCGAAGGTTTCGCGAAAGGCATAGATCGGGCTCGTACCGATATCGCCGAACACGATGCCGACCGCACCCACCGCGAGTTTGATCTTGGCGCTGGCGGTCTTGTCACCGTCCGCACCATGTGCCGCCTGGCTCATCGAGGCTGGGTCCATGTCATGAAGGCGGCGGCGCTTAGCACCGCCGAAAGGCCCCCGCAATCGCGGACGTCATGGGGTGCCGGTCTGGGCGATAAGCTCGTCGAGCCGCTCGAGCCGTTCCTGCAAGCCCTCGCGCCAGGCGGCATCCGCCGGCGCCTTCTCGAGCATCTCCGCCCACAACTGGCGGGCCTGCATCAGGCGTCCGCTGCGAATGAGCGCCACGCCCAGGAAAAAACCGGGACCCGGCTGTCCCGGATCGGCCCGCTCAGCCGTCTCGTACGCATAGACCGCGGCCGGCGTCAGTTGCCCGTCGGCATGTTCCATCAGCGCATTCGCGAGGGCGAGTCGCGCTTCGGGATCGTCGGGGGACTTGGCAAGCGACGCTCGGAGGATGCCGGCCGCATCCGAAAACTGGCCGCGCCGCGCGAAACCATCGGCCACTGTGACGTAGTTGCTCGGCGGCGCCGGCCCGTAGATGGCCCGGCGCGCTTCCACCAGTTCCGTCCCTTCCCTGGCCGCGCCGGCTGCCGACGACTTGGGCGCGCCGGACTGTCCCGGCGAGCCCTGGAGCGCATAGCCGGCCAGGCCGAACATCAGCGCCGCACCCAGCAGCGACCACCCGGTCCGCGGCAGGCGCAAGACGATGACCGCAAGGCCGAAGGCCGCGACGGCGAGCAGGAGGATGGGAATGAAGTTCATGCCTTCCTCCGGAACCGGCGCCATAGCAGCAGGCCGGCGATCACCAGCAGAACGAGCGGCCCGGCGTAGAGCGGCCACGTCAACCGGCTGACAACGGGCGCATAGCTGACGTAATCACCGTAGCGTTCCATCATCCATTCGCGGATCGCTTCGGGGTCCTCCCCCGCGGCGATACGGATGCGGACCTGGTGGCGCATGTCGCCCGCCATGGGCGCGTCGCTGTCGGCGATCGACTGGCTCTGGCACTTGAGGCAGCGCAGCTCTTCCATCAGGCCGCGCGCCCGCGCCTCGAGACCCGGGTCCTCGAGCTGCTTGTAGGCATAGGGCGCGGGCGGCATCGAATCCTGCGCCGCGAGCGGCAGCGAGAGGAGCGCGAGCAGCAGGGCGATCAGAGCCTTCACGCCCCCGCCTCGCGCAGTTTGCCGAGCAGGAGCGGTACGTGTTCCGCACGGATGTCGCCGATGTGCTGGTACCGGATCACGCCCTGGCCATCGACCACGAAAGTCTCGGGAACGCCCGAACTGCCGATCGACAGCTGCAGCTCGCTCATATCGTCGGCGCCGATGCGTTCGAACGGGTTGCCGTATCGGGCGAGGAACGCCGCGACGTCCTCCGGCCGGTCGCGGATCGCCACGCCCACGATAGGCGCGCCCTGGGCCTGCAGGGTCGCCAGCTGCGGCGCCTCGGCCGCGCAAGGTACGCACCAGCTCGCCCAGACGTTCAGCAGCTTGGGGCGACCGTCCTTGAGGTCGGCGAGCGAGAGTCCGGGACGGTCGGGACTGGCAGCGCGCATCTCGAATGCCGGCATCGGCTTGCCGATCATCGCGGATTCCACGAACTCCGCCTTGGGCTGTGTCAGCTGGTAGCCCGCGACCCCGACGAACGCCGCGAACAGCGCCAGCGGCAGGAAGAAGCGCCAGCCCTTCATTGCGCCAGATCCATGCGGCGTTCGCCCGCCTTGCGCTGAACGTAGCGCCGCCGAAGGTCCTCGCGCACGCGCCCGACGAGGGCCAGCAATCCGCCAAGCGCGACCATGAGCCCGCCGTACCAGATCAGCGTCACGAAGGGCTTCCACCACAGCCGCACCTGCCAGCGCTCGCCATCGGCCGCCTTGCCCAGCACGGCATAGAGCTGGCCGTTCCAGCGCGTGACCAGCGCGCTTTCGGTGGTTTCCTGCGGCGGCGACCAGAAGCTGCGCGCCTGGGGGTGCAATTCGGTGAGGGAGCCGCCTCCGTAGCTCGCCAGCATCACGCCTTCGAGCGCGGTCCAGTTCGGTCCCGCAACCGGGTCGACCGCAGCCAGCGTGACCTGCCACGGCCCGACCGAGGCGCTTTCGCCCACCTTGACCGCGGCGAGCTTCTCTTCGGAAAAGGCGCTTTCGCTCGCCATGCCCAGAAGCGCGACGGCCACGCCGAGGTGCGCGATCACCATGCCCCATGTTGCCAGAGGCAGACGCCTGACGTTCCGGCCGCGCAGCGGCAAAAGGCTCGCGATGGCGAGACCGATGCCGAGCGCCAGGCCGATCGTCGGCAGGACGCCCGCACCAAGGAGGATCGCCAACAGCAGCCCGGCAAGGACGCCGACGAAGCCCACCGCCGCCAGCTTGTTGATCCGAGCCAGCCGATCGCCGCGCCAGCGCAGCAGCGGTCCGACCATCATGACGAGGAGCATGGGAACCACGAACACCGCGCCCACCGGGTCGAAATACGGCGGACCGACCGAAACCCGCACGCCCATGGCTTCGGTGAGGAGCGGGT
This sequence comes from Tsuneonella dongtanensis, assembly GCF_001698205.1. Taxonomy (NCBI): domain Bacteria; kingdom Pseudomonadati; phylum Pseudomonadota; class Alphaproteobacteria; order Sphingomonadales; family Erythrobacteraceae; genus Tsuneonella; species Tsuneonella dongtanensis. The sequence continues at coordinate 2,578,768 of NZ_CP016591.1, forward strand.
AGAGGGTGCCGAGCAGGACGACGCCGAGGATCGCCGAAAGCAGCACATTGTTGACCACCAGGGCGCCTTCGCGGCTGACGGCCGAGAACTTCTCGCCTTCGGCCACCGAGCCCGCGCGCAAGCCGAAGACGGCCAGCGCACCGCCGATGTAGATTGCCAGCAGGGCCAGGATGAAACTGCCCCGTTCCGGGTCCACCGCGAATGCGTGCACGCTCGTGAGGATGCCCGAGCGTACGAGGAACGTGCCGATCATGCTCATCGAGAAGGCAACCACGCCCAGCATGATCGTCCACGCTCTCAGCGCGTCGCGTGCAGCGAGGACCGACGCGGAGTGGAGCAGCGCGGTCGCCGCGAGCCACGGCATCAGCGAGGCGTTCTCGACCGGGTCCCAGAACCACCAGCCGCCCCAGCCCAGTTCGTAATAGGCCCAGTAGCTGCCGGCGGTGATTCCGACGGTGAGGAATATCCACGCTCCCAGCACCCAGGGGCGCATCGCACGGGCGAATTCCGGGGTGACCTGGCGCGTGAGCAGTGCCCCGACCGCGAAGCTGAAAGCCACCGACAGCCCGACATAGCCGAGGTAGAGCGTGGGCGGATGGAAGGCGAGGCCGATGTCCTGCAGCAGCGGGTTGAGGCCGTTCCCCTCTACCGCCGGTACCGGGAGCCGCTCGAACGGATTGGAGCTGAACAGAAGGAAGGCGTAGAACCCGAGCGCGACGAAGCCCTGCGCGGCCAGCGTCGCCTGCATGGTGCGTTCGGGCAAGCGGCGCTCCACGAAGGCGATCAGGGCACCCGCGGCGCTCATCACCGTCACCCAGAGCAGCATCGACCCTTCGTGATTGCCCCACGACCCGGCCAGCTTGAAGATGAGCGGCTTGTCCGAGTGCGAGTTCATCGCAACGAGCTTCACCGACAGGTCGGTGCGCACGAAGAGCCAGACCAGCATCAGGAACGAGAATACGCACAGGATGCCCTGCACTACGGCCGCCGGTCGCACCAAAGCGGCGAGGTCGCCTTCACCTTGCCGGACCGCGAGGAATCCGGCGACGAGCTGCAATGCGGCGAGCGCCGCGGCCAACCAGAGGGCCGCCAGACCGAGTTCGGCGATCATTGTCCGATAGCGATCATTGGGTGGTTTCGGCCACCACGGCCTTCTTGTGCGCGTCGTTCATTTCCTGGAGCTCGCGCGGCACGTAGTTTTCGTCATGCTTGGCGAGGAGGGTATCGGCCACGAAGGTCCCGTCCGCCTGCAAGCGCCCTTCCGCGACGACGCCGGACTCCTCCACGAAAAGGTCGGGCACGATTCCCGAATAACGCACCGGCACGAGAGCCTTGCCGTCCCCGACGACGAAGTCGATCGTTACCCCGTCTTCCCTCGTCCTGATCGAATTCGCCTGGACCATTCCCCCCAGCCGCACGGCCTGCCCCGGCGCGGGCGGATCGCTCGCGATCTGGCTGGGAACGTAGAAATAGCTCGCCTGGTTGCGCAGCGCCCAGGCAGCGATCACTCCCGCCGCGACCAACGCGACGAGCGCGATGATCACGAGTACGAGCCGCTGGTGCTTCGCCTTGACTGCGCTCACTGCCGTCCCTTTTCCCGATTGCGTTCGGACTTGCGCATCGCAAGCCAGCTCCATCCGACCAGCACGAGCGTCGCGCCGATGCCGAGCGCATAGGCCGCGATCACGAATGGCCAGGGGTCCAGCGCCTCGCGCATCAGGCGGCCTCGCGCGCGCGGCGCCGCATACGGGCTTCCGCCTGCGCTTCCGCAAGCAGTGCGCGCATCCGCATCAGGACCACCGCACCGAAGATCAGTGAAAAGCCGAGCGTTGCGATCAGCAAGGGCCAGAGGAACGCCGGTGCCATGGCCGATCCGCCGGTCGTGATGCTCGGCGGCTGGTGGATCGAGGACCACCACAGCACGGAGTAATGGATGATCGGCACGTTGATCACCCCGACGAGGCCGAAGATCGCCGGGATACGCGACGATCCACCCTCGCGTGCGGTCGCACCGGCGAGCGCCATGTAGCCGAAATAGAGGAACAGGAGGACGAGCATGCTGGTCAGGCGGCCGTCCCATTCCCACCACGTGCCCCACGCGGGCCGCCCCCAAAGCGATCCGGTAGCGAGGCACAGCGCGGTGAATACCGCCCCCGGCAGGGCCGCGGCGCGCCCGGCAATGGCGGCCAGCGGGTGACGCCAGACGATCTCCGCCAGGCTTGCGCCGGCGATCGCGGTCCAGCCGGCCATGCCCAGCCAGGCCGAAGGTACGTGGATGAAGAGTATGCGGACCGTTTCGCCCTGCAGCCGCTCGGCGGGGGCAAACAACAGGCCCCACGCCAGCGCGCCTCCCGCGAGCGCCAATCCCAGAGCGAGAAGCCAGGGGGTCAGCGGGCGAGCGATGCGGAGAAAGCGCGTGGGATTGGCGAAACCGTGCATCGGATAACCGTCGGCATCGCTTTGGCAGTCCCTGCCGCGCGCGGCAAGGGTCCGCAGGACGGATTTACCGGCCGATCAGCTTTTGCGCCATGCGGTCGGCAACCTGGTCGGCAGACACGCCCGTGCGATCGCTCTCTTCCCAGATCGTCCGCAGCCGGTCAGGGATCTGCGCGAGCCGCTTGCGGACCTCGTTGATGTCGCAAGGTTCGCCCTTGGTCCGGCACAGATACTCGAGCGTCACGGAGATGATGCCGCCCGCGTTGATCACGTAATCGGGAGCATAGAGGATGCCGCGCTCGGCCAGCAGCTTGCCATGTTCGGCCCGGGCGAGCTGGTTGTTCGCACCCCCGGCGACGATCGGGCAATCGAGCGCCGCGATGCCTGCCTCGTCCAGGATCGCACCGAGCGCGTTCGGGCTGAACACGTCGCACGAAACCGACATGATCTGTTCGGGGCTCACCGCTTCCCCGTCGACTTCGCGGGCGAGCGCCGCGGCGCGCGATTCGTCGACGTCGGCGACTACGAGCCGGGCACCGTCCTTGTGGAGCAAGCGGGCGACGCCGCCGCCGACGCTTCCGGTGCCCTGCACCGCGACCCGAACGCCCTTGAGGCTGTCCTTGCCGAGCTTGTACGCGACCGCGGCCTTGATGCCGTGGTAGATCCCCATGGCCGTGAAGGGACCGGGATCGCCGCCAGCCTGTCCTTCGCCCACCGGCAGGCCCGACACGAATTGGGTCCGCTTCGACACGGCGACCATGTCGGCCTCGCTGATGCCGACGTCCTCGGCGGTGACGTAGCGTCCACCGAGCGCATCGACCGCATCCGCAAACGCGGCGAGCAACTCCGGAGTCTTGGTGCGCGCCTTGTCGGCCAGGATCACGGCCTTGCCGCCGCCCATCGGCAGGCCGGCCATGGCGTTCTTGTAGCTCATGCCGCGCGACAGGCGCAGTGCGTCGCGCAGGCCGTCTGCCGGGTCCGCATAATGCCAGAAGCGGGTGCCGCCGGCGCCGGGGCCGAGGTGCGTCGAATGCAGCGCGATGATCGCGGTCAGGCCCGACTTGCGGTCGCGCACGAACTGCACGAGCTCGTGGTCGTCAAAATCGGCATGGGTCCAGAAAGCCGTCATCATTCGCCCCGCAGTCCGCTGGAATCGCTCGGCAATGTCAGGGGGAAAATGGGGCGATCGACGGGATCCGAACCCGCGACCTCCGGTACCACAAACCGGCGCTCTAACCAACTGAGCTACGATCGCCACATGCCCCCGGCATGCCGTGAAGCGGGGGCCATGAGAGCCGCTCGGGCCGCCGTCAAGGCGGTTCCCGCACGGGCGAGCGCCTGTTGCACAAGGCCTGCGGATTTGGAAGCGAAAACTGCGCGAGGCTCTTGACGGCGTAATATTGTTTCGCGGGCTCGGTTCGCCTATCCACGAACCATGGTCGCCCCCGGCGAATCCTCACGCGAAATCCTCCTCGAGCGGAGCGGGATGCAGCGCGCCCCGTTCCCAAAGCTCGAACTGTTCCAGCTACGCGGTTTCCTGTCGCCAGGCCTGTCTACACGCCTGATCGAGCTGATCGATGCGGGGCGCAGGCCATCCACGATCGCCGATCCCAACGGCGACGTGTATTTCCGGACCAGCGAAACGTGCGACCTCGACGCCGCGGAACCGGCCGTGATGGAGCTTGAAACCCTGCTGTTCGACCTCAACCGGATCGACCCGGCCTATGGAGAGCCGGTTCAGGGCCAGCGCTATGCCATCGGCCAAGAGTTCAAGGCCCATACCGATTACTTCGAACCGGGGGGCGCGGACTTCGAAAGATATTGCTCGGTCGCGGGACAACGCACGTGGACGTTCATGATCTACCTCAACGATGTCGAGGCAGGCGGCGGAACCCGGTTCGGCGTGCCGAAGAAGATCATCCAGCCCGAGATCGGCAAGCTGCTCGCCTGGAACAACCGACGTCCCGACGGCAGCCCCAACCCCAGCACGCTCCATCACGGGATGAAGGTGAGGAAGGGCGTGAAGTACGTAATCACGAAGTGGTATCGCGAGAAGCCGTGGGGATGAGCACGGGGCGGGTCGTGGGGCTGGCACGAAGCGACGGGCACCGCTTTTCCAAGCAGCCCTGCGAAGCGCTCGAACTTGTCGCCGGGCTTGGCGTCGCGGGCGATGCCCATGCGGGATCGACGGTCCAGCATCTTTCACGGGTGCGCAAGGACCCCAACCAGCCCAACCTGCGCCAAGTGCACCTGATCCACGCCGAACTGTTCGATGAGCTGGCGGAAACGGGGTTCGCGCTGTCTTGCGGCGATCTCGGCGAGAACGTGCTGACGCGTGGCTTGAACCTGCTTGATTTGCCGACCGGAACGCTGCTCCACATTGGCAGCGCGGTGATCCGGGTGACGGGTCTGCGCAATCCGTGCGCCCAGATCGAGGCCTTCAGGCCGGGTCTTCTCTCGCACATGGTCCGCAAGCGCAGCGACGGGTCGCTGGAGCGCCGCTGCGGGATCATGGGAATAGTGGAAGTTGAAGGCGCACTCCGTGTCGGGGATCTGATCGGGGTCGAGTTGCCCGAAGGAGTGCGACGCCCGCTCGAGCCGGTCTGACAAACGAAAAGGGCGGCCCCGCGGGACCGCCCTCTTGGATGCGAAGATGCAGCCGGCTTACTTCTTGAGCGTGAGCCCGCCGAAGCGCTGGTTGAACTTGGCCACGCGGCCGCCTTCCTGAAGCTGCTGCTTGCCGCCGGTCCAGGCCGGGTGGCTCGTCGGGTCGATGTCGAGCGCGAGCGTGTCGCCCTCGGCGCCCCAGGTCGAGCGGGTCTGGAACTCGGTACCGTCGGTCATCTTGACGGTGATCATGTGGTAGTCGGGGTGACCTTCGGTCTTCATCGCGTGTCTCCGTAGCCTCGGAACGGTTCCGACCGGTCCAGCTGTGGTGGGAAAGCGGGGCCGTTAGCGGCGCCTCGCCCGAAATGCAAGGATTCGCTCAATCCTTCGGCGGATCGGCAATCATCGCGGTGAACTCAACTTCGCAGGTCGTGTTGCCGTCCACGCTCGCGCGGCCCTTGAACTTGCAGACGCGGCTCGACTTGCGGGTGAATTCCACCTCGAGGTCGAGCAGGCAGCCGGGCTCCACGGGCGCGCGGAACTTGGCGTTCTCGATCGCCATGAAGATGACGAGCTTGCCGGTGCCGGCGAGTTCGAAGGTTTCGATGCCGAGCACGCCCGCGGCCTGCGCCAGCGCCTCGATCTGGAGCACGCCGGGCATGATCGGCCGGCCCGGGAAGTGCCCCTGGAAGAACTGCTCGTTCATCGAGACAGCCTTCACCGCGTGAATCCGTGTCCCGAGTTCGATCGATCTGACGCGATCGACGAGGAGCAGCGGATAACGGTGCGGCAGGGCCTTGAGCACCTTGAGGATATCGTACGCCCCCGTTTCCGGAGTGGCTGCGGATTCCTCGCTCATCGGCCCTGCCCCCGTTTCAGGTGTCAGCGGCTGCTGGCGGCCGGCGGAGTGGTCGGCGCAGCCTGGCCGTTGGCGGCCGCTGCGGCTTCCTGCTGCGCACGAACCTGGCGCGGAACCCAGCCCTGCGGCGGGACGAGCTGCGCGCTCGGGAGAAGCACGTTGAGCTCGTTCAGCACGTCCTGCGTCATGTTGTAGGCCGCGTCGGCATAGAGCACCGCACCCTGCGTGGGGTCGAGGATCAACTGCACGTTCTTCTTCTTCGCTGCATTCTGGACAGCGGTGTCGAGCTTGTCCTCGATCTGCTCGGTGACATAAGCCTGGCTCAGCGCGATCGGCTGGACGAGCTGCTGAAGCTCCTGCTGACCCGACTGCTGGATCTGCTGAATCGCCGCGGCCTGCTGCTGCAGCGCGGGGTTGTTCGGGTTCGCCTGGCGATCGGTGTTGAACTTGGTCACCAGCGGCTGGAGCTGCGCGGCGATCGCGGCGCGGCGGGCCTCGGCCTGGTCGAGCTGCGGCTTGTAGGTGACCGGGCGCTGCTGTTCGGCGACCTTGTAGGCGTTCGAGTTCGCGACGACGGCCGGCAGGCTTACGACGCCGATACCCTTGACCACCTGCGCGGCGGCGGGGGCGGCGGCGATCGGCGAAAGCGCGGCGAACGCGATGCCCGCTGCGAGCAGGCTCTTGCGAATGATAGTCATCAGAATTGTGTTCCTACGTTGAAGGTGAAGCGCTTGGTGTCGTCACCCGGCTGCTTCAAGAGCACTTGAGCAAAATCGATCCTGAACGGACCGAATGGCGAGTTCCAGTTGACGCCGATGCCGACGGACACGCGCGGCTTCGGGGAGTCGCCCAGGAAAACCTCGGTGAAGGGAGGCACGTTGTTGAGCAAAGGCGTGTTCGCCGTGCCGCCCGGTGCGGTCGGGCTCGTGACGATGGTCGTCGTGGTCGTGCCGTCCGCGTTCGTGACCGTCTGGGAGAAGAGCGGGTTGCCGTTCACGTCGCGCTGCGGGAAATTGCATCCGGTCGGGAAGGTACAGTCGCGCACCAGATCTTGCGGATCGCGGAAATTGCTGCCCCACAGGGCGCCCACATCGACGAATACGGATGGGCGCAGGCCCAATTCCTTGACCCCGCTGCCGAGCGGAATCTCGATCTCGGCCCGGCCCAGGTAGTAGAAGTTGCCGCCAAGCGCGTCGTCGGACACCCGCTCCCGATCGGTGATGACCAGCGGGTTGGGGTTGTTGACGTCCGGACTGTCGGGATCGGCGATGATCGGCTGGCGCAGCACGCGCGGGCCAACGCCGCGAATGTCGAAACCGCGGATCTGCGGTTCGCCGAGGAAGAAGCGGTCGGTCAGCTGGACCCGTCCACCGCTCAGCGCCTTGATAGCGCCGCCCTCGCCCTGGACCGAGAAGATGAAGCCGCTGCCGAGCGGCCAGTATTGCGCAGCGCGGGCGCGCAAGCGACCATACTTGACCGATCCGCCGAGGCCGGCGAACTCGCCGGTGAGGGAGAAAGACCGGCCGCGCGTCGGGCGCAGGCGGCTGTCGAGCGTATCGTAGGCGAACGTCAGCCCGAGGATCGAACTGGTGCGGCTGCCGACCGCCTCGCACAGGTACCGCCCGGCAAGAAGCGGGTCGCACGTCAGGTTCGGCGGGCTGAGCCGGTCCGAGAAGAATTGGTTCTCGTCGAGCGACACGTCGTCGAAGTTGAGCGTGTAGCTGCCGATGAGCGAGGTGTACTCGGACAGCGGCACGCCGAGCCGCAGCTGGGCACCGGTCGTCGTCTGCTGGAAGGTCGTGTTGCGATCGTTGTTGAGGTAGTTGAAGCTGTTCAGATCGCGGCGATAGATGTCGACACCGGCCGAGATATTGCGGTCGAAGACATAGGGCTCCGAGAAGCTCAGGTTCGCGCTCTTCGAGTAGCGCGAGTAGTTGACGCCCGCGCCGACCGTCTGGCCGCGGCCGCGGAAGTTGCGCTGCTGGATAGAGGCGGCAAGAATGAAGCTCTCGATCGACGAGAAGCCGGCCGACAGCTGGAGCTGGCCGGTCGCCTGCTCCTCCACGTTCGCCTCGAGCGCGATCCGGTCGGGCGTCGTGCCTTCCTTCTGCGAAACCTCGAAGTTCTCCTGGAAGAATCCCAGCGACTTGATCCGGTTCTCGGAACGCTTGACCTGCAACGAGTTGAACGCGTCGCCTTCGACGAGGCGGAATTCGCGCCGGATCACCTTGTCCTGGGTCAGCGTGTTGCCGTTGACGTCGATTCGCTCGACATAGACGCGGGGCGCCTCGCGCATGACGAAGGTGACCGACATCGTCAGGTCTTCCTTGTTCCGGCGGAACTGCGGTTCGACCTCCGCGAACGCGTAGCCGAACGTCCCGGCCAGTTCCTTGAACTGCTCCGAGGTATCTTCGACCAGCTTCGCGTCGTACCATTCGCCGGTCTTCATCGGCAGGTTGCTGGTCAGCGCATCGCTCGAGAAGTCGCGCAGTTCGCTCGTCACCGCGACGTCGCCGAACTTGTAGCGTTCGCCTTCCTCGACGACGTAGGTGATGATGAAGTCGCGCTTGTCCGGGGTCAGCTCGGCGACGGCCGACACGACGCGGAAATCGGCATAGCCTTCGGTCAGATAGAACTGGCGCAGCTTCTGCTGGTCGAATGCAAGGCGATCGGGGTCATAGCTCGTGCGGGACGAGAAGAAGCGCGTGGCGCGCGCCTGCTTGGTCAGCATCTCGCTGCGCAACTCGCCGTCGGAGAACGCCTCGTTGCCGATGATGTTGATCTGGCGGACCTTGGATTTGGGTCCCTCGTTGATCTCGAACACGACGTCGACGCGGTTCTGGCTGAGCTCGACCATCTTCGGTTCGACCGTGGCGGCAAAGCGGCCTTGGCGCTTGTAGAGCTCGACGATGCGCGCGACGTCGGCGCGGACCTTCGAGCGGGTGAAGATCTGGCGCGGAGCAAGCTTGATCTCGGGGAGGATCTTGTCCTCCTTCAGGCGCTTGTTGCCCTCGAGCACGATGCGGTTGATGACCGGGTTCTCGACCACGGTGATGACCACGTCGCCACCGTTGTTGACCACACTGGCGCTGGCGAACAGCTCGGTCGCGTAGAGGTCCTTCAGCGCCTGGTCGGCCGCCGCCTGGGTATAGGTCTGGCCCGGACGCAGCCGGATGTACGAGACGATCGTCGTCGGCTCGAGGCGCTGGGCCCCGCTGACCGCAACCGTGCGGATCACGTCGGGCTGGGGCGCGGCTTCCGCAGGCGTCTCGGCAGGGGCTTCCTGTGCGGCAACAGCCACCGGCATGCCGGCGAGCATCGTTCCGCAGAGCAGCGACAGGCCCAGACGTGCCAGACCCGGCCGGTTGGTGGTGCCGGCGATTTCGCTTGCCTTCATTGACGTGGGACTCCCGTCCATAAACCAATACATGCGCTCAGGTATGCTCCATGCGCCTGTCCGGATTGAGCCGGACGGCGAGTGCGCCGCCCTTGCCCCATACCCGGTCCCCAATCAAGCGGTGGAAGGGCTTTCATGCCCCATGCGGTAGCTGAACGCGTTCGATCCCTCGGCTGGCCTGCTACCGCCCGAAAATTGGCAGCGAGAGCAGGTCGTTGACCGTGACGAACAGCATCAGCGCGAGGATTACCGCCACGCCGGCACGGAACGCCATCTCCTGACCGCGCGGACCCACCGGCTTCCGGCGGACAGCCTCTGCCGCGTAGAAAGCCAGGTGCCCGCCGTCGAGGGCAGGGATTGGCAAGAGGTTGATGAACGCCAAGTTAAGCGAGATCAGCGCGGCGAAGCCGACGAAGGCGACAGGGCCCAGGCTGAGCTGTTCGCCCGAGAACTTGGCGATCTTGATCGGCCCGCCGAGCTCGTCAACCGAGCGTTCCCCGGTCAGGATCTGCCCGATCCCGGTCAGCATCATGCGGACGAGGTTGACGCATTCCGTGAACCCGAGGCGCGTCGCCTCGACCGGTCCGACCGGCTCGTAGCGGATAGGGCTGGACCATACCCCGAGACGACCGACGCGCGAGGCGTTGCCGAATCTGTCCGTTTCGACCGTGCTGCCGATCGTCAGCGGAATGCGCAGACGTTCGCCCTGACGCTCGACGCCGAGCACGATCGCCTTGCCGGGGTGCATCAGGACCTGCTCGGTAATGTCGCGGAATTCGCTGACTTCGCGCCCGTCGATAGCGACGATCCGGTCGCCCACGCGAACCCCCGCCGCCTCCGCAACCGAGCCTGCGGCGAACCGCTGCACCACGTTGGTTTCGCCCGGATCGACCTGCACCGGCTTGCCGATCATCATGAAGAACGCGGCGAATATCGCCACCGCCACGATCAGGTTCGTCAGCGGTCCGGCGAGCACGATCAGCGCGCGCTGCCACAACGGCGCATGGTGGAAGCTGCCGTCGCGCTCGGCGGGCGTCATGGCCGCGATCACATCGGCATCGGGGATGCTCGCGGGGTTCATGTCCCCCTTGAACTGGCAATAGCCCCCCAGCGGCAACGCCGAGAGCTTCCAGCGTGTCCCACGCTTGTCGGTATATCCGACCAGCTCCTTGCCGAAGCCGACCGAAAACGCCTCGACCCCCACGCCGAACAGGCGCCCCATAATGTAGTGGCCGAATTCGTGCACGGTCACGAGCGGGCCGAGCAGCAGGACGAATCCGACGAGGTAGAACCAGAAAGGCGGCGATTCGATCAATTCAGGCGAGCTCCATCATCTCGGTTGCGCGTGCCCTCGCCTCGCTGTCCACTGCCAGCACTTCGTCGAGCGAAGCGGGGGCCGGCGGTAGTCCGCGCGCGAGCGTGCGTTCCACCGTTAGCGCAATTCGTGTGAACGCGATCTTGCCGGAAAGAAATGCCGCGACCGCCGATTCGTTGGCCGCGTTGAGCACGGCGGGCGCGGCCCCGCCCGCCTGTGCCGCCTCGCGCGCGAGGCGCGTGGCGGGAAAGCGGGCCTCGTCGGGTGCTTCAAACGTCAGCGAAGCGATCTGCACGAGATCGAGCGGCGGCATCGGCGTGTCCATCCTGCGCGGCCAGGCAAGGCAAGACGCGATGGGAACCCGCATGTCGCTGGGCCCGAGCTGCGCCAGCGTCGAACCGTCGCGGTACTCGACCATCGAGTGGATCACGCTTTGCGGGTGGACGACGATGCCGATCTTCTCGAGGCCGACCGGGAACAGGTGATGGGCCTCGATGAACTCCAGCCCCTTGTTCATCATGGTCGCCGAATCGACGCTGATCTTGGCGCCCATGTCCCAGTTGGGGTGCGCGACCGCTTGCGCGGGGGTCGCCGCCGCGAGCTGCGCGTGCGTCCAGGTACGGAAGGGCCCTCCGCTGGCGGTCAAGGTGATCTTGCGGACGTCCTCGATCCGGCCGCCCTGGAGGCACTGGAAGATGGCGTTGTGCTCGCTGTCGACCGGCAGGAGCGTTGCGCCCGTGCGGGCGACCGCGGCGGTCATGACCTCGCCGGCGGAAACCAGTGCTTCCTTGTTGGCGAGCGCGATGGTGCCGCCCTGCTCGATCGCCGCCATGACCGGGGCAAGGCCCGCGCAGCCGACGATCGCCGCGACGGTCAGATCAGCCCCGCGCGCGGCGGCTTCGACGAGTGCACCAGCGCCGCCGGCGGTCTCGATCCCGGTGCCCGACAACGAAGCGCGCAGCGCCGGGAGGCAGCTTTCGTCGGCAACCACGGCAAGGTCGACGTCGAACTCCCGCGCCAGCGCGGCGAGTTCATCCACGTTGCAGTTGGCCGTGAGCGCCACGACTTTCCATCGATCGCGGTTGCGACGAACCAGGTCGAGCGTGGATGCCCCCACCGAGCCGGTCGCTCCGAGGATGGAGATCGAGCGCATCAGTTGGCCGCTGCCGAGGCGAGCGCACCGACCGCGATCGCGACCGGCAGCATCCCGTCGATCCGGTCGAATACCCCGCCGTGACCGGGGATGAGCTTCGACGAATCCTTAACGCCGGCGCGGCGCTTCAGCCACGATTCGAAGAAGTCGCCCATCTGCGCGAGGACGGCGAGCCCGGCTCCCGTCAGCGCCGCGCCGCCGAGGTTCTCGGCCGACAGCGCAAGGCCCAGATCGAAGCGCGGCCCGACGATCCCGCCGTCGATTGAGACGACCCACAGGACCACCCACAGTGCAGCCCCGGCCATCCCGCCCACGAGGCCGGCCCAGGTCTTCGAAGGACTGATCGAAGGCGCGATCTTGGGTCCGCCGATCGCCCGCCCGGCGAAATAGGCGAACGTATCGGTGAACACGGTCACCCCGACGATGAGCACGATGAGGAAGTCGCCCGCGCCGACCAGGACACCGCCGGCCAGCAGGAAATATATCGCGCCCGCAATGATTGCCGCGAGCCGGTAGCCGATAAACGGGGTCGCTCCGACGACGAGAAGGACGAACTCGACGAACGCGACGAAGGCGACGATCGCCACGAAAGCATCGAACACCGCACCGCCTATAACGAGCGTGCCGATCGCAAGGGCGAGCATGACCACTGCCGATGCCAGCCGCACCGGCAGGTCGCTGTTCTTGCGTTGCGGCGCGGCCTCAGCGTCCGCCATAGCGTCTCTCCCGTTGCGCGAAGTCCGCAAGCGCCTGCTGAAGGTGTGCAGGCGTGAAATCTGGCCAGAGCGTATCGACGAACATCATTTCGGCATAGGCGCACTGCCACAGCAGGAAGTTCGACAGCCGCACTTCTCCGCTGGTGCGGATCAGCAGGTCCAGTGGCGGCAGCGATGCACTATCGAGATGCCGTTCGATCGCCTCGGCCGTGATCGCACCTTCCGCCGCGGCCTTCCCGGCCGCGCGGGCGATCTCCTGCTGCGATCCGTAGTTCAGCGCCACGGCCAGCGTCCGCGATCCGCCGGATGTCTTGTCCAACGCGTCTTCGAGCATCGTCACGATGTCGGGCGCGAGCCCGCGCCAGTCGCCGAGGATGTGGAGTCTGACGTCGTTGGCGACGAATTCGTCAAGGTCGGACCTGATGAATTTCCGCATCAGGTTCATCAGGTCACCGACCTCGTCCTCCGGACGGCGCCAGTTCTCGGTGCTGAATGCGTAGAGCGTCAGGCACTCGATCGGGGTGTCCTTGAGCGAGCGGACCAGGTTGCGCACCGCCTCGACACCGCGCTGGTGCCCGAGCGCGCGCGGCATGTGCCGGGCCTTCGCCCAGCGTCCGTTGCCGTCCATGATGATCGCGACGTGACGTGCGACTCCGTCTCCGTCCGTCATCACTCCGCTCCGGCGCCCTGCCTGGAAGGACGGAAAAACCTCACTGCGAGAGGATTTCCTTCACCTTCGCCGCGACCACGGTGTCGGTTTCGGCGACATGGGTGTCGGTGAGTTTCTGAACGTCGTCCTCCGACCGCTTGCGGTCGTCCTCGGAGATGTCCTTCTTCTTCTCGTCGTCCTTCAGCGCTTCCATGCCGTCGCGGCGGACGTTGCGGATCGCGATCTTGGCCTTCTCGCCGTATTCGCCGGCGAGCTTGGCGAGCTCCTTGCGGCGTTCCTGCGTCAAGTCCGGCAGCGGCAGACGCAGGGTCTGGCCGTCGATCATCGGATTGAGGCCGAGATTCGCCTTGGCGATGCCTTTCTCGACCGCGGTGAGGTTCGACTTGTCCCACACCTGCACGCTCAGCATGCGCGGTTCGGGCGCCGAGACGGTCGCCACCTGATTGAGCGGCATCATCGCGCCGTAGACCTCGACCACCACCGGATCGAGCAAGCTGGTGTTCGCGCGCCCGGTCCGCAGGCCCGAGAGGTCGCCCTTGAGGCTCTCCACCGCGCCCTTCATCCGCCGCTCGATGTCGGCCTTGTCGTACTTCGCCATGATCAGCTTCCCTGCACTATCGTCTGGACGCCCTCGCCCTTGAGGACTTTGGCGAGATTGCCCTGTTCGCGGATCGAGAAGACCACGATAGGGATCCCGTTGTCGCGGCACAGCGCGACGGCCGAGGCATCCATCACCTTGAGATTGTCTGCCAATACCTTGTCGTAAGTGACGGTATCGAAACGCTTTGCATCCGGGTTCTTCTTGGGATCGCTGTCGTAGACCCCGTCCACGCTGGTGCCCTTGAAGAGCGCGTCGCACTTCATTTCCGCGGCCCGCAGCGCCGCTCCGCTGTCGGTCGTGAAATAGGGCGCGCCGACGCCAGCGGCGAAGATCACCACGCGGCCTTTCTCGAGATGCCGTTCGGCGCGGCGACGGATCACCGGCTCGCACACCTGGTCCATCTCGATCGCCGACTGGACGCGGGTCTGGACGCCCAGCTGCTCCAGCGCGCTCTGCATCGCCAGTGCGTTCATGACGGTGGCGAGCATGCCCATGTAATCGGCCTGCGCGCGGTCCATGCCCTGGGCTGCCCCGGCCATGCCGCGGAAGATGTTCCCCCCGCCGATGACCAGGCAGACCTCGAGGCCGGTGTCCTTGGCCGCCTTCACTTCCTTGGCGAGCTCGGCGACGAAGGAGGGATCGATGCCGAACTGCTGGCCGCCCATGAGCACTTCGCCCGACAGCTTCAAAAGAACGCGCTTGTATCTCGGCGTAGCCACGGGCTGGCGAAATCCCTATTGTTCACGGAGGTGGGGGCTCCCTTAGCGAGCAACCGTCAGGGGCGCAAAGGGAAAGCCGGGAAGGCGGCCTGTCATGAAACGCAAGGTATCGCTTGCAGCAGCGGTCGTCGTTCTTCTGGGCCTGGTGGTGGCCTTTGCCTTTCAGGCGCAAATCGGCGGGTGGATCTACGACCGCGCGGTGGGATCCCGGATCGCGGCACCACCGCTCGAAAGCGCATCGGGGCTTGCGGTCGGCCTGTGCGGAACGGGTTCTCCCATGCCGGGGTCCAACCGCGCCGGAGCGTGCACCGTGGTCCTCGCCGGCTCGCAAGCCATTGTCGTCGATATGGGCGAAGGCGGTGCCGCCAACCTGACCCGCATGGGCATCGATCCCGGGCGCATCGATGCCGTGCTCCTGACCCATTTCCATTCCGACCACATCGATGGCCTCGGACCGCTCAACCTGCTCCACTGGACAGGCGTCGCGGACCGGGAGCCGCTTGCGCTCCATGGGCCTCCCGGCGTGGAGCGCGTGGCGGAGGGCTTCAACCTCGCCTACACCCATGACCATGGCTACCGCGTGGCCCATCATGGCGAGGCGATCGCACCGCCCGCTGGCGGCACTTTCAGGGCCGTGCCGTTCGAGATGCCTGCCGGACCGACGGTCGTTTTCCGGAAGGACGGACTGACCGTGACAGCGTTTCCGGTCGACCACCGACCCGTCACGCCCGCTGTCGGCTATCGCTTCGACTACAAGGGGCGGTCGGTCGTGATCAGCGGCGATACCGCGCAGTCGGTCTCGCTCGAACGCGCCGCCAGGGGCGCAGACCTGCTCGTCCACGAGGCGCTGCAGCCGGTGATGGTGTCGTCGCTGACCCGTGCTCTCGACAAGGTGGGCCGCAAGAACACGGCGCAGATCACCCGCGACATCCTCGATTACCACGCGACGCCCGAGCAGGCGGCCGAGAGCGCGCAGCGCGCAGGCGTCCGGCACCTCGTGCTGACCCACATCGTGCCGCCTCTTCCCAGCCGTCTTTTCTACCCCGCGTTCCTCCGCGATGCAGAGGGCCGGTTCGACGGTCCGATCACGGTAGGCGACGACGGGGTGGTTTTCATGCTCCCCGCCGGCAGCAGCGAAGTAACGGTGCGCTAGCGGAAATGCCCTCGGCCCCTCGTAGGCGCGCCTGGTTCAAGCGCGCCGCAATCCTGCTTGTAATCGTTGCTTCCGCCTTCGCGGCAAAGGCCTGGCACGACACGATGCGCGATCCTGTCGTGAAACGGCTGACGGTCACGCTGCCGATGGTGGAAGGCCCGCGAACGCCCGGCCGGATCGTCCTGTTGACCGACATCCACGTCGCAGGGCCCGACATGCCGCCTGCGCGGCTCGCGCGGATCGTGCGACAGGTGAATGCGCTGAAACCGGACCTGGTGGTCCTTGCCGGCGATTTCGTGAGCGACAAGCGCACGGCGACGCGCCACTATTCGACCCGCCAGACGGTGGCCCCACTGGCGTATCTCGACCGGCAGGCGATCAAGCTCGCGGTGCCCGGCAACCACGACCACTGGCGCGATGTCGAGGAACTGGAGCGCGAACTGGCGCGGGTGAGCATCGGCGTGCTCCGGAACGATGTGGTCAACGTCGGCGGGCTGCTCGTCGCGGGGCTCGACGACGATTACACCGGCCAAGCCGACGTGAGAAAGGTCACACGCAAGTTCACGGCCATGGGGCGCGGCGGGCTCGTACTGAGCCATAGCCCCGACACATTTCCCCGTCTTCCCGGGTCAACCGGTCTCATGCTCGCCGGTCATACCCACTGTGGGCAGATCGGGTGGCCTTGGGGCGGGTCGCCCGCGCCGATGTCCGAGTATGGCCAGCGCTATGCCTGCGGCGCCGTGCGAGAGAACGGGAACACGCTCGTGACCAGCGCGGGCCTCGGCACCAGCGTGCTACCCTTCCGCCTGTTCACTCAGCCCGAGATCTGGCTGATCGAAGTGCGGCCCGCGCCAACGAAAACGGCCGCCGGATCGCTCCGGCGGCCGTAATCGGTTTGCTAGCGTCGAGGATTACCCGGCGACGGCGGCAGCTACTTCGGCCGCGAAGTCGGTCTCTTCCTTCTCGATGCCTTCGCCGAGCTGGAAGCGGACGTAGTCCTTGAGCTCGATCGGCGCGCCGGCGTCCTTGGCCGCCTTCGCCACGACTTCCGAGATGGGCGTCTTGTTGTCCATCACGAAGACCTGGCTGAGCAGCGCGTTCTCCTTGGCGAACTTGCTGATCGCGCCGTCGACCATCTTGGCCTGGACTTCGGCGGGCTTGCCCGACTCGGCGGCCTTTTCCGCGGCGATCTTGCGCTCGCGCTCGATCACTTCGGCGTCGAGGCCGTCGGCGTTGAGCGCCTGCGGGAACGCAGCGGCGATGTGCATCGCGAGCTGCTTGCCGAGCGCCTCGAGCACACCCTTGTCGGCGGTCGATTCCAGCGCGACGAGCACGCCGATCTTGCCGAGGTTGGTCGCCTGCGCGTTGTGCATGTAAGGCACGACGACGCCGTCCGAGACCGAAACGTGCTTGAGACGACGAACCTGCTGGTTCTCGCCGATCGTCGCGACGTTGTCGGTCAGCTTTTCGGCGACGGTGCCGCCGTCGGGATAGCCCGCAGCCTTGAGCGCCTCGACGTCGGCCGAACCTTCGGACAGCGCGACTTCGGTGACCTTGCGGACGAAGTCCTGGAACTTGTCGTTCTTGGCGACGAAGTCGGTTTCCGAGTTGACCTCGACCGCCACGCCCTTGGTGCCCGCGACGGCAACGCCGACGAGACCCTCGGCCGCGGTGCGGCTCGACTTCTTGGCGGCCGTGGCGAGGCCCTTGGCGCGCAGCGCGTCGACCGCGGCCTCGATGTCGCCGTTGGAGGCTTCGAGCGCCTTCTTCGCGTCCATCATGCCCGCGCCGGTCTTCTCGCGCAGGGCCTTCACGTCGGCAGCGGTGAATGCAGCCATGGTATCAATCCTTCTTCAAAATCGGTGCGGCGCCGGGATCGTGTTCGTCCCGGCGCCGGTATTCGGGAAATGCGAAGCGGTGGTTACGCTTCGGTAGCGGCTTCGGCGGCAGCGGCCTCGGCGGGCGGCTCGGCCATTTCACCGATATCCGCGCCCGAATCGACAACCGCCCGGCCCTTGCCGGTCGAGGCCGCTTCAGCAACCGCATCGCAATAGAGACGCACTGCGCGCGCGGCGTCGTCGTTACCCGGGATCGGGAACGCGATGCCGGTCGGGTCGACGTTCGAATCGAGCACCGCGACGACTGGAATGCCGAGCACGCCGGCTTCCTTGATCGCGAGGTCTTCCTTGTTCGCGTCGATCACGAACATCACGTCGGGGATGCCGCCCATGTCGCGGATGCCGCCGAGCGAAAGCTCGAGCTTGTCCTTCTCGCGGGTGAGCTGGAGGACTTCCTTCTTGGTGAGGCCCGAAGTGTCGCCCGAAAGCTGTTCCTCAAGGCTCTTGAGGCGCTTGATCGACCCCGAGATCGTCTTCCAGTTGGTCAGCATGCCGCCAAGCCAGCGGTGGTTGACGAAGTGCTGACCCGAAGCGCGCGCGGCCTGCGCGATCGGCTCCTGCGCCTGGCGCTTGGTGCCGACGAACAGGACCTTGCCGCCCGAGCGGACGGTGTCCTGGATGAAGTCGAGCGCACGCGCGAACAGCGGCACGGTCTGCGACAGGTCGATGATGTGCACACCGTTGCGGGCGCCGAAGATGTACGGCTTCATCCGCGGGTTCCAGCGGTGGGTCTGGTGGCCGAAGTGCGCGCCGGCCTCGATCAATTGCTGCATGGTGACGGTCGGGGCCGCCATAGGTAATTCCTTTCCGGTTGAGCCTCTGGAGAGCTGGAACCGTCGCGGAGATCCCGCGGCAGGCACCGGTATGTGGCGCTCTCCATGTGGATTTGCGCGCATCCGAACCCTTGCCTAGCCGGCGGGATTCGAAGGCGAACGGCGCGGCCCTTAGCGGGACGCGGCGGTAAAATCCAGCCTCATTTCGTCGCTGGAAAAGCGAGTCCTGCCGCGAATTGGCTTGACAGAGCGGAACAAAAAGAGAACATTGCCCGAGTCGCGGGAACGTCTCGCGTCTAGGTGTTTTCCACCAGTCGTCCACAGGGTGTCAACATACCTGTGCCGCCATGAAGGTACCGTTCGATGACCGCTTTCCTGCTCGTCGCCCTTTTCGCCATCGTCGCTGTCGCCAGCGCGCTCACCCTCGCCGACGCATTCCTGCGCGGGCGGAGCGCGCTCCAGCAGCTGCGCGGCGACGTGGGGCGGGCCGCGAACACGCGGCGCGATGGTGTCGCTTTCGTGTGTACTTCCGTCGAACCGCGGATGTCCGCGCTGCGTGGCGCCAACTGCGCTTCGCCTAAGGCAGTTCGTTCGGCGCCGCGTCGACCGGTGCCGACTGGACCGCAGCCGTTGCGCGCTGCCGCCTAATTCGGGCGTACCGCATAATCGACCACGGCATCGTCGCCAGGTAGACCGCACAGACTGCAACAAGCGTCCACCAAGGCTCCAGCAACAGCGCTGCGAAGACCATTCCCACGACAGCAATGACAGGCAGCCGGATGTCCCGTCGCGGCCGCATCCGGCCCCAGCTCAGTGTGGCCAGGTTCGAAATCATCAGGAACGCGACGAGCCCGGTCCAAGGCGCGACAAGCAAGGGATCGCGGAACACCTCGTTGCCGGTCGCCATCCACAGGTAGAGCGGGAGGAAAGCCAGCCCGGCCCCGACCGGTGCCGGAACGCCCGTCAGGAAGCCCGCGGACTTGTGAGGCTGTTCGCTCACATCGATCTGGGCGTTGAATCGCGCAAGCCGAAGAGCTCCGGAAATGGCGAAGGCGAGCGCGGCGAACCAGCCGAACCGCGACAGGTCGTTCAGCGACCACAGGAACAGGATGAGTGCGGGTGCCGTCCCGAAGCTCAGCGAATCCGCGAGGCTGTCGAGCTCCGCGCCGAACCGCGACTGCGCCTTGAGCAGCCGCGCCATGCGTCCGTCGATCCCGTCGAGCACTCCCGCGAGGATGACCGCGATGACCGCCTCGGCCCAGCGATCCGACATTGCGAAACGGATACCCGTCAGGCCCGAACACATTGCCGCTGCGGTGATCGCATTCGGCACCACCGCGCGCATCGCCAGTCCCCGCGCTCCACCGCGCGGGCGAAGGGGAATTTCGTCCTCGGCCGCTCTGGGGCCGATACGCGGCTGCTCGGTCATTACTGGCTGACGCCCTCGATCAGTTTCTGGGTTCCGGTTTCCGCCAGCACGGTCTCTCCGGCAACGACCGTCTGTCCGAGCACGACCTTGGCGTCGGTTCCTGCCGGCAGGTATACATCGACCCGGCTGCCGAAGCGGATCAGGCCGACCCGCTGTCCGCCGGCGACGAGGTCGCCCGGCTTGACGAAGGGCACGATCCGCCGCGCGATCAGGCCGGCAATCTGGGTAAATCCGACCATGAGCCCGTCGGGACGCTCGACCAGCACATGCTGTCTTTCGTTCTCGTCACTCGCCTTGTCGAGATCGGCATTCATGAACTTGCCGGGAATGTAGACCACGCGCCGAACCGTGCCGCCGATGGGCGCACGGTTGATGTGCACGTCGAACACCGACATGAAGATCGAAATCCGCGTCACCGGTCCCGCAGTGAGGCCCGCACTTCCGCTGCCGTCGTCGACGATCAGTTCCTTCGGCGGTTCGACCTGCGCGATCAGCGACACGAGCCCGTCCGCGGGCGAAACGATCAGGTTGTCACCCTGCGGCACAACGCGTTCGGGATCGCGGAAAAAGGCGAGAACACCCAGCGTGAGGAATGCGAGCGGCCAAGCCAGCGTTTCCCATGCGAGCAGTGCGGTGACGAAACTTGCCGCGGCGGTGATGAGAGCGAACTTGCGCCCTTCGGGATGGACCGCCGGCCAGTGCCAATGCGCGTCCCCCCGGCCTCTGTTATCGAGAATTTCTCCGGCCATGTCCCGCGACTTAGGTCCTGTATCCGCTCGTCACAAGCGAAACCGCCCTACGCCGCCTTGCGCACGAAAACCGTTCCGGCCGAATAGCCTGCCCCGAACGAGCAGATGAGCCCGACATCGCCGCTCTCGAGATCGTCCGAATGCTTGTGGAATGCGATGATCGATCCGGCGCTTGAGGTGTTCGCATAGGTGTCGAGCACGGTGGGGCTTTCGTCCGCGCTTGCTTCGTGTCCCAGCACGCGCTGGGCAATCAGGCGATTCATGCCGGCGTTCGCCTGGTGGAGCCACAATCGGCGCAGCGAGGCTGGATCGATGCCAAGACGGTCCGCCTCTTCGCAAATCATCGTGGCGACCATCGGGACGACTTCCTTGAAAACCTTGCGTCCTTCCTGGACGAACAGCTTGTCCGCTGTGTCGCGCGTTTCGGGCGCGGTCCGGTTGAGGAAGCCGAAGTTGTTGCGGATGTTGTTCGAGAAGACGGTCTTGAGCTTGGTCCCCAGGATGTCCCAGTGCTCTGCCGGCGCGAGTTCGACATCCTCGACCAAGACAGCGGTCGCAACGTCTCCGAAGATGAAGTGACTGTCGCGATCGCGCCAGTTGAGGTGGCCGCTTGTGATCTCGGGGCTGACGACGAGCACGCTCTTCGCATTGCCCGCGCGAATGTAGTCGGCCGCGGTCTGGATCCCGAAGGTCGCCGAGGAGCACGCGACATTCATGTCGAACCCGAAGCCTTCGATGCCAAGCTCGTGCTGGATTTCGATCGCCATCGCCGGATAGGCGCGCTGCATGTTCGATGCGGCACACAGCACCGCATCGACGTCGGCCGGGTCACGCCCGGCACGCTCGAGCGCCTGGCGCGCTGCAGCCACCCCGATCTCGGCCATGATCGACAGCTCGTCGTTCCCGCGTTCGGGCAGTCGTGGGCACATCGTGTCCGGATCGAGCACGCTCGCCTTGTCGACCACGTGGCGGGCCTGGATTCCGCTCGCCTTTTCGATGAACTCGACTGAACTCGGCTCAAGCGCGGCCATCTCGCCCGCTTCTATGGCAGCCGCGTTCGCCGCATTGTGGCGCTCGACGAATGCGTTGAAACTCGCGACCAGCTCGGCGTTCGTGATGCTGTCCGCGGGCGTGAAGAGGCCGGTGGCCGAGATGACGGGGTGATGCATCGCGGCGGATTACGCCCGCGCAGCAACCTCGGCAAGAGACGCCGGAAATCCTCTTTCCGGACGCTTCGACGGTCGAAGGCCTTTCGGCCTACTTGCCCGTCACGATCGGCTTCGCCCCATCGCCCACGATCACGAAGGCCGCCCAGTAGAACGGGTGGGATGTATCCACGTCGTCCATGAGGCTTTCTTGCGCCGTCGCCAGAGCCTTGGCGAGCGGCACCTCGCTACCGGCATCGAGCAGTCCGCTGACGAGCCGCTTGGTCGCATCGAAATCGTCGGGCACCGGCCAGTGGCTCGCAAGCACCGTGCGGGCACCCGCGCCGACGAAGGCACGGACGAGACCGTCGAGCGCGTAGTTGCCGCCGGTCGTCACGCCCGCATCGCGCGAGGCGCTGACGGTCGCCATACCGGCCGTATCGCAGGCCGACAGGATCACGAGGTCCGCGTCGAGCTTCAGGTCGAAGATCT
The DNA here is from genome assembly GCF_001698205.1 of Tsuneonella dongtanensis. Lineage (NCBI taxonomy): Bacteria > Pseudomonadati > Pseudomonadota > Alphaproteobacteria > Sphingomonadales > Erythrobacteraceae > Tsuneonella > Tsuneonella dongtanensis. The sequence goes on from NZ_CP016591.1 coordinate 2,600,880, forward strand.
CGCGGAAGCTGAGGAGGCCGTCCGAGCCGCTGTCGCCGAATGAGGTGACGAGCGCCGGTCGTGCCGGGCAGCCGCGCCGCGGTGCCGAAACGAGTCCGTGGGTCGCGAAGTGCACGATCTTGTACTGGTCGAGCGTCTGATCGGACAGCAACGCGCTGTCGGTGAATTGCTCACCGACCCGGACTTCGCTCGCACCGCCTTGCAGACGGCTTTGCGCGAAGAACAGTTCGTCGGGAGCGATCGGACGATCCCACACCGCCAGCGGCCAATCGCATTCGGTCGCCACGGCGCCGATCGGCCTCGCCTGGACGGGCGCATTGTTGCCGAGACCAAGGTAATTGCGTGGTGCGTTCGATGGCTGCAGTGCACGGATGTCGAGGAAGCCCCGCGGACTCACCGCGATCGAAACCTTGCGGCCACGTCCGAGCCAGTCGACCCCTGTGAAGTCGAACTCGTCGGCCTTGGGCTTCTTCATGCGCTCCTGGTAAGCCGTCACCCCGCGGTCCTCGGTGACGAGGATGTACGGCGGCAACTGCAGCATCGGGCCGTCCGGCTCGAAAATCAGGTGATCGAGCCCCTTTATCTCACTGTCGATCGGTTCGAACAGCTTGAGATAGAGCTTGCGTGCCGCGACGAGGTCGAACGGGAAGTTGATCGTCTGCCCGCCTTGCACGGTCACCACGCTGTCGCGGATGACCTGCACTTCCTTCTCGAGGTCACGCACCTTGCCCGGCACCGGGATTACCCTGGCCCCGCTGGCCGTTGTGAAAAGCCCGTAAAGGTCGTCACCTACGACAATGAGCTTGTAGTAGCCCTCGCCTGCCCTGAGTTCTTTCTGAAGGTCGGCGATCTCGAGCGCTTCGGGCGCCAAGGCCTTGTACCGCGGGAAAGCCGACAGCTGGGAGGTCAGCGCCGCCTGCTCCTGCTTCATCGTTGCAAGGCTGGATTCCGCAATGCGCAGGTTCTCGATGTCTTGCGGCGTCGGCTCGTCGATGCCCTGCATCCGGCCGATCTCGACTTCCTGCCGGGCGATCTCGCGGCTCCTGCGTATAGCAAGCCGGAAAAGCGAGGCGGCTTCGTCGTTACCGTCAGACAACTGGCGAGCGAGGATCGCCTGAGTCTGTGCCACGCCCGGGCGCTCGAGGACCTGCGATGCGCTGAACATGGCAGCCGCCGCATCGCTGTCGCCGGCTTTGGCGAGGAGCGAGAAATAGGGGCTGAGCAGCGACCGCAGGGTCGGGCCGACGTCGGGAATGCTGGGAGCTTCCTCTACTACGTCCTCGTATATGGAACGGGCGCCGGCCACATCGCCGCCCCGCCCCAGGAACGCTGCCTTGCGCGCGCGGGCGGCAAGTAGTGCGGGGGAATTGGGATAGGATGCGCCGATGGCCGCAATCGCACTGTCGAAAGCACCCACGGCCTCGTCGCGCCGCCCTTCCGCCTCGGCGATAAGGGCAAGTTCCATCTGGATTTCGGACCGGAGGAAGCCGGTAGAGACAACGCGGCCGTCGCGTACGCTGTCGATCTTCTTCGCCGCGTCGTTCAGCAGCACTGTCGCTTCGGCGAGATCACCCACCTGGCGGTGCGCGATGCCGGCGAGCATGAGCGATTGGCCATCGAGGACTTCCGCCCTCTCCACCGGGGTCAAACCGGGATCGAGCCCGCCGAGGCGCTGAAGGCCGACGTTTTCCCGGTTGATCTGATCGGACAGCGAAGAACTGATCAGCCCCTGCCGCAGTGAACTTTCCTCAGGCGTTTCGAGAACCGTGGCGACCGGCTCATTAAGCACCTCGAGCGCGTCGCGCGAACGTCCCTGGTTGAGAAGGTCGATCGCGCGGTAGTTGCGCAACAGGCGTTGAGTCACGCCGTCGCCGCGCGCGACCTGCCCGGTGGCCTCCTCGAACACCCTCCGGGCACCGTCGAAATTGCCGAGGTTGGAAAGCTGCAAGCCCTGGTTGGCAAGCGCCTCGGCCAGCCGGGCCGGATTGTCGCGATTACGGTTGGCGGCGGCATCGAAGAATTCGGCCGACTCGGCGAACCGGCCCCCGTTGTTGCGGGTGTACCCTTCCTCGACGGCGTCGTCGGCTTCGAGCAGGCCTGCCTGGACCCGTGCGAAGGCCGCCGGATCGCTTACTTCGGTCGAGGCCACGCGGATTTCGCCCGGTTGCGGCGCGTCGTTGACCACCGACGCCAGCGCAAGGCGGAGCGCCGGATCGTAACCGGCGAGCCCTTCGACGAGATACGAGGTCCCGCCACGTTCCACCACGTAACGACGGTAGTCGACATTGGCCTTGCCGTCGCGGCATGTGACCGTCTCGACAGTGCCGACGCCGCTAAGGTCCGTGCGGCCCACTTCACCGCAAGCCAGGTCCGGCACGCCGGGTCCGCGCGGCTCCGCGACGAGCGCGATCGAGCGCCGCACCGCGATGACGTTGCCGACCGCACCCGCGGCATCGCGGCAGCTCAAGCGGTATGCCCGGTCGAACATGCCCTTCACGCGCGGATCGCTTGGGGCGTTCTGCGCCGTGCATGCTACGCCCGAAGTGCCCACGCGGAAGGAATTGCGGACCGAGAACGGCGTCGAGGTCTGAGCGAGCGACGGCGTCGCAAGCGCCACCGCAACGGTGCCGAGTGCGACACCTGCGAGGATCCGGCCGATCATTGGTTTTCTCCCCCTGCGTCGTCTTCGTTGACGGCCGACCCCAGCAGGGCAGGGTTGCCTGCGCCCGAAACGGGCTCGACCACATTGGCATCCGGGTTCAGCGGCCGCGTGTTGATCAGCGGTGCGGGCGGAGCGATCGGCGAGGAGGCGCTTTCGCCCTCACCCTCTTCCTCCGCGCTTTCGCTTTCGCCGGACGTGTCCTCGCCTTCATCCGCGCTCGCCGCCTCGGGCGCGCTGGGGGCATCCGCAAGGACCGAAGTGATTGCCAGGGCGATCTCGCTCGAAACCGAAGCGACCGGATCCGTCGCCCCGTTCGCGCAAACGCTGCCCAGGAACAGGCAGCTGTTGAGCTGGCTAGTGCTGCTGAATCCGGCAAACTGTTCGCTGTCGGGCGTCGGATCGGCCTGGACGAGCGCGAACGCACCCACCCCGGTTGCGGTCCCCGTGCTCGTCCGGAACTGACCGTTGATCACGATCTCGACGCCGCCCGTCGGCGGGCTATCCGGAGCAATGACTTCGCTGTTGTCGAACGTCGTCAGGAAGCCGGCCGGGGTCAGGACGGTGCCGGTGTTCTGGATGTAGAACGTGTTCCCAGGATAGATTTCCAGCCCGAATGCGTTGAGTACGCCCTCGGGTCGAGCGACGGTCAAGGGCGTATTGATGTCGGCGATATGGCCGACGTACCGCGGATCGGCGCGCAGTTTGGTGAGGATTTCGTCGCTGGCGACATGAATGTTGTCGGCTTCGATGTAGACCACACCGCCGAGGCCGCCCGAACTGTCCGCAAGCTTGATCGAACCTTGTACGGCTTCGAGTTCGACAGTCCCGGACAGCAGTGCCAGCGACGTGGTCGGCGTGAAACCGGTCCCGCTGATCGCGCCGGAGACCCTCAGGATGCCCGCAGGTACTTCAGTCGCGGTATCACCGGTAGCGAGGATCAAAGTTCCGTCGGCTCCGTACAGCTGGTCGCCGGTCACCGTCAGGTTGCCGACCGTCATGTCGGTCGCCTGTGCCGTATCGACACCGACGATCGCGATCTCGCCGGAGCGGATCCGTCCGAACTCCGCGTTGTCGAGGACGTATCCGGTCTGGGACGAACTTGCCCCGTCGCCGACGAAAACCCCCGCGGAGTTGATCGATTCGAGCAGCACTTCGCCGTTCGTTGAAAGTGCATCCAGCGAACCGGTCGAGGCGATGACGATGTCGTTAGACAGGATATCGATCTTGCGGGGGGCGCGCCACGCGCCGTTGACCGTCGCCACGCCGCCGAGATCGAAATCGATGGAGTCGGATGCCGTGATCGCCAGGCCGGTAAGCGAACCGGTGGCGGCACCGAAGATGCTGCCGGTCTGAATCGCGCCGCCGAAGGTCACCGACCCACCGATCGCCGTCGGCTGGGTTTTGAAGATCGGCAGCGGCCCGGAAGGCCCACGGAACGCCTGGAAGACGTTAGTCGTCGAAGTGACCATCGACGAGTTGCCGAAGTAGATCGCGCCCGTCGGCGCTGCGATGGAGCCCGTCGTCAGGTTGCCGCCGGTCAGCAGAAGGACGTCACGTCCGGCAAGATTGCCGGTCGTGATCGCGCCGGTCGTCTGGATTCCCAAGTCGCCCGGTGTCGTGATCGCACCGGTCGTGACGGGGCCGACCGAACTACCGATCGCCACCTTGCCTGCGGCCGGCCCCGATCCCGTGGTGGTCAGGTTCCCGGTCGATATCGCTCCGCCCGAAACGATGGTGATCCGGTCGTCCGAATCGATGGCCAAGGTGGTTAGGCCCTGGCCGGCATTCAAGAGCACGTTGACGGCGTCGAGGGCGCCGGTGGAGATCGTGCCGCTGGCCGCGAGGTTCAGAAAGCCACCGGATGTGATGTTACCGGTGAGAAGCGAACCGTTGATGTTGAGCGCCCACCCGCCCGGGAAAACGAAGTTCGCGTAGGCCAGCAAGTCCTGCCCGGTGTTGATGACCGGCGTTGCACCGAGGTTGAACGTACCCAGCGTGGTGGGCCGCATCGCCGGCAGTACGAAATTGCCGGCACTGAGAGACAGCGAACCCGCGTTGACGGTCGACGTGTCGAGCGTGACGAGCATCTGTCCGGGGGTGCTGACGCTGAGCGCGCTGGCGATGTTGACGGTCGATTGCGACACGTTGATGTCGAACGGCTCGGGGGCGACCGTGACCTGCGTTGGTACCGGAACGCCCGTCGTGGTGTCCTGCACCTGCAATACGGTGGCGACGACGTTGGGCGGCAGGTCACCAGCAGTCGTCATCGAAAGACTGTTCAGCGACACGTCGGACTGGCGGATAAAGAACCCGCGCTCGCTACCGAAGGCTGCGGAATAGAACGATCGTCCGTCCACGGCGCCGGTGCCACCGATGCCGTCCGCAACGAAGATCAGGTTGTTGGCAGTGAGAGAACCACGCTCGGTCCGCTCGAACCGCTGCGTGACCGCTACACTGAGATCGCCCGCGTAGCCGTCACCGCCGTTGCCAGCCACGGTTCCTGCGCCGCCGTCTCCGCCATATCCAGATGCGTCGAAGGTTGCATTGCCGAACGTCGCCGGCGAGCCGCGGACGAGGATGCTGCCCAAGCCGCCGTAGCCGATCCCGCCATTGCCGCCGTTCCCTTGCATGGTGCCGAGGCCGCCATCGCCGCCGTCGCCGCCGAAGGCCTGTACCAAAGCACTGACTAGGCCAAAGCTCGCAGAACCGGTGTTCTCGACCGTGTCGACCCCGCTTGCGGTGCCGAGGCCGGTTCCGCCGCCGACTGCGCGACCGCCGTCCCCGCCTCTGCCGCCGGGCGCGGTCGTTCCGCCGCTTCCTCCCTGTCCACCGAATCCGCCAAAGGCACTGGCGTCCAGCACAGTGTCGCCATTGACCGTCAGTACGCCGCGACCCGCGTTGCCCTGCGCAAAGGCGAAGCCGCCGTATGCGTCGCCGCCCGCTCCGCCGGCCTGGCCCGAGGCACCTTCGCCGCCGAAGCCACCGCTGGCGCCGACGTCGATGAGCAGGCTGCCCACGGTCACGGCGCTCGGTCCGTTCTGGCTCTGGGCGTCGATACCCGCCTGTCCGGCGAACGCGGTGCCGCCGCGCCCGCCACCGATCGCGGTCGCGTTGCCGCCGAATGCCGCGGAGGAGAAAAGGGTCGACCCGGCGATGTCGATCGTTCCGTTGAAGGAGCCGATCAAGCCGCGGGGCTGGCGGAAGGGCTGGAGGCTGATCGCATCGCCACCATTCAAGCCGTCACCACCGGTGGCGACGGTTTCCAGCTCTATATCGCCCGCAATGTCGATGTCGCCGCCATTGACGAACACATGGGCGCGGCCCGACGCGGCAGTTCCCCCGTTTCCGGTACCGAATGCGCTGCCGCCGTTGGAACTCGATTCGATCAGAACATCCTGCAGGCTGATGCTGCCGCGAAGCCCGGTGCCGTTGTTGTCACTCGCGAAGATCTGGGCAAAGCCGCTGCCGGCGTTGCCGCCGTTGCCGCCATCACGGCCGTCTCCGCCCGAAATGTCGCCGTCGAGCGCGGTGAAGCCGGTCACGGTCAGCGAGCCGTTGCTGACCGAAATGAATGCATTCTGGGCATTGGGATTGATGGGATTGCCCACCGCGCTGCCGCCGTTGACCCCGTCACCGCCGCTTGCGTTGCCATCGATCTCGAGATCGCCGTCGAGCGTCATGGTGCCGTTGTTGACGATCACCCGCGCCGAACCCGCGATGGCGTTGCCGCCGTTGCCGGTGACCGCTGCGAAACCGCCAAGCGAATCGACGTTGACGATGAAGCCTTCGGATACCGTCGCCGTCAGGGTCGCGCCGTTGGTGGCGAAGATCTGCGCTGCGCCGCCCTGCCCGTTCCCGGCGTTGCCCGAGGTGCCGAGGGCATCGCCGCCGATGCCATCTGCGCGAACCTCGATCCCGGTGAAGTCGAGCGTGGTGGTGCCGCTCGTGGCTTCGAGCGTGGCGAAGCCGCCCAAGCCGTTTCCGCCATTGCCGTTCATTGTCATGTCGGGCGTCGCGCCGAAGCCGCTGGCATCCACCGAAAGACTGACGCCGTTGATTGCGCCGCCCCTCAGCTGCAGGCGCGCGGTACCGCCGGTGCCGTTGCCACCTTGAGTCACGAAGCCCGTGCCGCCTTGGCCTTGGGCGATGACGTTGACGTTCGCTGCGTTCAGTGTGCTGTTGTTGACGAACAGCTGTGCGGTGCCGCCGGTGGCGTTGCCACCGGTCGTGCCGGGATTGTTCGCGCTGCCGCCGCCGAACGCGTTGGCCGCGACCAGAACTTCCTGAGTCGCGCCCTGGCTGCTGACATTGACGGTCCCGCCGTTGTCGATCGCCAGAACGGCGTTACCGCTTATCGCGTTACCGCCAATCCCGCCGTCACCGCCCTGGTTCTGGGAAAATATGGCAAGTCGATCGGTAACGTTGAAGGTCGCGTTGTCGACGATGACGCTCGCCGAACCGCCGGACGCATCACCACCGCGTCCAGTATCGGTGCCGGTTCCACCGACCGCTCCCGGGCCCCCTCCCGGTACCGATGCCGTCAGGGTACCGCCGTTGCGAACGGTAATGTTCCGCACTCCGCCGAACGCGTTACCGCCGTTGACCACGCCGATCGGCGGCTCGCTGGCGAAGGGCACGCCGCCCCCTTGCGCGAATGAACTGGGCAAGAGGTCGGCCGAGGTCATCGTGGCATTGTCGACCGTGATGAAGATACTGCCGCCAGTCGCCTGGCCGCCGGTCGTGTTGGCATCGTTCACCATGCCGCCGGAGGCACGCGCGATGATCCGGATGAGGCCGAATGAGCCACCCGTCGACGGACCATTAAAAATCGCACCGTTCAGGACGTCGATTCTTGCGGTGCCGCCGGTGGCAGCACCGCCCGTCGCGTTGCCGCCGCCGGACGTCCAGCCGCCGAAGGCTTCTGCCGAAAGAAAATCGAGATCCCCGGTGTTCTGATTGCCGGTCGAGTTGCCGAGATTGACGGTAAAGGTCGATCCCGGTCCGCTCGCCCTGAGCACGGCGGTGCCGCCGAAGGCCGCCCCCGCGCCGGATCCGGTCTCTGAATCTGCCCCGCCGACGCCGTCGGCAGCGACATTGAGTTCGTTGGTTGTGAAGGTACCGCCGGCTTCGACAAAGACCTCGGTATAGCCGCCGGTTCCGGTCCCGCCGGCCCCGCTCGAACCATTGTCCAGGCCAGCGATGCCGTAAGCGAGCGAACGGGTCACGCCGCCGACGCTGATCGATCCGCCGTTCGCGCTGACACTCGCATTGCCGCCCGTGGCGCGGCCGTTACCGCTCGTGAAGCTGGTCGCCGATATGAGCGCATTCTGGCCAATCGAGATCGAACCGCCGGTCGATGCCGCGATCCTTGCCGATCCGGTAGTGACCGCCACTCCGTCGAGCGAGGAGTTCTGATCGTTGGTGACGAGGGCATTGCCGCCAATCGTGATCGATCCGCCGTTATCGGCATCGATCGCGGCAAAGTTCGAAACGGTATAGCCGCTCGATGGTGCCAGGTTCTTGGGATCGAGGGCGACGACGTTCACATTGCCCGCGATGTTGATCTGTCCGCCGTTGCCGGTCGCGCGCAACTGGACCGCGTTGAAGTTCGGATCGGCGGAAGCCTGGGTACCCGAAATATCGACGTCGGAAGCGAAGTTGATCGTCTCGCCCGCATTGGCGAAGACGAAGGTGTTCGCCGTCGCGCTCGCCGTCAAACTTGACGTGATATCGACATTCCCCGCGATCGTGATGGCCGCCTGTCCGGTGCCTCCGCCGCTCGAAGGTGCCTGGGTCACGTTGCCGAACCCGATGTCCTGACCCGCCGAGAGGATGATGGCGTTGCCCTGGACGTCTGCAGCATCGGCGATGTCGAAGCCAAGCGTGCTGCCATTGGCGATAACCATGCTGATCGCATCGTTCTTCGGGACGGCCACCATGTAGATGCGGCTCGCATTGCCCGGATCGCCCGCAGGCCCCGTGATGCTGCCGGTGTTAGTCAGCGTCGTTCCCGTACCGCTGGTGCCGGATGTCACCTGGATGTCGAACAGGCCATCGGTGCGGAAGGTCATCGTTGCCGCATCGGCACTCACGAGTGCCGAAACCCGCTTGCCGTCGATGCTGCCGCCCTGATTGATCACCGGCGCGACGATCGCAAGGTAGCTGCCGGTGACGGGATCGCTTCCCGTAATCTGTGCACCCGGCTGGATTGTGACCGCCGAACCCGGCCGCACTGCGCCGTTGAACTGGACGAACTCCGCACCCGGCGCACCTTGTTCGAACACGCCGCCGACGACGGCTGGATCGATGCTCGTCAGCCCAAGGTTGCCCACGTTGAACACCGCGCTCGAGCCGATGATGATCCCGCCCGGGGTGTAGAAATACACGGTGCCGCCCGGCACATTCGATTGAAGCTGGAGCTGCGAGATCACCGTGCCGTTGAACTGGATAGGCCGGCTCTGGTCGGTCGGGAGAATCCGGTTCAGGACCGAAAAATCGGCGGTGGACTGGAACGTCGCCGTGGTGCCCGCTGGCTGAAAGATGATCGGGACATTCGGATTGGTCGTGTCGAGCGCGGGCGTGACCGCCCAGTTGATTACGGCGTCGCTCGACGTGATGTCGATCGTCGTCGTGCCCGAACCAACCGAGATCGATCCCGAGCCGGACGCGAAGGTTCCGGCTCCCTCAAACGATTGCGCCCGGGCGTCGCTCGCGCCGACGACAAGGCCGACGGCGATCGCGAATGTTGAACAGAAGGCGAGAGCGATGCGGCTGCGATCCGTACGCATCAGTTGGTCCTCCAGGGAAGAATTCGTGTCGATAGTGTCAGCAGGAAGCGGGCCTTCCCGCGCTGGGTCTGAATACCGGCGCGCTCGAGCGGCACGGCGACGGCAGCGTCAAGCCGCAACCGGTCGCCAAGGTAGGCACGCAAGCCGCCGCCGGTCGACGAGAGATTGTCGCTTCCGCCCGGCCCCTTGTTCCAGACATAAGCGATGTCGCCAAAGACATAGGGCTGCACCCTGAGTTCGGAATTGTCCGACAGCTTGTACCGCCCGCCCCGCAATTCCACGCTGGCACCAGCACCGCTGTCGCCAAGGATCGCACCCGGATCGTATCCGCGGCCCACGGTGTAATTGCCGCCGGTGAATTCCTCGAAACTCAGCAGCGGATCGAAAGCGTACTGCCCGCGGGGCTGGACCGCGATGGCGAAGTCGCGGCCAAGCGCGTGTTCGAAGTCGCCGGTGAAACGTACGAGAGTGGCCGTCGGATCGCCATCGACCCGGCTCGGCGGCGTACCCCCGGCAAGGCACCCGTTTGCGGCGCAGCCCGGCGACGCGCCGAAGATGTCGATCGCCTTGCGAACCTCGAACGATGCACCGGCCCGCCACTGGGGCCGCACATTCGCCAGATCGACCGCATCGTAATCCGCGCGCAGCCAAAGAACGCGCAGTTTGTCACGCGTCAGCTTGCCGATCAGGTCGACGTCCTGGTCGACGAAATCGAAGCCGCCGCCGAGCCAGAGATTCTCGCCCTGCGTGCGTTTGACCGGGTAGCGGCTGTGCACTTGTGCGAAGAGGGTACGCGCAGTGAGCGCGGGCCCGTTGGCACCCGCCGCACCGAGGTCGGGCTTGGTCCATGCGTATGTGAACTGGCCGCCGACGACCATTCCTTCGCCGCCCGGACGGAATTCATGGCCGAGCTGGAAAATCCGCTGCTCGTCGAAATCGGCAGTCGAGTAGAACCCGATCGAGGTGACATCGCCGAGGCCGGTGAGGCCGAAAGCCTGTGCGCGCAGCTGCCCGCCCCAGCGACCGGTCGCGCTGGCGGCGAGGTTCTGCACCGTGAAGTCCACGGCATAACGCCGGCGAACCACCGTGACTTCGCCGATGAGGTCTCCCGGCGCGGTTCCGGCAGGCTTGAGCGTCAGCTGGACGTCGTATCCGGGCAGATCGCGCGCAAGCAGCAGGTAGCGTTCGGCGCGGTAGCGGTTGAACACTTCGTCTTCGCTCAGCCGGCCGAGATACTCCTCGAGCTTGCTCTCGGCACCGCGCGTTTCACCGCGCGCGCGGATCGCACTGATGCGGGCGTAGAGGACCTCTAGCCGGACCTCTCCGTTCTCGATGCGCTGCGTGGGGACCTGGACCGCGGCAAGGTAGCCCTTGTTGCGCAGGATCGTTGCGGCAGCATCGCGGATTTCGCATATCACAGCCACCGAATGCGGTTGGCCGGCGAGCGGCTTCCAGGCCGCCTCGAGTTCGGCGGGGCTGACGCCTTTCAGGTTATTGAAGGTGACCTGGCTTATCGTGACCGGGATGTCCTGGTATTGCGGGTCGGCCAGAGGGCATGGTGAACGTTCAATTCCGCCCGAAATGGAAAGCTGCGGCGCCGGAGCCGTGGTGGGACGGCTGATGGATTCGAGCTCGTCTCGTGTCGGACCGCTGACCGGGGGAGGAGTGACCTGAGCCAGCGCGGGTGCAGCGATCATTCCGATCGTCAAACCCGTGGCAGCCAGCCAGAAACCACGGCGTGCGCGCGTGTGCGCCATTCGAATAGCCCCCAATATAACCCAGAACCTGCGGACGACCCGATATGCTTTTCTTTCGGGTTGTACTCCCTGACGGCGAGCCGTCAACCGAACACAAGGCCTTCAATTCACGACGATCCCGATCGCGACGAGGGGGCAGCGGGTAACAGGACGGACTCACCGTCACAACGCATATAAATGGCTAGTCGGTTCCGTTCGGAGCGATCCGATGGACCGCAAATCTTTCTTGCTTTCCGCGCACCAGCGGAGCGCGGCTGTCGCAAAACAAACAGTCAGCACAGGCTGGTTTGTCCGGACAACTTCGGGTATCGCTCAGACTGTAGGGATCGACTGCATCGAGGCGAGGAGCGATGGGCAAAAGCCCTGTTGCCATAGTCGGGGCTGGGCCAGTCGGTGTATGCGCCGCGCACTTTCTCGCGCGTCGTGGAATCCCGAGCGTCCTCTTCGAAGCTGAGCCTGAGCCCGCAATTGACCTTCGCGCTTCGACATTTCATCCGCCGACGCTCGAGATGCTGGCGAAAGTTGGCCTCGCCGAACCGCTTATTGCTCTAGGGCTCGTGACCCCCGATTGGCAGGTTCGCATGCACGAAACCTGCGAGAGGGCGAAATTCGATTTAGCGCACATCGCTTCAGACACACCCTACCCGTTTCGCCTGCAGTGCGAGCAATCGACCCTCGTTTCGCTCGCGCTCGAAACAGCACGCAACGAAGCCGCGATCGAGGTTCGCATGGGCGCGCGAGTGACCGCGGTTCAGCAAGACAGCGAAAGCGTGACGCTCTCGATTGCCGGGAGCGAACCGGTTCGCGCTCGTTTTGCGATCGCGGCAGACGGGGCGCGCAGCGCGCTGCGAGAAGCGGTGGGTGCCAGGTTCGAGGGGTTTACCTATCCCGAGACGACGATTCTGGCGACGACGACTTTCCCGTTCCACGAGCACATCGACGGGTTGTCCAACGTCAATTACTGTTGGGCGACCGAAGGAACGTTCAGCCTGCTGCGATTGCCGAAGGTCTGGCGCTGCTCGCTCTACGCGGATGACGGCGAAAGCATCGAAGAGGCCACCACGCCCGCGTCTGTCACCGCAAAGCTTGAACGCATCGTACCGGGCGCAAGTCAGCACGACGTCCAGGAAATCCGGGCCTACCGCATCCACCAGCGAATCGTCGAACGCTACGATCACGGACGCGTCTTGCTCGCGGGCGATGCCGCGCATCTCAATTCACCGTCGGGGGGCATGGGGATGAACGGGGGCATCCATGACGCTTACGAACTGGCCGACACTCTTGCCGAAGTTTTCGCCGACGGCGATCTTGCGCGGCTCGGACGGTATTCGCGTCGCCGCAAGGCCGTGGCCGAGGACGCGATCCTGGCGCAGGCCCACCGCAACCGGACGCGCATGCAGGAACGCGACCCGGTCAAGCGCCGCGAAGAACTCGAAGCGCTGCAGCGCATCGCGAACGATCCGGTACGCTGCCGCGAGCACCTCCTGAAGACGTCGATGATCGCGGGGCTGAGGCAGGCGGAGGCGATTTCGTGACCGCGGCCGTACTCACACCGATGGCGAACCCCACGGTCGAAGCGGAATTTCGCGCGTTGTTGCCGCCGACCCTGCCGTGGGTCACCGGCCGTCTGGTAAGCGACGAGCCCGACAGCATGAAACGCCTGGTCGCCTATGCGGAAGGCATGGCGGGCGCGATGCGCCAGTTCGACAGCCTGGCACTTTCGGCTGTCGCATTTGCCTGCACCGGGTCGAGCTACCTCGTCGGGCGCGAGCGCCAGGCGGAATTGGACGAAGCGATCTCCGTACCGGTAATCTGGGCGACCGATGCCATCGAGCGGCGGCTGGCCATGCTGGGTGCGCGCCGGATCGCGGTCGTTTCCCCATACCCGCCCGAACTGCACGCATCGGGTCTCACTTATTGGCGCAAAGGCGGTCTGGAGATCGTATTCGACGCCCGCGTGGACATCGGCTCTGCAGATACCCGTGCGATCTATGCCCTGGGCAGCGATGCCGCGAATGAAGCGCTGGAATCCGCGCGTGCCGCACGGCCCGACGCCATTCTGCTCTCAGGCACCGGGATGCCGACGCTACCGCTTCTCGACCCGGACGGCACCCCGCCCGTGGTTTCTTCCAACCTGTGCCTGGCGGACGCTCTCGTTGCCGCCGTGGGAGATCGCTCATGACCGAAACCGTATCGAGCTTCATCGGAGGAGTGTTCACCGCCGGCGCGGGCGCGGAGCGCCTGCCGATCATCAATCCGCACGACGAGAGCGTGGTGGCCGAACTCGCCGAAGCCGATGCCGCGGAAGTCGACCGCGCGGTCGCCGCGGCGCGCAGGGCGTTTGCCGACGGCCCGTGGCGCCGAGCCCCGGTAGCACAACGGCAGAAGGTGCTGCGCCGCATCGCCGCGCTCATCCGCGAGCGGGAAGGCGATCTCGTCCAGCGCGAGCTCGCGAACACCGGCATTCCAATCCGGCAGATCCGCGAGCGCCACGTCAAGCGCGCGGCGATGAACTTCGAATTCTTCGCCGACTACATCGGTCAGGTCGCCAACGAGAGTTACGAGCAGGAGCCCCCCTTCCTGACCGTAGTCCGACGCGAGCCCGTTGGTGTCGCCGCCCTCGTCGCACCGTGGAACGCGCCGCTGGCGCTGGCGACGATGGAACTCGCCGGCGCGATCGCGTTCGGCAACTCGGCCATCCTGAAGCCGAGCGAGCTGACCCCGCTCGAATTCGTGACGATCATGGAAATCTGCCGCGATGCAGGCGTGCCCGACGGAGTCGTCGGCCTCGTCAACGGTCGCGGTCCGGTGACCGGGCAGGCACTTGTAGGCCATCCGGGGATAGACGTCATCGCATTCATCGGCGGGACCGAAACGGGGCGCCACATCGCGCGCGCGGCGGGCGGCAACCTCAAGAAGTACGTTGCCGAACTCGGTGGCAAGTCGGCCAACATCATAACCGCCCGCTGCGACCTCGAGAGGGCGCTGGACGCGGCGCTCGTCGGCATTTTCTCCAACAACGGTCAGCAATGCCTCGCAGGCTCGCGCGTCCTGGTCGAGGAAAGCGTTGCGGAACAGTTCATCGCTGACTTCGTCGCGCGGACGAAACGGTTGCGCGTGGGAGACCCCGCCGATCCCGCAACGGAAATCGGCCCAGTCATCAGCCGGGCGCAATATGACCGGGTGCTTCGCTTCGCCGCCGACGCCGATGTGATCTGCGGCGGCACGCGCGCGGACGGCTTCGCAAAGGGCTTCTATGTCGCGCCGACCGTGGCTCGGGCCAGCGACAATTCCATTCCCCTTTGCCGTGAGGAAATCTTCGGGCCTTTCGCCACCTTCCTGACCTTCCGCGACATCGACGAGGCACTCGCTATCGCCAATGACAGCGAATTCGGCCTCGTGGCCTATCTCTGGTCCGACGACCTCCCGACGGTGATGAAGGCTGCCTCGACGCTCGATGCCGGGACGCTGTGGGTCAATACCCCGGTTGCCAGAGACCTGCGGGCACCTTTCGGTGGTTTCAAGAACTCGGGTGTCGGACGGACCGGAGGCCACTCGAGCCGTGCGCTGTTCACCGAGGAAAAGGTCCTCACGATGCCGATGGCGAATTTCCCGATCGCGCGGCTGGGAGTCGACGTTTGAGAGCCGTCCTTGCATTCGCGGCGCTGGCCGCAGCCGCGCCGCTCGCTGCCGACGACGACCGGCAAGTGGCAACCGCGATGGTTCGCGCGACTTTCGTGGTGCGCGACATCGATCGTTCGGTCGCGTTCTATCGCGACGTCTTCGGCTACACGGTCAGGTATGACGGCAAGATCGGGTCCACGCCCGAAAACCGCGTGCTTCTTGCGCTGAGGCCGGGCGAAGACGCGCGGTTCGTGATCCTGGATGGCGAGCGCACGTTCTCGGGCCGCGATCACAGCACAGTAGGGATCGGCCTTCTCGCGTTCCCGGACGATCGCAAACCCCGTCTCAAGCAACCGCGCGGCAATCAATTCGCCTATGGCCAGGCGATGCTGGCGCTCATGACCAGCGACATAGCCGCCGTTATCGAGCGACTGCGCGAACGCGGTGCGCCGATCCTCGCGGGGCCCGTCCATGGCCACGGCGGCAGCGAGACCGAGATCGTGACCAGCGACCCCGACGGCACGCGCATACACGTGGTCGAACAGCGCGAGAGCCTCTAGGCGGGCTTCCGCCAAACGAAGAAGACCAGCGCAAGGATCGCCGGGATCGTCGCATAGATCAACGGAACGGCCGCGACCGCAAGGTGCAGGTTGTCTTCACCGACCACGCGGGTTGAAAGCATGCCGACCGTGGTGGGCCCCAGCAGTAGCCCAGCGAGGCTGATCGCCATGTAGTACATCGCCACGACTTGCCCGCGGATCTGCCCTGGCGTGATTGCCAGCAGCGCGGTGACGCCAACCGCGGAGATCGCGCTGATCGCCGCAGAGCCGATCACGAGGAACGCGAACGCGATCCACGGCCCCGGCATGAGCATGGCAAGCGCGTTTGCCGGGACGAGTAGAGCAATGCCCCACGCCATGATCCGCCGCGGTGCATTGCGATCACCCGCAGCCGCCAGTCGGTCGCAGTAGCTGCCTGCCCATAGGTAGACTGCAGGACCGACGATGAGCGCGCTCAGCCCGTTCCACTGCGCGTAATACTCCGGCGGCCAGCCCCATCGGCGTTCGAATGCGGCCGCGAGAAAGCCCTGGCTGTAAGCAACGATGACCATGGCCGCCACGATCGAGACGATCAGCGCGTATTCCTTCGCATGTGATCCGACATGGCGCAGGGCGTCGCCGAAGCCGTTCGCATCGACACCGGCGCGGGACAGCCGCGGCGGATCGCGCAAGACCAGGAATGCCGCCGCAAGGAGCAATCCCGGCAAGCCGACTGCCAGGAACGTAAGCCGCCAGGGCGCGAGTTCACCAAGGAACGGGACTTCGACTCCGCCAGATTGCTTGGCCCAGGTCAGCACAACCGCACCGATCAGCGAGGCGAGGCCCGTGCCGAGCGTGATCGCCATCGAATATACTGCGATCGGGCGCGCGCGCTTTTCCTCCGGGAAACTGTCGCCGATCATCGAGAACGCCGCTGGGCTGAGTACCGCTTCCCCAACGCCGACAGTCATGCGCGCGGCGAAGAGCTGCGGGAAACCGCGCACGAGGCCCGAAAACGCGGTCGCCGCCGACCACAGCGCAATCCCAGCGGCAATCAGCTTGGTACGCGAGCGGCGGTCGACGAGCCAGCCGAGCGGGACCCCGATCGTCGCGTAGAAGATCGCAAATGCGGGCCCGAGTACGAGTCCGATCTGCTCATCGGAAAGCGACAGGTCGGCCTTGATCGGCTGGATCAGGAGGCCGAGGATCGCCCGGTCGACATAGCTGACCAGGTACGCGACCGTCAGCAGCGCGACCATGCCCCAGGCCGCGCGCGGGCGCGGCCAGGTGTGACCGTCAGACACGGTAGAGCACCGCCGCGTGGCCATCGGCGTCGATCACACCGACTTCGCGCCCCAGCCTGCCGTCGTGCGTGTGCAACTGGCGCTCGGGCAGCACGGTGACGCCGTCAAGGGTCGCTATGCGATCAAGTGCGGCGCCGATATCCGCGACCTCGATGACAGTCGCCGCCGAAGGACGGCTGAGCTTCGGCGGCGGCGGGACTACCTCGATCAGGGCAAGAGTGCGTTCCTGGCCATCCGGTCCATCGAGTGCGGCCATCCTCATCGTCGCACCGGGATCGATGCCGAAAATCTCATAGCTGTAGCTGTCGGAAGCGGACTGCTTGATCGACTGGAGACGAAACCCGAGCGCGTCGCGGTATAGCGCGAGTGCGCGGTCGAGGTCGCCGACGATGAGCGCCGCACGCTTGAACCGCACCGGATCCGTCACAGGCCGAGCTCCGCATCCGACAATGGATCGGCGACGCGCACGACCTGCTTGCCGAGGTTGCGGCCTTCGAACAAGCGGCAGAGCGCTTCCGGCATCCGGTCGAAGCCGTCGAGCACGTCCTCGCGCCACCTGAGTCTCCCCTCGCGAATCCAGTCCGCCATCTTTGCCTCCGCTTCGGCGAAGCGGTGCCGATACTCGTAGACGAAAAAGCCCTGCATGCGCGCTGAATTCTCCCCGATCCGCCACCAGTTCGCGAGGGCGTGATTGGGCCCATCGACGTACTGCGATATCCGCCCGCAGCTGACCACCCGCGCATAGCGGTTGATCCGGGCGAGCGCGGTGTCGAGAACCGAACCTCCGACATTGTCGAAAATCACGTCGATGCCATCGGGTGTCGCGTCGGCGAGGCGTTGGGCGAAGTTCCCGGATCGATAGTTCACGGCCTCGTCGAACCCGAGTTCTTCCGTGAGCATGTCGCACTTTTCGGGAGTACCCGCGATGCCGATCACGCGGCACCCGGCTATCTTGGCAAGCTGCCCTGCGATCGACCCGACTCCCCCGGCCGCGCCCGACACCACCACGGTCTCTCCCTCAACCGGCTGACCGATGTCGAATAGCCCGACAAAGGCTGAAAATCCGGTCATGCCCAGTACGCCGAGTGCAGTGGAATGCGGCAGATCGCGCGATCCGACCGGAAACATCAGCTTGTCGTCCGCCCCGTCGCTGATGGCGTGATCCTGCCAACCCAACTTTCCGTGAACGATCGTTCCAACCGGGAAATCGCTGTTCCGCGATTCGATGATCTGCCCCACCCCGCGGCCGTGAATGACGTCTCCCGGACGAAGCGGCAGTTCGATGCCTGCGCCGTCGATCATGTACTGCCGCATGACGGGAGCGACTGAGAGGAAGAGCGTGCGGACGAGAAATTCGCCTTGAGCGACCTCGGGCACCGGCGCCTCCATCAGGCGGAAATTGTCCAAGGATACCGCACCTTGCGGCGCCGCGGCGAGCACCCACTGGCGGCGAACAAGAGGTCGCGGCAAGCCAACCCCGGCCTTCTTGCGCTCGCGCGCCAATGCATGATCGTTTCCCGCTCCCACCACATCAGATGGGATTTTCCCCTTTGCAGTGTCCAATTTATAGTTTTTAATGAAGCACGCAAAAGTGCAAATAGCGGGCAACGAATATGGCCGT
Source organism: Tsuneonella dongtanensis (assembly GCF_001698205.1). NCBI lineage: Bacteria > Pseudomonadati > Pseudomonadota > Alphaproteobacteria > Sphingomonadales > Erythrobacteraceae > Tsuneonella > Tsuneonella dongtanensis. The sequence goes on from NZ_CP016591.1 coordinate 2,619,175, forward strand.
GATGGAATTCAGTCTTCGGCAGGTCAGCTACTTTCTGAGACTGGTCGAGCGAGGGTCCTTCACCCAGGCGGCAGAAGCCTTGCACATCACCCAGCCCGCACTCAGCATCGCGATCGCTCAGCTGGAAAAGGCGCTTGGCGCATCGCTGGTCGATCGCGGAACGAGCCCGCTGTCCCTGACCGAAGAGGGGCGCGTTTTCTACCGCTATGCATTGCGGGTCGAGCGTGATCTCTCCGAAGCGCGCGAGGAACTGGGCGCCCTCGGGGCCGGGACAGCGGGCCGGCTGGAAATCTGCATGGGGCCAAGCGCCGCCACTCCAGAAGTGGGCGCTGCGCTCGCGACGATGTCGGCGGACTTTCCCGGCCTCGACATAGCGATATCGCTTGGGGTCGCCCCGCCGGCGCTGGAACGCCTCGCCGACGGTGAGTTCTCGATGTACTTGGGAACAGTCCCCGACGCGGCCCTGATCGACCCGCGCTTCGCGATCACGCGGCTCGCCTTCCTGCGCCTGTTGCTCGTCGCATCGCCCGATCATCCTCTCGTAACCCGCAAGCGAGTCGGCCTTTCGGATCTGGCTGCTGCGGCGTGGATCGAGATCGGCAGCCTCGAGGAGAACTTGCCCGCGTGGAGCGCCATGTTTCGCGACGCAGGCCTGAACCCGCCTCAGCCAGCGATCAACGTCCGCAATCTGGCGATCGTGCAGACGTTGCTAGGCGAAGGTCACTTCGTCACGGTCCTTCCCGAAAGTATGATCGCGCGCCAATTACACGCGGGCGTCCTCGCACCAATCGCTCCGCAAAGGTTCAACTGGTCGCTTCCGCTCAGCCTGGTGGAGCGGCAGGGAAAGCCGCTTCCTGCCGCTGCACGCCAACTGCGAACGCGCCTGTTATCAGCGTTTGCAGGAGCGACATAACCGAAACATATCCAATGGTAAAAATTATAAACTAGACCAGCACGCCGTCTTTCCTAACTTGCACCGTAAGGGACGTGTGCATTGAGGGAGGCCGCGATGAGGGTAAGGCTGCTAGCGGGAACCGCGCTGGTGTCGATGGGGGCACTGCCGACGGCAGTATTGGCCCAGGACACCGCGCCGCAGGCGACGGACCGCTCGGTCACTTCGGGCGAGATCATCGTCACTGCGCGCAAGAAGGAAGAGCAGCTGATAGACGTGCCGCTCGCGATCACCGCGATCGGAGAGGCCGAAATCCAGGCTTCGGGCATCGAGAACGTGTCTGACCTGTCGCGGCAGGTTCCGGGCTTCAGCTTCAAACAGGGCTTTGGGCGTACAGGCTCGGGCGATGGCGGCGCAAGCGTTCGCCCGTCGATCCGCGGCATGTCGAACATTCTCGGCACGCCAAACGCCGGTTTCTTCGTGGACGGCATCTTCGTTTCGCAGAACATCACCAGCTATCAGCTCGACAACCTGGAACGCGTCGAAGTCATTCGCGGTCCGCAGTCGGCCCTGTTCGGCCGCCAGACGTTCTCTGGTGCGATCAATTTCGTGACCCGCAAGCCTGGCAACGAGTTGCGCGGTGCCATCAACGCGACCGCCGGCCAGTGGGGGCATGGCGAGGTCTCGGGCTATATCCAGGTCCCGCTGGTCGAGGATCGGCTGGCGATCGAACTCAACGGCCGCGTCTATCACTTCGGCGGCGACTATGTGAACCAGGACAACGGCAAGCGCGACATCAACGCGCAGGACAGCCAGAATTTCGGCGCACGCCTACGATGGACGCCGTCCAGCAACCTCGAAGTCCTGATCGGCGGCGCGGTCGGGCACGACAGGGACAAGGGCTATTCCTCGTTCATCGTGCCGTCGACGGCCCTTAATTGCTTTCTACCAAATATCGTCGGGACGATCGCAGGGATCCCGCGCAGTTCCACTCGTTCGCGCGGTTACTTCTGCGGCGAGATCAAGACGCCCGATACCTTTGCCTACAACAATGCCGAGATCGAGGCGCTGGGCTACCACCCTCTCGAACGCAGCTACCTGCGCGCCGACGCGACGATCGAGTACACGACCGAGAGCGACTGGACGTTGACCGCGGTCGGCGCCTTCAACTGGCAAGAGAACCAGAACGGGTTCGATAACACGTACCTGCCGTCGACCAATCCGAGCCTGTCGATCGGCTATCGCAGCAATCGCGATCACAGCCTCGAAGCACGCATCCAGACCCCGCAGAGCTGGCGCGTGCGCGGACTGTTCGGGGGTTACTACTACCAAGCTGACGACGACGAGCAGTATACCGTTAACACGACTACCACGAGCGCCAATTATCGCCTGCGGTCGAACGCGTTTTCGGACGATGCGGTGCGCAATCTCGCGCTGTTCGGCTTGATCGAGGCCGACGTAACCGACCGCCTGACGCTCAGTGCCGAGGGCCGCTACGAAGTGGACCGGATCACCGGCAGCCAGGAGAATGAAGTCCTGCTCGGCTATGGCCAGCCGACCAACATCCGTTCGAAGACCTACAAGATCTTCCTGCCGCGCGTCACCGCGCGTTACGAGCTGGCGCCCAACTGGAACCTTTACGGCTCGGTCGCCAAGGGCAACAAGCCGGGGGGGTTCAATGACTACCCGTCCGACGCCCGTGCGGCCTCGATCGCGGATTTCGACAGTCGCAATCTGGGTGCCTTCGACGAAGAAAGCGTCTGGTCCTACGAGCTCGGCACCAAGGGTCGTATCGGAGGGGTCAACTTCAACGTCGCGGCGTACCATCTCGATTGGTCGCAGCAACAGTTGACCCTGTCCTATCCCTATCAGCGAACGCAGGGTGATTTCCGGACCACGCCGTTCATCGTCAACGCCGGCCAGTCGCGGGTCAACGGCTTTGAGGTCGAGCTGTTCGGGGCGCTGAGCGACTGGTTCGATTTCCGCGTCGCCTATGCCTACAACGACGCCAAATTCGTCGACTTCTACGACGAGAACACCGAACAGATTTACGATACCGACGGTCGGCCGAGCTTCCTCGATCCCGAGCAGACGCAGGTCAACCCGGCCGACGTCGACGGGCCTGATGGACAGGTCAAGGGCAACCGGCTCCCGCAGACGCCGGTCCACCAGCTCGCGGTCAACGGCAACGTCAAGTTTCCGGTATCGAACACCGCCGCGTTTTTCATTCGCTCGGACTTCACCTACGACACGAAGCGTTATGTCCAGGTCCACAATCTGGCGCACACGGGTGACAGCCTGAATGTGAACCTGCGGACCGGCGTGGAGCTGGACAACAAGCTGACGCTGACGCTGTTCGTAAACAACCTGACCGACGATCGCTCGCCGGTAGTCGGCACCAGACTGTTCGAGTTCAGCCGGACCTTGTTGGTGCCCGATCCTCTGCGCGTCACGTTTGGCCAGCCGGTGCTCTTGAGCTTCTACCGCAACTTCCTCGTCTCGGCTCCGCGGCGGCGGCAGATCGGGGTGAGCGCCAACTACAAGTTCTAGGCGCCGATGCCCGCCGGCAACACCGATAAGGCCTGGGGGAGCGTCGCCAAGACGCTCCACTGGGTCATCGCGGCGCTGATCATCTTCACCTCGATCTTCATCCTCCACGTCAACGATTCGACCTGGTGGTTCAAGTCGAGCCCGATGGTGTTCATCACCTACATCCACTGGCACAAGGCGCTGGGTATCATCGCCTTCGTGCTGATCGTGCTGCGCATCGTCTGGCGGCGCCGCAACCCTGTGCCGCAGACGGCGCCGCTGACCGTGCGCGAGAAGCTGTGGAGCCACCGCGTCCACATCGCGATCTACGTCCTGATGATCGCGGTTCCGGTGACCGGTTTCCTCGCGTCGAGCTTCTTCGGCAGCGGTACCAAGTTCTGGGGACTGTTCGAGATCCCCTCGCCGCTACCCAAGTGGAAGTTCGGCGTGGCGGTGGGGTACTGGGCGCACTTCGTGCTGGCCTGGACCCTGCTGACCCTTGTCGCGGGGCACATCGGGGCCGCGCTCTATCATCACTTCGTCCGCAAGGACCGCACGCTCATCGCGATGCTGCCCGGCGGATCTTCCGGCAACGAGGAACACAATCAATGATCGCCCGAACCCTGATGCCCCTGTTGGCCGCAGCAGCGATCACGGCTGCGCCGGCCGATGCCCGCCGCCTCGATCCCGCGAAGGCCGAGGATGCGCTGGCCATCATGCAGAAGACCATCTGCTCGACCAAGGAAGGCGAAACCGTCATCCACTGGTGGAAGGGCGGGATGTTCAGCCGGGTAGAGGGCGAAAAGGATCGCAAGCTGTTCGACCTGCAAGGCATGAACATCCGCCAGTGCCAGAACCTGAAGGATCCCAAGCGCGGGCCCGGCTTCCGCGCGGTCAGCCGCGAGATCATGCTCCATCTCGATCCCGAGACGGGCAAGATCATGGATCGCTGGACGAACCCGTGGACTGGCGAAGACCTGGAAGTGATCCATGTCGCCAACGACCCCGTGAACATGCGGAACCCGATGTTTGCGTACCGCGCCGACGGAACCCCGATGACCGCCGACCTCACGGTAATGCGCGGGCGCGCGTTCCGCACGGGCAACACGCCGCTGTTCTACGAAAATCCTCTTGGCGGCGAATTCCAGGAGTGGGTCGGCGGCAAGTATCACGCGCAGGAAATGGGTGCCGACTTCTTCTATGCCGACGACTTGTTCGACAGCACGCGGAGCATGCCGGAACACCACTCGCTCAGCTGGACCCGGCTGTCGGGCTGGCTGCCGTGGATGAAGATGGGAGACCGCAACGGGGTAATCTACACGGCCACCGTCGGGGGGCGCACCGACAGTCTCGACAAGCTGCCCGAGCCGATGCGGACGATCCTGAAGGAACGGTACCCGCAATACCTCGCTCCCCCGCCGCTTGACGACACGCGCCCCAACGAGACGAGCTGGGAAGTCTTCAAGAAACGCAAGGGTGCCAAGGGAGAGACGAAATGATCCGCGCAGCCCTGCCCCTCGTCGCCGCGCTCGCGCTCTCGATGCCCGCCGCGGCCCAGCAGCTCGATCCGAAGAACCCTGACGACGCGTTCCGCATGAACACCAAGCAGTTCTGCTCGCTGAAGGAAGGCGAGTGGGCGGTCCATTACTGGGAAGGCACCGTCTACAGCCGCATACGCGGGGAGAAGGACCGCCACCTGCTCGACGTCGCAGCGATGAGCATGCGTCAGTGCAAGCCGTTCTCCGATCCGGTCAAGGGCCCCGGCTCGCGCAGCGTCAATCGGGAAATCGTGTTTTACATGGAGCCTGGCACCAAGAAGGTGCTCGACACCTGGAAGAACCCCTTCACCAACGAAGAGGTCGAGGTGGTCCATGTCCACAACGACCCCGTGAATGCCCGCGCGCCCTCCTATGCGCGCAACGACGATGGGTCGCCCCGTGCGGAGTTCGACGACTTCGTGATGGACGGATACGCCTATTCGGGCGGCGGCGCGGCTCTGCTGTTCTACGACAACCCTCTCGCGGGCGACTATCAGGACTTCGTCGGCAACAAGTACCAGGCTTCCGAATTCCTCACGGCGGTTATGCCGATGGCCGACGTCCTCGACGCCAAGGCCACCCGGGTGCGCGACAACGTGTTCTCGTGGGGCCGGATCAGCCGCTGGATGCCGTGGATGAAGATGGGCGGTCGCGAGGGTCTGCTGGTCCACTACATGGGCGGACTGCGGCTCGACAGCTACGACCAGTTACCGGACTGGATGAAGAAGGAAGTCGAAACGCGCTTCCCGGTCTACACCACCCCGCCGCCGGTCGACGACACCCGTCCCAACGAGACGAGCTGGACGGTGTTCAAGAAGCACATCGACGAAAAGCGCGCAGCCGAAGCCGCCAAGCCCAAAGCCGAATGAGGGCCTTGCTCGCCGCGCTGGTACTGCTCGCCGCCGCCCCGGCGCTGGCGCAAGCGGCACCGGCCGGCGGCAAGAGCGACGGTACGGTCATGCGCCGTACCACGCTGCTGGTGCACGATATCGACCGTTCGGCCCGCTTCTACGAAATCCTCGGCTTCGCGAAATGGTACGTCGGAAAGCCCGGCACAGTGCGCGAAGGCGGTTTGCCGGTGAAGGGCGTGAAGGTCGGCGACCCGAGCCGTTTCATCATCATGAAGGGCAAGGACCCCTATCTCGGGATGATCGGACTGCTCCAGTACGGGCCCAAACGGAAGCCGGCGAAGTTCGCGCTGCGCGTCGGTGATCCAGTGCTGATGATAGAGATCGCCGGCATGGACCGGGTGGCTGCAACGCTTGCCGCAGAAGGCTTCGCGATCCACAAGGCGCCCGAGACGACGCGTGTGGAGAGCGTCGGCAGCGCATGGGATGCCAAGTTCATGTTCGCGATCGACCCCGATGGCCACATGCTCGAGCTGACCGAGCGGCTCAATTGATCCGCCGCCGGGACGTCCTGACCGGCGGCCTTGCCATGATGGCGGGTCTTGCCGCACCGGCACTCGCCCTGCCCGAGCCTGCGGGACAAGTGCGCCGCAGCTATCTGGACGGTCCTTTCGGACAAGTGCACGTGCGCATCGCCGGCAAACACGAAAAGGCACCTCCGCTCGTCTTGCTCCACCAGACCCCCCTCTCGGGCCGGATGTTCGAGCGTATCATGCCCGCATTGGCGCTCGACCGTCTGGTCGTCGCGGTCGACACGCCGGGTTACGGAGAGAGCGACCGGCCAGAGGAGCGACCATCGCTCGCGGGCTATGGCGATGCCATCCTCGCAGCTCTCCGCCCGCGCTTCGGCAAGCGGTTCGACATGCTCGGCTATCACACAGGAGCGGTGATTGCGGCGGACCTCTCTGCGCGCACCAGCGCGGTGCGGCGCCTGGTGTTGGTCTCATTCCCGCTTTTCGGGACCGAGCGCCGCGAGGCGTTGCTTGCGCAACTGGCAGCACCCGAGGAACCTTATTCCGACGACGGCTCGCACCTGCTGCCGATGTGGAAAGGCACGATGTCCGTCCGCCCGAAGGCGCAGTCGATGGACGATGCGGCGCGTCTCGTCGCCGAGAAGTTGCGTCCCGGCCCTTATCGCGAATGGGCGCTGCTCTCCGCGATGGAGCGCGACCTGGCGCCCATGCTCGCGGCGATCCGGGTTCCCACGCTTGCAGTCGCGCCGCACGACGGTTTGCAGGATGCGACAAAAGACGCCGCGCGTCTGGTGCCCGGGAGTGACTTTGCCGACCTGCCGGACGCCGGTTACGGCCTGTTCGACGCCGCGCCGGATGCAATCGCTGGCCTGGTCACCCCCTTCCTCGACAGGCGCTAGGCTTCGGCGATCTCCACCAGCTCGACCAGTTCGCCCGCCGCGCCCACGGTCGTCGCGCTACGCCGCCCGCGATAGAGCGGCGCGCCGTGCACCTGCGGCGGCACGATCCACGCGCAATCGCATCGGTCGAGATCGGCAACCGCCAGGCTGACCAGCGCGTTCCCGGGCGGCAACTTTCCATCACGACGTGGTCGGACCGATGCCTGCGGAGGGTAATCGTCGATCTCGACGATGGGCATGCGGCCATTCTGGATCATCGTCAGTCCCGATGTCGTGCCCGCCGGCAGCCCGAACGCGCGGTTGATCATCGTGTACTCGATCACGTAGCTCGCGCCCTCGTCGAAGCCGAGCCGGTCGCGGTACCACGCGACGCTCGCCGCCCGATCCGGCGTGCCGAGGATCACGATGAAAAGGTGATCCACCGGAGACTTGGCCTTGGGCATGTCGTTGGTCGGCGTGTCCGCGCGACTCTCGTTGAGGTAGATCATTTCGCCGCCGGTCCCCACGACCTGCATCGCGACGAAGTAGGGAAGTCCGGGTATCTCGCGCGGCGGGCCGACCACCTCGAACCCGCTTCCCGCGAGCCTATCCGGCCAGTCGAACACGTCCTCAACGGTGATCTCGAACGAGTTCCAGCCATATGTGGTCGTCGGACGATAGCCGGGCGGCATCGGCTGTTCCACCAGCCGGAGAAAGCAGTGCGATCCGCTCGTCGGCCGCAGCGTCGCCATGCGGCTCGCGGCATTGCCCTGACACCCCCAGCTTTCCGCCAGGGCCTCGCCGACCGTGTTCTCTTCGACGAGCGACAAGCCGAGCAGGTCGCGATAGTCCGCGAGCGCCGCGTCGAGATCGGGCACCGTCACCACCCCGCCGACGATCGCGCCCGCCTTCATCGCTCGAACCGGGCCTTGCGCTTGGCGAGAAAGGCACCGACGCCCTCGCGGAAGTCGCTGCCCTGGAACGCACCGGCAAAGGTGGTCCATGTATAGTCGTCGTCCTCGGACTGGCCGTCGCCGACGCGGCGGACGAGCTCCTTGGTTTCGCGCACCGAGAACGGCGAGACGGCCGCGATCGCGTCGACCATCTCGCCCGGACCGTCCGCGATCGCTTCGACCAGCCCAATGCGATGGGCTTCGGCGGCGCCGATGATCGCACCCGTAAACATCAGCCGCTTGGCCTGCCCCGGCCCGATCAGGTCGACGAGCAATTTCACGTCGTGGAGCGGGTAGATGAGGCCGAGCTTCGCCGGGGTTACCGCGAACCGCGCGGCGGGCGTTGCAACGCGCAAGTCGCACGCCACCGCCAGTCCGCACCCGCCGCCGATGCAATCGCCCTCGACGAAGGCGACCGTCGGCAGCGCCGCTCGAGCGACCGCGCGCTGGGTGCGATTGATGGCGTGCTGGCTCTCGGTAAGCCAGTCCACGTCGTCGGCATGCGCCATGAATTCGCCGAGGTCGGCCCCGGCGCAGAACGGCCCGGGCTCGGCGGCGCGCACCACCAGCACCTTGACCGAGCGGTCGGCCACCGCCTGCTCGACGAGGCCGGGCATCGCCAACCACATGTCCTGAGTCATCGAATTGCGCTTCGCCGCACGGTCGATCACGAGGTGCGCCGCCTCCCCGTGACGCTCCAGCCGCACACTCATGCCAAATCGACCGCGGCGAGGTGGTCGGCGATCGCCTTGCGGGTGGTGACCCATACGCTGTCACCATGCTGCGCGACGTAATCGAGGAAGGCCTCCAGCGCCCAGATGCGCCCTGGCCGCCCGATTATGCGCAGGTGCAGACCGACGCTCATCATCTTCGGGTTGCCTGCCTCGCCCTCCTTCATCAGTTGGTCGAAATTACGCTTCGCATACGTCAGCCAGTCGTCCGGCGAATAGGCCGGGTCGGTCCAGAACTTCATGTCGTTGGTATCGACCTGGTAGGGCACGATAGCGATCGGCCGTCCCGGCACCGTGTCCCGATCCCAGAACGGCACGTCGCCGCTGAAATCATCCATGTGATACGAAAAGCCCTCCTCGACCAGCAAACGCCGGGTGTTGTCGGTGAGGAGATAGCGGCTGAGCCAGCCGTAGGGCCGGACGCCGCAGGTTTTCTCGATGCTTTGCACGGCCTGCCGGATGAAGGCGCGCTCGGCCTCCTCGTCCATGCGGAACTGGTGGATCCAGCGGTAGCCGTGGCTGACCGGCTCGTGCCCCAGATCGACTATCGCACGGGCGAGCTCGGGGTGGTTTTCCAGACTTTGCGCCGCAACCGTCCAGCTCGCCGCGAGGCCACGGTCCTTCAGCAGCCTCACGACCCGCGGCGCGCCGGCCTTGATGCCGTAGAGGTAGTTCGATTCGTTGGCGTAGTTGCGGATCGCGCCCTTCACGAACACACCCAGTTCGTCGACGGGCTCCATCCCCTTGTCGCCGCGCGCGACCGATTGCTCGGACCCTTCCTCGACATTGACGACCAGCGACAGCGCCAACTTCGCGCCGTTCGGCCAGTCGATGCGCTCCTCTTGCATCAGTGCATTTCCTCGCCGCCCGAGACGTTGAGCGCCTCGCCGGTCACGTATACCGCTTCGTCGCTGGCGAGCCATGCCACCGCGCTCGCGGTATCGCTTGGCAGGCCGGGGCGGCCCATCGGGTTTTTCGCCGCCATGTTGGCGAGGTAGGCCTCCACGGTCGGAAAGCCGAGGAGCTTGGAGAAATACTCGTTTTGCTCAGCCCCGAGCGCGGTTGTCACGTGGTTGGGACACACCGCGTTGACGGTGATGCCGTGCGCACCGAGTTCGACCGCCGAGGCCCGCGTCAGGCCGATCATGCCGTGCTTAGAACTGACGTAGGCGGGAAGATGCGGGAACCCGGTCTTGGCGGCCTGGCTGGCGATGTTCACGATGCGCCCTCCCTCGCCGCGCCGGACCATGTCCTTTGCCGCAGCCTTCGTGCAGTAGAACGCGCCCGACAGGTTGACCGCGATGACCTTGGCCCAGTCGGCCGGATCGACATCGAGGAACGGCTTCATCATGAAACCGATGCCGGCGTTGTTGACCATTACGTCGACTGCGCCGAACTCCGCCGCCGCTGCCACCACGAGCGCATCGCATTGCGCCGGGTCGGAGACATCGCAAGCGATCGCGATGGCCTGCGCTCCGCGTCCTCGCAATTCTTGGGCAACCTCCTCGGCCTCGTCGCCGATCCTCACGTCGGAAACGACGCAGTTCGCGCCCTCGTCGGCGAAACGCTGGAGGATGCCCTGCCCCAGCCCCTTGTGGCGCCCCGAGCCGGTGACGACCACGGTCTTGCCTGCGAAGCGCATGGTCACAGGTCTTCGGTCAGGATGAAGACCGGGTTGTCGGCGAACTCGCCGAAAGCCGCCGCGACCTTCTGGAACTCGGGATCGGACACGTCCGCCACGAAATCGTCCATGCCGTGGATATCGATCACCTCGATGTAGTCGTAGGGCGGCTTCGCATCCGACCCGAATACTCCGGTCGAGCGGTGGACGGTGAACCCGCGCACGCTGCCGAGCGCATTGACGCCGGGAATGTCGGTCCCGCGCGCCCAGGCCTCGTAGTCCTCGCGGCTGGCGCCGTCCTTGAGGTTGAACAGGCAGACTATGCGCATTGCGGTTCTCCTTGGAATGCAGGCGGGGCGACGAAGCCTCCGAGCGCGGGTTCGATGCGGCGAGCGAGATCGATCAGGCCGGGCTCGCTTCCCGCCGGGCCGATGAGTTGAACGCTAAGCGGAAGGCCGCTGTCGTCGCGGCCCGCGGGACAGGCCAGCGCGGGCAGTCCGGCAACGTTCGCGAGACCTGTGAACAGTGGCTGGGACGCAGGCGGGCGCGGGGTATGCGCGAAGGCAACCTGTGGCGCGGTCGGGAGGACCAGCACTCCATCTTCGCCCAGCGCCTCGACAATGGCCGATTTCGCGCGAGCGAGCAGTTCCTCGTCGAAGGGCATGCCCAGCGCCGCATTGATGACGAAGTGCAACTCCTTCGAGATGCCGTCGCCGTCGATGTCAGGGCCAAGGTCTTCCGCGATCGCACGGCCGATTCCGGCGAAGGCGGCAAGGCGGATCGATTCGAGCGAGGCAGGTAGCTCGACCTGCCCGCGCGGAAGGTCAATCGCGGCGAGCGCCCTCCGCCAGGCGTCGCGGACCTGCGGCTCGAGCTCCACGCCGGAAGGGTCGGCGAGGGTAAAGGCGCGCTGAAACTGCACCGCTTCGCCCGGCCGGTCGGCGATCGTCCGCCAGCCGGCCGCCAATGTGTCGAGGTCGCGCGCCAGCGGGCCGATCGCATCGAGCCGGGCGTCGAGCACTACCAGGCCGTCCTGCGGCACCGCGCCCGCGGTCGGCTTGAGGCCGTAGACCCCACAATAGGCCGCCGGGATGCGGACCGACCCCAGCGTGTCTGTTCCGAGCGCAAGGTCGCACAGGCCCGCCGTCACCGCAGCGCCGCTGCCGCCCGACGAACCGCCCGGGGTAAAGCCTTCGCGGTGCGGGTTGATAGTGCGGCCGTAGAACGGGTTGTCGGTGGTCGAGCCGAGCGCGGCCTCGTGCATGTTGAGCGTGCCGAGGATCGCCGCGCCCGCCCTGCGGAGGCGCGCGACAACCTCTGCATCGCGCTCTGCGATGATGCCACGGCGCAGGCCCATCCCGGCGGTCCACGGCAGGCCCGCGACCGCGATATTCGATTTGATGCCGACACGAACGCCAGCCAGCGGGCCGTTGCCGGGTGCCGCGTCCGGATCGGTGTCGACGAAGGCATTAAAACGATCGCTCACAGACCGCGCTCGTCAATCAGGCGCAAGGGCTTCTGGCGTACGTCGACCTGCGTTGCCGCTGCCGTGCCACCTGGCTCGCAAAGCACCACCTCAACCTCCACACCGAGGCCGCGTCGCAGCAGTTCCGCGATCTGCCCCACGTCGCTGCCACCGCGACTTTCAAGCTCGACTTCCATGCTGTCGCGCCCGCCTGCATCGCGGCGGATGCGGCAGACGTATTCGCCGGTGAGGTCGGCACGGTCCTCTATCAGTGCGGCGACTGCGTGCGGAAACACGTTGATCCCGCGCAGCTTGACCATGTTGTCGCTGCGCCCCTCGAAACCCGCGATGCGCTTGAACGCGAGCTCGCCGCGGCCCGCCAGTTCGTGGGTCACATCATGGGTGTTGAAGCGGATGCAGGGCGCCACGTCGTCCTTGTAGAGGCAGGTGACGACCATGTCCCCGGTTCCGCCAGTATCGACCGGAGCGCCGCTGTCGACGTCGAGCAGTTCGAGGTAGTGCGCGTCTTCCCACACGTAGAGCCCGTCACGGTCCGGGCCCTCGCCGGCGATCGATCCGGTGTCTCCGACCCCGTACCAGTCGTAGGCCTTCGATCCCGGCCAGACGCGTTCGATCGCCGCGCGGTCCTCGGTGCCGAGGTGGCCGATGATCACCCGCAGGGGGATTTGGTCTTTGACGCCCTCCGCCTCGGCGACCTCGGCCAGCTTGCGGATGTAGTCGACGAAGCCCACCGCCACCGTCGCGCCGAAGTCGGCCATCAAGCGCACCTGCTGCGCTGATCGCGTCTCGACGCCTGTACCCGCGGACAGGAACAACGCGTTGGTGAAGTGGGTCACCGCCTCGCGGATGTAGTGCCCACCGTTGATCATGCCGTGGCCGTAGACCGAGTGGACGACGTCGGTGTGGTCGATCCCGATCCAGCGATACATGCGCGCGACGAGCAGGTTGCCGACCTCGCGTCCCTTTGGGCCGAACAGCAGCACCTGCGGTCGCCCGGTCGTGCCGCTGGTGGTGTGCATGACCACCGGCGATTCCCCGCGTCCGTGGAAATCGCCGAGCGGCGGGTGTTCGGCGATCGAGGCCATCAGGTCCGACTTGTCGTATGTTGGCAGCCTGGCGATGTCGGCCAGGCCCGCGATGTCGCCCGGTTCGATACCCTGCGCGCCCCAGAGCCTGCGGTAGAAGGGAATTTCCCAGCCCCGCTTCATCAGGGTGCGGAAGCGCACGTCTTGCAGCGCGAAGAGCTCGTCGCGGCTCATACCCGCATATCGCGCGGTGAAGGCGTCGCCGATCGGATAATCTTCGAGCAGCCGCCGCACGTCGAGCGTTTCGAGGTAGGTCGGATGGCTCATGCGTTCACCAGATAGCCGATCGGGTCGTCGAAAATGCGCGGGTCGCACGTCCGCGACGCGAGTTCGCGGCAAAGGCCGTACTTCGCCGCCGACTGTCGTGAATCGAGCAAGCGCTCCGGGGAGCCGAGAGTGACGGGAATGGCGATGTCCCTTCGCTCGCCGTCCGCGAATTCCACCTCGACGCGCTGCGGCGCCATCGCATTGGGGTCGTCGTTGCCGTCGTCGCGGATTTCCACCCGCGTGGCGAGTGCGGCGAGTGCCGGGTCGGCGAACGCATCGGGCGTAAAGCGCCGCGGGTCGATCGCTCGCTCGGTCAGCATCAGGGCGCAGAGGAACGGCAGGCACAGCCGCGCATACGCAGGCGTCATGTCGGGCCTGTGGGGCCGGTCGACCAGATGGCGGATCAACGGGGGGACATGGGCGACGACCTTCGCCACCTCGCGGTTCTCAAGGTCCGCAAGCGCGCCCAGCACGGCATGGCTCGCCCGGCCCGAGGGGTAAGGCTTCACGCACATCTCGGCGATGCGCCAGCGACCGAGATCGCGAGTGTAGTCCTCGAGATTACCGTCCTCGAACAGCGCGAAATGGCCGAATGGCCCCTCGAACGGATCGTGCGGGCCGGTCAGACCGTTCTTGACGAGATCGACCGCATGGATCGCGCCGCGAGCGGCGTTCGCGAACTGGAGCGGCAGCGCGATCGACCCCTCCGTGTGCGCCTGCATGGTCCCCGCGGCATGCGCATGCGCGAGGCCCAAAACGTCGGCAAACTGCGCCTCGTCCAGACCCTCTATCCGCGCGACAGCAGCGGCGGCGCCGTAGATGCCGGTGATGGCGGGGCGGAAGAAGCGGAGCGGACTGCTCGCCGCAACGCCCAGCCCGGCTGCGATATCCACGCCGACCGCGATGGCCGCCATGGCATCGTCCGGTTGCACCGGCGCTTCGGCCCGGTCGATTGCGGCAAGCACTGCCGGAACCACCGCGGTCATCGCGTGGACCACCGCGCCCTCGTGGACCGCGTCCCATTCGAGGCAGTGCATCGCAAAACAGTTGACGTAGGCGGCGCCGTTTGCGGGCAAGCGCGCGTGGGCATCGCCGACCAGGCGGCAGGCCGCGCCCTCGCCCCAGCCTTTCGCGGTGGCGAGTACGCCATCAAGTCCCGGTCCGCTCCAGCCGGCAGCTCCGACGGCCAGCGTATCTGCAACGAAACGCTCGGTCGCAGCGCGCACTTCGGCCGGCAAGGCGTGGCGGGCGGCGGCAAAGGCGACGAGGTCGGAGGTTGCGCTCATCGACCGGCCTCGCCATAGCGAAGCGACGAAGGGTTCCCCGCGGACAGGCGGCGAACCGGGAGACGAAATTGACCCAGCCGGCCGCGCTTGCCGAACGTCGCGAACCCCCGCGCTACCTCCAGCTTGCGGGCGAACTGCGCAGCCAGATCATGGCGGGCAAGTTTGCCGCGCGCGATGCGTTTCCCACCGAAAGCGAACTCTGCCAGCAGTACGGCGTCAGCCGGTTCACCGTGCGCGAAGCGCTGCGGCGGCTGCAGAACGAAGGCCTCATTTCGCGCAAGCGTGGTTCGGGCACGGTCGTCCAGCCAGCGGCGGCGCGCGGCGGGGCGCTGCACCAACCGCTGTCGAACGTCGGAGAAATCCTCCAGTACGCGCGCGACACGCAGGTCGCCTACGAGCCGAAGGGCAAGGGCGCGCTCCCGCGCAAGGTTGCCGAGCAGATCGCCGCCGACACCGCGGGCCACTGGACGGTTTTTCGCGGCACCCGCCGCCACGAGGGCGACGCGCTGCCGATCGCAGTGATCGACGCCTATTTCCACCAGCGCCTGGATGATGCGGTCGCTCAATTCGACCTCGGCGCCGGCACCTTGTTCTCGCAGATCGAGGCATTCGCCGGGGTCACGGTCGGCACCGTCACGCAGGATATCCAGGCGGTCGCCGCGCCGTCCGATGTCGCCGAGGCACTCGGCATCGCCCGCCGCGCACCGGTGCTGCGCATCCTGCGCTGCTACCACGACCCCGCGGGCAAGCTGTTCGAGATTTCGGTCAGCCACCACCCGGGCGACCGGTTCGCCTACTCGATGCATATCGACGTGGACGGCTGACATCAGCGTTCGTCCAGGTCGGGCACGTGGCCCGGCACCCAATCCGGTTCGGACGCGAAGCGGATCGGCGGAGCGAGATGGTGACGGCCCTCGTGCTCGACGAGCAGCCCGCGTTCGGCGAAATGCGGCGCGTCGAACGCCTCGCGAAAGTCGAGAACCGGCGAGAAGGCGACATCCTTGTCGGCGAACCATTCGACCCACTCGTCGCGCGTGCGGCTGGCGAAGGTTTCGCGCAGGAAAGCGATGAGTTCGCCCTGCTCGCCCGCGTCGCGCTCGGCGATGGGGATCAGATCCGGCCGATCCAGCGCGGTCATCAGGTTGGTCACGAACTTCATCTCGCGCGCGCCCAGCACCACGTGACGCTCGTCCGAGGTGCGATAGACCTGGTAGAACGCCGCGCCGCCGAGCGAGCGCTGGCGGGCCGAGACCGGCGGCTCCCCGCCCGCGATCGCGCTGCCCGCGTGATGCGCGCACCACAGCATCATGCTGTCGAACATCGCACAGTCGATATAATCGCCCTCACCGGTCTTCTCGCGCCCGATAAGGGCCATCAGGATTGCCGACAGCGCAGTCAGACCCGCAGCCATGTCCGCTCCCGGCACGCCCGGCACGACCGGGGTTCCGTCGGTCCCGTCATTGACGCTGAGAAATCCCGAGAGCGCCTGCACCGCGAGGTCGTGCGCCGGGTGATGTGCCAATTCTCCCTCCTGCCCGAAGGCGGAGATCGAGCAATAGACGATAGCGGGATTGAGCGCCCGGACCGCGGCGTAATCGAACCCCAGACGCTTCATCACGCCGGGCCGGAAACCCTCGACGAAAACGTCGGCTTCGCGGCACAGGTCGGCGAGTTCGGCCTTGCCCGTCTCGCTCTTCAGGTCGAGCACGCGGCTTTCCTTGCCGCGGTTGAGGTTGGCGTACCACACCGAGTGGCCGTTCTCGAACGGCGCCTGGCTGCGGGTGGGATCGCCGGCCGCGGGCTCGATCTTGATCACCCGCGCGCCCTGGTCGGCCATCATCACCCCGAGCATCGGCCCGGGAAGAAACTGCGTCAGGTCGATAACGGTCAGCCCGCTCAGCTTTCCCATCGGTTCAGACGACGCCTCCGGCGCGCAGTTGCGCTACTTCATCCGGGTCGTAGCCGAGTTCCTCGAGAATCGCATCGTTGTCGGCGCCCAGCAATGGCGCAGCGCGGTTGGGCAACCGCTTGCCGTCGATCTTCAGCGGGCTCGCAAGCACGGTCACGCTCTCGCGGTCGGGATGGTGGACGGTGTCCCGCATTCCGATCGTGTCGAGCCATGGATTGTCGAGCGCCTGGTCCAGCTCGTAAACCGGGGCGACCGGGACGTGTCCTTCGAGCAAGCGCTGCCAGTGCGCCATCGGCTGGGCCGAGAAATGCGCGTCGAGGATTTCGGTCAGCTCGGCCCGATTGGCCAGCCGGTCGGCATTGGTTGCGAAGCGCGGGTCGCCGGCCAGCGCGTCCAGACCCACGCGGTCGATCATGATCGTCCAGAATTTGGGCAACTGGCACATGACGAACAACCATCCGTCGCGCGCGCGAACCGTCTGGCTCGGCGTGGCGTTGGGATGCGCCGAGCGCGGGGTCCGGCCGGTCTTCGTGCCGTGGTTCATGTACCACAGTGCCGGGTAGCTCGTCTGGTGGATGGCGGAGGCAAACAAGTCGGTATCGACGTCGCGCCCCTTGCCGGTGCGCTGGGCATCGACAAGCGCTGCCAGGAAGCCCGTCGCAATGATCGTGCCGGAGATGAAGTCGACCATCGACAGGCCCATCCGCTGGGGCTCGCCGTCCGGATCGCCGGTGAGCGCCATGTAGCCGGCCTCGGCCTGCATCAGGTAGTCGTATCCCGGCCAGCGCGCGCGATCGTTGTCCCGCCCGTAGGCGGAAAGGTGCGCGCAGACGATCGCCGGGTTCACTTCGGACAGCGCGCCGTACGTCAGACCGAGCCGGGCCGGCAGGTCGCCGCGCAGGTTGTTGACCATGCCGTGCGCCGTGGCGACGAGACGGTGCAGCACTTCCTGGCCCGCAGGCGCGTTGAGATCGAGCGTCAGCGATTTCTTGTTGAGGTTGAAGCCCTGGAAGTAGAGGCTCTCGCCTTCGCGCAGGAAATGCGGACCGACCGAACGCGCGGTGTCGCCGCCACCTTTCCCGTCCTTGCGCGGCGGCTCGATCTTGATGACCTCGGCGCCAAGTTGGGCGAGGAACATCGTACCATAGGGTCCCGCCCCGTACTGTTCGGCGCTGACGATCCGGAATCCGGTCAGGGGCAGGCGGTCCGCGCTCACGCCGGATTCCGCTTGACCCACTGCTTGCTGATGATGATCCGCTGCATCTCGTTGGTCCCCTCACCGATGCACATCAGCATGCTGTCGCGATAGAAGCGCTCGATGTCGTACTCCTTCGAGTACGAGTAGCCCCCGTAGATCCGCATCGCTTCCTGGCTGTTCGCCACCGCCGCTTCGGAGGCGAAGTACTTGGCCATGCCGGCCTCCATGTCGCACCGCTCGCCGCGATCGTAGGCTTCCGCCGCATCCAGCGTGAGCAGCCGCGCGGCGCGCGCGCGGGTGACCATCTCGCCGATCTTGAGCTGGATCGCCTGGTGTTCCGAAATAGGCTTGCCCATCGTCTCGCGCTGCTGGGCGTACTCGGTGGCCAGGCGCAAGCTGCCTTCGGCCAGCCCCACGCCGCGGGCCGCCACGTTGATCCGGCCGAGCTCGAGCCCGCCGGTCGCCTGGAAGAAGCCCTGCCCCTCTACACCGCCGATGAGCTGGTCGGCGGGCAGCACGTAGTCCTCGAAGATCAGCTCGGCGCTGTCGATCGACTTGTATCCCAGCTTCTCGAACTTCTTGCCGGTGGCGAACCCGTCGCGCTTGTCGGCGATGAACAGGCTCATGCCCTTGTACCGGGGGTTGGCGTCCGGGTCGGTCTTGGCGAGCAGCGCAAACGCCGAGCCGTTGAGCGCGTTCGAAATCCAGGTCTTGGTGCCGTTGAGGACGTAGTGATCGCCATTTTTCCTGGCGACCGAGCGGATCGCTTGCAGATCGGTGCCGGCGTTGGGCTCGGTCAGCGCGAGCCCGCCGCGGATCTCGCCTGCGGCCAGCTTGGGCAACCACTTGGCCTTCTGCTCGGGCGTTCCGAACCGCTCGATTGCGGCCGCCATGATGAGGTGCGAATTGAAGATGCCGGTGATCGCCATCCAGTAGCTGGAAATGCGCATGACGATCTTGGCATACGTCGTCGCGGGCAGCCCCAGGCCGCCGTATTCCTGCCCGATGGTCGCGCCGAACAGGCCCAGCTCGACCATCTCGTCGACCAGTTTGGCGGGCCACTTGTCGGCATGGTCGTGTTCCATGACGACCGGAATGACCGAGCGTTCGAGCCAGCGGTCGATTGCTTCGAGGAAGGCTTCCTCTTCATGCGGGTCGATGGTGCGGCCTTGATCGGCCATCAGGACGGGCGCGGTGGCCACGGCGGTTCTCCTGCTTGTCAGTCGTCGTTGGGGCCGCAGCCCCGCTTCCACACCAGCACGGTGCGCTTGTAATGGCTTACGACCGTGCCGTCCTGGTTCTTGCCCACGGTCTTGAAGGTGACGATCCCCTGGTCGGGGCGGCTCTTGCTCTCGCGCTTGTCCAGCACCTCGCTCTCGCAATAGAGCGTGTCGCCGCAGAACAGCGGGTGGGTCATCCGCACCTCGTCCCAGCCAAGGTTGGCGATTGCCTTGCCGCTGGTGTCGGACACGCTCATACCGGTCATCAACGCGATCGTCAGCGGGCTGACGACGAGCGGCTTGCCGAATTCGGTCTTCTTGGCAAATTCGTAGTCGAAGTGCGCCGGGTGCGTGTTCATCGTCAGCAGCGTGAACCACACGTTGTCGGCATCGGTGATCGTCCGCCCGGGACGGTGCTCGTACACGTGACCCACCTCGAAATCCTCGAAGTAGCGGCCCTGCACTTCACGGAAGCGTCCCGGTGCGACTTCCCTTACCCCTTCACGCATTCACGATGTCCTTGCTGCGCGCGAGTACCGCGCGGTAATGCTTGACCAGCGGCGCCTCGAGCATGCGCCCGTTGTGACGAATGGCTTGCTGACCGCCCTCATCGTAGGCGCGCAGCGCTTCGGCGGCTTCGTTGATCTCTTTTTCGGATGGCGCAAAGGCCTTGTCGATCGCGGGGACCTGCGCCGGATGGATCGCTGCCTTGGCCGCAAAACCAAGCGCCTTTGACCGTGCGCATTCCTCGGCCAGCGCGTCCTCGTCCTCGAGTCTGACGAACGGCACGTCGATCGCCGGAACAAGGGCTTCGGCGCAGGCAAGCAACAGTTGCTGGCGTGCCACGAGCAGCGGCTCCCAGGCCAGCTTGACGCCGAGCTCGGCCGCGAAGTCGCCTCCGCCGAACATCACCGCCGCCACTTTCGGCGCGCGGGCGATGTCCAGGGCGTTTCGTAATCCGCGCGGCGTCTCGATAAGGGGCACGAGCAATGGGCATCGCTCGCCCAGCGCTCCAGCCACGATCTCGAGGTCGCGCGCATGCTCGGCCATCGGGATCAAGAGCATTCCGGGCAGCCGGTCCGCACCCACGAGCATTCCCAGGTCGGCGATTCCCGCCGCAGTCGCGACGGCGTTGATCCTTACCGCGAAGTGATCGCCGTCTTCGCCCACAGCCTCGACCGCCGCCTCGCGAGCGGACTCCTTGTCGCCATCCGCAACCGCGTCTTCGAGGTCGATGACGGTCACCCCCGCGCCCGCCGCGCGCGCCTTGGCAAAGCGGTCGGGACGCGATCCCGGCACGAACAAAAGGCTGGTAGCGGCGAGCATTCGGCGGTGCCTGGTTCCCCTGTGTGCGACCCGAGTTGCACTTGCCCCTTCACAATTTGTCCGGACAAATCTAAAGTCAAGCCGAAAGCGCGCGATGCGCGGATTTCTGGGAGATTCTGACATGAGCAAAGCGAAATTCTTGGCTGCGGTGGCGCTCGGTGCGACGCTGGCCACGCCTGCGCTGGCGCGGCAACTCGATCCATCGGTCCCCGCCGACGCGCTTGAGATTTCGAAGCGCGTGCAATGCGGCGAGGCGGACGGCAAGCCCGCGGTCTACCACTGGCAGGGCAATGTCTATTCGCGTGTCGCCGGCGAGCCGGACCGGTTGCTGTTCAAGGGCGAAGGCATGAACATCCGCACCTGCACGACCGTCGAGGATCCCAAGCGGGGCAAGGGCTGGCGCCTCGTTAGCCGCGAGATCATGCTCTACCTCGATCCCAAGACCGGCGAGGTCCTGCGCAAGTGGGACAACCCGTGGACCGGCGAGACGGTGGATGTGATGCACATCGCCAACGACCCGGTGAATCAGCGTCCGAGCTTTCCCATCAATGCCGACGGGACGCCCTACGCCAACGCCTCGCTGCGGCGCGAAGGCCGCTGGTTCTTCATGCCGTTCGAAGTGCCGCTGTTCTATACCAACCCGCTCGGCGGCAAGTACCAGGACTGGACGGGCGGCAAGTACCACGCGATGGAGATCTTCGACTTCGCGTTCGACGCGGACGAGATGCTCGATACGAAGAACAAGACGGCCTACCCGATCGTCAGCTGGGTGCGCATCTCGGACTGGATGCCGTGGATGAAGATGCGCGGGCGCCAGGGTCAGATGGTCTTCAACGCCATGGGCAACAAGCTGACCGGCTACGACGAACTGCCGGCTGTCCTCAAGGATGAGATCGCGCTCAATTACCCGGCCTATACGACAGCGCCGCCGGTGGATGACGCCCGTCCCAATGAGACGACCTGGACCGTCTTCATGAAGTGGGTCGACGACAAGATGCCTGCTGCCAAGCCTTCGGGCGGCCACTGAACGGGCTAACAAGGAAAAAGGGGCGGGTGCCGCAGCGGCGCCCGCCCCTTTGTTTTGCCCCCTGCACAGGTCAGAAGTTGAAAGTCGCCTCCGCACCGAATGTCCGGCCCTTGCGCAGCGTGCCGAAGAAGGCGCGCGGGGCGCCGGTTTCGATCACTGCCGGGCGGCCATCGAACGTCACGGTGTTGGCTGCCGGGAGCCCGGTCGTGCCCGCGCCATAGCGATAGTCGAACCAGCGGGTTGCGAGCGGGATGGTGTCTTCGTCAGTCAGGTTGCGACCGAATACCGAGATCGTGAATCGGTCCGTGCGATACCCCAGCCGCGCATTGACCAGGAAGGTGTCGCCAGTCTTTGCCAGATTGTGGACCTGCACGTACTTCGATGCCTCGAGGCTCCAGTTCGTGTTGAACCACAGCGATCCCGCGGCCGATAGCGGCAGCTCGTAATCGAGAGAACCGTTAGCGATCCACGGGCTGCCGAGCGGCAGCCGGTTGCCCGAAATGTCGCACAGGGCGAGGCCGGCAGCGGTCGGATTGCGGGTGTCGAAGTTCGGCCGCAATCCACCGGAATTGAGGATGAACTGATCGGCATCGCACCCCGACGTGAAGTGCGCGTCGACGTACGAAATGCCCATGGTGACGTTGAGATCGCGCGTGGGCGCCATCTGCAGCTCAAGTTCGAAGCCCGACGCCCGCCCATCGCCCTGGTTGGTCACGACCGAGTTGATCGCGCCGGTGCCGTTGGGATTGGGAATCGCGCTGGTGAGCTGGATGCTCGAGAGCGTATTGCGGAATGCCGACGCGGCAACCCGGAGCCGGCGATCGAGCGCATCGAACTTGGTGCCGATCTCGAAGCTCTCGACCTTTTCCGGCAGGTATTGGACCAGCGGCTGGCCAAGTTGCGCGGTGGCGGTCACGCCAGCGCCGCCGTTGAAGCCGCCTGGCTTCCGACCGCGCGCGTAAATGCCGTAGACCAGCAGACCACTCGGGAAGAGATAGTCGACCGTGATGCGCGGATCGGTCCCGGTTTCCTTGAGTGCGGGCTGGCAGAGCGTGGCGGTCAGATTGGTGAACCCCTCCAGCCCCGCATAGCCTGCGCAGAACGGCGCCGTGACCGAACTCGAATAATCGAGCTGGCGCTTGCGTTCGACCTGGTGGCGAACCTCACCGGTGATTGACAGGCCCTCCACCGGCTCGACGGTGAGCGAGGCGAAGATCGCCCTGTCCTCGAGCCAGTTGAACGACGAGCCGAGCGTGCCGAAGGGATCGCCTTGCAGCGGGTTGGCGAACGTAAGGTCGCGGCCTTCCTGCACCTGCTTGAAATAGTAGAGGCCTACGAGACCACGGATCGGCCGATCCTGCGGAGTGGCGAGGCGCACCTCCTGGCTGAAGTCCCACGAATCCTTCGTATTCGTGTTGGCGAATGCAGGCTCGCCCACCGGTCCGCCGAAGTAGAAGAACGAATCCGAGTGATCGGAATCGGTGCCGAAGCGGTTCTTGTTGTCGCGGTACCCGGTCAGGCTGCTCAGCACGAAGCCGGAACCGCCGATGTCCCAGTCCGCAACCTGCGATGCGTACCACTGGCGGTTGTAGATCCCGTCGAAGGCCGTGCCATCCCGGGTGATCGTTGCGCCCGGAAACGAGGGAACTCCGGGGATGAACGACGTGATTGCGGGGAACACCACGGTCGTTTCATCGGTGTTGAGCGCAACGTTATCGGGTTGCGGCTTGATTGTGCCGCAGAAGTACTGGTTGGTGTTGGTCGAGGTCCCGAGTGTCGCCGGCACGTAAGGGAGGAAGATCGATCGCGAGCGGTAGCGCGGCGAGCGAAAACCCGGCTGACAGTTGTTGAATGCGGCGCCTTGCAGGAAGATCGCCAGCGGCCCGTCCCGATCGCGCTGGTAAGACAGGCGCTGGCGCACCTTGACGTCGCCGCCGTTGTCCCAGTCGAGCGTCAGGTAGCCGCTCGTGGTCTTTTCCTGTCCGACCTTCTTGCCGGTGAGGCGGTTGGTGTACTCCCCGCCGTATTCGTAGTGGCGGCCGCCCACGCGGAAGCCGAGCAGGTCCGGGATCAGCGGCCCTGAAACCGAGCCGGCGAGCTGGAATTCGTTGTGTTCGGCCACCGTCGCCCGGCCTGAAGCCGTGAACGTGTCGCTTGCCGCCTTGGTGATGTAGTTGATCGCGCCGGCATAGGTATTGCGTCCGTAGAGCGCGGATTGCGGCCCCTTGATGATCTCCACCCGTTCGATCGAGAGAGGGTCGAACCCCTGGATGTCGCCCTGGTAATAGATGCCGTCGACGAAATAGGCTGCACCCGTTTCGACCCCGAACTGGACGTTGGCGAGCACGTTCGACTGACCGCGAATGACCGGGCGGTCGGACGACCGGCCGAACGCCTGGCTGAAGCTGATGCCGGTCGCGGTCCGGGCGAAGTCGTCGATCGAATTGAGGCCCTGTTCGGCGATGGTTTCGGACGTCACGGCCGATACCGCGATCGGAGCGGTCGAAAGCGTTTCCTCGGTCTTGCGCGCGGTGACGATGATTTCCTTGATGCCGCCATCGTCGTCCGCTGGCTGGGTCGTATTGGAAACGGCTTGGGCATAGGCGGCCTGAGAACCGAGCGCCGTCGCGCACAGCAGCGTGGCCCGAACAAAAGTCCGCATCATCGATGTCCTCCCTGGACCGGACCTCTGGGGTCGGGTCTTCTGATTCCAATTTGTCCGGACACGGTGCGCCATGTCAATATGTCCGGACAAATTTCATATGAGCGCCTTGGTCGAACCCAAGTACGAAGTGGCCAGCAACAATAGATAAGTCGTCCAGACCCAGACCCGGGTGCGGTCCATCGTCCGGCGCAATGGCACCTCGGTCTCGTCGCTCGAGCCTTGGGTGAGGACAGCGGCGAGCTGTGCCCCGACCGGTTTGAACGAGACGTCGATCATGATGGCCGCCACGAAGATCAGGCCGAACAGCAGTGCCTTCCAGGCAAGCCACGGCGCCGCGATCGGATCGCCGAGCAGCAACGATTGTCCGCCGAGCCAGAGATAAAAGGCGGCGAGCGCATAGCGGATCCATCCCTCGATCCGCCGGTTGCGCGCCGCGCGCGGTGTCTGGTCGTGATTGTGCGCGTCCCACACCAGCCAGAGCCAGACGCCGCCGACGATCCAGCCTGCCCAGAGCAGCCAGCCGGGCACTTCCCACCAACCGCCCATGGCCGAAACGCTGAGCGACAGCGGCACCATCAGCGCCCAGGCGCTGCGCGGAGTCATGTCGACCAGCACCAGCAGCTTGAGCAACGCGATGCGCTGGTCGAGCGTGTAGCGGTCGCGCTTGCGGAAATGCTGGCCGAGCAGGAACACCCCCACGTCCGCCCCCAGCCACAGCACGAAAAGCAGCAAGTGTACGTAGACGAGCGTCGGGTAGGCCAGGTCGGTCAGGGTCACGAATCGCACTCCCGCATAATTTGTCCGGACAAATCACATTTTCGCGGTTGACAAAAGTCCAAATGTCCGGACAAATCTTCCTTATGGGAGGGGTCGTCGGAAAAGGGCGCGTGCGGTGGACGCACGCGGTCGACGGTTACATGAGGAAGGAAGATCGCATGCTTCGAGCCGCACTCCTGGCGAGCGCCGCACTTGCCGCCGTGCCAGCCACCGCTTGGGCCCAGGAAACGGGCACTGCTTCAGGCGACGCAAACGTGACCGGCGTCGGCGAGATCATCGTCACCGCGCAGCGCCGTGCGCAGAACCTGCAGGACGTTCCGGCTGCGGTCACCGCGCTGACCGGCGATGCGCTCGAGCAGCGCCAGATCGCCGACACCAACGACCTCCAGAACACCATCCCCAACGTCGTCATCTCGACCGGCACCGGTACCTCGAATTCGGCGCGCATCTATTTCCGCGGTATCGGCGAGGACGAGTCGCGCGGCGCGATCGACCCTGCGGTCGGCATTTATATCGACGACGTCTATCTCGGCCGAACGGTCGGCTCGCTTGTCGACCTGGTCGACATCCAGCAGGTCGAAGCACTGCGCGGACCGCAGGGCACTCTCTACGGCCGCAACACCAACGGCGGCGCCATCAAGGTCACTTCGGTTCGTCCGCAGATCGGCGAAACCTCGGTCGCAGGCGAACTGGGCTATGGCAACTTCGACCGCATCCAGGGCAAGGCGACGGTCAATCTCGCCGCGTGGGACAGCGGCGCAATCCGCATCTCCGGCCTTTATCGCGAGCGCGACGGGTATTTCACGATCAACCCGAACGGGGCGCTCGCCAACCTCGCCGGAACGCGCCTTGGCGACGAGAAGGTCTATGCCCTGCGCGGCAGCTTCTACGGCGAGTTGTCACCCGACTGGAGCTTCCTGGCGATCGTCGATTATACCAAGGACAAGAGCCAGCCGGTTCCCAGCTCGATCATCGCCGAAAGCGACAACGCGGCTGTCGTCACCGACCGCGACCAGAATATCTTCACCATCGAGCCCGCCCCCGGCGCGACCTGCGCCGCGACGACGACCTCGATCGGATGTTTCACCGGCTATCGCAGCGAAGTCGACGCGTTCGGCGTGTCCTACCAGCTGAAGGGCGATCTAGGCGGGGCGACGCTGACATCGACCACGGCCTACCGGACGCTCAAGGACGATCTCGCCTCGCACATCACGTTCCCGTATTTCCAGAAGACCGACCAGAACCAGTTCAGCCAGGAATTGCTGCTGAACACCAATCTCGGCAACATCGATCTCACGGGCGGCGCGTTCTACTACAACGAGGACGCCGATCTCGCGTTCACGTTCATCTTC
Organism: Tsuneonella dongtanensis; assembly: GCF_001698205.1. NCBI lineage: Bacteria > Pseudomonadati > Pseudomonadota > Alphaproteobacteria > Sphingomonadales > Erythrobacteraceae > Tsuneonella > Tsuneonella dongtanensis. The sequence goes on from NZ_CP016591.1 coordinate 2,645,296, forward strand.
CCGTTCGACATCCGCACCAAGACCGACAGCTTCGCGGTATTCGGACAAGCGAGCGCCGAGCTCGGCCCGGTCACGGTGACCGGAGGACTGCGCTGGACCACCGAGGATCGCACGATCACCAGCAGTGCCGGGGGTCCGCTCGCCGGCTTCGGTACCAACATCGTCCGTGAATTCGATACCGATAACGTCACTTGGACCGCGAAGGCCAGCTACGACCTGACCGACGACATCATGGTCTATGCTTCCTACGCGACCGGCACCAAGTCGCCCGGCGGATCGGCCGACTGCTTCAGCCCGGCCGGCTGCTTCCTGCCGGTGAACGAGGAAAAGCTCGACAGCATCGAAGGCGGCCTGCGGGCCCAGTTCGGCCCGGCCACCTTCAACGCGACGTATTTCTACAACGATTACCAGGACCTGCAGATCAGCGGGACCCTGCCCAATGGCGCCTTCACGCGCATCAACGCGGGCAAGGCTCGGATCCAGGGCGTGGAGATCGAGTTCGGCGTGTCGCCCGTCACAGGCCTCAGCCTTTACGGCAATGCGAGCTGGCTCGACGGCAAGTACAAGGACGTCAACTTCAACCAGGCTGGCCTGCTGACCGGAAGCACCAACACCGTCCGCGGCCCGACCTGCACCAACGCCACGCCGGGCTCCGCCACCTACCAGCAGCAGGTCATCGACTGCGCCCTGGGTCTGAGCCTGAAGAACGCGCCCGAATGGAAGGCGCTCGTCGGCTTCAGCTACAACGTCGACATGGGCGGCGGAGAAATCTTCTTCGGTGCCGATGCCGCTTACGAGGCCGACAGCTTCGCGCTGGTCTCCAACACGCCGGGATCGCTCGTCGAGCCGGGCGTACGGATCGATGCGCGGGCCGGCTGGAAGGCGGCGGACGACCGCTGGAGCGTGACGGTCTGGGGCAAGAACCTGACCGACCGCGAATACTTCCGCGCGACCACTTCGGTGAACCAGGTCTATCCCGCACCTCCGCTCACCTTCGGGGTCGATGTCGGGTTCAAATTCAACTGACGTGAGATCTATCCTCCCCGGATGGACCCGGCCGCTGCTTGCGGCGGCCGGGCTCTTCTTCTCCGCTCAGGCAGCGGCGGGCACCCCCGCGGAGGAGTTCGGCGTCGCGCCCTGGACCGAAGCCGTGGTCTCGGTCGCCGAGTTCGAGCCCGCGACACGCCTATTTCGGGAAGCCGGAGGCTGGCGATTGACCCTGTCCGGCGACATAGCGCGGCGGGAGCTCGACTACTGGAAGCTGCCAGCCGCAGTCTCGGCGCGCTTCGAGCGGTGGTGCGCACCGCTTGCAGAGACCGGATGCATTCGCTTCGTCCGGTTCGCAGGCTTGGCGCAGGAGCCAATCCGCCCCGGGGCCCGGGCGTGGGACACCGGCGGAATCTATTCGGTCATGGTCCGCAGCGACGATGTCGAAGCGCTCTACCGGCATGCGCTCTCGATCGGATGGTGGGCCGAAAGTCCTCCCATCTCCTTCCGCTTCGGCCAGTCGGACCTCAAGAACGTGGTCCTCCAGGGACCGCACGGGATCAACCTTGCGGTGTATGAGCGGGTGTCGCCTGCCTTTGCCACATTTCCGGTCGGGCGGATCAGCCAGGGCTTCAATTCGATGCGCATGGTGAAAAGTCGCCCGGCGGCGCGTGATTTCTACCGCGACGCGCTTGGATTCGGGGTGCTGTTCGACAGCGATCGCGAGCCTCCAGAGCCAGCGTTCTCGAACTTCGGAATCCCTTACAACCTGACCCCGCAAATCGCCCGCGCTGCTGCAGCACTTTATCCGGTCGCAGGCGAGACCGGCCGCGTCGAGGTCATGCAGATCCAGGGTTTCACCGGCCGCGACCATTCCGCGAAGGCCGTCCCGCCCAACCTCGGCGTTCTGTCGGTGCGCTATCCAGTGCGCGATCTTGCCGCCTACCGATCGCGGCTGCTCGCGAAGAACGCGCCCATCCCCTACGAGACGGATCGGGTGCCCGTGGCAGGGATCGGAACGGTCGATCTTGTCGCGGTGCGCGACCCCGACGGCAATCTCACTGAATTCTACTCCGTGCAGGACCGCGCTCAATGAGCTTCCTCCCTCTCCCCCGCCGCTCAGGCCGTATCGCCTATCGCCGCCGCGGGGATCACGGACTTTGGGGAACCGAGGATTTCTCCATTACCCGTGACCGCGAGGGCAACCGTACGTTGGTCGCGCATTGCGAGATGGCATTCGGCGAAGACGATGTGGTGCGCGAGACGACCATGACGGTCGACGCCGGGTTCCAGCCGCTCGACGCCTATGTCCGCATCCTCAACCACGGTCGCTGGACCGGTTCCGGCTGGTTCCGTTTCGGTGAGAGCGAAGCACGTGGCCACGGCTGGAACGCGGAAGACGGCGACTGGTCCGCCACCGCGCCACTCCAGCGCCCGATGCGCGGCTTCGGGATCCACGCGCTCATTGGCGATGGCTGGCTGGCGGCGGCCTACCCCTTCGACAAGGGACCGGGCAGCGAACACTTCTTCGGCACCAACCTGCTGCACAGCCTGCATCACTTCGGCGCGACCGGGCCGCGGTTCGAAACGTCTACCAGCGGGCTGCGATACGACGGGATCGAGAGCGTGGCGGTGCCGGCCGGCACGTTCGATTGCCACCGATTCGGCTTCATCGGCATGACCAACAATCATCCGCCCTACACGCTGTGGATCGGCGCGGACGGCGACTTTCTCTATGTCCGGGGCGTGGTCGAAGGCTACATGGACTCGGTCTTCGAACTCGAGGAGCTCGACTGAATGGCTGCACGCTCGGAATTCCGCCTCGGTTGGAAGACCCTGGTGGCGGGGATCGTGGGGGTCGCCTGCGGGGCTTCTCCCCTGCCCTTCAACACCATCGGCTTCACCATCGGCCCGATCCACGAAGAGACCGGGTGGAGCTTTGCCGAAATCAGTCTGGGGATCACCGTCTACGGGATCGTCGCTTCGCTGCTCGCGCCCGTGTTCGGCTGGCTGGCCGACAAGTACGGGGTACGCCCGGTAGCGCTGTGGTCGACGTTCGCCTTCGCGATCGCCTTCGCGCTCGTGGGCTTCGCACCGGTCATGCTCGGGGCATTCTACGCCACGTGGTTCTTCGTCGGACTGGTGGGCATCGGTTCGACCCCGGTGACGTGGAGCCGCGCGGTGAACATGTGGTTCTTCAGGAACCGCGGCCTCGCACTCGGACTGCTGCTTGTCGGCACCAGCATCGCCGCGCTGACGGTCCCGCGGCTCGCGGTCATAGCCATCGATGTCTATGGCTGGCGCGGCATGTATCCCGCGCTCGCACTGCTGCCGCTGCTGATAGCCCTGCCCATCGCGTTCATCTGGTTCCGCGAGCCGCGGCCTGATGAGCAGCCCGCCGAGATCACCGCTGGCGGAACGCTGGTGGGCGTGTCGCTCGGCGAGGCGCTGCGCGACCGGCGCTTCTGGACGATCTGGCTGTCCATCGCGCTCGTCGCACTCGCCTACGGCGGGGCGCACATCCACATGCCCGAGATCATCAAGCAGCATGGTATGACCGCCGCCGAAGGGGCCGGGATCATGGGCCTGATTGGCGTTGCGCTGCTCGCCGGGCGCATCATTACCGGCTTCCTGCTCGACCGCTTCTGGGCACCGGCGGTGTGCCTGCCGATCCTCACGATTCCTGCGATCGCCTGCTGGTGGCTGATGGGCACTTCGAGCGACACCACCACGATATACCTCGGCGCATTCATGCTCGGCTTCGCCGCGGGGGCCGAGAGCGACCTCATTGCCTACCTCGCCAGCCGCTACTTCGGGATGGCGAATTACGGGCGGATCTACGGAATGCTCTACATGCCGTTCGGTATCGCATCGGCTATCTCGCCGGTGCTGTACGGACGCGTGCGTGACGTGACCGGCAGCTACGACGGGATGCTATGGGCGGCGATGTTCCTGTTCGTCGGCGGCGCACTGCTGCTGTTGACGCTGGGCCGGTACCCCACTTTCGGGCGCAGCGCGGAGCAGGAGCCGACCCCCGGCGCGGTTCCGGCATGAGCGCCGCACTCGCCGAACCGCTATCGGCGCTGGAAGCCGCGGCACCGGGGTCTTGGGACAGTACGCCCGAGGCCATCGAACTCCACCGCCACGACGTCTGGTCGCGCGGGCCTACACCGCGCGCGGTCTTTCGCCCAGCATCGGTCGAGGCGCTGTCCAAGGGCATTGCCGCCGCCACCGCGCAGGGCCTCGCCGTGGTCCCCCGTGGCGGGGGCATGAGCTATACCGGCGGCTACATTCCCGAAGTGACGAATTTCATCCTCGTCGACACCGCTGAAATCGACACAATCATCGCCATCGACGAAACCGACATGACCGTCACCGTCGAGTGCGGGGTCACCTGGGACGCGCTTCGCCGCGCGCTCCAGCCCCGGGGCTTGCGAGCGAAGGCCTGGGGCACCCTCTCCGGTATCAACGCCACCGTCGGCGGCGGCATGAGCCAGAACGGCGTGTTCTGGGGCGCGAGCGGTGGCACGGTTGTCGACAGCGCATTGTCCTTCGACGTTGTCTTGGCCGATGGCACGATAATCTCCACCGGCAGTGAATTCTTCCGCCCCTACGGGCCCGACGTGACCGGACTTTTCGCCGCCGATTGCGGCGCATTCGGGATCAAAGCGCGCGCAACGCTGCGGCTGGTGCGGGAGGTCGCGGGCCTGGCCTACGGCAGCTTCGCGTTCGACGAGGCCGACGCGATCTTCGCCGCGATGAGTGCAATCGCACGCGAGGGCCTCGCGAGCGAGAGCTTCGGCTTCGACCCCTTCCTGCAGTCGCAGCGGATGAAGCGCGACAGCCTCGCTTCGGATGCGAAAAGCCTCGTCACGATGATGAAGGCGCAGGGGTCGCTGCTGAAGGGATTGAAGGAAGGCGCCAAGGTCGCGCTCGCGGGGCGTTCCTTCCTCGACGACGTGCCGTTCTCCCTGCACACGATCGCCGAACGACGGCGGCAGGGAGAGGCCGACACCGACATGGCCGAGATAGAGCGGTTGGTGCGCGAGGCCGGCGGCCGGGCGGTCGAAAACACGATCCCCAAGATCCTGCGCGCAAATCCCTTTCCTCCGGTCAACTCGATGGTCGGCCCCGCGGGCGAGCGCTGGGTGCCGGTGCACGGCTTCCTGCCGCATTCGAAGCTGGTAGACGGGTGGAACGCGGTTCAGGCGCTCTACGCCGCGCACGCTGCCGAAATGGCGGAATACGGGGTCGAGGCAGGCGCCATGCTCGCCGCGCTGAGCCCGCAGGCCTGCCTGATCGAGCCGGTGTTCTTCTGGCCCGAGGAGCTCAACCCGCTCCACCGCCACGCGGTCGAGAAGGACCATCTCGCCAAGCTCAAAGGCTTCGCGGCGAACCCCGACGCGACCGCGCTCGTCGCAAAGCTGCGGCGGGGCGTCATCGACGCGTTCCAGGCGCTCGGCGGCAACCACCTGCAGATCGCGCGCACCTATCCCTTGCGCGAGAACCACGATCCGGCGGCATGGGACCTGCTCGTCGCGCTCAAGAAGCAAGTCGATCCGCGCGGGCTGATGAACCCCGGGAGCCTCGGCCTGTGAGCGAGACCCCTACCCCTTACGCCGCGGTCGCCATGCAGTTGACCGCGCGCTCGACCGAGGCCTGCGCCGACACCGCCGCTGTGCGCGCGCAGATCCTGGCGCACATCGGCGAGATCGAGGGTGCGATCCGTTCCGCCGCGATCTTCATCGAGCAATATGCGGGCCGCCCGGTAAAGCTCGCAGTGCTGCCGGAATACCTCTTCACCAGCTACCCGGGCCGCATCGGCATCCCGGAGTTCGCCGAGCGGGTCGGCTTCGCCGCCGATGGCCCGGAATACGCCGCGCTCGGCACCGTCGCGCAGCGGCTCGGGCTGCACCTTGCGGGCAATGCCTACGAGGTCGATGCGCATTTCCCGGGGTTCTACTTCCAGACGAGTTTCCTCGTCGCGCCCTCGGGCGATGTCGTGCTGCGGTACCGCCGCCTGCTGTCGATGTTCGCCCCTTCGCCGCACGATGTCTGGGACGCCTACCTCGATCGCTACGGCATCGACGGGGTGTTCCCCGTCGCGCAAACCGAGATCGGCACCCTCGCCTGCATCGCCAGCGAGGAAATCCTCTACCCAGAGATCGCGCGCGCCTTCGCGTTTCGCGGTGCCGAGGTCCTGTGCCATTCCTCGTCCGAGATCGGATCGCCGCTCGCGACCGCCAAGGACGTCGCCAAGCGGGCGCAGGCGTGGGAGAGCATGGCCTATGTCGTCTCGGCCAACACCGCGGGCATTTCCGGCACCGCGATGCCGCTCGCGAGCGCGGACGGGAACAGCCAGGTCGTCGGGCCCGACGGAAAGGTGCTCGCCCAGTCGCTGTCGGGCGAGACCTACACCGCCTTCGCGACGATCGACCTCGCCGCGCTGCGCGCCGCTCGCCGCACGCCTGCGATGACCAACAGCCTCGCGCGCCAGCGCCCCTCGCTGTTCGCCGGGGTCTATGCCGACGCGCCGGGGCAGGACGCGAATGCGATGCTCGACGGCGGCACCGCCCGCGTCCCCGAGCGCGACGATTTCCGGCGGATGCAGACGGCGATGATCGAGAAACTCGTCAAAGCCGGAGTGATCACGTGAAGCACCGCACCGTCACCGGACAGATCCGCTACACCTCGATGAAGCCGGGCAAGGAAGGGCACGAGCGCGGACGCGAGTGGTTCCGCTTCACCCACCACGCCGACGGCAGCACGATCATGCGCGCGACCTGCGAGATCGAGGAGCCCGACCCGACCGTGCTGCGCGACGTGGTGTGCCACATCGGACCCGACCGCGCGCCGCGCAACCTGCTCGTCCACCTGACGCTCGGCGACGAATACCTCGGCTCGGGCTGGATGGCCTACGACTCCGAAACGGACCGGATCACCTGCGAGAGCGAGGGCCCCGCCATCGGCCGCAATTCCGAAAGCCGCGCGGCGGGCGCGTTCGACGCGTTCGGCACGCACCCGGTGGTCGGCGACGGCTTTACAACGCGGTTGATGGACGTGAGCCGAGGACCGCACCGACGCAAGCTGCGCTTCTTCCTCCCCTCGCCCGACCACCGCGGCGCGAGCGTCCCGCAGATCGCCGAGGTGGAGATGGTCATGGAATACGTCGGCGAGGAGGAGAAGACGGTCGAGGCGGGCACCTTTGCCTGCCGCCGCTATCGCTACGTCGACGAGAGCGAGGGCGGCATGGGCGGCGAGCGCCATCCCGATTTCGACATGTGGGTGACCGCCGACGCGGACTCGGTGCTCGTCTACGGCTCGATCGACGGGTACATGATGAACCGCTACGAGCTGGTTTCGCTCGAGCGCTAGCCCACCTCCACCAGCACCTTGCCCATGTGCGCGCCGCTTTCGAGGTGGCGCAGCGCCGCAGATGCTTCATCGAACGCGAAGCTGCGGTCGACCACCATCTCGATTCCATGCTGCGCGACGACGTCGAGCGCCGCGGCCAGCATCGCGCGGCTGCCCGAGGCGACGCCCTTGATCGTCAGGTTCTTGCCGATGATCGCGCCTTGGCTCGCCCCCGCCTGCGCCTGCGGCGTGCCCGAAAGCGCGCCCACGGTCGCGATGCGCGCATTGGTCGCGCAGGCAGCGATAGTCTCCCCGAGCGCGCCGAAGCCGATCGTGTCGACGACGAGGTCGGCGCCTCGCCCGCCGGTCGCCTCCAGCAGCGCCGCCGCCCAGTCGGGCCGCGCGCGGTAGTCGATCGCGAAATCGGCCCCCATCGCGCGGCAGCGGTCGAGCTTGTACGCGCTCGAGGACGTGATCGCGACGTCAGCACCCAGCGCCTTGGCAAGCTGGAGCGTAAACAGCGCGACCCCACCGGTGCCCTGCGTCAGCACCAGTTCGCCGGGCTGCAAACCGCCGAACGTCACGAGCGCGTGCCAGACGGTCGCGCCCACCGCGGCGAGCGTCGCGGCCGTGGCGTCGCGCACGCCGTCCGGCACCTCGACCAGCGAATCGGTGGGCAGGACGATGCGGTCCGCCAGCCAGCCATCGCGGCTCACGCCGAGATCGGCGGCGAACACCGCGGGCGAGTATGGCCCGTCGATCCAGCCGGTGAAATGGGGAGCGATCACGCGCTTGCCGACGAGGGCCGCGTCACCCGCGATCACGACGCCAACCCCGTCGCCGAGCGGCACGCGCGTTTCGGGCAAGTCGCGTCCGTAAAGCCCGGCCAGCACCATCAGGTCGCGATAGTTGAGACCCGCGGCGCGCACCGCGACCAGCGCGTCACCGGGGCTCGGAACCGGATCGGGCCGCTCGACGCGCCGCAGCCCGTCGATACCCGTCCGCCCGCCGATCTGCCAGGCGCGCATCAGGGATGCGCCGCGCCGACTTGTTCGACCGCGGCGGCATCAAACGGCGCCCGGTAGGCGTTGTCGCCCACGCTGCCGAGCATGTCCCCCCGCAATGGCGCCTCGGGATAGACCGAGACCACGTAGTCCCCCGCCGACGGGTTCAACCGCAGCGGCTTGATCGTTTCCTGATACACCCTGCTGTTCCAGAACGCCTGCGCGTTGGCGAGGCACGGAAAGCGAACGATCAGCGTGGTGTAGCCGGCAGGCGCCTCGCCCTCGAACCGCGCGAGTTCCTGCGGCACGTTCACGTAGTACCCGCCAAGCTGCTTGTAGAGGCCGCTGTCGGCGATCGCTTTGCCATAGGCGAGCATCCGCGCGCGGTCGTGCGTCGGTCCGGCAACGACCATCAGCACGGGCTTGTCGCAGATCTCCGCCTTCGGAGCCGGAGCCGTCGCCCCCGCCTGCGCCGCGAGCGCGAGAATCAGCGACCCCATCATCCGACTTTCTCCTCGTTGCACAGCGTCCATTTCCACGGGACGCCGTCCCTGAACCATTCCCACGTCCGCGAGCGGGTGCGCCCGTCGGCGGCGATGGCGATCATCTCGATGTAATAGGCGCCCGGCACGTCCTGCCGTTCCAGCCGCAGCATCAGCACATCCTCGTGCGTCTGCCAGCCGTAGCCGGAAAAACGATCGGTCTCCCACACCAGCCGGTCGCCGACGAGCTTGCCGCCGAACTCATAGGTCGCGGTGTGCCCGTCGGGCCAGATCAGTTCGTTGTGCTGGACGTAGTGCCACTCGCCCTCGTCGGGAAACTCGCACCAGGTCTTGACCCGATGCGCGTCGAGCAGCGCGCCTTCGCCGTCGAAGTGCCGGTACCACCCGTCCCAGTGCCCTTCGTGGAGCAGCATGGCGGGCATGACGGCGGCGAGCGCGGCGCGGTTGCTCACTGGGCTGGCCCCTCGCGGAACATCTCGATCGTCGCGGGGGTGCCCGTCTGCCGGATCAGGGCCTGGCGCCGCAGGAAGCGGAGCATGCCCTCGTCGCCCATCCGGCTGGGCCCGAGGCCCGAACCTTTGCGCGAATGATTGGTGGCGTCGCCCACCATGGTCGTCAGCGCACCGTCCTGCAGCGAGATCGCGCCGGCATCGATCCGCTCGCCGATCGCCGCGGCTTCCTCCGCATCACCCGCGATGACCGAGGCGGACAGCCCGTAATCCCCCGCGTTGGCGAGCGCGATCGCCTCTTCGACGGTGTCGAACGGGATCACCGGGATGACCGGCCCGAAGGTTTCCTCGCGCATGAGCGCCATTTCGTCGGTCAGGCCGGTCAGCACCGTGGGGCGCATGTATCGTCCGCCGCCCTGCGTCTCGATCTCGCCGCCGGTGTGGATGGTCGCGCCCCTGGCCCGTGCATCGTCGATCTGCGCTGCGACCTTGGCGGCCTGCGCGGGGAAGATGAACGGGCCGAGATGGCCGCGCGTCGGGTCGGCGCCCGTCGTTTCCACCGCTTCTGCCGCCTCGACCAGCGCGGCGAGGAACGGCTGGAAGATGGCGCGCGCGACATAGACCCGCTCGATCGACTGGCATCCCTGCCCGGTCGCCACCACCGAGGCGCGGAGCGCGACCTGCGCCGCGTGGACCGGGTCCGCCGAGGCGGTAACGATCATCGGGTCCTTGCCGCCAAGTTCGAGGTTCGCCGGGATCAGCGCGCGGGCCGCCGTCTCGGCGACCTTGCGCCCGGTCGCCGTCGACCCGGTGAAGCAGACGTAGTCGACACTGGCGATCAAAGCCTGACCGGTCTCCGCGCCGCCCATGACGTAGGCCAGCGGCAGTTCGGGCACTTCGGCCAGCGCCGCGCGCAGCGGCTCGACGAAGCGCGGGGTCACTTCGCTCGGCTTGATGAGCGCGGCGCACCCGGCGGCGAGCGCGGGCAGCGCATCGATGTGCGACAGCAGCAGCGGGAAGTTCCACGGAGCGATGGCGCCGAACAGCGGATAGGCCGACCAGCGCGGTTCGATGGTGAAGCCGGGCGTTGCGGACGGCGTGGCGTCGCGCGGCAGCCCCGCGAACACCTGCGGCCCGCGCATGGCCCAGCCGCGCGCGCGGCGCGCCACACTCTCGAGTTCGACCCGGGCGATGGCGGTGCGCCCCGTGTCGACTTCCAGCGCGGCGACGATCGGGGCCGCGTGGCGCTCCAACGCGTCGGCAAAAGCTTGAAGGATCGCCGCCCGCCCTTCCGGACCGCGCGCCTCCCACTCGGGCTGCAACGACCGCAGTCGGGCCGCAGCCTCTGCGACGGCGCCCGGCGAATCCTCGTCGAACGCGTAGTCCGCTTCGCCGGTGCGCGGGTTGATCGCCTTCATTGCTGCCCTGCCCAGCAGTCGACGATCGCATCGCCGCGCGCGAACCAGGCTTCGGGTCGCGCCGCGAGCTTCGTTATCAGGCTCTCGAACGCTTCGATGCGATAGGGCAGGCCCATGATATACGGCGTCACGTGGATCGGGAGCATTCGTCCGCCCCCTTCGCGGGCTGCTTCTGCGGCGAGCCAGTCGAAGGCGTCTTCCATGCTTTGCGCCCAACTGTCGGCGGATTGCTGCTGCACGGCGACGATCTGGCGGTCGGACAGCTCGTGATTGAGCGGCAGATCGATCAGGCCGTTCGCGAAGCGATAGGGCAGTTCGTCGTTCACCCAGTCGCAGCAATAGGTGAGGCCTGCCCGCTTGAGCAGGTCGAGCGTGCGCCAAGACTGCGAGCGCGCGATCGACAGCCAGCCGCTGGGCTTAACCCCGCACGCCCCGAGCCGTGCGAGCGAGTCGTCGATCAAGGCGCGCTCGTCGGCTTCGGCCAAGGTTGAATCGATTGTGCCGTTCATGTCGGTCGCGTGCGCGATCACTTCGTGCCCGCCCTCTACGACCGCGGCGAGCAGTTCGGGATAGCGTTCGGCCACCGCGGCATTCGTTGCGAATGAAGCGCTTACGCCTGCCTTCTCGAACGCGTCGAGGAAGCGCCAGGCGCCGACCCGGTTGCCGTAATCGCGCGCAGTGTAGTGGCGAACGTCCGGATAGGCGGTCTGCATGTGCCCCGGAGCCGTGAACGCCCCGCCGGGCACTATGGGAAACCACTCGAGGCTGACGCAGCCCCACACTGCCACCGAGCCCTGCGGCCAGGTCACCGGCGGGCGTTCATGCAGGTTCGACCAGGCGTAAAGATCGTGGTCGTAACCGTTGGAACGGTTGGGATATTCGAGATAGCCGGGATCGAGCGTCATATCTGCGCCCTCCACGCATCGACGATCTCGCCAGCGCGCGCGATCCACGCCCGGCCGTCGGCAGCGATGTGCCGCAGCGCCTCCTCGAACGGACCGATGCGGTGCGGCTGGCCGATCAGGTAGGCATGCAAGGGGATGCACATGACCGTGCCCGACGCCTCCCCCTCGGCGGCCAGCCGCTCGTATTGCCGGATCAGCGTATCGGCGTATTCGCGCGGGCTCATGTTGTAGATGAAGAAGCCGTAGTGATCGTTGACCTCGAGGCTGTAGGGGATCGAGGCGAGCCTGCCTTTGGCGACCTTCACCTCCTGCACCTGGTCGTCGTGATAGAGGTCGCAGGTATAGTCCAGCCCGTACTCGGCGATCAGGTCGAGCGTGCGCGGGGTGTGGGTCAGTGCTGGGGCGAGCCAGCCGCGGATCGTCTGCCCGGTCGCCTCGCGCACCGTGCGGATCGAATCCGCGATAATCGCGCGCTCCTGGTCCTCGGACATCTCGTAGGCGTAGCGGGTGTTGTAGATGCCGTGGCTGAAGAACTCCCACCCGCGCGCGACGCCGTCCGCGACCACTTCGGGGTGATGCTGGCAGAGCGCCACCGACAGGCTGACCGATCCCGGAAATCCGTGTTTCGACATGACCTCGGCCATGCGCCAGTGGCTGACCCGGTTCGAATGATCGCGGTGCGAATATCCGACGACATCGGGATGCGGCCGCGCCCAGGCCTTGCGCTTGGGATGCGCGGGCGGATCGATTTCGTAGTATTCGAGGTTCGGCGCCACCCACACCGCGCAGGTCTTGCCGCCCGGCCAGACGATCTTCCTGCGCCCGCGATAGGGCGCGTAATCGTACAGCTCCGGATCGCCGGATCCCTCGCGCACGTCAGCGCGCCTCCAGCCAGTCGATCACCGCCTGCACCGGCTCGACGTCGGCGTACTTGAGCTGGAGGTCGGTGAGGTTGGCGAAGTGGTAGCTTTCGTGCTTGTCGGCACAGGTCTCGATAGGGACGATCGTGCGGTAGCCGTGGCTCAGCGCATCCACCGCCGTCGCCCGCACGCAGCCGCTGGTCGAGCCGCCGGTCACCACCACGGTATCGACCTTGTGCCACACGAGATAGCTCGCAAGCGGCGTCTCAAAGAACGCACTCGGCATGCGCTTGGTGTACTGGAGGTCGTCGGGCTGGATGTCGCAGCGTTCGTCGTACTGGTGCCGCTCGGACTCGTACTTGATGTTCTGCAAGGAGTCGGGCGTGTCGGTGCGTGTGCCCCACACCCCCGCGTCGCCGGCGTCGTCCTTGTAGGCGACCCGTGTCCACACCACCGGCATGCCCCGCTCCCGCGCTAGGCGGCTGATCGTGTTCGCATGGTCTATCTGGCGCGGGTCGGTCTCGTAGGCGGTCGCGAACCTGTCGATCCGGGTGTAGGCCTGCTGGAAATCGACGTTCACGATGGCGAGCTTTTCGCCGAAGCCGAACTTCCTGCGCGCCGGGTTCGCCATCACTTCCTCGAACAGCTGGCGTGCGGTCTTGCCGTCGCTGACCATTCGCGTGCCGATCAAATCCATTGTGCTCCTCGCCTTCCTACTGGACCCCGACAATAATCCCGCGTAGGGGCTTGTCGAGTGAAATTTGTCCGGACAACTTTGCGGCAGTGATAACGCGCCACGTACTCACCATTCCGGCTTCCGGCCGCCGTGTCCACTACCGCAAGTGCGGCAGCGGGCCCTTGCTTCTGATGGTGCATCAGAGCCCGCGCAGTTCCGCCGAGTACGAGCGGCTCATGCGCGAGTGGAGCGCGCATTTCACCTGCGTGGCGCCCGACACACCGGGCTTCGGCCAGTCCGATCCGCTGCCCGGCGAACCCGAGATCGCTGATTTCGCAGACGCGCTCGACGAATTCCTGGCGGCGCTCGGAGTCGAAACCTGCGCGGCCTATGGGTTCCACTCCGGCGGGATCATCCTCGTCACCGCGCTCAAGCGACACCCGGAGCGTTTCTCTGGGCTCGCGATCGGCGGTTACGCGATCTGGACCGAGGAAGAGATGCGCATTTTCGGCGACAGCTACCTGCCGCCGTTCCGCCCTTCTTCATACGGCGAGCACCTCACGTGGCTTTGGAACCGGATGCTCGAGCAGAGCTGGTTCTTCCCGTGGTTCGATATTCGCGACGAAGCGCGCCTGTCGGTCGCGCACACCGATGTCGGCCGGGTCAACGCCGCGGTGATGGAGATGCTCGACGCGGGCGACGCCTATCGCGCGGGATACGGCGCGGTCCTGCGCGCGCCCCGCGACATTCCGGCACCCGAATCCATAACGGCTCCAGTTCTGATCACCGCGTACCAGGGCGATCCATTGTGTGCGCATATCGAGCGGCTCGGAGACATGCCGCCGAATTGGCACGCGCATGCAGTCGCCACGCCGGCCGAGCACGAAGCGGAGAGCCTCGCCTTCCTTCGCCGCCATGCAACCGACGCACCGGCGCTAATCGCGGAAGATGCGAACGAAGGCTGGCTCACTATCGGCGAGGGCCTGATCCACTGGCGCGGAGAGCGCGATGCCGAGCGGATGGTGCTCCAGGCTCCCGCAAACGAACTGACCGACCCGGGGCCGAACGAAGTCGCGATCGACGTGCCGGGACACGGGCTGTCGTCGGATTTCGCCGACATGGAGGACGCGATAGAGGCCGCACGCGATGCACTCGGCGCGCGGCACATCGCCTGGCCGCAGGTCCCGCAGGGCGACCCCGACCTGCTCTACCCCGACCTCGCCCCCGACAGGTACGGCAGCCATCTGCTTCGCGCATGGAGCGCGGCCCGCGCCGAGGCGCTGTTCCGCCCCTGGTACGCCGCCGACAAGGATCACGCGCTGCCGGTCGATTCCGCCGCGCTCGACCCTGAAGCCATCGCCCGCCGCGCCCGTGCCCGCCTGCGCGCCGGCGGCGCGGCGCGTCGCTTCCACAAGCTTCTCATCGACCGAACCGGAGACCCCGCTTGACCGACATACGTACCGCGATGCCGCTACTCGCCCGCCACGAAGGCGTGTGGGACGGGACCTACACCTATTTCAACGCCGCCAACGAGAAGATTGACGAGCATGCAAGCCGCCTGTTCTGCCGCTTTCCCGAAGACGGCCCGCACGCCTATCACCAGACCAACCATTACACCTGGGCCGACGGCCGCACCGACGTGCGCGATTTTCCCGCCGAGTACCGCGATGGGCGCGTCTGGTGGGACAACGACCTCATCAAGGGCTGGGCGGCCGAAGTCCCGCTCGACGAGTACAACCGCACAGTCATGCTCTACTGGCAGCGGCAGGGCGATCCGTCGCTCTATCTCTACGAGATGATCCAGCTCGCCGACGACGGGCAGAGCCGCTGCCGCACGTGGCACTGGATCCGCAATGGCCAGCTCGAGACCCGAACCGCCATTCAGGAGACGCTCGTCACACGCGACTGGCGGTCGCTGGAAGGGTAGACTGGATCCATGCCGCAGACGCTGGTCGACAGGATCTGGGACGCGCACCGGGTGGCAACCACCCCCGGCGGCGCGGACCTGATCGCGATCGACCGGGTGTTTCTGCACGAGCGGACCGGCGCTTCGGCCCTGAAGCGCATGGCCGAGATGGGCCGCTCCGTGCACGATCCGGCGCGGGTGTTCGCAGTGACCGATCACATCGTCGATACCCGCCCCGGCCGAACCGACGCGACGCTGATGCCCGGCGGGCAGGCCTTCATCTCCGAGACGCGCGAGGCCTGCCGCGCGGCGGGCATCACGCTGTTCGACGTCGACAGCCCCGACCAGGGGATCGTCCACGTGATCTCGCCCGAACTCGGCATCGTGCTGCCCGGCATCACCCTCGTCGCGCCCGACAGCCACACGTGCACCCAGGGGGCCTTCGGCGCGCTCGCGTGGGGCATCGGTTCGAGCGAGGCCGAGCACGCGATGGTCACCGGCACCCTGCGCCTGCCGCGTCCGCAGACCATGCGTGTCAGCTTCGACGGGGCACTCTCCCCCGGGGTCACCGCCAAGGATATGGCACTCGCGCTCATCGCACGCCACGGCGCAGGCGGCGGCGCGGGCTTCGCGGTCGAGTTCGCCGGAAGCGCGGTGCGCGCGCTCGACATGGAAGCGCGCATGACGCTGTGCAACATGGCAACCGAGTTCGCGGCGATGACCGGGATCGTCGCGCCGGACGAAGCGGCCTTTGCCTGGCTCGCTGGCCGCCGCTACGCCCCCGCAGCCTTCGACCATCCCCACTGGGCGACGCTCCGCAGCGACGACGCCGCGACGTTCGACCGCGAGATTGCGATCGACGCTTCCTCGATCGCGCCGATGGTCAGTTGGGGCACCAGCCCCGAACAGGCGATCCCGGTGGACGGAGCGGTGCCCCAGGGGCCGGCGAGAGCGCACGACTACATCGGCCTCGATGCCGGACACGCGATCGGTGGGACCCCGGTCGACGCCGCCTTCATCGGCAGTTGCACCAACAGCCGGCTGTCGGACTTGCGCAAGGCCGCAGCGCTCCTGCGCGGCAAGCGGATCGCGCCATCGATCCGCAAGGCGCTCGTTGTGCCCGGCAGCATGGCGGTGAAGCGTGCGGCGGAAGCCGAAGGGCTCGACAAGGTGTTCGAGGCGGCCGGGTTCGAGTGGCGGATGAGCGGCTGCTCGCTGTGCTTCTATGCGGGCGGCGAAGGCTTCGCGCCGGGCAGCCGGGTGATCTCCAGCACCAACCGCAATTTCGAAGGGCGCCAGGGCCCGGGCATCCGCACGCACATTGCCTCGCCGGAAACGGTCGCCGCAAGCGCGCTCGCGGGGGCCATCGCCGATCCGCGGCCGCTGCTCGCAAGGGTCGCCGCATGAATCCCGTGACGACCATCACCAGCCCGGCCGTGCCGCTGCTGCGCGACAACATCGACACCGACACGATCATCCCCAGCCGTGAGATGAAGAGCACGGGACGCGCGGGCCTTGCCGACGGGCTGTTCGCGCCGTGGCGCTACACCGATGCCGCGAGCCGCACGCGCGATCCTTCGTTCGTGCTCAACCAGCGCGACGCGATCGGCACCCGCCTCATCCTCGCGGGCAAAAACTTCGGCTGCGGTTCGAGCCGAGAGCACGCGGTCTGGGCGCTAGCCGAGTTCGGCATCGAGGCGATCATCGCCCCCAGCTTCGCGCCGATCTTCAAGGCCAACTGCATCCGCAACGGCCTCTTGCCAATCGAACTGCCCGAAGAGGTCGTTCGCTCGCTCGCCTGGGAGATGGTGCGGATCGACCTCGCGGCACAGACCGTCAGCGCGGGCGAGGAGAGCTGGCCGTTCGAAATCGATCCCGAGGCGAAGGAGATGCTGCTCGGCGGGCTCGATGCGATCGACGTTACGCTGAACCATCTCAAGGACACGTTCGACCGCTGGATGCGCGTGGACATGACCAGGAGGCCATGGGTCTATCTTTCGCCGCGTCGGACGGATGACGGAGCGCAGCGATGACCGCTTTCCTACACGCACAGGATCCATGCACATTCCCGGTCTGGGAAGGGAGGACCCTGTTGGATTCGCAAAGGTTACATGTCCAGCACGGATTTTGCGGAAATTGCCTTCATGACCAATCATTTGGCGCCAGGGCGCGTTTGCAGAAAAAGCCCCCTTTCACTGTGACAGGTCCCGTCCGATGACCCGTATCCTCGTCTCCGAAGTCGGCCCGCGCGACGGCTTGCAGTCGATCGACCGGGTCATGCCGCTCGAAGCCAAGAAGGCGTGGATCGCCGCCGAGGCCGCCGCGGGCGTGCGCGAGATCGAGGTCGGCAGCTTCGTTCCGCCCAGCCTCCTGCCGCAGATGGCCGACACCACCGAACTTGTCGCTTTCGCCAAGACCATTCCCGGCCTCAACGTCGTCGCGCTGGTGCCCAACGCCAAGGGCGCGGCGCGCGCGGTCGAGGCCGGGGTCGACGCGATGAGCATCCCGTTCTCGATGAGCGAAACGCACTCGATCAAGAACGTCCGCAAGGACCATCCGGCCATGTTGCTGGAAATCGAGGAAGCCGCGCGCATCGCCCATGCCGGCGGCAAGCACTTCGCGGTCGGGCTCGCCACCGCGTTCGGGTGCACGATCGAAGGCGCGGTGCCGCAGGACACCGTTGTACGCTTGGCGGAGAAGGCGCTCGAGGCGGGCGCCGACGAGGTCGGGCTGTCGGACACGACCGGCTATGCCGACCCGGCCCAGGTCAGGCGGCTTGTCCAGGCCGTCCGGCGCGTCGCCGGCGACCGGCTGACCACGCTCCATCTCCACAACACCCGCGGCCTCGGCCTCGCCAATGCGGTGGCGGGGCTGGAGGTCGGGATCACCACGCTCGACGCCTCGCTCGGCGGGCTCGGCGGCTGCCCGTTCGCCCCGGGAGCATCGGGCAATATCGTCACCGAAGACCTTGTGCTGATGCTCAACAGCATGGGTTTCGATACGGGAATCGACCTCGAGAAACTGCTCGAAGTGCGCAAGATCGTCGCCGAGGCGCTGCCGGGCGAGCCGCTCTACGGGTTCACGCCCGATGCCGGACCGATGCTCGACTACGCCGAAAGGATCGCAGGATGAGCGACGGCCCCGCTCCGCTCGCCGGCATCCGCGTCGTCGAATTCACCCACATGGTGATGGGGCCCACCGTGGGGCACATCCTCGCCGGGCTCGGTGCAGACGTCGTCCGCGTCGAGCCGATCGGCGGCGATCAGACACGGCGCTTGCTCGGTTCGGGCGCGGGGTATTTCCCGATGTACAACCGCGGCAAGGCGTCGATCTGCCTCGACCTCAAGTCGGACGCGGGGCTGGAGGTCGCGCGCGACCTGTGCGCGAACGCCGACGTGCTGGTCGAGAACTTCCGCCCCGGCGCGCTCGACCGGCTGGGCCTAGACTTCGACACGCTGTCCGAAACCAATCCGCGGCTGATCTATTGCTCTGAAAAGGGCTTCCTTCCCGGCCCGTACGAACAGCGCACCGCGCTGGACGAAGTTGCGCAGATGATGGGCGGGCTCGCCTACATGACCGGGCCGCCGGGACGCCCCTTGCGCGCCGGGGCGAGCGTGATCGACGTGACCGGCGGCATGTTCGGCGTGATCGGCGTGCTCGCCGCGCTCGAGGAGCGGCACCGCACCGGGCGCGGGCAGAAGGTCGTCGCATCGCTGTTCGAGACCACCGTCTATCTCGTCGGCCAACACATGGCCCAGTTCGCCGCGACCGGGAAACCCGCCGCGCCGATGCCCGCGCGGGTCAGCGCCTGGGCGATCTACGATGTATTCGAGACGCGGGACGAGCCGGTGTTCATCGGCGTCGTGACCGACGCGCTGTGGGAGAAATTCTGCGGCCTGTTCGGGCTCGACGACCTCTGGGCCGACGAGAGCTTGCGCGCCAACAACAGCCGCGTGCTCGCTCGCGACCGGATCATGCCCCGCATCCGCGACCTCATCGGCACCATGACCCGCGCGGAGGTGATCGAGAAACTCGACAGCACCGGCATGCCATTCGCGCCGATCGGGCGACCGGAGGATCTGTTCGACGACCCCCACCTTGCCGCGCATGGGTTGGAACCGGTCACGCTCGATGACGGACGCGAAACGAGACTTCCGACCATTCCGCTCGAGATGGACGGCAAGCGCCCCGGCGGCGCGACCGCCCTGCCTCGCCCCGGCGCCGATGCGAGGATGGTGCTCGCCGGGCTCGGCTATGACGAAGACCGAATAGAGGCGCTGCTGTCCGGCGGCGCGGTGGAGGAAACGCGATGAGGATTGCTGCGCTAGCCCTGGGATTGCTTCTCGCTGGATGTGCAGCGACCCCGCCGCCGCAATTTGCCGCGACATCGTCACCTGGGGTGGAGGCGCCGAAGGATCGCCTCCCCACCGACGTACGCCGTACGACGCTGATCGTGCGCAACATGGAAGACAGCCTGAAGCTCTACCGCGACGTCGTTGGCATGAAGGTCAACTACGACACCGTGGTCGAGATGTCGGGCGTCGCGCTGCCCGCGGGTGTTCCCGGCGCGAAAGCGCGGCTGGTGCTGCTCAATGCGAACGACCCGTTTATCGGCTGGATCGGCCTCATGGAGTGGCTCGACCCGAAGCTCGCCGATCCCGGTCCCTATCCGAAGCGCATGGGGCCGGGCGGCGTGGTGATCGTTATGAATACCGACGACGTCGAAGGGCGCTGCGCCGCCGCGAAGTCGGTACCCGGCGTGACCTTCACCGCGGAGCCGCGGCTCCAGGAATACGAGGGCCGCAACGGCGGTCCGCCGATCCGCGTGATGGGCTGCAACTTCTTCGACCCCGACGGCATCCTGATCGAGATGAACCAGCTGCTGAAGTGAGGCCTCAGAACGGCTTCACCGCCCCCAGGAAGCATACCGTCGCGATGGTGATCCAGTAGATGTAGGCCGCTATCCGCGCCTGGCCGATCTCGCGCGCCAGTGCCGCTTCCTGCTCGGCATCGGGACCCGCGGCGAGAATGCGGAAGCGCGCCGTCCAGCGCCGCATGACGAGCCGCAGGAACAACCCGATGCAGAGCGCGAAGGCGTACATCAGCATCTTGGTCGGGTACCAGAAATTGCCTTCAGAAACCTCCACCGGCCCGCTGCCGCCATATGCCATGACGGACACGACGATGATTGCCGCGATCAGGGGATAGCGCAGCAGCTCCTCGGTGCGGGTCACCTTGATCCCGATGTCGGTCTCGCGCTTGATGAAGGCGGTCCAGGTCATCGCCAGCCAGACCGCGAAGAACAGCCACATCAGCCAGATGCCGCCGCCATCGAGCGAGGGCACGAAGCCGTAGAGCTTGCCCATGTGGAGCCCCAGTGGGAGCAGCAGCACGATGCCGGTCCGCGCCAGGATGTCGATGCGGTAGGCGGTTTCCATGTGTCGGCGGCGCTCTTCCAACGGGAGCGCCGGATTGGTCACGTGGTAGCTCGTCTGGAACACCCCCCACTCGCCGCCGAGCCAGTAGACCATCGCGAGGATGTGCAGCCAGCGAAGGATGCTGAGCTCGTTCGTCGTCAGGAATTCCATTTGCCCCTCCCCTTCGGCCCACTATTCGCGCGCCAGTCGCTCGACCCATTCCATGATCGGCGGGTCGTCAGCCTCCATCGCTTCGAGTTCCTGCTGCAGCGCGCGCATGACCCGCGCGATGTAGGCCCGCGTGGCCAGCGCGCGTTCCTCGCCCGCGGCGCGGTCGGGCGCATAGGTCTCGATATCCTCGCGCCGGATGGTTCCGCTCTTCTCGAGGAGTCGCTCGACCGTATCGAGCCGCTCGCGCAGCACCGAAACTTCGCCGACGAGCGCCATCACGATCGACAGCAGGCGGTCGGTCGCGGGGTCGTCGAAGTACTCGGGCCGCTTGCCTTTTGCCCGCTTCCCCGAGCGGGAGATCCAGTCGATCTGTTCGTCCGCGGGATCGCTCACGCCGCGGCAGCCTGTGCAGCGGGCTTCCACGCACCGTACGCGTTCCACACCGCGGCGCGGCCGAAGTCCTCGCCCTCGCCCGACGGCGCGTCGGGGAAGATGTCCCGGTCGACAACCGCGCGCACCCCGATCACAAACTGGCTGTCCTTCGGGAAGCCGGCATCGGCCATGACCTGCTTCAGGTCATGTCCGTGCATCGCCGACCAGAAGGGCTCGTTGTTATTGAACGCGTCCCAGTCGCGCATGAATTGCTCGAACAGCGGCATCTCGTCCGAGTATTGCGGTTGCTCGACGTGCAGGATCAGCCCGCCGGGCGCGAGGACGCGGTGACATTCGGCGAGCAGCCGCGGCATCGCTTTCGACGACAGTTCGTGCAGGAACATTGTCGTCTGCACCCAGTCGAAATAGCCATCCGGCCAGCGCGACAGGTCCTCGCCGCTCGCCTGCACGAAGCGGATGTTCTTCACGCCGAGCCCAGCCGCCCGTGCCGCGCCATAACGCAGCGAGGCGGCAGCCGTGTCGATCGCGATTACCTCTGCGTCGGGAAAGGCCTGCGCGATGGGAATGGCGTTGTGGCCCACCGTCGCCCCAACATCCAGGATCCGCAGCGGTTGCCAATCAGGACGCTCCCTGCGCGCCCAAGCGGCGACTGCCTGACCCCCGCCGTCGTTGAGCCCGCCGAGCTGACCTCCAGTGGTCGCGAAGATCCCGACGTCGTAGTTCGCGCCGACGGACACGTCGCCGGGCCGCTCCTCCGAGTGATAACCGCCCGGCTGGCAGTGGATGTCGACCGCGGTCTGATAGAATGGCTGTTCGACCTTGGGATCGAGTTCGAGCTGTCCCGAGTGCTCGTTGAACTGCCGCGCCATCGCATCGAGCGCGTCGAGCTGGCGCAGCACCACCTGGCGCCCGTTGTGCTGGCGCATCTCCATCGAATTGCGCTTTAAGCCGGACCAGAACCGGTGCCACGGATCACGGTTCATCGCGTCGCGGACTTCGTAGCGATGCTCGGGATCGCGGCCGTGCTCGGCGCGAAAGGCCGGAAGCACGCGTTTCTCGTAAGCAAGCCGGTTGCCCGCGCCGATCGCTCCCGACAGGTACTGGTTGAGCCCGGCGAGGAAGTTGAACCGCGCCGCCTCGTCGTGCGAGACGTCCGGCAGCATGGGGTGGCGCGTGAGCGCGGTGAACGGCGGAGGAGGAGCGGCGGTCATCGTGATTCCGATCGCATAATTTGTCCGGACAACTTTCCCGCTCGGTACGTGCTTGTCAAGCGGTCACGCGATGATGCGACAGTCGCGGCAGCGCGGCAAGCGTCAGTCGGCGCGCGAACAACTGCCCTGTACCCAGCGCAAGTTGATGCCGATCAATTTCGCGCTCGGGTCCGCCCAGGAATAGGACACGGCTTTCTCTGGCGCATCCGGTTTGATCACGTAGAGGACGAGCGATGGCTTGTTGGTCGACGGCGCCGGCCAGACGACCTGGCGCAAGCGGAAGATTACTTCGGGCGCCCCGCTGTCGCCGCCTCCCGCGGTTACCCGGCCACCCTGGTCGTGGACCGACATCTTGCTCGCGAAGACGAGATCGTCGCTGCCGTCGGGCTTCTTGGCGAACTTCGGGATCGCCATCCAGCATGTGAATTCCTGGCCGCGCCGCAGTTCGGTCGCAGGGCCTGAGGCGCTGGGCATCATCCAGCGTCCGTCGGAATCTCGCGTCAGCCTTGGCACCGGCAGCGGCGCCCATTCGCCCTTGGGGGCGCGATACGCGTCGACCCGCCGCCATTGCCCGCCGGAAACTTCGATCCCTGTCCAATCGAGCGAGGGGCCACCGCTATCGGCAGTGAAATAGCGATCCTCCTCGTTCGTCCAGTAGCCGTCCGGTAGCCTCGCATCGGGCGGAGAAGTCGCGCCGCAGAGCAACAGCAGGAGAGGCGAAACGATCGGCAGGATGCGCATTCCGGATTGGTAACGCAGATACCGGCGATTGCAAATATGTCCGGACAACTTTAGCACGTGCGGAGGGGAGATGACGATGCGCCCGCTTGCCGCCTTGTTCCTGTTCCTATCGGTGCCGCTCAACGCCGAGGACGGTCCGCGCGAAATCCTGGAAAAAGCGATCGAGGTCGCCGGTGGCGAAATCTGGCTCGCCCCGCGAACGCTGGTGCTCGAAGGGACCGCGGATTTCTACGCGCCGGACAAGCCGGGCGTTGCCTCGCGCTCAGACGATTACCGCATGTGGCGCGCGATGGATCCCGACCGCAAGTCCGCGCATGGAGCGGACGGGAAGGTCCGCATCCTAGCCCGCAAGGGCACTACCACGATGTTCGAAGTCGGTTTTGACGGCGAAACGACGTGGAACGACAAGGGCGTGGTCCCCAAGGCGGAGGCCGACGCATACTGGGCGTCGAACTTCGGCTTCGGCGTGATCCGCCAGGCCCTGAAGGACGGGTTCAGGCTCGAGAGCGCACCAGGCCGCACGATCGACGGTCACGCACTCGACATGATCCGGGTGATCGATCCGGGCGGGCAGGCGACGCTGTTCGGGATCGACCGCGAGAGTCGATTCATCCGGTACATGGGTTTTGCCACGCCGCGCGGCTGGCATGAGCGCGTGTACGACGATTTCGTCATGCTGAAGGAGCCGCGGTGGCTTCAGGCCCGCGAGGTCACACTGTTCTACAACGGCGTACGCGCCAACACCGTCCACTGGAAGGTCGCGCGAGTCAACGATGACCTGCCCGCCGAGACTTTTGCTGTTCCGTCCCGCTTCAAGGAAAGGGTTTCCCCATGACCGCCTGGCTCGTCATCACCGCCAAGGTCCACGACCGGGCGACCTTCATGGCCGGATACGCGCCCGCCGCTGCGCAGCTGGTCGCACAGTTTGGCGGAGAATACGAAATCCGCGCGAGGGGGGTCGAGACACTCGAAGGAGCCAGCGTCGATGGCGCGTCGGTCGTCGTTTCGAAATGGCCCGATCGCGGCGCGGCGAAAGCGTTCTGGGACTCGCCCGAATACCGCGAGGTGGCCAGGCTGCGCGAGGGCATCGCCGATGTGACGGTCCTCCTCGTATCCGACGACTAGAGAGGCCCGCAGTGTCGCTCCTTCTTCTTGCCGCGGCGATGGCAACTCCCGACCCGGCTCTCGACTACGCCCAGGCGGCGGTTGGGGTCTTTTCCAGCGAAGAGCAGCACCGCGCCGATCCGCGCTACGACTGGGCCGAGGCGCGTGTCGTCCGCATATGGCCCGATCGTACCGATGGCGTCTGGCTCTACCAGCAGCAGGCGATCATCAACCAGGAGGGGCGCACGCCGGACGAAGCGCGCGCGCGGCCCTACTTCCAGTTCGTTGCCCGCGTACGCGCGAACGAGCCGGGTGTCCTGCGGCGAGACAACTACCGGGTCCGCGACGGGGCGAAATGGCTCAATATCGAAGAAGCAGCAGATGCAGCCGGTCTGAGCCCAGCCGACCTCGCTCCGCCTTCGTGCCACAACCGGCTCGAGAAAGTGGCGATCGGTACCTATACCGGCCGCACCGAAAGCTGCGAGAACGGCTACAAAGGCGCAGCGCGGATGCAGAGCCTCTCGATCACCACTGTAGACGCATATATCAACTGGGACCGGGGCTTCGATCCAGCCGGTGGGCTCGTGTGGGGTCCTGCTTCGGGCGGCTATGTCTTCAAGCGGATCGCGGAAGGATCGGCGCGCTAGACGCAACAAACGCTAATCCTTCGGGCATTCCCCCCCAGGCAACCCGAGAAACCGACCGAGCGCGGCATTCGCCTCGTCCGGCTTCTCGAACGGAGTCCAGTGAGCAACACCGTCGATTTTCAAGGCGGTGAGATCGCCCGCGTGCCCGCGAGCGCGCAGCGCCATGTCGTCTACGAATGTGCGATCCTCGCTTCCCTCGACCAGCAAGGTCGGCACGGGTGTCGAAGCGCCCACGGCAGGCCAGGAATCGCGCGTGAGATCGATCGCATCGAAGGGGGGCATGTTGGCGCGATACCACGCCATTCCCGCGTCGAGTGCCGCGGGGGTCAGCGCCTTGCGGAACAATTCGCCCTCGGCTGGGGTGAGGACGCCGCGATCGACCATGTGCCCGTAGGCCGTTTTCCAGATCCTTGCATCGATCCCGCGGGCGCTAATCGTCTCGCGGTCGAGCGAGCGGAACGTGTTCATGTAGCCTGAGCGCGCGCGTTGCTCCGGATCGCCCGCCGCCATCTCGAGGAAGAGGTCGTAGGGGGGTGCGCTGAACACGGCGAGGCGCTCGACCTTGTCCGGCTTCCATTCGGCATAGGACCAGACCAGCGCCCCGCCCCAATCGTGGCCGACGAGCGTGACCTTGCCACCACCGCCCAGTTCGTCGACGAGCGCGTCGAGCCGAGCGGCCAGCCGGCCGATGCGATAGGCCGCATCCTCCCCGGGCCGTCCGGACAGGTTTGCCCCCGGCGCGTCGATCGCGATCACGCGCCGGCACGTCGCAAAAGCCGCCAATTGGTCCGCCCAGACATACCAGGTGCTCGGGAAGCCGTGGACGAACAGGACGACGGGGCCCTTCCCGCCTTCAACGTAATGGATGCGCGCTTCGCCATCGCCGGACCAACCTTCGCGAAACTGCGACTTGCCGACGCGGGCGTTGAGCAGTTCCACCCCGCCATCGACTGGTTTCACAGGCGGCGACGGAGTTGCGCACGATGCGAGCAGCAGGGTCGCGGCGAGATGGCGGATTGACACGAACACTCCTTATTATATAATCCGTCAATAATCTGTCGGAGGGGCGATGCCAAGGCAAATCATAACCGCGATCATCGCGATGTGCGCCCTCGTCGCATGTTCGCGAGCACCTGCCGGCGATGAGACTACTCTAGCGCTCGCACCGAGCGGACAGGATGCCTTCGCCGAGCGCCTCTACAAGGAAAATTGCGCCGCTTGCCACGACAAGGGCATCGGCGGCGCACCCAAGCGCGCGGCGCTCGAGGCGCGCACTCCCGCATTCATCAAACAGGCGCTTTTCGCCGGGGTGATGAAGGCGCAGGGCGCCGCGATGAAGCCGGCGGAGGCTGCGATCCTTGCCGAATACCTTGGACGCAACGCCCGGCCTGCACAGGCCAGCGCCGGGCCGAAGTGCGACAAGCCGCTTCGCCTGACCGGGGCACCGCTGTGGAACCGCTGGGGCAACGGGCTTGCCAACACCCGTTTCCAGCCTGCGGCTGCCGCTGGACTCGAAGCAGGCAATATCGGGGAGCTCGAACTCGCATGGGCCTTCGGTTTTCCCGATGCGCAACGGGCACGGTCGCAGCCCGCGGTAACGAGAGAGGCCATATTCACAGGCAGCCAGTCGGGCCGCGTCTATGCGCTCGATACCGCGACCGGATGCGTCCACTGGACCTTCGATGCCGCTGCCGAAGTGCGCAATGCGCCGGTGATCGGAGCCGCTTCCGGCGGCAAGAGCCGGACGCTCTACTTCGCGGACTTCGCGGCGACGGTCTATGCCCTCGATGCCGCCACGGGAAAGGAACTCTGGCGCAAGTCGGTCAAGGACCATCCGGATGCGACGACGACTGGAAGCCTGGCCCTCCACGCAGGGATTCTCTACGTCCCCAACTCCTCGACCGAAGTCATCAGTGCATTTGACGACAGCTATGCCTGCTGCACTTTCCGCGGGGGAGTCACGGCGCTGTCGGCCAGCGACGGACGCAAGCTGTGGCGCTGGTATGCGACCGATCCGCCGAAGCCCGCCGGCAGGAATTCTGCCGGCGCGACGATCATGGCCCCAAGCGGCGCACCGGTGTGGTCGACGCCGACGGTCGATGCCAAGCGCGGATTGCTCTACGTCGGCACGGGTGAGAATTACACTTCGCCCGCCAATGGCAATAGCGACGCGATCGTGGCGCTCGATCTCAAGAGCGGCAAGCCGAATTGGGTCCGCCAGGTAACCCCAGGCGACGCCTGGAACGCCGCATGCGGCCGCCAGCCGGGCGCCAACTGTCCTTCCGAAGACGGGCCAGATTTCGACTTCGGTGCGCCGCCGATCCTCGTGAAGCTCGCCTCGGGCAAGGACATGATCCTCGCCGGTCAGAAGTCTGGAATGATCTACGGAATCGATCCCGAAGCTGGAGGCAAGGTCATCTGGCAGCAGCGCGCCGGCATGGGCGGGTTCAATGGCGGGGTCCACTGGGGCATGGCAAGCGACGGCCGAAGCCTGTGGGTCGGCATCGCCGATACGCCGGGCAACAAATATGCCGAGGGACCGCCGCAGCCGGGTCTCCATGCTTTCGACGCGGCAACGGGCAAGCCGCTATGGTCGCGGATCGAGAAGCCGACCTGCGGTCGCCCCGAGTTCGCCTGTGCGCCGGGCCTGTCCGCCCCACTCACGGCGATCCCGGGCGTGATCTTCGCCGGAGCGCACAACGGCCGCCTCATCGCCTATTCGGCAAGCGACGGAAGGCCGCTGTGGTCGAGCGAGACCAACAAGTCCTTCGCCACGGTCAATGGCGTTTCCGCCAAGGGCGGCACGATCGACGGGCAGGGCCCAGTGGTCGCGGGCGGGATGGTCATCGTGAATTCCGGTTACGACAAGTTCGGCGAGATCGCTGGCAACGTGTTGCTGGTCTATCGCCGCAAGGGAGACAGCTGATGAAGACTATCGCCGCGCTCGCTTTGGGTGCCCTCGTTGCCGGGTGCGCGACGGTCCCGGCCGAGCGCTCGCAGGTCGCCCTGGCTGCCCCCGACGCCATCAAGGGCGTCCATCACGTCGGCATAACCGTATCCGACATCGACGACACGGTGGCCTTCTATTCGAAGGCAGTGCCCTACGAAGTCGTCGAGCGGCGCATGGTACCCGCATCATCATTGCCGGCCAGTGTTCTCGGCAAGCGTAGCGGCGCAGTGGAAATCGCGTTGGTCCGGACCCCAACGGTGTTTCTCCAGCTCATCGACATCGACCCGGCGAGCAAGGCCCCGCCCGAGCGCCGCGCGGTAACCGGCCCCGGCTATACCCACATCTGCTTCCAGTCTCCCTCGACCGCGCCGAAATACGATGTGTTCAAGGCGATCGGGCTCGACATGCTGTCGCGCGGTCCCGGTCCTGTCGACCTCGGCGGCTACGGGGTCACCTATGCGTACGGTTTCGATCCCGACGGCATCATGATCGAGATGGAACAACTGGCCCCAGCTGTGATCGCCGCCGACGGCGAACGCGGTGCCCGCCGGACGCAGTTCCCGGCCTGGTCGACGCACATCGCCCAGGTTCCCGGCGACAAGGCGAAGATGGTCGAATTCTACACCAAGGTGCTGGGATACGGCCCGCGACGCGAACTTCCTGAATCGAAGCGCAAGACTTATGACATGGTCGTCGATATCGACGATATCGCGATTTCCGCGAGCTGGTTTGATGCGGGCAATTACGAGCTCGAGTTCTGGCACTATCACAAGCCGAAGACACCGCTCGCCTTCACCAAGCGGATGTTCGATGCGATCGGCTACAACAGCGTCGTGTTCGAGGTGACCGACCTGGCCGGCACCGTCGCGCGTCTCGAAAAGGAAGGTGTAGTGTTCGTCGGCCCCGCCTTCGATCTGGGCGGATTGCGGACCCGATACGCGCGCGATCCGGAAGGCAACGTGCTCGGGTTCACGCAGAACTTGACGGCAGGTCCGTCGCGATCGATCGACGGCATGGTCGAACTCAACAGTCGGGTGCCATCGACGCCGCGCACATGAGCGCGTTCTGCGCTGGATTCCCAACTCCGCTTTGCTACGCTGACGGCATGAGCCGGGCCGAACCCAAGCGTCGTACACGCCTCGATCCCGCGGAGCGCCGCCGCCTCATTCTCGACCACGCGGCCGAGGTCATCGCACAGGAAGGCGTGTCGGCCCTGTCCATGGAGCGCATCGGACGCGAGGCGGGGGTGTCGAAATCGCTCGTCTACAATTACTTCCCCAACCTCAACGAGCTACTGAGCGAGCTGTTGGAGCGCGAACTCCGCCGGCTCCGGCGGATGCAGGGCCAGGCGGCGGAGGGCGCGGAGACGTTCGAGGGTCTCGTCCGCGCGGTCACGCACGTCTACCTCAAGTACATCGACGAGCGCGGCCTCCTGCTCGAGCGGCTGCAGGCCGAACCTCACGTCAGTGCGGTGCACGACCCCACCGAATACGGGCGTGAAACGGCGGTCGACTATCTGACCGAGCTCGTGATGCGCCATTTCGAACTGCCGCGCGACATTGCCCGGGCTGCGACCGACATCAGTTTCGGCCTTCCAGCTTCGGCAGGCGCGTACCTGCATCGCCATGGAATGCCGCGACCGGTTCTCGAGGACCTCACGGTGGCGATGATCATCGGCTCGGTCACCGCACTGAAGACCGACTATATGGCGCGCACCAAGCCCCTGCGGCCCGAACCGCGCATCCGACCGGTCGACTGAGGGCTAGAACGGATAAATCGATTGGCCGCCGTCGATCACGATCGATTGGCCGGTGACGAGATCGCTCGCCCTGCTCGCCAGGAAGACCGCGATGCCGCCCATGTCGTCGATCGTGCCGAGTTTACCCGAAGGCGTACGCCGCAGGCACGCATCGCGGAAGGCCTTGGGCGTGTTGAGGCTCATCTCGGTCTCGATGAACCCGGGGAGTATCGCGTTGACGCGGATACCTGCCGGAGCAAGTTCGACCGCTAGAGCGCGCACCATGCCAGAGACAGCAGCCTTGCTCGTGGAATAGGGGCCGCCCGGCAAGCCGAGAAGCGCTGCGATCGACGAGGTGACGACGAGCTTGCCACCGGACCCTTGCGCCATGAATTGGCGCGCAGCGGCACGAAAGCTCGATACCACGCTGTCGACATTGAGCCGCTGCACGGCATCCCAGTCGGCGGGGGTCATCTCGACGAACGGCTTGCGGGCGCCCGATCCCCCGGCGTTGGCGAAAAGGCTGTCGACCTTGCCGAAGCGCGCCACCGTGGCTTCCATCGCCGCATCGACCGCAGCGGGGTTCGTCACGTCGCACGCGAAGCCCTCTGCCTCGACGCCCAGCTCGCGCATCTCCGCGACCGCTGCCGCATTCCGCCCCTCGTTGCGCCCCCACACGGCGATCGAGGCGCCGGCCCGGGCGAGGCCTCGCGCCATTCCCAGTCCAAGGCCCGCATTGCCGCCGGTGACCACACTTACATGGCCGGTAAGATCGAATTGCCCCGTCATTCCCCTGCTTTCCTGTATTCCATCGTCATCCCGGCCGCCCTGCCGCGGTGGAAACCGCGCCAATAGCCGGGCTGAGCATCCCCTGCGGTGGTGCCATCATACAGAGCGCCGAACGGCATCGGCCAGCGCCCGTCATTCGAATTTGCACAAGGCACCGCGAGATACTTCGCGGCATCGGTCTTGCCTTTGAGTTCGCTGTCCAGGAAGGCGACCACGAAGTGAGTGACGACCTGGTTCAACCGCTCGCCGCGCCATACCGGATCTCCGAACCAGTCGATGATAGATGCAGGCGCGTCGACCGGAACCGGCTGCGCATTGCCGGCGACGTTATGCCCTGCTTCGCGAAGCGTAAGCATGTACCGATCTGCGCCCTTCATCTGCTCGAACAGCCATGACAGGCCCTCGGCATAATTGACGACCTTGTCGTCGCTTCCGGCGATGACGAGTGACGGCACACGCACATTCGCAATATCTTCGGCGGTCCAGGCCCGACTTTCGGGTTGAGCTCCCCAAGGCGCGAGAAACACTGCCGCGCCGAGCTGCGGCGCAGCGGCGGCAGTGTCTTCTGCAAGCTTGTTGCGGGCGTTGGCAGGCAGCCCGGTGAAAGGCGGCACGGTTACGGCATACCGCCCCCCGGCCGTGCCCACCGCGCCATATCCGCCCATCGAATAACCGAGCAGGCCCACCGGCGCAGTTCTGTCAATCGGCAATCCCTTGGCCGTATCGCCCGCTGTCAGCGCGGCCATGACTGCGCGTTGGTCATGCGACCGCCGCAGCAGTACGTCGCCGAATGCAGCAAGAAAGCCCGGAACGTCTTCGTACCGGGCATCGGCATGATCGATCGAAGCCACGACGTATCCGTGCGAGGCAAGGACTTCGGCGAGCCTGCTAAAATGGGTGCTCCAGCCGCCAAGGCCATGCGACATGACGACCAGCGGGAATTCATCGCCCGCAGGTGGAGGCGCGGAGGGTATCGCCAGCCCGTCTTCCTCGATTAACACTGCGGCCAATTGCGGAGGCTTGAGTTCGTGGGTGTACCGAGCGCGCGCGCCTTTGGCATCGGATGCGGGATAGAACAGCCGAACCGGAACCGTCGCCTCGGCAGGTCCCTGTAGCCCTGGCCGTGCCGGCAAAGTTATCGACTCCACCCGGGTTCCGACATCCCATGCACCCTTGCGGCCGAGGTCGGGTGCCTCGGTGGCGGCCGCCCACGCGGGGACGGCCTCGTGCGCGGACAAAGATGCCGCCGCGCCGGGGGAGAGACCCAGCGCGGCGGCCGCGAGTGCCGTGACGAGCGGCAGCTTCGCCAGTCGCTGCGACATTAGAAGCGGAATGTCCCTTCGATGCCGTAGGTGCGCGGTTCGAGAATGTGGAGCGAGCGGAACCGCCCGACGAGTGGGCCTTCCTGGCTCATGCGGATCACATCGTCGCGATTGAACAGGTTCTTTGCATAACCCCGCAGCGACCATTGCCGGTCGACCGGAGCGAGGAGAAGCTTGAAGTCAGTCTGGCTGTAGCCGTTGAACTGGTCGATCGGCTTCGCGAACGCCGTCCCGTAATATTGCGATTGCTGATAGTGATCGAGCCGCGGGACCAGCTCGAGGTCGCCGCCGAGCGGCATCGCATATTGCACTCCAAGCGAGATCTTCCATGCTGGCGAGAACGGCAGGTCGTTGCCGTCGAGATTCTTGATGATGACCCCGCTTCCATTGCGGAGCGGCTGGCCATTCGGCCCGAGCACAATGACGGCGCCTGGTGCGATCGCGTTCGGATCACCTTCATCGCCCGACTGGAAGCCCTTGATCTGCGTCTTGAGGAGCGAGAAGGATCCGTCGAACTGGAAGCGGCGGCTCGGCCGCGCGACCCATTCGAATTCCGCACCATAGACCTTCGCATCGGTGTTGACGGTATTTGCGCTGGTCACTCCGACCTGGCCGATTTGAAGACCCTTGTAGTCGTAGTAGAAAGCCGAACTGTTCAGCAGGAAGCTCCCATCGAAGGCCTGAAACTTGAGGCCGACTTCTCCGGCGTTGAGGAATTCGGGAGCGAAGGTCGGCACGACGGCACCGCCCGGATTGATGCCTCCCGCCTTGTACCCTCTGGCGACCGACACGTAACCGTTGAGGTTGTCGGTGAATTCGTGGTCGAGGACAATCCGACCGGTCACCACACCCTTCTTGAACTCGCCTGAGATGAAGGGCCGCTCGCCTCCGTTGACCGGATTGAGGAACTGCTCGCGGGTGAGGATGGTCTTCTTGTCATTGCTGTAGCGAATGCCACCGGTCAGGTGCGTGCGCTCGGTTAGGTCGAAGTACACTTCACCGAACAGGCCGAAGCTGCGGGTGGTCGCGGGGTTCGTATCGATGCGGTAGGCCTCGAACACTACCGGAATTCCGGCGGCCTGCTGCCGTGCTGCGAGCGTGGGATGCGTGATGTTGACGAATCGGCTCGACTCGAGATCGAAGTAGTTGCCTCCGATCAGAAAGTTGACCGGTCCGTCGAAATCGGATGCGAGGCGTAGCTCCTGCGACCATTGCTCGGAATCTCCGAAGTCGCGGCGACCCGAGATGATCTGGGTAGTCGTAACCTTCACGCCGTCGGCCAGCGGCTCGAAGGTGATCGGACGCAGCAGCTGCCCCGTCGGCACGAATCTGTCGAAATCGTTCCGGATGTCGTACTTGTTGCGCTGATACCCAGTCAGCGAGGTCAGCGTGATATTGCCGAAGTCGTGGCTTACCTCAAACGAGACGTTCCATTCCTCGATGTCGCGAGCCGGATCGATGTCCTGGTTGATCGTCCGAAGGTCGGTCGGGTTCACGGCGCCCGCGAAATAATCGACCGACGGGGAAGGCAGTGTGCCAGTGACCCGTCCGAGAAGGTCGAAGATCGTGATACGGGAATCCGGAGTTTCGAAGCCGCGTTCGAGTGGCGAGCAACCGATTGCTGCGTCCTTCTTGCAGACGCCCTTTGTCCCGAAGTTGCTCGCATCGTCCTGTTTGAAATAGCCGACCACGAGATTTGCGCGCGTCGCGCCGAGGTCTAGGCCCAGGGTGCCACGAACGCCGTACATATGGCGATCGTCCACATCGTTGCCTGTGAAAAGGTTCGTTGTGTAACCATCGCGGTCGAGGAAGAAGCCCGCAACGCGTGCCGCCAAAGCTCCGCCGAGAGGCACGTTCAATGCGCCTTCGATTCTTTTCGAATCGTAGTTGCCGTAAGTCGCCGTGACATAGCCCTCGAATTCGCGCGTGGGCTTCTTGGTGATGAGATTGAGTACGCCCGCCGTCGTGTTGCGGCCGTATAGCGTCCCTTGCGGACCGCGCAGAACCTCGATTCGCTCAAGATCGAAGTACTCCTGCCCCAGAGCAGGGTCACCGATATACACACCGTTCACGTGGTAGCCGAGGCCGCTTTCGGACGTCGAGGAAATGGCCAGGTTTCCAATTCCGCGGAGTGATGCGCCCACATCCGTCACTGTCAGGTTAGGGACCGAGAAACTGAGGTCGACAGCGTCATCGATGGTCTTGTTGTCGAGCGTGTCGCTCGAGAATGCAGTGACCGCGATTGGCACATCCTGAAGCGATTGCTCTCGCTTCTGCGCGGTCACGACGATGACGGGCTCCTCAGCAGCCGCATCATCCGGCACCTGCTGAGCCATACCCGGTGTTGCCGCCAGACCGCAGGCGAGAGCTGTGAACGACACGGATGCGTAGCGTGAAAGGCTTTTTGCCATCGGTTCCTCCCCAAGAATGCAGGCAGGATAGCCCTTGTTGTATATTTCGTCAATAGAGGGCTCGTGCAGCCTCCATTTTGGGGCAAAAGAAGGCTATATGACCTTCCTTATGCTACAGGTCGTCGTTATGGTGGATTGCCCAGACCGCGAGTCTTCGCGCTTGCGTTTGGAAGGTTTTGGTCGGTCGCGCCGCGGGATGAGGGGTCGCGACGAGTCGGCCGGGTCCCTGCACCCGGAGATGTTCGGACTGTTGAGATAAGTGGGTGGTGGCAGGGCTTGAATCGAACCGGAAAAATAACCCTTTGATATAATCTTGTTCTTGGAGAAAACGCAGACCTACCCCCACACTCTCCCCCACATTTTCGTTCATTTAACGATGGTTCGGTTCAGCGTTTTGGCCGAGAAGCTGAATAAATGGGTGGTCCGCAGAGCGCCTGATCGCAATAAAGGCGCGTTCTGACACTGTCCATTTGCGAGTTCGCGGCCTGGTCAGTTCAATGCCCGATGCCGCTCCACCAGTTCATGAAGACTGGCCGTCGTGACCCGCGTTGCCTTGCCGAGCTTGACCGTCTCAAGTTCGCCACTGGAAATCAGCTCGTAGAGCTTTGTGCGCCCGACGCCGATCATGCGCGCAGCGTCATTGACCCTGA
Organism: Tsuneonella dongtanensis; assembly: GCF_001698205.1. Taxonomy (NCBI): domain Bacteria; kingdom Pseudomonadati; phylum Pseudomonadota; class Alphaproteobacteria; order Sphingomonadales; family Erythrobacteraceae; genus Tsuneonella; species Tsuneonella dongtanensis. Next base: position 2,679,902 of record NZ_CP016591.1, read on the forward strand.
CGCAGATCGGCTCGACAGTTTGCTGTCTGCTCATTCTGCGGGTTCCTCTTCACGATAGTGAGCAGGATCGGCAATCCAGCGATTGATAGCTGATTCATGCCAACCCGCGCCGTGCACGCTGAGCTTCACCTGTGACGGGAAAGTGCCCTCGGCGATCTTACGATAGATGGTGGAGCGAGAGAGACCTGTGCGGTCGAGCACGGTCTTTAGTCGGATGATGCGTTCTGTATTGGACATTGGGCGTTCTCACTTTGACATTGGCAGCCCCTCTATGGAACATAATGAGAACCTTTTTTTGAAAGGTGCAAGGTTCGGGTTCAGTTGAAACTCGGGGAATTCTTCAACGATTTGCACGATTTGAACCGTCTATGGACGATTTGGGACTTTTGCGGACAAACCGGCCCGATGCCCTCGGCTCGGAAGATGTTTTCGCTCCACCCGATTTTGCGACAGGCATGCGCTGATTTGCGACGGCGACGACGGATTTCCGCGCCAACGTTGCTCGATTTTGCGCGAATCCGGTAGAGTAAGTGCCGCTAGCCCGATCCTTGCTGATTTCCCAATTTGCATGGGCGAAAGAATTTTCTGCTGTCGAACCTGGCCGCCCGCAATGACTGAAACTGGGCCGGTTGCTGACTGTCTGCTTCTAGGTGGCTGGCGAAGCAAAACGGCCATTCAGCTTGCGCCCGATTGCGGATCCGGAAGGACTGGCTAATCTGTAATCATGCAACAGGCAGCAGTAGCATATCTGGCCAATAGCACATTGGTAGTCGCGCCGATCATTCAGACTACGGCGGGACTTGGTCTGGAAGTCGAGCCAATCGTTGTTGAGCCGCATGAACCGAGTATCATTGCGGCAGCCTTGTCATCTGCGATTTCCCGTTCAGGGCGTACGGTTCCACACCCAAGCCAGGATGAATGGAAAGGGCTTTTCAAGCCATTTCTGGATGCGGTTGGGGTCAGGAGCAGCAGGGCGTTCATGAAGGACGCCATTCGCGTGGAAATTCGTGTTGCAGGTGACAGGTTGGAGCTAACGCCGCAGCGCAATCTAGGCAGCAACAGGGGCTTTGAGCCATTGACTGATTTGGCGGTCAGCGCTCCTCAAGGCGATTATCCGGCTGCGGCGGCAGCGATATTGTCGATGTTTGGAGGCTAGCGCGCCTCTCTACGTCTCGGTCGCTACGACATCCCATTGCCCCCTCTGCGGCAAGCGGAGGAATTCGCCGTGCTGCGATCCTTTTGAAAAGGGGGTATGTCTCAGGCATGGCGATGTCCCCCGAAGATTACGTGTTCGTGTTCGAGCAATATTGTCTTGCGCCGACCAACAAGGATTCGGACACGATCCTGACGCGTCTTCGGGCAGTGCTGTCCTTCTATCGCCATCCCCGGTTTTCGGACCTTGCGGAATCCAAAGGCGACATGCTGTTGTTCCAGTATGGAGTTTACGACTGGGGATCGGGACCATGCTTCGAACTCGATTTGAACCGGCAGTTCATTGAACAGGAGCGGGATGATGATGACGATGTCTTCAGTCAGTTTCACCTTAACTGCTACTACGCCGCTGATGAGAGATTGACGGCGTTGGGAAAGGACAGCCGCTGGTGTCCAGACCTTTCTGAACTCGACCAGTTTGCCGTGTGGGTCGAAGGCCACACTGTGCTGGCTGCCGTTGCCACGCTGTCGCGTCTAAGCACTGAGGTCACTTGCGAACTGCTCTAACTGCGGACCGGTTAGCGGCCCTGAAATCGACAGCAACTGGGCCGGTTGCCGACTGTCAGCTTTTTGCCGGCCGAGTGGTAAAGCAGGCACATCGTTTTCAACACAATCAATCGGCTGGGACATGGTCACGTAGTTCGTGGAAAGCGGATGTTCCTGCCGAATTGTCTACGGCCCACGAGGACTGTCTCAGGTCGGGGACCCATGAAAGCATAGGGCAGGCATTTCGAGCGAGACTTGCCTGCCCTATGCTTGAGCGCGTTTGATTGGATTTGGGTCTCCAGGCGGGACTCGAACTCACGCTAAAAATCGGGACCTTTACGACGCATCCCGTTGCGGATGGGCTGGACCAAGCCGATGCACCAGCGTGACAATCCGGCTGTGAGCCGCAGATCGTAGCTGGGGGTATCGCCTGATTTTGCATTGCCCGAGAATACCCAAAATACCGCCACAAGGGCCTCGGCTTCAAGCGAACACATGCAGTCGCATACGGCCCCAAGCGGACTGGCGTGGCAGAACATCTGCTATCGAAATCAGGGATTTGGTCTGAAAATCCGGACGCATACGGAAGCAAGCAAACCTATGCGAACGCCATTTCCTGGTAGCGGAGGAGGGACCAAGCAGAAGTGCCTAACCCCTTATTGTTACTACCTAACCTTAGCGAAAGACCGGAAATTACCGCCTCCAATACCCCCTAAATGGGCATTTTGCGCCAAGTAGTTCCAATAGTGCGATTGAGCGATCCAAAACGTGATCATATTATGATTTGCCTTGCGCCGAGCGCCAAAATCCGGACCGGGAGCCGGCGGTCAGCTTTTGGGATGGTCGTCTTAAACCAGACACAACGACAACCGCTTGCTTCTCGAGACATTGGACAATTGAACCTGGATGGCGGCCGTCATTAATAGAAGGCTATTGCTCATATGTTACATCCCTCAGGCTCCGAAGGGCACGCATACCGATTTCTGTTCGCAAGCGGTTCAACTCAGCTGCTGGTTTTCGTGTCGAGATCGTATGGCTGATCAGCTCTGGCGCGGTATCCCGCTGCACTTCCTGCAACTCCATGTTCCGACGGCTCATCTACTCGGACGAGAAAATCTTGATCTCCAAGTTGCCGACTATCGAACGACGTTTCCGTCGCTGTCGAGAACACTTACAGGGCCATACCCTAAGGCTCTGACCTCATGTTCGATTTTTGTCAGATCACCGATGATCAGCCATGTGAGCGCATCGGGATCGATATGCGTTTCTGCGGCGGAGCGCACTTGGTCAAGCGTTATCGCATCATACCGTACGATATCAGCGGCGCGATTATCATACGGCAATCCAAAGCGTAGCGAGTACGAAATCGAAGACTGCACGGAACTCTTCGATGCGGTCACAGACGCAACTCTGGATTTAGCCTGAGTGATACGAGTGGCTAATTCCGCGTCAGTCACTTGGCGCTCGCCAACAAAGCTCCGCAGTTCTGCCAGTACCTCCTTCATTGCCGGTACTGTCTTGTCGGTTTGAACGCTTCCTCCGATCGTGAGGTACTGGTCATCGCTTGGGTGTGTCTGGAACTGCGAGCCGTAACCGTAAGACCACCCCTTCTCTTCGCGCAGATTGGCCCCTAAGCGCCCAAGGGTTCCGCCCCCCAACACTTCGTTCATTATTCCCAGAGTCGGTGCCGTAGCGAGGTCGAACTTACCGACAGGAATGACAGCGTATAGTGCGCTTTGTTCCGCGTCCGGCTTATCTATCAACCAGATTTTCGGAGATTTTTGCACCGCAGCGAGGGCTGGCATCGCCTGCGGCTCCAAGCCGCTTCCTGTGCGCATACCAAAGGGACGCGAGAGCATGGTCTGCACTTCCGCCTCGTTAACGTCGCCCGTGATGACGATACGCATGCGGCTGGGGTCGATTTCGCGCTTATGAAACCGTTCGAGATCTTCGCGCGTGAACCTTTCGATGTCCTTGGCCACATAGAGCCGCTCAAATGGTGTCGCATCGCCATACACCGCGCGAGGCAACAGCGTGTTGACGGTATAAGATGGATCGGCATCGATCATCTTGTCCGATTCGATATATTGCGTTTTTACCTTTTCGAGCTCTTCGGCTGGAAAACTGGGTTCGAATATCACTTCTGCAGCCAAGTTGAGAGCTGGCTGCAATTGATCGGTGAGCGAAGTGAAAGTCGCGCCGGAAAAATAGTCCATCATCCGGACCTCGAGATCGATGGCCGTTGCGTCCATCGCATCCTGCAGCTGGGTTTTCGATTTGCTGCTCGTGCCCGAAGTCATCGTCGCGGTAACGAGATTTGAGAGCAATCTTTCGCCCTCGCGCTCCGACTTGAAGCCGTAACCCAGGTCGATCATGACCTGCGCCAGGCCGGATTTATCCGTCGGCGCGATATAGACCTCGATTCCATTGGCGAGCTTGTAGGGTTTCACGACCGGGAAAATTGGGGTGCTGAATGCTATTTCTGCCTTTGGAGGCTGCGTGCGATCGACAAGCGGCGCGGCTTGGCTAAGGCTGGGAAAAGGCCGCACGATCGCTTCATAGGGGTTACGGGTCAGCCATTTCCCCGCCGCGTTCTTGATATCCGCAACCGAAGAGGATTGCGCGAGGTGGAAGAAATCGAGGAACGCCGTGGGATTGCCGGTCGCGATTGCCGCTTCGCCCATCTCAAGCCCGACAACAGGCATATCTGCGAACCTGTTGAGAAGCTCCATGCGGTTTTTGAGCTTGTAGTTGGCGAGCCAGCTTTCATCAGGGCCGTTTGCAATGAATTTGGTGATCTCATCATCGATGATCCTGTACACCGCATCCGGATCAATCCCTTCCTTCAAGTACGCCGAGATGTCGAACTGGCTGGCCACTCTCCCTCGGCTGACTGACGCGTTCACGTAGAGAGCCAGGTCAAGCTCGTCGACGAGCCTGCGATGCAGGATTGAATGCGGATTGCCCGCCAGCGCCTTGGCGGCGACATTGAGCAGGGTTGTGTCGCCATTGCTCAGCGATGGAATCGTCCATGTCCTGCTGACCAGCGTCTGCGCAACCGAATCGTATGATTCATCGCGGCGGCCAGCCGGGATCTCCGGGACCCATTCGGTCAGCGTGTGAAGTGGCTTGCCGACCGGCATATCGCCGAAATAGGCTGCAACCTTTTGCCGCGCCGTCGCCAGATCTATGTCCCCTGCCAGGACCAGCACGGCATTGCTGGCGCCGTAGTAGGTCTGGAACCATTCCTTAACATCCTCAACACTGGCAGCATTCAAATCGTCCATCGAACCGATGGTGGGATGGCGATAAGGATGCCCTGCCGGATAAATTGCCTCAAGTGATTGATAGTATGCGGCCGAATAGGGCCGATCCATCCCCAGCCGCTTCTCATTCTGGACCACGCCGCGCTGTTCATCGAGCGATTGTTGCGTGATCCCTCCCAGTAGATAGCCCATCCGGTCGCTTTCGAGCCACAATGCTAGGTCCAGTGCGCCGGTCGGCACGGCCTGGAAGTAATTGGTGCGATCCTGATTGGTGGTGCCATTGGTCCAGCTTGCCCCCACCTCATTCAGCTGCTCGTAGTAATCGCCTTTGCGGTGTTCGGTCGATTCGAACATCAAATGTTCGAACAGATGCGCAAAGCCTGTTTTGCCGACCGGCTCGTTTGCTGCACCCACACCGTACCACACGCCAACGAAAACCTCGGGCGCGCTACGATCGGTATAGACGATCGTGCGCAGCCCATTGGGCAAGGTAAATTCTTCATAGCCGATACTGACCTTGCCGGCTTCGACCACAATTCCAGGGGCATCTTCCGCAAGCGCAACATGAGACATTGCAAGCGAAGAAGCACACAGAGCAAGAGCCAGCGTGCGGAACGATTTGTTGATCATAAGAGGCTCCGTTGGTCGTAGAAACGGGGGCTAGACTGGCTTGCTTGCGGGATACTTGCAGGCAATTTGAAAAAGGAGGCCGGAGCTGCCCTGACGGGTGCCCCGGCCATACTCATAAATTTCAAAGTACTGATTAAAAATCGAAACTTGCTGACGCAAACAGCACGCGTCCGCGCAGATCGACCCGCGCGGCATCGTAAGGAATGCCTGCACCGTTAAGGGCAAAGGGGAAATCGGCATTCAGCAGATTCCGGGCCCCGACCCTCAAGGTGAGCCCGTTGCCAAACTCGCGGCTCGCCGAAAGGTCGACGACGAATCGGTCATCCACATCCGGCACCGTGATCAGCGAAACCGGCCCCTGCAAATCGTCAAAATTGCTGTTGGTGTAGCCCGGGGTGTAAGTGCCGACGAAATCGGCAGTCCACGGCCCCTTGGTCCAATTCAATGAGGCGATGACATTGTAACGATCGACGCCGCGAATATCGCCAACGCGGCTGACCTTTCCTGACCCCGGAACTGCCTCGTCATACTGCCGGAGGACATAATTGACATACAGACCGGGTCGGAAAGTGCCACTATCGGTCCCAATCAGCCCGTTGATCTCGAAATCGAGATTGTCGCTCACGCGGCGGCTGATATTGATCGCTGTGTTTACGACTTCGATCAGCACACCGTTGGGGTCGCGAATGAAAAACTCGTCGAGATTGCCGTATATTTCGGTCGGCAGAAGATTGCGCAGCTCGAGATTTCGAGCAATGCGATCCTTGAAATCGAGATGCGAGTAATTCACGCGCACCATCAATCGGCTATCGCCGAGCGGGTAAGCGGTGACGCCCAACGAATAGTTCTTCGAGCGCTCCGGTTTGAGGTCAACATTGTTCAGGTCAGTATAGATGACCGGAACGAACGCTCCGGTAAGCGGATCCTCGTCGAAGGAGGGAAAGGAGTCCGCGAAAGCGCTGAGCACATCGGTGGTGTTGGGAGCGCGGAAACCTTCGGAATACTTGGCCCTGATCTCTAGATGGTCAACCGGTTCCCAAAGCATGCCCAGGCTGGCGGTGAGGCTGTCATATTTGACGTCGATGATGTTGGGCTCGAAATCATCATCGAGTCCGTCTGCACCGCGCAGATTGTAATCATCATAGCGCAGCTGTGCGTTGACGGTAAGGCGATTTATGCCTTGCCTCTTGTTAGCCTCGCCAATCAGCGGCAGCGAGATTTCGCCAAAAGCGGAATAGAGTTTACGCTCGGGCGCAGCCACTCCGTACGTATTCTCCGAGGATGAATTGATCCCGAAGAACAGCTGGGACTGAGCGAAGCTCTCGGCGCGATACTCGCCGCCGAGAATGAAATTGACGCTGCCTCCGCCGAGTTCAAATGGCTGACCGCGGAAGTATCCGGTAAAGCTGTCTAGCGTGCTACCTCCGCCCTGGTTGGCGATCGGGATGAGAAATTCCGCGATGCTCGCATTTTGCACCGAGCCGTCCCCGAAGAAGTTGGGCGCGGTCGCCGGGTCGCTGTTCGCCAGAACATCCGCGAGACGGTCGATGAGTGCCTGCGTTTCTGGTGAGACCGGCGAGAAGAATGAAAACGGTGCCGGATTTGCCGAGAACGCGAACTGTTCATTGTACGCGTCATTTTCAGAGTGCGCATATTCGACTACAAAATCGAGAGTGTCGCTAAGGGTCACCTCTGCACCTGCGGCAACACTCCAGAATTCCGTCTCTGCCCGCTGCTGGGGCAGGTCGATGAGGCCCTGCTCCGATTCACGGATGGGCGTGTATCGGACAGCTACATCCTCGCCCGTATTGTTGAAGGCGTTGCTGGCTGGGATCAGGAAGGTGCCGCCAGGAATCTGGTCGATCCGGCGCGTCAATTTCGACTTGTTGTAAATTGCATCGAAATTGAATTGCAGGAAATCCGTCAGCTGCTGCTGGGCATTGAATGTGACCGAGTAATCCCTCGATGCGGCTGTCGCCTCACGCGTAATGAAACCTTCGAAATCGTCGAGCGAAAGAGGCTGCAGCTGGTCATAGGTGAAGTTGGTGCCGTTTAACCCGGGCTGCAGAATGGCGTTGTAGGGCCCGAATGCGGAACATCCGAAGAAGGACAGGTTGGGATCGCAAATGATCGCGCTGCGCTCGCCGGTACCGCTGAAGCCCTGGAAGAACCCGTAATCAAAGGCATTGAAATTCGCGTCCGGGTCACCCGTTTGCTCGCGGAAATCAAGCGAGGTGTAGCCGGCCTTGGCGTTCAAGACCGGGTCGGTTTCGGTGTAGGAGCCGGAGATCGAAACGCTACCGCTCGTCCAGCTTACACCGTAGTTCGCGCTCAATCGCCGCCGGTCGGCCCCCGTGTTGCTGTATTCATAGAGCCCTGTAAGACGTCCGCCTTTATAACCCTTCTTAAGCACGATGTTGATCGTGCCGGCGACGGCATCCGAGCCATACACAGCCGAACCCCCATCGAGATTGATTTCCACGCGCTCTATCGAGGCAGCAGGAATGTCCCTCAGATTGGCAAAAAACTCTGGTTGGCCGGCGGCGCCGGCAATGCGCCTGCCATTGACGAGGACAAGCGTATTGCCGGTACCAAGCCCGCGCAGATTGGCGGAAACCACGCCGAGGCCGAAGTTGCCCAGCAGCACGTCGCGCGGGTCGTTGTCGAGGTTGGTGGCGCTGTTCACTGTCGCGTAGTTCTGCGGGATCGAGCGAATGATGTCTTCCGCGCTAGTCAGGCCGCGAGCTTCAATCTCGCGCGAGGTGATGACCTGCGTGTTCGCCGTTTCATCGCCTGCTTCCATGCGGCTCCCTACAACCACGATGGGGTCTCCCGTCATCGGATCGAACGGCGGCGGGCCTTCGTCACCCGCGTCGCTTTGCGCAACAGCTGCCGTGCTGCCCGAGGCGGCGATGGCTACTGCAATGATCGGAGCCAGTGTCGAAGTGGCGATGCGGCGAATTTTCATAGGTCCCCCCCGTGAGCCTTTGCGAATGGAACACAATTCCACCCATGCATCCGGAAGGTTATAGGGTGCTAGCTTGCAATAAACTTGCGAGGAGGCGCGCTGCTCCAGAAATTCTAAGCCCCTGAAGCATCGATATGAGTGCGATCGTTACGTGGCGAGAAATGCAGCACCAATTTGGTCCCGCGCGTCGATGGGACGATGCGAGCTTCACCGTCATGCAGCCGCATGACGGCATCTACTATCGCCAGACCGAGCCCGCTTCCTCGCCGATTGGGCGGAAATTTGCTGAATGGCTCGAACAGCTTTTCGGCGATCTGCGGGGAAAGGCCTGGCCCTTCATCTTCAACAACCACTTCACGATTCGCCGAAACAGTCACGACTACCTTGCCGCCCTTGGGCGTGACAGAGATGGCGTTATCGATGACATTGGTGACCGCGCTATCAACCATAGCGGCATTGCCGTGAATTTGGCATGGCCCTGGGCAGGCAACAAACTCAAGTTCCACTCCATTCTCATGCGCGAAAACTGCGCGGTGGGCGCAAGCCTTGCGGCCAATGCTGTTCAGGTCGATCCGCTCCTTGGCTAATTCAACCTGATTGGCCAACTTCGTCAGTTTCAGAAGTTGCTCGAGCAGGCGCGCCATGCGGCGAACGTCGCCCTCCATGGCCGAACGGGTATCGTTTTCCGGCAATTCGGCCATGCGCGTGCGCAGGATGGTGAGCGGTGTGCGCAATTCGTGGGCCGAAGCCGCCAGAAAAAACCGCTGCCTTTCCGCCTCGCCACGAACACGCGCAAACAGCTCATTCAGCTTGCGGACCATCGGGCGCACTTCGATCGGGATCCCTTGTTCGGGTAATTCGCCATCCCGGCTTTCAATAAACTGATGCGCTGCCAGTTCGACCACCTTCCGCAGCGCATTTATCGACCGACCGATCACAAATGCGGCGACGACGAACAAAAGCAGGCTGAGCCCCAACCGCTCGATCAGGTTGAGCTTGAACATTTGCCAATAGGCCGACAGCAAGTGACTTTCGGTCTCGAGCGGAACCTTCAATCCGGATATCTGGAAAAATTCGCCTTTCGGAGTGCATGCTGTTGCCGAAGCCAGCGACAATCCATCATCCTTGCGACCGTAGAGGTAGACTGCAGAGCTCGTATCGCACACTTCGTCTGTGGTCGAACGAATAATGGAGAATCCTTGAGGGTTGGGAACCGCAAATTCCTTCGGCCTGACCCCGATCAGAAATTCCCTTTCAGCCACACGCCCGTAGATATTGATTTGCGGATTTAACTCCACCACTTCAGCCACCAGGTTGTTCGCCAAGATCTCGTCACGCGTGCGATTATTCTCCAGCCCGTCCATAACCGCGAATCTCACGCGGGTCATGGTGGCTGGCGCTTCTTGGCCGGTGCGATCCAGTAGAGATATTGCGGGGATTGCAAAGACGGTGAACAGGAACAGCCCGAGCGCGAACGCGAACAAGATTGAGAGCTGTGCGATCAAGGAATTTCGAATTGCGGCGAACATCCGCATCAGTCGCTTTTCCTTATGAAGTAACCTACCCCGCGCACTGCATGAATATTCACTTCGGCGCCCCCATGCTTCAGTTTTGCTCGCAAGCGCGAAAGGTGCGACTCGACTACCGTATCCTGAACGTAGTCATCGTAGCCATAAAGAGAGTCCAGCAACTGTTGACGTTCCACCACCCGATCGGGCGAGCGCATCAAGGCTTCGAGTATCCCGAGTTCTTTCTTCGAAAGAATGAGCGGCTTGCCGGCGACCTCGACACTGCGAATGTTATGGTCGAATTCCAGATTGCCGATACGCACGAGGCGCAGTTTCTCCGGCAATGGTCGACGCAAGGCAGCGCGCATCCGGGCAAGCAGTTCCTGAGGTTCGAACGGTTTGACAATGTAATCGTCAGCCCCGCTGTCGAGGCCTTCAACGCGGTCGTCTAGATCAGCGAGCGCTGTAACCATCAGGAAGCGCAGGTTCAGACCGCGACAGCGCGCGAAGGCGACGAGATCATCCCCGTGCCCGTCTGGCAGGCAGCGATCAAGCAATACAATGTCATAAAAAGTTGACAGGATCGCTTCTTCTGCCGTCACAAGATCTTCTGCTATGTCAACGACATATCCCTCGCGCTCGAGAATGCGCGCCATTGCCGCTGCTATTCCGGGCTCATCTTCAACCAAAAGTATTTTCATTAAGGACCTATTCGACAGCTAGCTTGCGCCAAGCTTGCAATGCGGTGAATGCAGCCCGATTCAGGCCGAACATCGCACTGCAAGGCCCTTGTAAGTTTAATCAGTCAACCACCCTAAGAATCGACAGGGTGAAACATGATTAAACGGTACGCGACACGTGTTGGCAAAAACGCGGCAGGGGATATCACGCATCTATGCAATCCAGGGGAGATGTGGTCCCCAAAGGTTGCCCGGGAGGTAATCCGGCAAATCGAAACTGGAGCCTATGAATATTGGATGGTTTTGCCTGATCGAACTGAATTACGATTTGAGATTTCGAATTGCGAAGTGACGAAGCTAGTACTCAACATTGTGGGATTCCAGACGATTTTTCTTCGAAACCTTCCTCGATGTTAAGTCGCCTTATTCTCCCATTGATCCATGTCTGGAGTACAGGGGAACGGGAATGACCATCAAGACCACTTTCGAAGACGGAGTGGAAACCTTCGAAGCGGAAATCCATGGCGAGACAGTCCAGTGGGATCGCCGCCTGACGTACGCCCGCCATCTGCGCACCGACCAGCTTCTGGCGAGCCAGGCCCCGGCGTCTGACAAGCCCGACGAAATGCTCTTCATCATCATGCACCAGACGATGGAGCTGTGGATCAAGCTGGTCCTGCACGAATTGGAAGAAGTGACCGGGCACATCCGCGCCGATCGCCTGCCGCAGGCCGAACGTACGCTCGACCGGATCGCGACGGTGCTGCAGCATATGGTCAATTCGTGGGAGGTTCTGGCGACGCTCAGCCCGCATGAGTTCCTTACCTTTCGCGGATACCTCGGCAAGGCATCGGGCTTCCAGTCGCAGCAATATCGCGAACTGGAATTTCGCATGGGCGCCAAGCGACCTGACTTCGTGATGATCCACAACGATGGCGACGAGGCGCGGATGCGGCTCGAAGCTGCGCTCGACGAACCTTCGCTCTATGACGAATTGCTCGCGCTGCTGGCGCGCCAAGGCTTCGACATTCCTGCCGACCACCTCGAGCGCGACTGGTCCAAACCTTACGAGCCAATTGCCGAGGTCGAAGATGCATGGCTCGCCATCTATACCGATGTGGAGAAGCATTGGCCGCTCTACAGCCTCGCGGAAAAGGTCGTGGCGCTGGAATACTACTTCCAGGAATGGCGGTTCAAACACATGAAGACCGTCGCGCGGGTTATCGGCGAGCGCGCCGGGACTGGCGGCTCTGCGGGTGTCGGCTATCTCGCCAAGGCGCTCGACCTGCGCTTCTTCCCCGAACTCTGGACCATGCGCACGAAAATGCGCCCCGGCGCGATCGAGGGCAAATAGCGATGGATGGCCGCCGCATCTGGGACATCTCGCAGCGGCTTGGCCCGCGTACCCCGCTGTGGCCGGGTGAGTCTCAGCGTTTGAGTTGCTCGGCCGCAACCCCGCCTATGTGCAGCAATTCATCAAGCGCGGTTCACCGCGAAAGCTCGATGACGAAGACCGAAAGACACTCGCCTGCTTCTTCGGCGTCGATGAGCAAGTGCTCGGCGGTCCCGCCAATCCGGTCAATGATGGTATGGTCGAGATCCCCGTTCTCGATGTGGAAGCATCTGCCGGGTTCGGCGCGGTAGCTGCCAGTGAGACTGCACACACCATGTTCGGGTTCGACGAGCGGTGGCTGCGGCACCTGACGTCGGCCAAGAGCGCTAGCCTGTCGATCGTTGGCGTAAAGGGTGACTCGATGGAGCCCACTCTCAGCGATGGCGACGAGGTCCTGGTCGATGCTTCAGATCACGGCTCGCGGCTGCGAGACGGGATCTACGTCCTTCGCTCTGATGATACCCTCGTCGTGAAGCGTATCGCTATCAAACCAGGTGGTCGCCAGATCACCATTGCCAGCGACAATCCGGCTTACCCTACCTGGCACGACATGGATCGGTCGGAGGTTCACGTGGTGGGCCGGGTTATCTGGTTTGGCCGAGCCTTGTAGCGGCAGGACTTGGGCCGAGAGCGGAATGGCTGCTTTCCGGCATCTTGGCATGAGAAGCGGACCTTCGATCAGGCAACGACCGAGAACGCAAGACCAGAAAGTCGATGTTTGCGGTAGCTTGGGTGCACCGCGAAACAAGTGCTCGCGGTGTTAAGCTGCTTCCTTGCCATTTGAGTTGAGGTTGTCATTAGCCATGTAGGATGACCGCGATGCACCTCGCGACAAAAATGCACAAAGGCGTTCCTCATCTTCACCCATCGCATATTTGGGGTCGCTTCGGAAATTGTTCCGCTCATCCCGGATTTTCGCTGCTAGCCTCCCGGTCCGGTCATCGCGGTCGAAAATATCCTTCGTTCCAAATGCGCGCAGCAAGAAGCCGTAGGCCAGAAACAGGTCGGGGTGCTGATGGAAAATGTGATGACCGATCTCGGCAAGATTTTTGTAATTGAAACCAACCGGCTTTCCCGCCCTCGCGGTTTCAATCAGATGGACGATCCGGCTGACCTTCATGAGGTCCGGATATTTTCCCTCGAGGCCATAATTTAACGCCAGAAGGCGATCGTTCAGGTCGAGCCATCGGTCGTGGCGATTCATAAAGTCGTTATCGGCGCAGTCATCGAGAACCAGACTCAACACCTGCTGCCGCAGATCATCTTCAAACGCGATTCTGGCCTGTTCGACAGTGGCTCGTTCGGTGGCGATTCGGGCAAGCTTTGCCGCCTTGATCTCCTCGGCTAGATTGGCAGCCTCGAGCGAATAATCGAATGCCTGGACAGTCTGCAGATCGACATCGACCTCGATCTCGTCCCAGCTGACCAAGCGTTGTACCCACTCGTCGACAATGCTGTCACCATCGATGCCCGGCTTGCGGTGCCAGCACTTCATCATGAATGAGCCGGTTGCCTCTGATGCCTCCGCAGTGCTTTCATCGACCACAAAAATGTTGGAGTTGTTCGCGAACAGAATGTCATCATCTGTCATGCGGCGATAGTTGGGGTGAAAGTTCGGCAGGACCCAGACAAGCGCCGCGCGTTCCGTGCGATAGAATTCTCTCCGGCATAGCACGACATCGAGGAAGGTGGTACTCAGCTGAACTTCAAAGGCGAGACGCAAGTCTTCACGCCGGGCAGATACGTCAGGGCGACGCAAGCCTGCCAGGCCTTCGCTCGATCGCCATGTTTGTTCGCCGAGCAGGTCCGTAAACCGATGATCGGCAGAGAGACTTCTCAGGACAAGCGCCTTAATCCGCTTGTGCGCATCGCTTTCCTGCGTTCCCCGATATTTCATGGCCCTGATTTCGGCTTCGGTCAGGCTTGTGCGGGTGACTGCCGGGCAGGAGCCATTTTCATGGCGATGCCGGAAGAAGAAGCGTTTGCTCGTGCTGCATGCGAGATAGACCGGAACACCGCAAGTCGCGCAAACCAAGCGTGCTTCGCCTCTTTTTACCAGTGATTTGAGCCCCTGACGCAGCAGGATTGCACGCTCGTACCGGAATGCACGGATCAGGCGCCGGACATCGAGCACGAACCCCGATCTCAGGCTTCGCACCTCGTCGATTTCGGGTTTTGCGACTGCTTCGGCCCATGCGCGCGGAGCAATGGTTGTGTTTCCTGCCATGGTCACCTCTAAACTGATGGCAGGCAAATTTCACGCCCGCCAGAACCTAGCACCGTTCCAATCGCGCTCCCGATCGATTGAGCCCCCAACGCCTCTCGATGTAGAACTCCAGCGACCTTCGAACCTGAAAGCTCAGGACATCCTCAGTGAAACCGTATTCCAGTCGTACAGCCGCCTTCTGCGCATCCGACAGACTGCTCAATGGCCTGAGGCGTATCTCAACCAATTCTTCCCAATCAACATCTCGTGGAAGCTTCTCGCCAATCGGCGCGGCTGAAAAGCTGCTTTCAGGCAGTACGCGTACGGGAAGGTAGTCACGCCATTCCCGATGGTGGAGACTCCATGCCCGGACATGCAGTCGCTCACCGTCCGATGCAAAATGAGCCGGCGCGATCCATTGGTTCAGGCGCAGCCCGCTCGACATCGAGACATAGTCGATTTCAATCTTCAACTTCTGTTCGATTGCTTGATAAAGCTGGCGCATAATGAAAGGCGGACATTGCCGAACGGGTGACGGCAGGCGGGAGTAGTTGCCCGGAACGGTGCCTGTAATAAGTTGATCGGGCGAGCCTATATCGTGCGGGAACGGCAGCCCTGCATGCCTTCGATCGGCCACATAGCATTTACGGACCGTGTCATAGGTCGGCTTCGGGTCTGCTACCCGCTCCAGATATTCCCTGAAATCGATCGCGGCTTGAGGGGAGGAAATGCCGAACCGCTCAATCAGGTCCCTACGGTTCACCTGCCCACGCCACGACAGGCATTGATCGAGATAGACCAGTCGGGCGAACATCGCCGGTTTGAGCTTGGAACCATTCATCGGGCTGGACGCTACTTGACTCCCTCTTTACTGTCTATATAAATTTTATACATATTAAGATTCGAGGATTGATTAATGCGCATCCTGCACACGAGCGACTGGCATCTGGGGCGCCAATTCCATGGTCTGACCCTGGAGGAAGACCACGACCACGTCCTCGTTCAAATTCTGTCGACCATCGATGATCATGGCCCCAAGCGAACGAACCGCGCGAAAGTCTCCTAAGAGAACTGGCCCCGGCCGCGCAGCTTGGCCTCTCTGCTCGCATCAACGCACTAACTCGACGACCACTCGACCCGGCTCCGGCCACGGACGGCAGCGGCCCACTCGCCATTATCTGACAAGGACATCCATGAACTACCTCCCCTCCACGCCAGACATCGGCGGGGCAAACCTCGCCGCCTATCTCGGGGCGATCCCGACCGCTTGGCGATATTACATCATATCGGCACCCGCCTTGGCCCTGCCGGGTTCCGTAGGCGACCACGCCCGCTACTACATCGTGAGCCGCCACCAGCGGCGCGAAGTGTTCCGCGGTATTCTAAGGGCGACCCACCAACGCATTCCGCTCTGGGCCAAGGATTGCCTTGCCTCGGTAGTCGAAAACCGGGACTTCATGACCCATGACCGTGAAGCCTACCACGCCTCCCGGAACGAGAACCGCTCCCGTGTCGGCTGACCCAACCCCGGGTTACGCCAAGTCTCTTGCACCTGAAACGGCCGCGAAGCTCGCCGATATGGAACGGAAGGCTCGCGCCCCCAAGCGAACCCGGAAAGCGGTCACGAGGAAACCAAAGGCGCCGACTCTGCGACCGTCCCGTCCGGTACAGTTGGACAACCATGTGCAACGGTTTCGCCCTGCGCTCATCCTCCGCGCCGCCGCGATTTCCAGCAGGCACGATCCGCTGCCTCACGTGTGATTCCACGCGTCTCTCGCTGGCACCCGCATCGCTGACGTTTGCTGCTGCGAGGTGTGTTGTCCAACGAAGCCAAAGGCCGCGCCCCTTGGTCCCGTGGATACTGGCCGCCGCCAAGCTAGAAGCATGGGATCATCCTTCCGCACCCCCGGCATCCGCATCGCGTGACTGCTGCACTACCCGACCTGAAAATGAACCCCCGCCGCGAGCCGATTTGCGCCCGCACACACACACACACAAGGAACACGAATTGACCCGTACCCCCTCCGCCGTCCTCGCCGATCTTGAGGCGGCCCAGAAAGACCTAGCCTTGGCCCAGCGCCTCAAGACTGCCGACAAGCGCATTGAGCAGCTCACTGCCGAGTACGAGGCTGCGCGCGCGGAAAGCGACCGAGCAGAGGCCGAGGCCCAAGCCGCCGCTCTTGAGGCGCGTTTCGCAGGCATCTCCGACATTCGCATCGAGACACGTTCGCCCCAGCATTTTAACAGCGTCCTCCAGAACACCTACATGGTGACTTGGACCGCGCCCAAGTGGGACCACCGCACGAACGGCACTACTCCCTCGCAGCACACCATCGCAGGTTTCCGCGCCGTCCCCGGCAATGTCCTCGCATATCTGATCGAACGGCAACCGGAGCTATCGCGCTGGAGAACCCCCCGCTCTTGATCGTGTCGGACATGGACCGGTTTCGCGTCCACACGAACTGGACCAACACCGATCAGAAGGTCCACGAGTTCAGCCTGGACGACTTGGCAGACGGTGCGACCTGCAGACGCCGCTGGAATCGACCGAAGCCACATGGGGAAGATCGAACGCGAGGAGCGCAATGTGAGCGTGCTGAACGTTGCGCGAGTTGCAAGGGCACTAAACGTAACAGTCGCGTCCCTGATGCCCTCTGCCGGACTTTAGCTAACGTGCCCGTGATAGGCAGAGCGACCAACTAATTGCGTGGACGCGCGGAGCGGGGCAGTCAATCGACCAGTTCCGCGGCTTGGCCAAAACGATCGGACAAGGTTTTTCGGTCACTGCCTAATAGCAACCTGCCGTATCTTCAGGCGTTCATAGCGGCGTTAGTTGAGCTAGGGGAGGAGGAGTAAGAAAGAGGGAAAGGCGGCTAAAAAATTGGCTGCCCCTTTCCGCTTTCAAAACTTCTCTTAAATGACCGAACCGCGAGAGCCGCAAACCGCGATAATCTTCTCGCTAGGTGGGGTCGTACGATGGATCAATCTGGACTTGAGCAAGTGAAGGAGCGCCTTGCGCGTTTGCAGGCCGCGGCGGCTGTTATCGCGTCATCTGCGCCAACGAAGGATCGGGTGTCCGCTTGGCTCGATTTTCTGCAATTCCACGGCACCATCTATTCGAAACTGGAGCAGGCGGCGAAGTCTGCTCCTGAATCGAAGGACTGGTTTCAGACCAAGCGAGCGGAGCGAAAGTCAGATGATTTGCTGAAATACCTTCATCATGCTCGTAACGTTGGCGAGCACACGATTCAAAAGGCCGCGTCACAAGCTACCTGGGCAATCTCCGGCAAAGTTAGCGACGCCGGGATACCCGCGTTCATGGGTTTCAAATTCGACGCACAAGGTAAACCCGTTCCAGAAAGTTCCGGGATGAAGGACGTAACAATCCATGAGAACGAGGTATTGCTCAACGCGGTGGTTGATCGTGGCGTGACTTACTATCTCCCCAAAGAACACGCGGGCCAACCGATCAAAGGGAGCACGGCCAAGGAAATCGCCGCACTTGCGCTGCATCACGCGGAAAGCATGGTAGAGGAAGCCGCGGCATTGACTTAAATAAGGCGGGGTCCGTCGGTCTTGTAGAGGTGCGACAGCGACAGTCCGCGGTATTCCACCTTGGACAGCGCCACCGCCTTCTGGCGAGCCGACAAGCCGTCGCCGTAGATGCGGCTCGACCCGGCCTCTGCCCTTCGCGCCAATGCAAGGGCCGTCCTATCGGGCAGCTCCGCCGCGCGCAGCCGATCCTCAAAGTTGTGCCGAAACGAGTGCATCCCCAGCTTGCGCCCAGTGAAGCCCAGTCGCTTCACGTGCTTGCTGAACCTCTCGGCCAGCTTGGCACCCGTCTGGCCACGCGAGTTCGTGACACCTTCAGGGAACAACAGCGTTTCCTTTGCAGCCCTGCGCGCTGCGGCGTAATCCAGAAATCCCATACGCAGCAGTTCGGGGTGTACCGGCAACGTACCGCGAGAGCCGGTCGTTTTGATGGTGCGCCCGTCGTACTCCGTTATGCGAACCACCGGTACACCGCCCTCCTCGCCAACGTCCTCTACCCGCACGCCAGCCGCTTCGCCGTTCCGAAAGCCGTGAAACAGGCAAAGCAAGGGGACCCAATAATCGCCCACACGGCCAGCGTTGGGCGTCCAAGGCTCGCCCCAAGGCCCGCTGGAGAACAGCGTCTTGAGCTGCTCCGCGGTGAAGGCGTCTCGCCTGTCGGCGTCGTCAACAGGGTCATGGACCTGCAAGCCGACAAACGGGCTGGAGGCGATCCACTGCTCCTTGACCGCCCAGTTGAACATAGCCGCGATATGTATGAGGTACACATCGTTGACCGTTTTGGGCTTGATGGTCGGCAGCCCCAGCTTCCCGCCCTTCGTAACCGCCTCGCGTATTGGAAGGCCAGCTAGTTCGCGCCGCTTCCCGATTTGTGTGGGAAGCAGCTCCACCAGCTTCACTAGGTCCCGCGCGTCTTGCCGGTTGACGCCGTCCACCGCACGGTTTCCCAGTTCATCGCGCAGAACGCGAAACACCGGCTGGACCGCCTTTTTGCTTGAGCCGCTCCAACTGGGGGCCTTGTCCGCCTCGTACGCGGCGATGAGGTCGCTGACAGTTCCTTCGAAGCTACCAGCCGCGTGCGGTGGCACATTGCGCCCTCCGAGCGCCGCATTAGCCCCGCGCTGCCCATCAATGGCCTGCCGAAGCTCCGCCAGCTCCGCCTCTCGCTCCTGCAAGAGATCATGCCAAGCGGCCTCCTCCGGCGATAGTTCGGCCGTGCTCATTCGAGCGCGCCGGCGCTTCTCAATCCGCAGCTCTCGGCGAGCGTCGCGTCGCGCCTGTTGGGCGGCTAGAGCTGCCTTGGCCGCTTCCCGCTCCTCGCGCTCCCTGTCGCTTTCCATGGCCCTCTCTGGGGCTGCTTCGGCTCTGTGCCGCGCAAGCTGAGCATCACGTTCCGCGTCGAACAGGTCCGCTGCATCGGCAAGGCGGGAAATGGCCTCGCGCCGGTCCTTGGTTCGGAGCGAGCGGCTCCATTCTTTCTTAGGAGCGCCATTCGGCCCCCGCCAAAAGGTCTGGTCCTCGGCGACGATGGGGCGGCGGTAATCGTACACGCCGTGGGGGTTTTTTTGGAGGTACAACGGCTCGTCCTTCATACTACGATTGTAGCACCCAGTCGTCGCCAAGCCACTGCTTTTCTGCTGTTTTTCAGCCATTCCAATATCTTGGAAGGCTGTGGTGGACAGGGCTGGATTCGAACCAGCGTACGCTTGCGCGGGCAGATTTACAGTCTGCTGCCTTTAACCACTCGGCCACCTGTCCACACAGGGCCTGCCGTTCCGGTTGAGAATGACCCCGATGAGGGGCCGGCCGGCCGAGGAAGGCGCGCAATGGCGAAGGGACGCTTGCCTGTCAATGGCCCTGCTGGCAGGGGGCGGATCATGGCGAAAGGCGAACGCAAACGCGCGATGCGCGGACGGGCGGGACGGATGCAGGGCGGACGCGGCTCGGGCCGCGCGAGCACGGGCCAGGTGCGGCTCTGGGGCAGGCATGCGGTCGAGGCCGCGCTCAAGAACCCCGAGCGCAGCCACCGCAAGCTCTGGGCCACCCGTGAAGGCGTGGCATCGCTCGACGGTGAACTGCCGAGCGACTTCCCGGTCGAGTGGGCCGATGGGGCCGATCTCGCCCGGCTCGTCGCGCGCGATGCCCCCCACCAGGGTCTGGTGCTGGAATGCGCCCCGCTCGACGACGTCTTCCTGGAAGATGTCGTCGGGGATAGCGACGCGCCCGTCCTCGTGCTCGACCAGGTCACCGATCCGCACAACGTCGGAGCGATATTGCGCTCGGCGGCGGCATTCGGCGCTGCAGCGATCGTCACCCAGGATCGCCACGCTCCGCCCGAATCGGGCGTCGTCGCCAAATCGGCGAGCGGGGCGCTGGAGACGGTGCCATGGGTCCGCGTGGTCAATCTGGCCCGCGCGCTCGATGAACTGGCGGAAGCCGGATACTGGCGGATCGGGCTTGCTGGGGAAGCGGAGACGACCCTGGCAGAGGCCTTGCCGACCGGGCCGATTGCGCTCGTACTCGGGGCCGAGGGCGAAGGCATGCGCCACAACATCGCCGGGCACTGCGATGCACTGGCCCGGCTGCCGATATCGGATTCCATGGAAAGCCTGAACGTATCGAATGCGGCGGCAGTCGCGCTCTATGCGATAGCCACGCGCAAGAGGTAACAAGCCGGGGAGAGTCGTATCGATGTTCCATGTCAGGTCGACCGCGCGCGCCATCACGGTCATTGGTCTTGCCGTTTTGCTCACCGGCTGCCTGTTGTGGCCGGGCAGGTTCACCTCGACACTCGATTTGCGCAAGGACGGGGCCTTCACCTTCAGCTACGACGGCGAGATCCACCTGATGGCGCTGAGCAAGCTCACGCGAATGGGGGACAAATCGGCATCCGACGAATTCGTCGCGGACGAATGCTACGACGACGAGCTCGTGCCGCGCGAGTGCACCCCCGCTGAACTCGCCGAGCAGCGCAAGGTCTGGGAACAATCGGCGGCCGAGCGCGCAGAAAACAAGCGGCAGGAGGAAGAAGCAGCCCGCGCGATGCTGGGCGGGATCGATCCTTCCGATCCCGCCGCGGCCGAAGAACTCGCGGCAAAGCTGCGCCGCCAGCGCGGCTGGAAGCGCGTGGAGCACAAGGGCGACGGGCTGTTCGACGTCAGCTTCGCGCTTAGCGGACGGATCGAACACGACTTCCAGTTCCCGACCATGGAGGGGTTTCCGATGGTCAACCACTTCGTCGCACTGACACGGCGCGCAGACGGCACGGTGCGGATCGAAGCCCCGGGTTTCGCGCCGCAAGCAAGCGGCAACCCGTTTCAGGGAATGCTGGCCGGAATGGGCGGGATGCCGCTCGGCAGCACGGAAGGCGATACGAAGGGACCGACATTGCCGAAGATCGACGGCAAGCTGACCATCGTGACCGATGGCGAAATTCTCGCCAACAATACCGACACCGGCCCTGAAATCGTCGCCGGAGGTCGGAAGCTCGATTGGACCATCAACGCCCGCACCAAGGCGGCCCCGACAGCGCTGATCAGGTTGGAATAGAAACCGGGGTGGAGCCGGACCGGTCCGGCGCCGGATTCAGTTCACGGAATCCTTGAGGACCTTGCCGGCCTTGAACTTGGGCTGGTTGGACGCCTTGATCTTCATCGGCTCGCCGGTGCGCGGGTTACGCCCGGTGGAAGCCTTGCGGCGGGCGACCGTGAACGTACCGAAGCCGACCAGGCGAACTTCGTCGCCCTTCTTGAGGGCGGCGGTGATCGCATCGAAAACGCCTTCGACCGCGCTTGCCGCGTCGCTCTTCGAGAGCCCCGCGGTCTCCGCGACCGACCCGATGAGATCGTTCTTGTTCATTCCTTCCCCCTTGCAACTGCGAGCGACCGCACGCGACTCCGCAGAATCGCCATGATGATGAAAGCGCGGACTTGAATGACTTTTGCCGCCCGAGTCAAAGATTAATCGGGCGATGGCGGATGCAATCCGCCCCACCCCGTCCCTTTCGGGGACACGGATCGGCCTGACCGCGGATTCCGCAACGGAATCCGGGGGTCAGTGCGCCGTTGCGCCCTCGCCAGGGGTAGCCGGTCCGGGCTGGCTGGCCAGGTCGTCGGCGTCGCTCCAATCGATCGATTCTAGGGGTGCCGTCAGCGCGCGTTCGAGGACTTGGTCGACATGCGCGACCGGCACGATCTCGAGCCCGTCCTTGATGTTCTGCGGAATCTCGGCGAGGTCCTTGACGTTCTCTTCGGGGATGAGGACGGTCTTGATGCCGCCGCGCAGCGCCGCGAGAAGTTTCTCCTTCAAACCGCCGATCGCCAGTACACGGCCACGCAACGTGACCTCGCCGGTCATCGCCACGTCGGGGCGCACCGGCACACCCGACAAGGTCGACACGATCGAGGTGACCATACCCACGCCCGCGCTCGGCCCGTCCTTGGGCACGGCGCCTTCGGGCAGGTGGATGTGGATGTTCTTGCGCTGGAACAGGCTCGGGCGGATGCCGTAGGCCGGCGCGCGCGCCTTTACGAAGCTGAAGGCGGCGGCGACGCTTTCGGTCATGACTTCGCCGAGCTTGCCGGTGGTCTTGATCTCGCCCTTGCCGGGCGTGGTGACGCTCTCGATCGTGAGCAGCTCGCCGCCGACCTCCGTCCAGGCCAGGCCCGTGACCGCGCCGACCTGCGCTTCTTCCTCCGACATGCCGTGCTTGAATTTGCGCACGCCGGCGAAGTCGCCAAGGTTTTCGGGCGTTACGACGACCTCGGTCGCCTGCTTCTCCAGGATCTTGCGCAAGCTCTTGCGTGCCAGGCGCGCAATCTCGCGCTCGAGCGTGCGCACGCCTGCTTCGCGCGTGTAGTAGCGGATCAGGTCGCGCAGGCCCTCGGTGGTGAGGGTGAATTCACCGGACTTCAGGCCATGCGCCTCGATCTGCTTGGGGATCAGGTGGCGCTCGGCGATCTCGACCTTCTCGTCCTCGGTGTATCCCTCGAGGCGGATGATCTCCATCCGGTCGAGCAGGGGCTGCGGCAGGTTGAGGCTGTTCGCGGTGGTCACGAACATGATGTCGCTGAGATCGAGGTCGAGTTCGAGGTAGTGATCCTGGAACTTGTTGTTCTGCTCGGGGTCGAGCACCTCGAGCAGTGCCGAGGCGGGGTCGCCGCGGAAATCCTGACCGAGCTTGTCGATCTCGTCGAGCAGGAACAGCGGGTTGCTGGTGCCGGCCTTCTTGAGGTTTGAGACGATCTTGCCGGGAAGGCTGCCGATGTAGGTGCGGCGGTGGCCGCGAATTTCGGCCTCGTCGCGCACGCCGCCCAGCGACTGGCGCACGAATTCGCGCCCCGTCGCCTTGGCGATCGACTTGCCCAGGCTCGTCTTGCCCACGCCCGGAGGTCCGACGAGGCACAGGATCGGCCCCTTGAGCTTGTTGGTGCGCGCCTGGACCGCGAGGTATTCGACGATCCGGTCCTTGACCTTCTCCAGCGCGTAGTGATCCTCGTCGAGGATCGCCTGCGCCTTGGCGATGTCGCGCTTCAGCTTCGACTTCTTGCCCCACGGCAGCCCGAGAAGCACGTCGAGGTAATTGCGGATGACGGTCGCCTCGGCGCTCATCGGCTGCATGGTCTTGAGCTTCTTGAGCTCGCTCTCGGCCTTGGCGCGCGCTTCCTTGCTGAGCTTCAGCTTGGCAATCTTCTCGGTGAGTTCGGCGATCTCGTCGCCGTCCTCACCGTCGCCGCCACCCAGTTCGCTCTGGATCGCCTTCAACTGCTCGTTGAGGTAATATTCGCGCTGCGTCTTCTCCATCTGCCGTTTCACGCGGCCGCGGATCTTTCGCTCGACCTGCAGGACCGAAAGCTCGCCCTCCATGATCGCCATGACCATCTCGAGCCGCTTCAGCGGGCTGGGTTCGGTCAGCAAGGCCTGCTTGTCGCTGACCTTCCCCTGGAGCGCTGCGGCAATCACGTCGGCCAGGTCGCCTGCGTCGTCGATCTCCGAGAGATCCTGACCGGCATTCTCACCGAGCTTCTTGTTGAGCTTGGCATATTCGCCGAACTGTTCGACCACCTGGCGCATCGTCGCCACGACTTCGCTGCCCGATGCCGTCTCGGCCTGCTTCACCTCGACTTCGGCGACGACGAACCCGTTCTCCGGCCGCATGGCGACGAGCTGGGCACGCGATCCGCCCTCGACGAGCACGCGAACGGTGCCGTCGGGCATCTTGAGCAGCTGGAGCACCTGCGCGACGACGCCGACATCGTAGAGTTCGTCGTCGGTGGGATCGTCGGTCGCCGGATCGAGCTGGGCGAGGAGGAAAATGTCCTTGTCGCCTTCCATCGCCGCCTCGAGCGCGGCGACCGACTTGGTGCGACCGACGAACAGGGAGACGACCTGGCCGGGGAAGACCACGATGTCGCGAAGGGGAAGCAAGGGAAAAAGCTGGTTCATGGGTAAATCCGTCCTGGATGCGGGATATGGGGTCGCCCTGTCGGGGGTGCAATCCCGCGGTAATCGCGGCTGTGGACGGGCGCGCCTCAGAACGCGACGGTAACGGTCACCGTGTCGGTGTAGGATCCCCCCGCCCCAACCGTCGCCTCGCCATCGACCCGGCCATATGCCGTCAGGTGATGCAACCCGTTCGAGGTCACCGCCGGCACGGCCGTCTCCCGATCCCATGGCCGCTGTCGGGCAGGGTCCATGAAGATCGTGTAGGGCACGAATCCGCTCACCCCTGCCAGCCGCCGCTGCGAACCCGCCTCGTTATGCCCGCCGTCGAGCGCGACGGCGAAAGGCACCTCGCCATTGCAGGCGACCGCGATGCGCGATTCGGCGTCCGCGCCGGACCCCTCGCTTGCATCGAATGTCATCGGGCTTGCACTGACCGAGCAGCTCGGCCGAATGACGAGCGAGACCCGCATCGTCGCGGACCGCTCTTCGGCGCACACCGGCGCTGCCAGCGCAAGGGTTGCCGCAAGGGTCGCGATTGCCATGGGCCGGGCAGTCATCGCGCGACGATGCCCGATCCTGGGAGCAGGTTAAATGCGGTTAACCACGCATGTCCCGATGAGGGCCGAATTAACCGGTCAGCTGAAGCCCGGGATGTCGAGGCCGGGCGGCAGACCCATGCCCGACTGGATCTTGGCCATCTCCTCACCCGCGACCCGATCGGCCTTGCCCCGCGCGTCGTTGAACGCGGCCGTGACGAGGTCTTCGAGCATCTGCTTGTCGTCGGGCACGATCAGGCTGTCGTCGATCGAGACCGAAAGAATGCGGCCCTTGGCCGTCGCGCGAATCCTGACTAGGCCGCCGCCCGCGACACCCTCGACCTCTAGGCTGTCGAGCTTGGCCTGGGCGTCGCCCATCTGCTGCTGGATCGTTTCGGCGGCCTTCTGCGCGGCGGCCAGCATCTCTTCCATCGATTTCATGCGCGGTGTCTCCACGGGGGGCTGTTCACATCATCGTCAGCGATGAATTCTGCGTCGGGAAAGGCGTTAAAAGTCGCCTCTACCAGAGGGTGCGCGCGCATTTTCGCGTCCGCGTCCGCCCTTTCGGCCTGATCGCGCTCGACCAGCGTCGGCTCACCGCCTTCGGCCACCTGCTCGACTTGCCAGCGGTTCCCGGTCAATTCGAGCAGCGCCTGGCGCAGCTCGGGTCCGAGATCTTCGGAAAAGCCCGGCGCCTGCGCAAAGACCAGCCGGTCCGTGCCGATCTCGACCGGGCGCACCTGCATGCGCAAACGCGAAGCGAGGTGGAGCGATCCGCCCTCCCGCTCGATGCGGCTCACGAGCTCCGCCCAGTCGACCTTCGGTGCGGTGGCCACCGGCGCCGAGGAACCGTCCGAGGACGAAGCGGCCGGTGCCGCCGATGCGGCCCGAGCAGCGACTTCCTCCAGCTTCTTCGCCAGCGTACCCGGGTCGGGCATGTCGGAGGCATGAAGCGTCCGCAAGAGCGCCATCTGCGCCGCGACCAACGGGTCGGGCGCACCTTTCACCTCGTCGTAGCCGCGCAGCAGAAGCTGCCAGAGGCGGTGGAGTTGGCCCGGCGAGAGCCGCGCCGCCCAGTCCTCGATCACCGCGCGCTCCTCGGCGGTCGGCGCATCCGCGCCGCTGCCGCCGACCTGCGTCACGGTTATCTTGTTGGTGAGGTCCATCAGCGCGCGCATCAGGGCAAGCGGTTCGACCCCCAGCGCATACTGGTCCGCGAGCGCCGCGAGCAGGCCCTGCGGGTCGCCTTCCAGCAGACAGGCGAAGAGCCGTCGCTGCGCCCCGCGATCGGCCAGGCCCAGCATGTCGCGCACGCGGCCAGCCGTCACCTTGCCCTCGGTATCGAGGTCGGCATGGGCGATCGCCTGGTCGAGGATCGACAGCCCGTCGCGCACCGAGCCTTCCGCTGCAGCGGCGATCAGGTGCAGTGCCTCGGGCTCCGCTTCGACGCTCTCCTGCCGGCAGATGCTGGCGAAGTGCTGTTCGAGCAGTTCCGCCGGAATGCGCCGCAAGTCGAAACGCTGGGTGCGGCTTAGCACGGTGACCGGCAGCTTCTCGACCTCGGTGGTCGCGAAGAGGAACTTCACATGACTAGGAGGTTCCTCAAGTGTCTTCAGCAAAGCATTGAAAGCGTTGCGGGACAGCATGTGGACTTCGTCGATGATATAGATCTTGTAGCGCGCCGAGACCGCTGCGTAGCGCACCGCCTCGATGATCTCGCGCACGTCATCGACGCCGGTGTTGGACGCGGCGTCCATCTCGATCACGTCGATGTGACGGCCCTCTGCGATCGCCGTGCAAGGCTCGCACTGCCCGCACGGATCGATCGTCGGACCGCCCTGCCCATCTGGACCGATGCAGTTGAGCGCCTTGGCGATCAGCCGCGCGGTCGAGGTCTTGCCGACTCCGCGCACGCCGGTCATCAGGAACGCATGCGCCAGCCGGTCGCGCTTGATCGCATTGGCGAGCGTGCGCACCATCGGTTCCTGCCCGATCAGCTCGCTGAAGGTCTGCGGCCGGTACTTGCGGGCCAGCACGCGATAGGGCTGCGCCGCCGAATCGACGGGCTTCGCGGACGGCGGTGGCGGCGCGGCCGGCGCCGGATCGCCGAACATCGCGCTCTGGCCCGCAGCCTCGAGATCGGCGGCGCTGGGAGGCGAATCCTGCGTGCCTTCAGCGGGCGTGTCGCCGTACATGTCCCCGGAATCGGTCATGCGCCGAAGCTAGGGGCTGGCGCGCCGAAAGTCATGTGGATGATGGGAAGAAAAGAGGAGCCGGCCGACCCGCCGCAACCCGTTGTGGCTGCTTCCTTCCGGACCTGACCAGGTTGGCGGACGCAAGCGTCCGACCGACTCCCGGCGGCGCATATGGCGGGGGATGCTGGATAAATCAACTCACCGAAAATTATCGGCGTAGGCCTGCAGCTTGAGCGTTCTGGACGGCGTCGCGTGGACCCGCGCAGGAATCCCGTACTTCGCCGCGTAGGCCTGGGCCTCCTCGCACGTGGCGAACTTCAGCACGACCTGCGCCTGCGTGTCGCCGCTGCCGGTCCAGCCCATGAGCGGATCGGGCTTGCGCGCCTCGGACTGCTCGAATTCGAGGATCCACTGGTCGGTAAGCGCCTTGCCAGACTGCATGGCGTTCTTCGGGCGTTGGTAGATGCGTGCGGGCATGGCGGGCTCTTAATTCAGCTTTCCGACCGTTGGAAGGCGTTCTTCGTCTTGAGGCTCGGCTTTTCGGTCCATGGTTCGTCGGGCCAGCGGTGCTTGGGATAGCGGCCCTTCATGTCCCTGACCACGTCGCGCCAGCTTCCGCGCCAGAAGCCGGGCAGATCGCGCGTCGACTGGATCGGCCGCCCGGCGGGGCTCGTGAGCTTGAGCAGCAAGGGCGTCTCCCCGACCATAGGATGGCTATCGAGACCGAACAGCGCCTGCACGCGCACTTCGACGCTCGGGGCATCGTCGCCCGCATAATCGACCGGATGCGACGAACCCGCGGGCGAGACGAATTCGCGCGGCGCGAGCCGCTCGAGCCGTTGCCGCGCGTCCCAGTCGAGCAGTCCCAACAAAGCGTCGACTACCTTGCCCGGCGGCAACGCGAGGTCGCGGCGTCCGGCGAGAAGCGGACGCAGCCAGATATCGACATTTTCCCTGAGGACGGCGTCCGACAGAGCTTCGATTCTTGCGTATCCCGCCCGGGCGGCGAGGCCACGCGGAACGATCGTCGACAGGTTTTCCAGTGCCTTGCCCACAAGCATGTCCACAACCGCATCGGTATCGGGCGCGGGATCGGGACCGCTGGCAAGCGTGATGGCCCCGATGCGCCGCTCGAGCCGCGCTTCGACCCGCTCGCCCGACCACGCCAGCGCGGAGCGCTTTTCGATCCGGTCGGCAATCCACCGTTCCACGTCCGCGGTTTCCAGTGGCAGCGCCGCGGTGATGCGCGCACCCTTGGCCTGGCCCTGCGCATCGCCGATCGCGAGCCACTCCGAGCGCGCGAGGGGACTGGCCGGATCGAGCAGGAAGCCGCGTCCCCCCGCCGATAGCCAGTGCTCGCCCGAGGGATCGCGGCGTCGCGCAAGATTGTCGGGCAGTCCCGCGAGCAGATGGATCGCGAGCGGCGCATCGTCACGGCGCGAGCGTTCCACCTGTGCTTCGGCCTTGCGCGCCCAGCCTGCTGCCAGCTTGCGGCTAGCCTCCGCACGCGGAGAGCGGTCCCCGTTCCAGCGCTGGAGGCGCGCGGAAAGGTCTTCGCCCCGCCCTCCCAGCCCGCGTTCCTGCAGCAGCAACGCGATGCGCGCCGCCGCCTCTGCCGCGCCGTGCTCTGCCCCGGCCAATACCATCGCGGCGTGTGCGGGATCGAGCGGCAGCGCGGCGAGCATCTTTCCGCGTTCGGTAATCCGCCCATCGGCGTCGAGGGCACCGAGCGCCTGCAGGCGTCCGCGCGCCGCCGACAGGCTCGCAGGGGGCGGCGGATCGAGCCACGCCAGCGCTGCCGGATCGCCCGCCCCCCAGCGCGCGAGCGAAAGCACCAGCGGTGCGAGGTCGGCGGTGACCATTTCGGGCGGATCGAAGGGCGGCCGGCCCGGGTGCGCAGCCTCTTCCCAGAGGCGATAGGCCACACCGGGGCCCTGCCGAGCGGCGCGGCCTGCACGCTGCGCCGCGGCGGCCTGGCTCGCGCGGCCGGTGACGAGGTGGGTGGTGCCCGCGGCCTTGTCGAACTCGGCGCGGCGGGAAAGCCCGCTGTCCACCACCACCGATACGCCGTCGAGCGTGAGCGAAGTTTCGGCGATGCTCGTGGCGAGCACGATCCTACGGCGCCCTTCGGGATCGCGGCGGATTGCGGCACGCTGGCCAGCCGGCTCGACCTGCCCGTGCAGCGGCAGGATCGCAGCATCACGCAGCCGCTCGGCCAGTCGCTCGCGCACCCGCTCGATCTCGCCCACGCCGGGCAGGAAAGCGAGCACGTCACCCTGCCCTTCGCGCCATGCGGTGGCGGTGGCATCGGCCATCGCATCTTCGAGCCGTTTCTGCGGAGACGAGCCCAACCACCTGATTTCGAGCGGATATGCCTTGCCCGCGCTTTCGATCACCGGCGTGTCGAGGCCGAGCAGCCGCGCGAAGCGAGAGCCATCGATGGTGGCAGACATGACGAGCACCCGCAGGTCCTCGCGCAGCACCGCGCGGCTCTCGAGCGCAAGGGCGAGGCCGAGATCGCCGTCGAGGTGCCGCTCGTGCGCTTCGTCGAACAGGATGGCCGAAACGCTCGCCATTTCGGGGTCGTCGAGCAGCCGATTCACGAGGATCGCCTCGGTCATCACGAGCACGCGGGTCTTCGCCGACTGGCGGCTGTCCATGCGGGTCGCGTAGCCGATCGTCTCCCCGGCCTTCTCGCCCAGCAGCTCGGCCATTCGCTCCGCCGCCGCACGCGCCGCCACGCGGCGGGGTGAGGTGACGATGACCTGGCCCGTGCACCACGGCTCGGTGATGAGCGCGGGCGCAACCGCGGTGGTCTTGCCCGCGCCCGGCGGCGCGATCAGCACCGCACCGGTTGCTTTGCGCAGGGCGGCGAGCAGGTCGGGGAGGACGCTGTGGATCGGCAGGTCGCTCATGGCGAAGTCACACCGAACCGCCTGTTTTGAGAAACTCCGGCAGGCCCTCGCTCATCCGTAAAAGAGGCCATTCGGCTGTTGGAGCCGTGACCTTGCGAGTCCGGTGCCGAGCGAGCACGATGCGGGGCCGCCTGGAGGATGCGAAGGAAAGCGAGCCGGTCCATCGGCAGCGGACTGCCACATCGGGCGCCGTGTAGGAAAGCGTGCTCAGTACCCGCGCGCGACCGCGAACTCGGCGGCTTCGGCCATGGCGCGCCGCGCCGCGCTGTCGGGGAAGATCGACAGCGCGTCGATGGCGCGGGACGCGAAGTGCCGCGCGCGTTCGCGGGTGGCGAGCAGCGCGTCGTGCCGGGCGATGAGGTGCGTGGCTTCCTCGAGCGCGGCATCGTCGGTGCGATGGCCCGCGATCGCCGCCTGCCAGAACTTGCGCTCGTCTTCACTGCCGCGGGCATAGGCGAGAATCACCGGCAGGGTCATCTTGCCTTCGCGGAAGTCGTCGCCGCGCGCCTTGCCCATCGTGCTGGCATCCGAATCGTAGTCGATCGCGTCGTCGACGAGCTGGAACGCGATGCCGAGATTGCGGCCATAGTCGTCGAGCGCCTGCTCGCGCCGTTCGTCGCATTCGGCAACGACCGCAGCGATCCGGCTGGCGGCGGCGAACAGCGCGGCCGTCTTGGCGCCGATGATCGAAAGGTAGCGCTCCTCGCTCGTCTCGATCTGGCGCTGGGCGGTAAGCTGGTCGACCTCGCCCTCGGCGATCACCGCGCTGGCGTTCGAGAGGATCTTGAGCACCTTGAGGCTGCCGTCCTCGACCATCAGCTCGAACGCGCGGGAGAACAGGAAATCGCCGACCAGCACGGTCGCGGGGTTGCCGAAGACGATGTTCGCCGCCGCCTTGCCGCGCCGCAGGTCGCTGCCGTCGACGACGTCGTCGTGGAGGAGCGTGGCGGTGTGAATGAATTCGACCGCCGCGGCGAGCTTGTGATGCCGCGTGCCGTTATAGCCGACGACCTCGGCGCCCGCGAGCGTGAGCATCGGCCGCAGTCGCTTGCCTCCGCCCGAGATCAGGTGCCCGGCGAGAGCGGGAATGAGGGGAATCTTCGACTGCATCCGGTCGAGGATCACCGCGTTGACCGCGTTCATGCCGGGCGCGGTCAGCCCGAGCATCGGATCGAGCGATGGCTGGCCTTCGGGCCGCTTGAGGGGGACGACGTCCGCAGTCATGCCTTGGCCATGCGAAAGCGCGGGTTGCTTGGCAAGCACGGAATCGTCGCTATCGTGCCGCCGCGATGGCCGAGACACCCGATCCCACCCTCGCGGGCTTCCGCAAGAGCATCGACAACATCGACGCGGCGCTGATCCACATGCTCGCGGAGCGGTTCCGGATCACCCAGGCGGTGGGCGAATACAAGGCCAGGGCCGCCCTTCCCCCCGCCGACCCTGCCCGCGAGGCTGCGCAGATCGCCCGCCTGCGCGCGCTGGCCGAGGATGCTCATCTCGACCCCGAATTCAGCGAGAAGTTCATCCGCTTCGTGATCGACGAGGTCATCCGGCACCACGAGAAGGCACGCGGGGCCTAGCCCGCCCGCGGCAAGGTCAGCCGCACCAGCAGGCCGCCAAGGTCCTCGCTTTCACCAAGCGAGACTTCGCCGCCGTAGATTTCCGCGACGTCGCGCACGATCGCGAGGCCGAGGCCGGTCCCGGGCTTGCCGGTGTCGAGCCGCGCACCGCGGTCGAAGATGCGGATGCGTTCGGCCTGCGGGATGCCCATGCCATCGTCCTCGACCCAGATGGTGCAGGCTTCCGCGTCGGGTTCGGCATCGACGGTCACGAACACGCTGCCGCCGCCGTACTTCGCGGCGTTCTCGATCAGGTTGCCGAGGATTTCGTCGAGGTCCTGCCGCTCGATCGAGACGACGGCATCGGCGTTGCCGTCGAGATCGAACCGCGTGTCTTCGTAAATACGGGTCACCGCGCGCAGCACCGCCTCGACGCTGGGCCAGACTTCGGCACGCGAATGCCCGGTCGCCCGGCGGCCGACAGCACGCGCCCGGGCGAGGTGATGCTCGACATGGCGCTGCATGGTCTTCGTCTCGCGGCACACGAGGTCGGATAGCTGAGGGTCGTGCGCGGTCGCGGCGTTGGTGAGCACGGTGAGCGGCGTCTTGAGCGCGTGGGCCAGGTTGCCCGCATGGGTGCGTGCTTCCTCGGCCTGCTTTTCCGAGTGCGCGAGAAGCGAGTTCAGCTCTTCGACCAGCGGCTGCACCTCGAGCGGCAACGGGTCGCTCACCCGGTTGCGGCCGCTCGCGCGCATCGTCTGGATCGCGCGCCGCACCCCGCGCAAGGGGCCGAGGCCATACCAGGTCTGCAGCATCGCCATGCCGAAGAGCCCCAAGCCCAGCACCGCGAAACTCCAGTACAGGATCGAGCGGATGCGGCTGAGCTGCGAATCGAGCTCACCCCGGCTCGCCGCCACGGTGAACCACCAGCGCACGTCGCTGCCCGGCAGGGTAATCGACCGTTCCGCGATCCGCAGCGGCTCGCCGGGAAACTGGTTGGAATCGTAGATGTGTATCTGGGAATCGGCATGGTCGCCGCGGACTTGCAAGGTGCGGTCCCACAGGCTGCGGCTGGGATAGTCGTCGTGCCCGTCGCCGCTGATCTGCCAGTAGAGTCCGCTGTTGGGTTCGAGGAACCGCTGGTCGCCGAGAGGGCGGATGAAATACACTTCCCCGTCGGATGCGATCTCCGCCGAAGCTACCATGGCGGTCAGCATGTAGCCCAGCTGCTCGTCGAAGTTCTTTTCGACGAGGTTGGTCATCGTCCGGTCGAGCGCGAAGCCGCCCGCGAGCAGCAGCACGGCGATCCAGCCGAACGCGATCAGCATCATCCGCCGCGACAGGCTGCCGGTGTGTACCGGAGCGGCCGTCGCGACGGTCACCGGGCCATCGGATGCAGCGACAGGCGCTGCGCCCGGGGCGCCCGGCTCAGTTCGCGCGGGGCTGCTCGTCGGGGTCGTCGAGGCTGTAACCGAGGCCACGGATGGTGGTGATCACGTCTGCACCCAGCTTCTTGCGGATGCGCGTTACGAAGACCTCGATCGTGTTCGAATCGCGGTCGAAATCCTGGTCGTAGATGTGCTCGATCAGCTCCGTCCGACTGACCACCTTGCCCTTGTGGTGCATCAGGTAGCTGAGCAGCTTGTATTCCTGCGCGGTCAGCTTGACCGGCTCGCCGGCAAGGGTGACCCTACCCGAGCGGGTATCGAGCCGCACCGGCCCGGCGGTCAGCTCGCTCGAGGTGTTGCCCGAAGCGCGGCGGATCAGCGCGCGCAGGCGGGCGATCAGCTCCTCGGTCTGGAACGGCTTGGCAAGGTAGTCGTCGGCGCCCGCATCGAGCCCGGCGACCTTGTCGGACCACGAATCGCGCGCGGTAAGCACGAGGACGGGGAACTTGCGCCCTTCCTTGCGCCACATGCCGAGCACGGTGAGGCCATCGATCTCGGGCAGGCCGAGGTCGAGGATCACGGCGTCGTACTCCTCGGTGCTTCCAAGGAAGTGGCCGTCTTCGCCGTCGGTCGACAGGTCGATGGCGTAGCCGTTCTGCTCGAGCGTGCTCTTGAGCTGCTTGCCGAGTGTCGGTTCGTCCTCGACGATCAGGATGCGCATGGGCGGATTGTCCCTGTTATCTTCTGCGCCGCGATGTGGGCGCTGAAGATGAACGCGTCAACCGACGCCGCGGTTTCCGCCACGGCGGAAAGGACTGTCAGCGCGATACACCCAGCACTCGTCCGGTACGCGCATCAACATCGACATAAGTCACCCGGCCGTCGCGGATGAACTTCAGGCGATAGGCCATCGCGGTCGAATCGTAGGCCGGGCCAAGGTACTCGCTGCCGCGCATATTCGGGAGGACGCGGCTTTCGATCTGCCGCAGCGACAGCACGTTGCCGGCGCGCATTTCCTTGCGCGCCTCGCCCTGGTCGCTGCGCTGCTGGGCAAGCGCAGGCGCCGCCGGCAGGACCAGCGCCAGAACGGCAAGCGAGGCGGCAAGCTTCTTCATGACGACCTGATGCCTATCCCCGGGGCATTGAACAACCCGTGAATGCGGCTGCGCAGCGGCGTTCAGGGATCAGCGGGTCATCTCGAAGGTGACACTGACGGTGACCGAGGTTCCGACGAGTCCCGGCTCGACCGGGGTCGACTTGGCGTCCATCGATTGGACCGCTTCGCGTTCCAGCATCGGCATCGGGCGCCCGGGGTTCACCGCTTCGCTGATCGAGACCACCCGAACGCCTGTGTAACCCGCCCAGCGGGCGTACTCCGCCGCCTGCGCGCGCGCCTTGTCGAACGCCGCCTTGCGGGCCTGGGCACGCGGGGCGCTGTCGTCGTCCATCGAGAAGCTGGGTCCCGACAGGTCGGTCGCCCCCGCAGCAACGAGCGCGTCGAGCACCGGACCGGCGCGCGACACGTCGCGCAGCGTCACGCTGACACGGTTCGACGCCTGGTATCCGCGAAAGATCGGGCGCTGGCGCGCCTGATCGTAATCGTACTGGGCGCCCAGGTTGATCCCGGTGGTCTGGATGTCGTCCGCCGCGATGCCCAGCGACTTGATGCGCGCGATCACCGCATCCATCGCCTTTGCATTGGCGGCCATCGCGGCAACCGCGGTCGGCGCGTCGGTCGTCACGCCCGCGCCAACCTCGGCGATGTCGGGCTTGGCCTTGACCGTCTCGGTCACCGAAAGTTCGACCACCGGGCCCTGCGTGGCGACCTGAACGTCGGCGGCCGCTGCGGGAACGGCGATAGCGGCGAGGGCAAACGGAATGGTGGTACGGATCATGGTCTGAAGTCTCCTTTGCCGTGCTGGCTGGACCTGCAGCCATTACGCACCGGTGAACCGGCTTGTTCCGGGCGACGCGGGCCGCTAGGTGCCGCGCCCCATGGCACAGCCTCCGATCCTCAGCTGGGAAGGCCTCGGCCTGCAACAGGGCGGCCGCTGGCTGTTCCAGGACCTCGACATTCACATCGGTCCGCGCGACCGGATCGCGCTGATCGGCCGGAACGGCGCCGGCAAGACCACGCTGTTCAAGCTGATCGACGACCGGATCGAACCCGACAAGGGCCTGCGCAAGGTCAAGCCGGGCACGCGCATCGTCCTGCTGGAGCAGGAGCCCGACCTGTCGGGCCACGCCACGCTGATGGACTGGGCGCTTGCCGGCGAGCACCCGCCCGCGGTCCATGAGGTCGAGGCGATCGCCGGCCAGCTCGGCATCGACATGAGCCGCGGCACCCAAGGCGCGAGCGGGGGTGAGCGGCGCCGCGCGGCGATCGCCCGCGCGCTGGCGCAGGATCCCGACCTGCTGCTGATGGACGAGCCGACCAACCACCTCGACCTGGCCGCGATCGACTGGCTCGAAGACTGGCTGAGCCGCTACAAAGGCGCGTTCGTCGTCATCAGCCACGACCGCACGTTCCTCAAGCGCCTGACGACCACGACCCTCTGGCTCGACCGCGGGTCGATGCGGCGCAAGGAGGTCGGCTTCGGCGGCTACGAAGCGTGGGAAGAGCAGGTCTATGCCGAGGAAGCGCGCAACGCCGAGCGGCTCGACGCCAAGCTCAAGATCGAGGCCCACTGGCTCGAACGCGGGGTCACCGCCCGCCGCAAGCGCAACCAGGGGCGGCTCGAGAAGCTGTGGCAGATGCGCGCGAAACGGGCGTCGATGCTCGGCCCGCAGGGCACCGCGAAGCTGCAGCTGGCGGTAGAGGAAGACTTCAAGTCGAAGTCGGTCATCGTCGCCGACGACGTCTCCAAATCGTTCGGCGATCGCAGGATCATCCGCAACCTCAACCTGCGCATCCAGCGCGGCGACCGGATCGGCGTGGTGGGCGCGAACGGCACCGGAAAGACCACGCTGCTCAAACTGCTGACCGGCGACATGGCGCCAGACAGCGGTACGGTGACCATCGCCAAGACGCTGACCGGTGTGATGATCGACCAGCAGCGCAGCCTGATGTCGCCCGACAAGACCGTGCGCCAGGTCCTTGCCGAGGGCGGCGACTGGATCGACGTCGGCGACGGGCGCAAGCACGTGCAGGGCTACCTCAAGGAGTTCCTGTTCGACCCATCGATTGTCGATGCCAAGGTCGGCACGCTCAGCGGCGGCGAGCGCAGCCGCCTGCTGCTGGCGCGCGAGTTCGCCCGCAAGTCCAACCTGCTGGTTCTCGACGAGCCGACCAACGACCTCGACCTGGAGACGCTCGACCTGCTGCAGGAAGTGATCGCGGATTACGACGGCACCGTGCTGATCGTCAGCCACGACCGCGACTTCCTCGACCGCACGGTCACAATGACGCTCGGCCTCGACGGCAGCGGAAAGGTCGACGTGGTCGCCGGCGGCTACGAGGACTGGGCAGCGAGGCGGCGCGAAGCGGCGGCGCCCGCCGCGAAGTCCGCAGCGAAAGCCGAAACGGCGGCTCCCCCGCCCCCTCCCCCGCCGCCGCGCGCGGCCAAGCTCTCCTACAAGGACCAGCGCGACTACGAACTGCTCCCCGCGAGAATCGAGGAGCTTGAGCGCGCGATCGCCAAGGGTGAGGACATCCTCTCCGATCCCGACCTCTACACCCGCGACCCGCAGCGCTTCGCCACGATCTCGCAAGGCGTGGCGAATGCCCGCGCGGAAAAGGAAGCTGCGGAGGAACGCTGGCTGGAACTGGCCGAGCTGGTCGAAAGCTGATGCGTCAGGTCAATCGCGGACGAAGAGACAGCATCCGTCCTCTCCGCCGTAGTCGGTCGCGGCCAACCGGAAACCGCGCTTTTCCAGTATCGCGATAGACCCGGCGTTGGCCCTGTCGACCGTGGCGCGGACCGGAGCGACCCCCTGCGCCGCGGCAAAGGCCACCAGCGCATCGACGATCTCGCTTCCGTAGCCCTTCCCCCAGTGGCGGGCCGCGAGGCCGTAGATGATCTCCTCGCTGCCGTCGCCGGGCCGCGCGAAACCGGCCCAGCCGACGAGTTCGCCGCTCGCGCGCTCCACGACTGCGCCGGTGCCATAGCCGAACGTCGCCAGGTTTTCTCTCGAACGCCGCACCCACAGGGCGGCGTCTTCGGGCGAGAGCGGGCTGCCATCGCCGACGAACCGCGCGACCATGGGGTCCTGGAACAGCGCCACCAGCAGTGGCTCGTCGGCGGGCTCGAAGGGCCGGATCGACAATCGTTCGGTTTCGAGGGTCGAATTATGGATCACGCCGGGTTTCTGGACGAGGCGGGCGCTCATGGCCATCCCCGCTCGGACAGTATCGGCCCCGACGGGGCGAGCTGCCCGATTGCGAATTCACTTGCCGTTCACTGCCCTTGGCGCGATGCGCCGCACATGACGGAACCGTTACAGAGCCCGCGCCGCATCCAGCGCAACGTGCTCGCCGAAAGCGAGAAGCGTCTGCTTGCCTGGATATGCCCGCGGCTGCCCGCCTGGGTGACACCGGACAAGCTGACCTCGCTGGCGCTGATCGCGGCCGTCGCGATCGGGCTCGGGTATGCGCTCAGCAACCTCCACCCCGCCTGGCTCGTCCTCGCGGTGGCGGGTTACTTCGTGCACTGGTTCGGGGATTCGCTCGACGGGACGATCGCCCGCTTCCGCAGGATAGAACGGCCGCGCTTCGGCTATTTCATCGATCACAGTGCCGATGGTTTCGCCGCCTTGCTGATCCTCGGCGGTATCGGCGCGAGCCCCTATCTGCGGGTCGACGTCGCGATGTTCGCGGTCGTCGCCTACCTGCTGCTCGCGGTGCACACTTTCCTGCTGGCAAAGGTATCGGGAGATTTCCCCCTGTCGCATATGGGCGCCGGGCCGACCGAGCTTCGGATCATCCTCGTCGCGCTGACGATCACGATGGGCGCGCTCGGACCCGACGTCGGGCGGATCGCGGGCTTCAACGCCTTTGACATCCTGTTCGGCGGGCTTGCGGTGGTGCTGATCGGCATATTCGTCGTCCAGACCCTGCGCGTGGGAAGAAGCCTCGCCGCAGCCGACCGCCTGCAACCCTGACCGCTCACCCTATCCGGTAGAAATCCGCCACCCGGTCGAGCGCGAGCCGCAGCACGAGCTTCCCGCTCCGCGCAGGCCACTCCAGCGCGCGCTCGGCGTCCGGGAGGCTTTCGCCCGCGCAGACGACGCGCCAGAGCACGTCCTCCAAGCCCTTGCCCGCGGCCGCCAGCGCACGATCGAAGCGGTCTTTCGCGGCGATCTGCTTTTCGCCGGGGGTCAGTCCCGCGTCGCCCGTCGTCTTCACCCGAACCGGGTCCCAGCGCATCGTCACACTCGGCGCGAGCTGGGCGCGCTCGTAGTCCGCCCGCAACCGCTCGCCGGCATCGAACAACCGGTCGTCGAGATGCCCACGGGCGTGGAGCCACGACAACGGAGATTCGGCAAGGTTGACCGTGACAGACCTCCTCCCCTTCGTCGGAGCGGCGCCACGGCGCGGGCCTTCACTGGTCAGTTCGCGTTCGACGAGACGGCGCATCCGGTTCTCCTCCTGATCGAATCGCCGCTTGCCAAATCGGATGACGTGTAGGAAAGTGAAAACCGATTTGGTTAGGAGATCGCAGTGATCAATCGCATTCGCGACATCCGTCACGAGAAGGGCATGACCTTGGCCGAGCTCGCCGAAGCGTGCGATCCGCCGACCACCGCCCAGACGATCGGCCGGCTCGAGACAGGCATGCGCAACCTGTCGATCAAGTGGATGGACCGCATCGCTGGTGCGCTTGGGGTGGACCCGGAAACACTCGTGCGATCCGAAGGCACCGTCCGCGCGCAGGTCGTCGCCTTGCTCGGCGAGACGGGGCCGGAAGCGCTGACGGCACAGCGCGACGCCCTGCTCCCGACCGAGCTTTCCGGTGACGACATTCGCGTAGTCCTCGCGATCGAGGCAAGCGCGGGCGAGTATCGCGCAGGCGACCAGCTGTGGTTGCGGCAGATCGCGTCGGACGACGCAGGCATGGCGATCAATCGCGACGTCCTTGTCCCGAAGAAGGGCGGCCGCTTTGCCTTCGGCCGATTGATCGACCGGCAGGCGGGGCGCGTGGGAGTCCTGCCATTGGGCCCGGGCCAGAAGCAGCAGGTCATCGAAGACCCGGCCTGGATCGCGGTTGCCGAGATGCTGGTGCGCCGGCTTTGACGGCGATGCGCCGTGTCTTGAGCCTTGCGACGCTCTATCCCAACGCGGTGAACCCGCGTTTCGGTACCTTCGTCGCGCGCAGTCTCGAGGCGCTGGCGGCACGCGGGGACTGGCAGGTCACGGTGATCAATCCCATAGCCCTGGCCCCAGTGGCGCTTGGCCGGTACGCCGCGCTGACGACCGCTGCCGTTGGAGGGTTGGAGCGGGGCGTCGAAGTGCACCGCCCCGTGTTCCGGACGATCCCCAGCCTCGGCGCTCGCTTCAACCCGGCGCTCATCGCCCGCAAGATCCTGCCCCTTGTCCGCCGCCTCCATGCCGAGAACGCGTTCGACATAGTCGACGCGCAGTTTTTCTATCCGGATGGCCCCGCCGCGGCGCGCCTGGCCCGCGAGCTCGATCTGCCATTGTCGATCAAGGCGCGCGGCGCGGACATCCATTACTGGGGCGCGCGGTCCGACACGCGAAGCCAGATCGTCGAGGCTGGGGCGCGGGCGGGCGTCCTGCTGGCCGTGTGCGGCGCGCTCGCGGACGACATGGCGGCGCTGGGTCTCGAGCGAGACAAGATCACCGTGCATTACACCGGCCTCGACCGCGACCGCTTCCGCCCGCTGCAGCACCCGCAGCTTCGCCGTCGGCTCGGCCGCGAACTGGGGATCGCGCTTCCCGATGCCGCACCGGTACTGGCGACGGTCGGAGCGCTGATTTCCCGAAAGGGCCAGAGCCTCGTCATCGACGCGCTTGCAGGCTTGCCGGGCGATTGCATCCTGCTGCTCGTCGGAAGGGGCGACGACGAGGCTACGTTACGACGGCGCGCCGCCGAGCGCGGTGTCGGAGACCGGGTCCATTTCCTCGGCAGCCTCGATCACGACCTGCTTCCGCTGGTGCTGTCCGCGGCCGATGCGATGGTCCTGCCGTCCGCCAGCGAGGGCCTCGCCAACGCCTGGGTCGAGGCGCTGGCCTGCGGGACTCCGCTCGTCATCACCGATGCGGGCGGAGCGCGCGAGGTGGTGACAACACCCGAGGCAGGACGGATAGTGGCCCGCGACGCGAGGGCGATCGCGGAAGGGGTGCGCGAACTGCTAGCCGATCCGCCGTCGCGCGACGCGGTCGCGGCGATGGCGGATCGTTTCAGCTGGCAGGCCAACGCAGCCGCGCTGGCCGAGCACTACGAACGGCTGGCAGGTTAGGCCGTCTCGCCCCGCGCGATCCGTTCCGCCTTGTCCGACGCGTCGGCCTGCGGAACGAAACTGTCGCTCTTCACGCCCATCCAGATGAGCAGCGGCGCAGCCATGTAGATCGAGCTGTACGTCCCGATGAAGATGCCGAGCGTAATCGCCGCGGTCATACCGAACAGGCTGGCGGGGCCGAACGCTAGAAGCGGAATCAGCGCGATCAGCAGCGACAGGTTCGTCATGACCGTCCGTGAGAGCGTTTCGTTGACCGAAAGGTCGAGCAACTCCGGGATCGGCATCTTGCGGAACTTCTTGAGGTTCTCGCGGATGCGATCGTACACCACGATGGTGTCGTTGAGCGAGTAACCGATAATTGTCAGGATCGCGGCGACGATGTTGAGATCGAATTCCAGCTGCGTGAGGGCGAAGAAGCCCAAGGTCAGTGAAACGTCGTGGAACAGCGCCAGAAGCGCGCCGACGCCGAACTGCCATTCGAACCGCACCCAGATGTAGATCGAGATCGCGACCATCGACAGCAGCAGCGAGAGAAGTCCCGTCCGGAAGAGCTCTTCAGACACCTTGCCGGATACGGAATCGACCCCGTCGATGCGAACGTCCGGGAATTCGGCCTTGAGCGCACCGGTGATCCGGTTGGCCATGGTGTTGGCAAGATCCGGCTGGGCCTCCGAGCCCTCCGGCAGTTTCATTCGGATCGACGCCTCGTTGTCGGCACCGAACCGCTGGATGATCGGATCGCCGTAGCCGAGCTTCGCAATGGTATCGCGCATCTGGGGAACGGGTGCCTCAGCCTGCCCGACGAAGGTGGTGCGGATCATCTGGCCGCCAACAAAATCGACGCCGAGATTGAGTCCCTGGAATGCCACGAGCGCCCAGCTCGCCAGAATCAGCAGGCCGGATACGATAAAGAACGGCATCCGCCATCTGAGAAAGCTGATGTTCGTATCGTCGGGAACGAGCTTGAGGAGTTTCATGTCTGGCGCCCCGGATCAGATGTTGATGTCACTCGGCCGCGCCCTGCGCAGCCACCCGGCGACCCACATGCGGGTGATGGTCACCGCGGTGAAGACCGAGGTAACGATTCCGATCACGAGCACGACCGCGAATCCCTTCACCGGCCCCTGACCGAACAGGAACAGCAAGGTGGCCGCGATCACGTTGGTGATGTTGGCGTCGAAGATCGCCCGGCTCGCTTCCTTGTAGCCGTGCTCCACCG
Organism: Tsuneonella dongtanensis; assembly: GCF_001698205.1. Lineage (NCBI taxonomy): Bacteria > Pseudomonadati > Pseudomonadota > Alphaproteobacteria > Sphingomonadales > Erythrobacteraceae > Tsuneonella > Tsuneonella dongtanensis. The sequence goes on from NZ_CP016591.1 coordinate 2,721,478, forward strand.
CCGACACCACGCTTCGGCCGCGCCGTCGCTCCTCGCGTATGCGTTCGTTGATCAGTACGTTCGCGTCGACCGCAGCGCCGATCGTCAGCACGAAACCGGCAATACCCGGAAGCGTGAGGGTGGCGTTCATGACTGCCATCACGCCCATGATCATCAGGACGTTGAGGACCAGCGCGATGTCGGCATAGATCCCGAACCGCCCGTAGGTAACGATCATCAGCAACAGGACGAGCCCGGTGCCGATCCCCATCGCGATCAGGCCGGAGCGGATCGAGTCGGCGCCGAGATCGGGTCCGACGGTGCGTTCTTCGATCACCTTGAGATCGACCGGAAGCGCGCCCGATCGCAGCGCGATCGCAAGCTGGTTGGCGCTCTCCACCGTGAACCCGCCGCTGATCTGCGCGGTACCGCCGCGGATCGGCTCGTTGATGTTCGGCGCGCTCAGCACCTTGTCGTCGAGGATGATCGCGAACGGCTTGTTGACGTTCTGGGTAGTCAGGCGTGCGAACTTGGCCGCCCCCTGCTGGTCGAACTGGATGTTGACGACCGGCGTATTGTCGCGAGAGTCAAACCCTTGCTGGGCTCCGACGAGATTGTCGCCCTTGATCCCGCCAAGCCGGCGCACGGCGATCGAGGTCCCGGCACCGGGCGAACCATCGGCGTAAGGATAGATCTGGCTGCCCGGAGGAGCGTTGCCCGCGGCGATGTCGCTCGGCAGCGCGTTGAGGTCGACGAGTTTGAATTCGAGCTTCGCCGTCTGACCGATCAGCGCCTTGAGTGCCTCGGGGTCTTGCTGGCCGGGCGCCTGAACGACGATACGATTTTCGCCTTGCCGGATAATCGTCGGCTCAAGCGTGCCGATCGCGTTGATGCGTCGGTCGATAACGTCCTTGGCGCTGTCCATCGCCTGATTGAGCGCCTCGTCGAGGCCCTGCTGTGTCGGTGTCAGGACGAAGCGGGTCTCGTCGACCACCGCCAGCGACCATTCGCGCGTTAGGCCGGTGCCGTTGACGAGCGGCAGCATCAGCTCGCGCGCCCGGTCCACGTCGGCCGCGCTCTCGACCATGAAGGTCAGTCGGCCATCGCGGGTCGAAACGTCGCCGATGCGGATCGACGGTTCGGCCTGGCGCATCGCCGTGCGGACCGACTCCTCCATCGTCTCGAGCCGCTGCGCGGCGATCTGCGAGGTATCGGCTTCGAGCAGGATGTGACTGCCGCCCGCAAGGTCCAGCCCGAGGTTGATCGCCGGGTCGGGCAATTCCTCGGGCCATGCGATGCCGCCAAGCGAGGCCAGAGATGGGAGGGAGGCGATCGAGACGAGGAGAAGCAGGCTCCAGAGCCAGATCCTCTTCCACCGCGGGAAATCGAGCATGGGTGCGAAGCGCCTTTAATCAGTCGTTGGCGGCGGCGGTGCCGCCCGGCGGGATCACGTCGCCGATGGTATGCTTGACTGCCTTGACCTTGACGCCCTGGCCAAGTTCGAGATCGACATAATGCTCGTCGACCTTGAGCACCTTGCCCACGAGACCGCCGGCGGTGACCACCTGGTCGCCCTTCTTGAGCCCGGCGACCTTTTCGCGGTGCGCCTTCTGCTGGCGCATTTGCGGGCGGATGAGCAGGAACCAGAAGATCGCGATCATGCCGACGATCGGCAGCCAGCTGATCCATACGGGGGGCGCTTCGGCGCCGGCCGTGGCGGCGAGTATATCGAGCATCGTCAGTTCGGTCCGTTCGAACGAATGGAGGGTGCCGGTCAGATGGCCAGTTCCAGATAGGAAACGGCCCGCCGGCGGCAATGGGCGCGCGCCTAGCAGCATCCCCGAAAGAGGGCAATCGCACCGCAACCGTTGCCCCGCGGACACACCCTGCGCCTCGCCGCTTGCCATGCGAAATGACGCGACCTATAGGCGCGCGCTCCACTGGTCTCGGGACGTAGCGCAGCCTGGTAGCGCATCACACTGGGGGTGTGGGGGTCGGAGGTTCGAATCCTCTCGTCCCGACCAGTGGTTTCCTCTTTCGTCAGCCGTCATCGCCGAAACATCGGCGATTCATCGGCTCCCCATCATGGGCTTCGAGCCCGTTCTGCGGTTCTCCTGCATTCCGCGGCGCCAGATAGCGGTCCGCGCAACAAGGAGAATTCCGATGCGACTTGCGACAATCACTTTCGCTCTCGCGGCCACGGCGCTGGCAACCCCTGCGCTCGCCAACCATATCCTCAACCTCGACACACCATACGCAAGCCGCGGCGCCTGCGAAGCGGCGGTGGCGCAGTTCAGCGCCGAAGATCGCGAAATGCTGCTCGATCGATTCCCCACCTTCTTCCACCGCAACGGCGACGTGGCGAGCTTCCTGACCCGGGCGTTCACCTGCGAATTCGAATCCGCCGAGCAGGCATGGTTCATTCACGATCATCGCGGCGAAATCCTCGCCAGCGAATGGTTCCAGCGCAAGCCCTAGCGCGCCGGGCTCCGGGGAGGCGTCCTCTCTCGTCACGTCTCCCCGGTTCGCGAAGATCAAATCACGAAGTCGAGGATCCCTGGCATCGGCTTGGTGCGATTGACGACCATCCGGTCGTGCAGCGTGGCGATCTGCCTGCTTCCGGTCTTCACGAACAGGAAGGGCAGCAGGCCGTGAAGGATGCACGCGAGCCCGCCGAGGACCATGCGAAACCCGAAGCCGCTGGCATGGACGAGATGCTCGCCATAGGTCTCGCCGACCGAGGCGGGATGTTCGTTGAAGATTTCGACCAACCGCATGGAAGTCCCCTCTGAATGACGTGAGGCTTCTATCACATCATCCGGCCAAATCGTTCCCAAAGTTCCTCGATTGTGGTATAGAGATTGGCATTGCATCCCATGATTTGGCGGTTTTGTGGAACTAGATTCTCTCGATTGGAAGATTCTCGACGTCCTCCAATCGGACGCGTCGCTGCCGATCCAGGCGATCGGCGAGCGCGTGGGCCTCTCGACCAACCCGTGCTGGCGACGGATCAAGCGGCTGGAGGATGCCGGCATCATCGCCCGCCGCGTTGCGTTGCTCGATCCCGTCAAGGTGGGCCTGCCGACGACCGTTTTCGTCGCTATCCGCACCAACCGGCATGATCCCGAGTGGCTCGCCGCCTTCGCCGAAGGCATTGCCGCGATTCCCGAGGTCACCGAGTGCCACCGGATGGCGGGAGAGGTCGACTACCTGCTCAAGCTGAGCGTGCGCGACATTGCGCATTACGACCGCATCTACCAGCGCCTGATCGGCGAGGTTCCGGGCCTCAACGACGTGAGTTCGAGCTTTTCGATGGAAGCGATGAAACGGACCACGGCGCTGCCGCGCCCTGACTGATCAGCGCGGCGCGCGGACGCTGCCCCGCTCGATCAGCCGCACGGGGACCCGGCGGGTGGGCTCCTCGTCCGGGTCGCAGATGCGCGACACCAGCGCGCGCCCGGCCTCGGCGAAATCCGGCTCTATCGTGGTCAGCGGCGGATGCGAATGCACACCGGCGGCGAGACCGTCGAACCCGATCACCCCGAAGTCCTCCGGCACGCGCACCCCTTCGCGGTCGAGCGCTTCGAGCGCGCCGAGCGCGATGGCATCGTTGGCCGCGAACACCGCGTCGGGCGGCTGCTTTGCGGCGAGCAGGCGGGCAATCGCGTCGCGGCCTCCGGCGACACGATCGTCGCCCAGCACCTCCAGCGGGTCGGAGACGGGCAGGCCATGCCGCACCAGCGTATCCCGATACCCTTCATACCGTTCGGCGAACTGCGGATGCTCGCTGTCGACCGTGCCGAGAAAGCCGATCCGGCGATACCCCGCAGAAACCAGCCGCTCGACCGCCATGACGGCGCCTTCGAAGTTGCTCGCGCGAACCCACCGGTCGTCGTCGAACGGCGCGCCCCAGACGGCGACCGGACCTTCGGGCGCGGTTTCCAGCAGGTCGTTCCAGGCAGCGCGGTTGACGCTGGTCCCCATCACAACGAGACCGTCGGCCTGACCTTGCGCCACGTAGTTCCAGCTGAAGCTGCCTTGTTCGGACTGGAACGAGACCAGCGACTGGTAGCCGCATTCCGCCGCGGCAGCGCAGGTGCTGCCGAGCAGAGCGTAATGGAAACCGCTGACCCGCGTCGGATCGAAACCGGCGCGGCCGACGACGACCACCGCAAGCGTGCCCGTACGCCCGCTGCGCAGGCGCGCGGCGCGGGCATCGACGTGATAGCCTAGGGTCGCCGCGGCTGCCTCCACCCGGGCGCGGGTCTCCTCGGTGATCGACGGCGAGCCGGCGAGCGCGCGGCTGACCGTCGACTGGCTCACGCCCGCCGCTTCGGCCACGTCGAACGATGTCACCCGAGTCCTTCGCACCCGCCCCTCCCGTCAGTCGTATGTTACCCCGGCGAGCCCCTGGCCGCCATCGGCAATGAACGCTTCGATGCGCGCTTCGAGTTCGGGCAAGGGCACCGAGCCCAACGCCAGGACAACATCGTGGAACTTGCGGATGTCGAAGCGCTCGCCGAGCGCCTGTTCCGCCTTCGACCGCAGACGTCGAATCGTCATTTCGCCGAGCTTGTAGGCGAGGGCCTGGCCGGGCCACGAGATGTACCGATCGACCTCGGTCCCGACTTCGTGTCGCGAGAGAGCGGTTCGGTCGGCGAGATAGGCGACCGCGCGGTCGCGGTCCCAGCCGTAGTGATGGATGCCGGTATCGACCACCAGCCGCACCGCGCGCCACATCTCGTACGAAAGTCGGCCGAAGCGCTCTTCGGGCGTGCGGTAGATGCCCATCTCCTCTCCGAGGAACTCGGTGTAGAGGCCCCACCCCTCGCCCATGCCGGAAAAGTAGATGTTGCGGCGAAACTTCGGCTGGCCGCCCTGCTCGAGCTGGAACGCCATCTGGAAGCTGTGCCCCGGAGCGCACTCGTGCAACGTCAGCGCCGGAATGTTGTAGAGCGGCCGCGAGGGAAGGTCGTGCGTGTTCATCTGGCACGCGTCGAGCCCGCCGCGCCCGGCGGTGTAGAACGGAGCGATCGCATCGGGTACCGGGCGGATGGTGAAACGGCGACGCGGCAGGAAACCGAAATAGTCCGTGAGCCGTCCGTCGACCCGCTTGGCTACATAGGAAGAAACGCCCATCAGGTCGTCGGGCGACGTCGCGATGAAACGCGGATCGGTGCGGAGCTTCTCGGTGAATTGCGCGATCGTTCCGTCGAAACCGACCTCGGCCATGATCGCGCGCATTTCGCTTTCGATCCGTGCGACTTCCTGCAGGCCGGTGCGGTGGATTTCCTCCGGTGAGAGATCGAGCGTGGTATATTGCCGGATCTGCTGGCGATAATACGCCTTTCCGTCGGGCATGGCTTCGGCCGCGAGTGTGCTGCGCGCCGTGGGAAAATACTCGCCGGTCAGGAAGTCGCGCAGCTTGCGATACGACGGCACGACCGCTTCGGCGATCGCTGCGCGACCGGCGAGCTGCAGACGCTCGCGATCGGCATCGGCGAACCGGGCAGGCATCTGCTCGAATGCCTTCCAGAACGGGTTGTCGGCGAAATCGACATATGGTGCGAGGCTCGTCTCACGGCCGACAAGCGTGACGCGCGGGACGCTGAATCCGCGGTTCAATCCGGCGCGGGCATTCGCGATCTGCTCGTCGAAATAGCGTGGCAGCGCGCGCATCCGGGCAATGTAGCGTTCGTACTCCTCGACGGTCTCGTAGCCGCGGCGCGCGTCCCAGTACGACCAGAAGTTGCTGTCGCTGTCGAATGGCATTTCCCACTCGGAAAAGCGGGCATCCTCGATCGCTGCGGTAAGGACGGCGCGAAGGACGGCGGCGTTGACCTTCTCGTCCGGCGAAAGGCCCGCGACGCCGATCGCGTCCAGCCGGTCACGAAATTCGGCAGCCTTGGCGGCACGCGCGCGGTGCGCCGCCGCAGTCGAAGACGGGATCGTCGCTCCCGGCTCCAGATCGCCATCAGCACCTTCGATCGAACCGCGGTCGGCGACCTGCCACACCCAGTACTCGTCGTAGAGTGCCTTCAAGCGTTGGTCTGCAACGCTCGCAGTGTCTTGCGCACAAGCAGGAGAAGCGACCAACAATCCGGCAACAGCGGCGACTGCGAAGATGAGGTTGTTCACGTTGGCTCCCCTGGCGGGGCTTTCTTGAGAACGTGAGCGACCCAAGTCAAATGCTATCGAAGTTCACCATTACGGAAAAATAGTTTTCCTACACAAACCTATCTGGTTATCGGTGGAGCATAGCAGGAGATCACCCATGCCCGTCCTCGAAACGCTCGTCGGCCCCATCGCTTCGATCATCGACAAGATCATTCCGGACAAGGAGGCGCGGGCCAAGGCCAAGCTCGCCTTGCTCGAACTCGAAGGCACACACGAACTGAAGCAGATCGAGGCGCGGCTATCGGCCATCGTGACCGAAGCCCAGTCCGCGGACCCCTGGACCAGCCGCGCACGGCCGAGCTTCCTCTACGTGATGTACGCGATGCTGCTCTTCGCGCTCCCCGTAGGCCTGCTGTCGCTGTTCCTCCCGGATGCCGCCGGCCGCATCGCGGGTTCGATGACCGCCTACTTGCGCGGTCTGCCCGACGAACTTTATGCGCTCTTCGGCACCGGCTATCTCGGCTACACCGCGGCGCGGCAGTGGGGAAAGATAAAGGGCGTGGAGGCCTGAGCAGGTGAAACCGGTATCATTTCGCACTTGCGAAAGCGCGGGAAATGCATAGCTTGCTGCAATGCAACAAGACGAGAAGATCGCCCTCTGCTCGCTCGCCATCGATCGCCGGGCAGCGCTGAAGGCCACCTACAACGCCATCCCCATCGAATGCCACCCGCACCAGCTCATCGAGCGCAACGGGACGGTGTACCTGCGCGCATTCAATCCCGCGAAGAGCCGCCTCGAAACCGACGATGCCGCGCTGGGCATGTTCCATCTCGGCGGCCTGTCCGATCTCTCGCTGTGTGGATACGCGTTCGAACCGCTGCCGCCGGCCGCTGCGTCGACCCAGCGTTCGGACGACAAGGTGCTCGTGTCGCTCTGACGGCTTGCGCGGTTCATCGGACGCGTTAATCCCGCCCGATGGCCAGCAACCTCGTCTACGTCCTTAACGGACCGAACCTCAACCTGCTCGGCACGCGCGAGCCGGAAATCTACGGCTCGGCCACGCTCGACGATATCGCCGGGATGCTCGAGGATAGGGCGCGCGAGCTCGGCCTGGAGGTAGACGTGCGCCAGTCGAACCATGAAGGCCACCTCGTCGACTGGCTGCACGAAGCGCGCGCCGAGGGGGCGAAGGCCGTGCTGCTCAACGCGGGCGCCTATACCCACACATCGATCGCGCTGCTCGATGCGATCAAGGCGATCGGGGTTCCGGTGATCGAGGTCCACCTGTCGGATCCCTCCACCCGCGAGCCGTTCCGTCACCTGTCCTACGTGGGCATGGGCGCCGTGGACGAGGTCAAGGGTCTCGGGCCGCAGAGCTACATCGTCGCGCTGGAAAAGGCGGCCGCGCTCTAGCGTCCCGCTCTTGCCACCGCGCCCAACCCCGCGCATAGGCCGTGGCTTCAAATCGCAAAGAGGCATCTAATGGCCGATAGCAAGGGCGCCGCCGGGCGAAGCTCGGGGATGAATGTCGATACCGGGCTCGTACGCGAGCTTGCAGAACTGCTCGCAGAAACCGGGCTTACCGAAATCGAAGTCGAGGATGGCGACCGCAAGGTCCGCGTTGCCCGCGGCGGTGTGGCGGTCGCTGCACCGGTGGCGATGGCCGCTCCCGCGCCGGCCGCCGCGCCTGCGGCCGCAGCCGCTCCAGTGCCGGCTGCCGATGCAGCTCCGGACGTATCCGGCGCGCTCAAGTCGCCGATGGTCGGCACCGTCTATCTGTCCGCCGAACCGGGCGCGGCGCCGTTCGTTTCGGTGGGTTCCACGGTCAAGGAAGGCGACACCCTCGTCATCATCGAGGCGATGAAGGTCATGAACCCGATCGCCGCGGACAAGGCCGGCACCATCAAGGCGATCCTCGTCGAGAATGCCCAGCCGGTCGAATTCGACCAGCCGCTGGTCGTGATCGGCTGACGATAGCATGGGTATTTCACGGATCCTGATCGCCAATCGGGGCGAGATCGCGCTGCGCATCCACCGCGCTGCGCACGAGATGGGGATCGAGACGGTCGCGGTCCATTCGACCGCCGATGCCGATGCGATGCACGTCCGCCTGGCCGATCACGCGGTCTGCATCGGGCCGCCGCCGGCGAGCGACAGCTACCTCAACGTCGCGGCGATCATCTCCGCTGCCGAAATTTCCCAGGCCGACGCGATCCACCCGGGCTATGGTTTCCTGTCGGAGAACGCCAAGTTCGCCGAGATCGTCGAGGCGCACGACATCACCTGGATCGGCCCCAAGCCCGAACACATCGTGACGATGGGCGACAAGGTCGAGGCCAAGCGCACCGCCGGCAAGCTCGGCCTGCCACTGGTGCCCGGCAGCGACGGCGCGGTGAGCGACGTCGGCGAGGCCAAGAGGATCGCCGCCGAAATCGGCTACCCGGTCATCATCAAGGCCGCGAGCGGCGGCGGCGGGCGCGGCATGAAGGTGTGCGAGAGCGAGGACACGCTCGAGACGCTGATGAGCCAGGCGGGCAGCGAGGCCAAGGCCGCGTTCGGAGATGCCACGGTCTATATCGAGAAGTACCTCGGCAACCCGCGCCACATCGAATTCCAGGTGTTCGGTGACGGCAACGGCAACGCGGTACATCTGGGCGAGCGCGACTGCTCGCTCCAGCGCCGCCACCAGAAGGTGCTCGAAGAAGCGCCTTCACCCGTCATCACCCCCGAAGAGCGCACGCGGATGGGCGACATCTGCGCCAAGGCGATGGCCGACATGGGCTATCGCGGTGCGGGCACCATCGAGTTCCTGTGGGAGAACGGCGAGTTCTACTTCATCGAGATGAACACCCGCCTTCAGGTGGAGCATCCGGTGACCGAGGCGATCACCGGCCTCGACCTCGTCCGCGAGCAAATCCGCGTTGCCGACGGCAAGCCGCTGTCGGTCACGCAGGACGACATCCGGTTCACCGGTCACGCGATCGAATGCCGCATCAATGCCGAAGACCCGTGGACATTCGCGCCCTCGCCGGGGCTGGTTTCGGCCTATCACGCGGCGGGCGGCATGCACGTGCGGGTCGATAGCGGGCTCTACGCCGGCTATCGCATACCCCCTTACTACGACAGCATGATCGCCAAGCTGATCGTCTACGGCCGCACCCGCGAAGGCTGCATCATGCGCCTGCGCCGCGCGCTGGAGGAAATGGTCGTCGAGGGGGTCAAGACCTCGATCCCGCTGCACCAGGAGCTGCTACGCCAGCCCGACGTGCTCAGCGGCGACTATTCGATCAAGTGGCTCGAGGAGTGGCTGAAGGAGCGCGGCTGACGCGCCTGTTTGCTTTTTCCCGTCGTCCGTGATTTCCTCCGTTTTTCAAGGGGGGCGGGCAATGATCGACAGGCGGGAATTCGGCGCAGGCGGATTGGCGGCACTCGCGGCGGGCCTCATTCCATCAGGAGCGCAGGCGCAAGCGGGAGGCACCCCTCCCCTCACGAGCGACATCGGCCGGCTCGCCCGCGTCCTCGTTCACAGCTTCGTCGAGGGCGACCACCCGGTGGACATCATCGGCGATGCCCTGCTGCCCGACGCGGAAGCCGATTACGGGTCGGTCGCGCGCCAGCATGCCGCGCTCAACGACCTGCTCCGCGCATCGGGCGCCGAGGTGGTCGAACTGCGCGATGCGCTGGCTGCGGCGATGGACGCCACACGGTCGTCGGGCGTACTCGCAGCCTGGGTCGACGAGGCATTCCCCCGCCTCGGTGCGCGGGCGAGCGAAGTCACCGCCGAACAAGTGCTCGGCCGCGATCCCGACCAGCGATTCCGCCTGGGGCCCGACGGCGCCTATCGCCATGCGCAGAACGATTCCTCGTCGACGATCTGGACGCGCGATTCCGCTTTCATGACGCCCAAGGGCCTCGTTATCTGCAATTCCGCCTCGCAGCGGCGCCGGCGCGAGAACATGCTGCTGCGCTTCGTCTATGCGCACTCGCCCATGCTGAAGGACGTGCCGATCGCGATGGACGCGGTCGAGGAGGGCATGATCATCGAGGGCGGCGACGCCATGGTGGTGGAGAAGAACCTCCTGTTCCTCGGCACCGGCAATCGCACCGACCCGCGCATCGCGCCGGTGCTGGCGCAGCGGCTCGACATGGACGTGCTGGCCGTCCAGACGGTCGAGAAGGAATTTCTCCAGATGTCGTGGCCCGGCGGATCGATGCCGGCGCGCGAACTGCGCATCCTGCTGCTCCACCTCGACACCTTCTTCACGCTGATGGCGCCGCGGCACGGCTTGACCGTGCCCTATTTACTGGAAAGCGAGTTTGCCGAGAGCAGCCCGATGGTGCGTTTCATCAAGGGCGCGCGCGCCGATACGCGGCTTGAGGCAGACGAAGCGGAAGCCGGGCTCGACATGCTCAAGGGCTTCGGGTCATTGAAGCTGTTCCGCCGCGGCACCGGCGCCGAGGAAAAGGTCGAAGGCAAGCTCGTCGACCACCTGCGACGCCTCAAGTGGAAGCTGACCTGGGTTGGCGGCGCGCGTCCTGCAGACAGGCAGGAGGCCTTTGCGCACTTCATGGCGGTCGCCTACCCTGAACTGCGGCGACAGGCCGCGAACGTCGTGCAGGCCACGCCCGGCCGGGTCATCGCCTATGCCGGAAACCCTGCGACCAAGGCGGCGATCGAGGCGGAGGGCTTCGCGGTCGACACCTTCCCGGGGCGCGACCTGTGGGCCTGGCATGGCGGACCGCACTGCCTGACCCAGCCGTTGCGGCGCAGCTGACGCAGCGCGATTAGGTGTATCGAGACTTCCGTGCTACAAGGGCGCCGCTGACGTCGAAATTTGCGACGGACTTCGAGATTTGACGACGCCGCTTGCCCCCACCCAGAGGGTCCGGGCCCCGGCGAAAACCAGACGACGACTTCCTTTCAACTGACGATTTGACGCACGACCCGCCGGGCATGTCGCCCGGAGGGCAACTGACGCGTTTCTTGAAAGGAAACACCATGAGCAAGACCGGAACCGTGAAGTTCTTCAACCTCGACAAAGGCTACGGCTTCATCCAGCCCGACGACGGTTCGGACGACAGCTTCGTCCACATCACCGCCGTGCAGGCCGCCGGCATGCAGTCGCTGAACAAGGACCAGCGCCTGAACTTCGAAGTCGAGCAGGGCCGCAACGGCAAGGCCAGCGCGGTCAACCTGTCCGCCGCGGACTGATCGTCGCTTCACGAAATGCTCCCTCCGCGCCCCGCGTGCGGGGGGAGTTTTCGTCCAACCACCAAAGGGAAACCCAGATGAGCCAGACTTTCGAATTCTACGACGCGCGTGCGCGGGAAGCCGAAGCCGAAGCGGACAAGGCGACCCTCGACAACGTGCGCGACCGCAACTTGCGCGCCGCGAAGACCTGGCAGGCGCTGGCCAACCAGGCGAAGCGGGTGATGCTCGACCGGGCCAAGACCGAGCGCGAGAAGGCTGCACGCCGCGCCGTCGAGGCGGCCGATGCCGCCGACATCCAGGACGTGATCGACGCGGCCGACGAAGCCGCCTGACGGCTAATCCTCGAGCGGGACGCCGGGCTCGTGCTTGGCGGTGCGGATCGTCAGGCTGGTTTTGACGCTGTCGACGTTGGGCGCCGGCGTCAGCTTGCTGGTCAGGAATTCCTGGAAGCTCTGCAGATCCTGGCTGACGATCTTGAGGATGAAATCGATCTCGCCGTTGAGCATGTGGCACTCGCGCACTTCGGGCAGCGCCTTCATGTGATCCTCGAATTCGCGCAGCGCGCTTTCGGCCTGGCTCTTGAGGCTGACCATCGCGAACACGGTGATGGCGAAGCCGAGTTTCGACGGGTCCAGATCGGCATGATAGCCGCGGATGACGCCTTCTTCCTCCAGCGCGCGAACGCGGCGCAGGCACGGCGGCGCGGTCAAGCCGACGCGGCTGGCGAGTTCCACGTTGGTCACGCGCCCTTCGGCCTGCAATTCCGCCAGCAATTTCCTGTCGATACCGTCGAGATTGGCCATAACCGCGCCCCCGGACTGCGCCGAACCCGGGTAGATTCCGGGCAATTAAGGCGACGCTGAGTCGCGCCGCCGGATAATTTTATTATTCCTGCCAGCAATTGTCCCGCTTTGCAACGCACGTCCCTTGGCCGGTGTGCCTCGCCCGCGCGCGTGGTAGCAGGCCACGTCGGCGTTGCGTCCTTCATTCAGGGTCGTATCGCCATAACTGGAGCGCCATGCATTTCGACGATCGCCTTGCCACGGTCCTGCGCCACCGCGCTGCCGGCGAGCGCGCGGCGCGTACCCAGTTTCGGCAGTTGCTCGACCTGCTCGGCAGCCGGCGGCACGGGCGCGACGAAAGCCTGCTGGCGGCGGCATGGCTGCGGCTCGCCGCGCTGGGCGAAGCGCTCCCTTCCGGCGAGCGCGCGGCGATGATCCGCGAGCCGGGGCTGCGATTCCGCAATCCCGAACTGGCGCTCCACCTTGCCGAGGACGAGCCCGAAGTCGCCGCCGCGGCTCTCGGCGTCGCGCAGCTGACGGTCGAGGACTGGGACGCATTGATCCCCCGCCTTCCGATCCGCGCGCGCGGATTCCTGCGCCTGCGCCGCGACTTGCCGCGGCCGACACAGGACCTGCTCGAACGCCTCGGCATCCGGGATCGGGGCCTGCCACGTCCGGACAGCGAATTCGCCAGCGAGGAAGAAACGCTCGAGCTCGCCGTGGAGGCCACCCCCATACCGCTCTCGCTGCGGCCGATCCCCGCCAACGACCTGGCCGACGATGCGCCAGCCACGGCGCCTGCGCCCGCAGTGGCGGCCGACGACAGCGAGATCGGCGCGCTGGTCAAGCGCATCGAGGCCTATCGCAAGACCCGCGCATCCCGCATGGCGGGAGAGGATGACCCGCGTCTCCCACTCGGGGAACGAGCCGAAACGACACTCTCCTCTGCCGTCACCGGCTTCGCGTTCACCACCGATGGCGAAGGCCGGATCGACTGGGCCGAGCCACGCGTCGCACCGATGGTCGTGGGCGCACTGCTCGCTCCCGCAACCGGCCGATCGCAACGCCTCCAGCCGATAGTCTCCCAAGCGACCGAACTCGCGGGTGCCCCGGCCATAGCGGGAGACTGGGTGGTCGACGCCGCTCCGCGCTTCAGCGAGGCCGGCGGGCGTTTCCTTGGCTACGCGGGTCGCTTTCGCCGCCCCGCCCCGCCAGAATTCGCCGTGCCGCCGGTCGATCCCGCGGCCGACCGCATGCGCCAGTTGCTGCATGAACTGAAGACGCCGGTGAACGCGATCCAGGGCTTCGCAGAAGTCATCCAGCAGCAGCTTTTCGGCCCTGCACCGCACGAATACCGGGCACTCGCGGCCGCCATCGCGGGGGACGCGGCGCGCATCCTCGCCGGGTTCGACGAACTCGACCGGTTGGCGAAGCTCGAGACAGGCGCGCTGGTCCCGCAGTCCGGAGATGCCGACTGGTCCGCGATCGTGAGCGGCCTTGCCGGACAGCTCGACGAAGTGCTGCGCCCCCGCGGCGCGCGTTTCGAGCTGGCCGCAGCCCCGGGTCGCATGCCCGTTCCGCTCGACGCGAACGAAGCCGCGACGCTCGGCTGGCGCCTGCTCGCCACGCTGACAGGAGCGGCGGGCGCGAACGAGGTCATCGCGCTGACCCTGGAACCGGCACCGGCAGGCATCCGGCTCGCTGTACGCCTTCCCGGTGCGCTAGCTGGCGCGGACGACGTGTTCGCGGCAGACGGGCGCGCCGGCGGCGGGGCGGTGAGCGCGGGGATGTTCGGCGCCGGCTTTGCATTGCGGCTGGCCCGCGCCGAGGCCCGTGCGATCGGGGGCGACCTCACGCGCGAAGGCGACACGCTCGTCCTCGTCCTGCCGCGCTTGACCGCGGCGAGCCGCGAAACTAGCCCGGTCGCGGCCGACGCAGCGCACGGGTAGCTGTCCGGCCGGGTCGCACCGCGGACTACACGCTGCGGTATTCACGATGCGACCAGGGGGCAACGAAATGGACCGGCCACTGACCGAACCGCCAGAGCCGGGTCGCACGGCGCGCTTTCGCACCGGTTTCGGGCAGCGAGTCCTGCTGACGGTCGACACCGAGGAAGAATTCGACTGGTCGGGACCTTTCACCCGCGATCGTCACGGGCTGACCCATGTTCCCGCGATCGCGCGATTCCAGGAATTCTGCGAAGGGCTCGGGGTATCCCCGGTCTATCTCGTCGATTGGCCGATCGCGACCAACGCGCTGGCCGTCGAGATCATCGGGGATGCGGTGCGTGCGCGGCGGGCCGAAGTCGGCATCCAGCTCCACCCCTGGGTCAACCCACCCTTCGACGAGGAGATTTCGGTCCGCAACAGCTTTGCGGGCAACCTGCCGCCCGAGCTCGAACGAGCTAAATTCATGGCCCTGCGCGACCGGATCGAGCAGGCGTTCGAAGTCCAGCCGCTGATCTATCGCGCGGGCCGGTACGGCCTGGGCCCGCAAACCGCCGGGCTGCTGCGCGATGCGGGCGTGGCGATCGACACTTCGGTGCGCGCCAACTACGACTACAGCGCGCAAGGCGGGCCGGACTACCGGAACCACCCGCTCGAACCGTACTGGGTTGATAGCGCGCGCACCCTGCTGGAACTGCCCCTCACGACGGTGTATTTCGGGCTGCTGCGGCGCCAGGGCCGGCTGATCCAGCGCGTCGCCGCGCACATGCCCCACCTCCCCGGCATCCTGTCGCGGCTGGGCCTCGTTGAGAGGATCGCGCTGACCCCGGAAGGGGTGACCGCGAGCGAGGCGATCAAGGGCATCGACATGGCGCTCGACGATGGCCTGCCGATCCTGGTGCTCAGCTTCCACAGTCCCTCGCTCGCGCCGGGCAACACCGACTACGTGCGCGACGCGCGCGATCTCGACCGACTCTACGACTGGCTCCGCCGGGTGTACGATTACCTCGATCTGCGCGCGGTCGCTTCAACCACGGTCGCCGAGATCATGGACAACGTCGAACGCTGATCCGCTTGCCAGCCCGTTCGTGCACGTCTAGGCGCGCGGCACCGGATTCCGGAGGGCCTGTAGCTCAGTTGGTTAGAGCTGGCCGCTCATAACGGCTAGGTCGCGGGTTCGAGTCCTGCCGGGCCCACCACCGGACCGGTCCGAAAAGGTCGGGGAGTAGCGCAGCCCGGTAGCGCGCCTGCTTTGGGAGCAGGATGTCGCAGGTTCGAATCCTGTCTCCCCGACCAACCGGCCGCAGGACGGTTGGGAGTGAGAGAGACATGATCGGCGCAGCCAATCCTGTCTCCCCGACCAGTTTCGATTGGACAAGATCGTCCGGGGGACGATCTTGCGTCGAAACTCCCGAGCGAAAGCGAAGGGGCGGCCGCAGGGTGGTTGGGAGTGAGAGACCATAGATCTATCATCGCCTAGGGGCACGCCGTACCGAGCAAACAAATAACATCATGGGGAGTGCGCGCGACATTTTGTAAGTTTCAGAACCATCCGAAATGCTGGTTTGTTTCTTAACTACGCCAAACAATTGTTAGATCGAGGTTGCGCTTCTGCAACAACGGGTGTCGATTACCGGTACCTTCGGAAATTTATCCTTAAAAGCATTGACTCTTGAACGTCGGACCGGAAGAAATCCGGTCACTGGCCGGTCTGGGGACGGGCCCTTCATGCACCATCGGGAGGCTTTGGACAGAAATGGCTTATTTACGACAACGCGCGGATGTTTTGCTGAAAAATACCACGATCGATTCCATCGGTGGGCCCGCCGAACTGCGCAATCCGGACCCCGATGGCGACGGCATCGCGTTCAACGGCAAACCGGTCTATTCGACCGAAGAGGCCGCGGCGCAGCTCAACCGCGACGGCGCCATCTGGCCGGTCAAGAACGGCACGATCACTTATTCCTTCGCGGAGCATGCGCCCGGCGGGCAATACAACAATCCCAAGCTCTACGACGCACTCGGCTCGTACATCGAAGGGTTCGTGCCCTTTACTTCCGAGCAGCGTGACGCCACCCGCGAGGCGATCGCGTTGTGGGACGATCTGATCGCGGTCAAGTTCGTCGAGAAGAACGGGTATGGCGCCGACATCGTCTACATGAACACGTCCACCGGACCGGCGCAGGCATCTGCATTCACGCCCTTCTATCAGGGAGGCCATGGGCGCTTCGCCAAAATCCAGGGCGACACGTATATTAACAGCGATCAACCGGACAACTTCGATCTCGATTACAGCGGGTACGGGTTTTCCACACTTGTTCACGAAACGGGTCACGCCATCGGTCTGGAGCATCCCGGCGACTACAATTTTGGCAGCGGACTCCCCATTTCCTACGCCAAGGACGCCGAATACTTCCAGGATTCGTATCAGTTCACGATCATGTCCTATTTTAACGCCGGAAACACCGGTTCGAAGGGCTATGTCAATTGGGCGACCGGGGGATTCTTCCAGACGCCGCAAACCCCCATGCTTCACGACATCGCGGCGGTCCAGGCGATGTACGGCGCCGATACGACGACCAGGACGGGCGACACAACTTACGGGTTCAACTCGACGGCGGATCGCGACGTCTTCGACTTCTCGACCAACATCAACCCGTTCCTGACGATCTATGACGCGGGCGGGCACGACACACTGGACCTTAGCGGTTGGACCCGCAATTCGGTTCTCGATCTGCGCGAGGGGGAATTCAGCAGCGGTTTCGGACAGGTCGTCAACGCCGCTGAGCTCAACGCACTCTACGGCCTCAATCTTACCCAGGCTTTCTGGGACGCGCTGTTCGAAGGTCGCACCAGCAACCCCGGGTTCCTGTCGGACAACATCGGCATTGCCATCGGCACGGTGATCGAGGACGGCATTACCGGCAGCGGCAACGACCGATTGATCGGCAACGCCGTCGGAAACGTGCTCAACGGCGGCAAGGGCAACGATATCTACACCGGCAACGCGGGGGCGGACACTTTCGTAATCGGCGAAGCCGGGTTCCTCGACACCATTACCGACTTCAAGTCTGGCGAGGACAAGCTCGATCTCAGCGCGCTGAGCACCGATGCCTCGCACGTCCAGGCAGTGGGTCTCGATCTGCTGATCGACCTCGACGGCAACGGTGTGGCCGATCTCATCATCCGCTCGCAGGGCGATGCGATCCAGACGTCGGACATCCTGTTCGGCTGATTCGGGTTGCAATTTCCCGCTCAGGCGGGTCACGGGCGGTCAGTTCCGGTCATCCGGTACTGGCCGCCTCGCGTTTTTACCGTGGTTGCGGAGCGAGCCCGACAAGCTGGCACGTCCCGGAGCTCGTCGATTGGACGCGTATATCATACGCGTTATTGGACTGCAGATGATCAAGATAGACGAGGCTTTCGAATCTCCGACGATTGCCGCTGCGTTTCGCGCGTGCCGAACGCATTTCGCGGCCGCTGCAGCCGCGAGCTTCCTTCTCAATCTTCTCTTCCTCGCACCTGCCATCTACATGTTGCAGGTGTACGACCGGGTGGTCGCAACGGGGGGCAAGCTGACGCTCCTCTATATCACCATCGCACTGTTGCTTGCGTTGGCGACCCTCGCCCTCCTCGATGCTCTTCGCGGCAGGATCCTCATCCGCGCCGGGTCCCGCCTTAACCGCGAACTCGCGCCGCGCGTGCTTCGCAAGATCGCGTCGGGCGGAAACGATGCGGTCGGTGCCGAGGCGGTGCGCGATCTCGACACCGTGCGCCAAACGGTCGGGGGGCCCCTTGCCGCCGCCATGCTCGATGCGCCTTGGACCCCTGTATTCATTGTCGTATCGTTCCTTCTGCACCCATGGCTGGGCCTTTTCGCGTTGGCTGCCACGGCGGTGCTCCTTGCGCTGGCGCTGCGGAATGAGCACGCAACGCGGGCCCAGATGGACGGGGCCTCCCGCGCATTGGGCCGATCATATGCATCCCAACAGATCGTGGCCGCGCGCGCAGGCACCGTGCGTGCGCTGGGCATGCGCGAACCGCTCGTGACGCGGCAGCTTGCCGATCGGGCGGTGTCGCTCGATCTGCTGCAGCGAGCACAGTTCATCGGCGGCCGATACTCGGCAGCGATCCGGTTCTTCCGGCTTTTCGCCCAGTCGGCGGCCCTCGGTATCGGTGCCCTGTTGGCGATCGACGGGAAGATTTCCGCAGGGGCGATCGTCGCCGCCTCGATACTCCTTGGCCGCGCGCTGCAGCCGGTCGAGGCGCTGGTGTCTGGCTGGACCGGATTCAGCAGCGCGCTTACCGCACTGCGGAACCTGGCCGGCCACCTGCCGGGCGATCCTGCCGACGATGCGTTCGAGCGCACCCGTCTGCCCGCACCGACCGGACTGATCGAGGTGGAGAATCTCGTCGTCAGGGCACCAGACGGATCGCGGCCGATCCTGGCCGGAGCTACCCTCCGCGCGGCCCCGGGAGAGATCCTCGGCATCATCGGACCGAGCGGATCGGGCAAGACGACACTGGCGCGCGTAATCGCGGGCGCCTTGCAGCACGACCTCGGGAGCGTACGCATCGATGGAGCGCCCTATGATGCCTGGGACCAGGACGAACTGGGAGCCCATATCGGATTTATGCCCCAGGAACCGAGCCTGCTCGATGGCACGGTAAAAGAGAACATTTCACGCTTCGCCGAGTGGCGCGGGGACGATGCCGCGCAGATCGACGCCCGTACCGTCGCTGCAGCGCAGGCTGCGGGCATCCACGAATTCATCATGCGCCTACCATTGGGCTACGAGACGCGAATAGGCGGAATGGCAAGCGGGCTGTCGGCCGGTCAGGCGCAACTGATTGCCTTCGCGCGTGCTCTCTACGGCGATCCGTCAGTGCTGGTGCTCGACGAGCCCAACGCCTTTCTCGATAGCGAGGGAGAACGCGCGGTGGTGGAGGCGATGATCGCGGCGCGCGACCGGGGCGCCAGCGTGATCGTCATTGCACACCGGCAGGCCGTACTCCAGCCGGTCGACAGTCTCGTCCTGCTCGGGCTCGGCCGGACGCAGGTATCTGGTCCGCGCGACGAGGTCCTGGCCAAGTTGACCGGGCCGCGTCCCACCGGAGACGAGTCATGAACGCCATCGTCGAGAGTCGTGCGCGCGCGACCTTTCCCGTCGACCCTGAAGCCGATGATCCTCGGAGTGAAATTCGCACAGGCGCAATCGTCGCATTCGCATTCTTCGTCGTGATGTTGGGCGGAGCGGCATTCGTGCCGCTCGATGCAGGTGCCTATGGCAGCGGGAACGTCGCGGTATCGGGCAACCGGCAAAGCGTGCAGCACCGCGAAGGCGGTGTGGTCACCGCGCTCCACGTCCGCGAGGGCGACCGAGTGCGCAAGGGACAGGTGCTGGTAGAAATGGCGGCTCCCGACCTACGCGCATCCGAACGGGCGATGAGCGGCAACTACCTGACACTTCTGGCGCAACGCTCACGATTGATGGCCGAAAGCAGCGGCGCGGGACGCTTTGCCGCGCCGCCGGAATTCGCCGACCTGTCGCCCGAGGACCAGCCCCTCGCCGAACGCGCGATGCGGCTGCAGACCGCACAGTTCCAGGCGCGCGCTGGCTCGCTCGCCGCGCAGAAGGGTGTGCTCGGGCAGCGCAGCCGCCAGCTCGACGAGCAGCGCGGCGGTTATGCCGAGCAGCGCGCGGCGCTGGTGGAGCAGCAGCGCATCATCGCTGAGGAACTGGCGGGCCTGCGCGAACTGGCCGAGCGTGGCTTCGCTTCGAAGAACCGGGTGCGCGAGCTTGAACGTGCGCAAGCCGCCCTGAAGGGCCAGGAAGCCGCGATGGCCGCGGAAATGGCGCGCGCGGCGGAGGGAATGGGGGAAAGCCGGATGCAGTCGCTCTCGCTGAGCCAGTCGATGCGCGAGGAAGTCGCCGCCGATCTGCGCGACACCGAGGTCAAACTGCAGGAGGTCCTCCCCAAGCTCGTCGCCATCCGCGAGCAGCTGCGGCGAGCAACGGTACGCGCGCCGGCAAGCGGTCAGGTCGTGGGCCTGTCCGTGTTCACTGTCGGCGGGGTCGTTACCCCGGGGCAGACGCTGATGGACATCGTGCCCGACAACAAGGCGCTGGTGATCGAGGCGCGGGTCTCCCCAGACGACGCCAGCGAGCTTTATCGCGGGCAGAAGGTGCAGGTGCGCTTTCCCAGCGTGCCCGATCGCACACTGCCGATCCTGACAGGCAGGCTGGTCACGGTTTCGGCAGATTCGTTCTTCGACGAGCGTGCCGGCCGCCCCTTCTTCCGCACCGAGGTCGAGGTTCCGCCGGCCGAGTTGCAACAGGTCCGCCAGTCGATCGGCAGGGGCGAACTGCGGTCCGGGCTTCCGGTGGAAATCGTCATTCCCACGCGTAAACGCACCGCCCTTCAGTACATCCTCGAGCCGCTGACCGGATCGTTCTGGAAATCGTTCCGCGAGCAGTAGGCAGGCCCGGAACGCGACGGGCCCTTGCGCCTTGCCCCCTCGCCGCTCACCCCCTATCTGGCCGCCAACTCCAGACACTTACGAACACCCGAAGGACACGCCCGATGGCCGCCCAGTACGCATACGTCATGAAGGACATGACGAAGACTTTCCCCGGCGCGCAGAAGCCGGTGCTGTCGAACATCAACCTGCAGTTCTACCAAGGCGCCAAGATCGGCATCGTCGGCCCCAACGGCGCGGGCAAGTCGACGCTCATCAAGATCATGGCGGGCATCGACAAGGACTTCACCGGCGAGGCCTGGCCGGGCGAGAACATCACCGTCGGCTATCTGGAACAGGAGCCCGAGCTCGACGAGAGCAAGACGGTGCTCGAGAACGTCAAGGACGGCGCGCGCGCGACCGCCGACATGGTCGAGCGCTTCAACGCGATCGGCATGGAAATGGCCGAACCCGACGCCGATCACGGCGCGCGTGGGCGTTATCGACGGAGCGCCTGCCGCCGGTATTCCGGTTGCCGCCAGCAAGCGGTTCGCTGCCGGGGCTCCGGTCGCGAGCAACCACGGAAGTGCGGTCGTGTCGCTGCTACATCGCGCAGGGGTCCGCACAGTCGCCGTCGCCGACGTGTACGGCAGGGATCCGGCTGGTGGCAGCGCCAGCGCGCTCGCGCGCGGGCTCGGGTGGCTCGTTTCGGGCGGGGCCAAGGTCGTCAGTATGAGTATCGTCGGCCCGGACAACCCGCTTCTTGCCCGCGCGATCGCCTCTGCGCGTTCGAAAGGCGTGGTGATCGTCGCGGCAGTCGGCAATGACGGGCCTGCGGCACCGCCGGCATTTCCCGCGAGCTATCCCGGTGTGATCGCCGTAACCGGAGTCGATGGGCGCAACCGCGCGCTGATCGAGGCAGGGCGGGCGCTTAAACTGGATTATGCAGCGCCCGGCGCAGATATCGTCGGCAGCGATGCCAAGGGACGGATCGTCAAATTGCGGGGGACCTCGTTCGCCGCTCCGCTTGCCGCCGCCAGGATTGCCGCGGTCATCGAAGGCGATTGGCGCGCAAAAGCCGACGCGGAAGCCGTCGACCTTGGGAGAAAGGGGCCCGATCCGGTCTATGGTCGCGGTCTTCTGTGCGGAAACTGCCGTTGAATATGAGCACCTTACGGATTTTCTTCTTGGACCTGCGGATGGATCGCGAACGGTGATCCGTTTTCCTTTCGACGGATGGCGACGCCGCCATTTTGTTCGAAACGGAAAAAGGACATAGACCCATGAAGGCCATCTTCTTCACATCCGCCGCCCTTCTTCTCGCCGCGGCGCCGGCACAGGCCCAGCTTCTCGGCGGCGGCCTTGGCGGCAGCCTGGGCGGGACTCTCGGCGGTGCAGGCTCGCTCGACATTCTTACGCGTTCCATCGAGACCGTGACCCGCGGCGCCGGCTCGGTCGGCAGTTCGACCGAGGGTTCGCAGTCGGTCGACCGCCGATCGGGACGCGTTTCGGCCAATCGCAAGGCGTCCGCACAGGGCTCGGGCTCGATTGACCAGACTGTGACAAGCCCGCTCGGAGGCCTGACCGGCTCGGGCTCGGGTAGCGCGCAAGGCAGCGGAGCAGCCAGCGGCGACGCACAGCTCGTCGGAACCGATGCGGTTCGCAACCTCGCCGGCAACACCGCGGCCACCGCGCGCAGCCAGGCGATGATGGCGCGCGACACCGCCAGCGGCGCGGTGGAACGCAGCCGTTCGATCGGCGGCAGCGCGAACGGAGCGGCCACGGGCACTGCGAGCGGCATGTTCTCGGGCGCAGCCGGTCAGCTGGCGCTGGCGGGTAGTGCCGCAGGGCAGGCCGCAGGGACCTTTGACATCGCTCCCGGAATGGCGGTGCTCGACAAGAGCGGCGACCAGATCGGTTCGGTCCGCCAGGTCATCGCCGACAGCCGCGGCCGCGTGGAGCAGCTCGTGGTAATGACCGAAGACGGTCCCGCAACGATCCCAGCGGGCAACTTCACCGGTTCGGGCTCGCTGCTCGTGTCCGCGATGAGCGAGGGCAAGCTCGAGAAGACCGCGCGTCGCCAGGCCGAAGAACAGCCCACCGCCGACTCCGCCAACTGACCCTACCGTAAAGGCGGAGTCCCTCCCGGGAAGTCCGGGTCGATTGAAGGATCGGCCCGGACTTTTCACGTCCGGCCCGCCGGATATTCGAGACAGGAACAGATGAGGCTAGTTTTCGAGGTCGCAACGGCCTTTTTGACCTAAGCGGTGCCTCTACATCTAGCGGCAGGCTGCCCCACTTGCCGTAAGGCGTCTTTGCAGCTTGCCACCCCTATAAGGCGACTGTCTGCTTCCGGCCCAATTTTTGACCCTCCGTCACGCGCCTTGATCTTGGTCATTCGCGAATTCGGTAGAAATCACAGCCAGCTGACGTCGATGATCAAACAACTGGCGGGTGACCGAAGGTCGGATAAGTGCGGATGAGCCGCGCGTATTGACGCGCAATCGAACTCAATCGCGGTGTTTTACCTTGAATTTGGAGAAACTAGGTTTGCTAGCTGCAAATACAATTTATAGACAATGAGCGGCTCAACTGCATGCGACTTTATGGTACAGAGAACAAATTGGTAAATGCACTATACTTCCCAATCGTCTCGTAAACTGGGAAATTCAAACATCCTCCTAATCGCATTTATTTTCGCGCCAGTGAACCAGCTTGCGAGCGAAGTCGAGGAGGCGTGAGCGTCGAAACCGTGGAAAGCTCCTGGAACAACGAGCAGCTCGGTCGGGACCCCGCACCGGATCAGCCTGGCTGCGTAATCGATGTCTTCCGCAACGAACAAATCTATTCCTCCGACGCCGATGAAGGTCGCCGGGAGGCGGGAGAGGTCTCCATGTCGTGCAGGAACGGCATGTATCGCCTTTCCGTCGGGCTCGCCTTCGCTGCCCAAAAACGAGCGCCAACCAAACGCGTTGGCCTGCGCAGTCCATACCAATCGCCCCACCGCCGGTGGGAATCCGGTGTTCGAGACGGTGCGATCGTCGAGCATCGGATAGACGAGAACCTGGCCAGCGAGCGGGATCGCGTTCCGGTCGCGCGCGGCGATCGCCAGGAGTGCGGCGTGTCCGCCCCCCGCACTTTCCCCCATCAGGACAATCCGGGCCCTGTCCACCCCAAGAGAATGTGCTTGCTCGTATAACCACCGCAAACAGGCATAGTTCTGCTCGAGCGAGATGGCCCAGGGCGCTTCCGGAGCCAGCGCATATTCGACCGTGGCAATCACGCAATCGAGTTCGGCTGCGATCTTCTGCAGGCGCGGAACCTCCCTCCGCGCCGAATTGAGCACGAAACCGCCGCCGTGCAGATGGAGGATGGCGGGCTTCAACCGCCCCTCTCCTGCGTTGATCAGGTAGACGGTGATCGGTCCAAGCGCCCCGCGAGGGGCTACGGTCAATGTCCGGACGGGAGGCTCCGGTTCGAAAGGCCGGATAGCTGCTCGGCTCTTGTCGCGCAGGATCGGCAACGTCGCGGCGTTCAAGATGGGCGGTGGACCCCCTGCCAACAGCGCTCGTGCCGTCGCCCTGAGTTCCGGGGCGACGGCTGCCAGGATGAGCTCATCCATGTCCTCGATTGGATCGGCTGCGAGCGTTGGAAGGCCTTCGACCAATGCGGCGATCGCAGTGGCCTTGAGCACCTCTCTCCGAGCGATCGGCATCGCGCTAGAAAGTGGCTCCCAGCCTTAGGCCGAACTCGCGCGGTGCGCCAATGAACCCGCGCATGATCGTTTGCCCGGTGGTCGTGTTGTTTCCTCCGAAAACGCCCGCGAGCGGTTGGGGGAACGACGAGGTAAAATAATCCGCGTCCGTGACGTTGAGGACATAGCCCGTGATCGCCAGGTCTCGATCGGGGAAATCCAGGCGCAGACTGATGTTGCCGATGTTCTTGGCATCGGCACCGTTGACCGAAAAACGCAGCGCAGACTGATACGCATAGTCCCCCCGCAGGGTCAGCCTGTAGCCGGGGCCAAAATCGCCCGTGTTTGCCTCGAGGAATGCATGCACTGACCAGTCGGGAGCGATGCCGGTTGGAGCGCCCGTCAAATCCTGGATGGTAGGATTGCCGTTGACGATCTTCTCGAAGCCGACACAGGAATTTACGACTGCGGCGGAGCATCCCGGTAGACCGGGCGCGGTCGGGTTGAACAGATAGCGAGAATTCAGATATGCGCCTGAGATACCGGTCGAGAGGCGCTCACTCGGCTGGAGAGCAAGTTCAAATTCCACCCCTTTCGAACGGATGTTACCTGCATTCCGGATGACGAACATGGTGCCATCGTACGAGCGCTGCTGAAAATCATCGATATCCATGAGAAACGCGTTGACGTTGAGCTGCATGAGACGATCGAACAGGGAGGCCTTGACCCCTATTTCATAATTCTTCGATGTTTCGGGCGCAAAGTTGCGGGTTGTCGCCGTCAGCGCCACGGGAGAGTTTGCGTTATTGAAACCACCGGATTTGAACCCCGTGGCATAACTGGCGTAAACGAGTGTTCCATCAATAGGACGCCACGTCAGGTTTGCGCGCCAAGTCGTCCGGTTGGCACTGGTTTCGAGTGTGGTTTGCTCGGTCGATGCGAGTGAGGCCGCGCCCGGGTTAGACCGAACTCCGACGAAGCTTCCGGTCTTGCGACCCGCGGTATACCGGGAGCCGAGCGTGGCCGTCAGGCTTGGGAAGATCTTAAAATCCGCCTGCGCATAAGCTGCATACGTCCTATCGTGCTGATCGAACTGGTTATTTGCGGCGTTAACTTGAGGGCCGGCGAGGCATGCCGGCCTGCCGGCCGCGCCCACGACCAGCGCGCAGAATCTCGATCCAAGATTGATCGTGTTCGTTGTCGCGTAATCCTCGACCGCATAATAGAGGCCTGAGACGAAACTCAATTTGCCTCCGGCCAGGGTGTCCTTGGGCGAGATGAGCTGCAGTTCATGGTTCTGCGTTCGGCTCTCGAAACTGGCACCGCGATAAAAGATGTCGAGCGTCGTCAAGGCGTTGTCGCCGTCGTTCTGCCGATTGCTCCAATCGCGATAAGAATTCAGCAGACGCACCTCAAATCCGTTCCCCGCCGCTAGGGACAGATCGCTCGACAGGCCATACTGCCGGTCGAGCACAAGCGGGTCGACCATGCGCTGGTTGACGATGTGCGATGTATTGCCCGACAACGCCAGGGCGCCACCGGCTGCGGCGATCCGGCTCACAAAGGTATCAAGCTGCGGCTGGGGCGATGCGTCGACATCGATATTGCTGGGGTTCAGGCCGTCGCCGGTGATTTGCGCATAATCGGCCCGCCCGACCCAGGTGAGGGCCGGGGTGATTTCCCATTTGGCCGACAGGCGACCTGCCAGCGTCGTGGAAGCGCCGTACGTTTGCTTGTCGAAAAGGTTATACGCGTGGCCATCCGTGGTCCGCGAAACGCCGGCAACGCGCAGGCCGAATGTCTCGGAAACGGGTACATTGCCCACGAACAACGCCTTGAACGTGTTGAACGACCCGTACTCGAACTCGGCGCGGCCATTCATTTCCGACAGATCGGGTGCATTGGTCGTGATCGCAATAGCCCCGACCACGGCATTGCGCCCGGAAAGCGTTCCCTGCGGTCCGCGCAGGACCTCCACGCTGGCGACGTCCAGAAAGGTGGAAATGATCGCGCCTGGACGCGGCACGAACGCACCGTCGAGCGACGTGGCGACATCGGAGTCGATCGCTGCGTTGGCCCCCGTCCCGAACCCCCGGATCTGCAAGGTGACGCCGGCTGCCTGTGACAGCTTCGCGATGCGAAGGTTGGGAACCACGAGCTGCAGTTCGGTAACGTCGCGAACACCCGATCGCTCGAGCTGGGCGCCCGAAAGCGCCACGACCGATAGCGGCACGTCGTTGACCCGTTCCGCTCGCTTCTGCGCCGTCACGACTATGCCGCCGAAGGCCGCGTCGCCTCCGTCGTCGTCGGCCGCCGCCATGGATGGGTCCGTCGTCGTCGGCGCTGCTGCATCTTGCGCGTGGGCCGCGGTAGCAGTGACCAGCGCCAGCGTAGCTACGCCAGAGCACACTGTCGGCTTAAGTTTCATGATCCTGCTCTCCCCTGGATGTGAATCGTTCGTCTGCGACCGGTTTCTCGTCGTGATCGGATCCCCTGCCGTGCCCTCATTCGATCCGGTCGATCATCGGCAGGGTCCGTTCGAGGAACGGATCGTGCAAAATGGACTGTCCGGGCTGGTAGCAACGAAAGGTGATCGCGAAGGGGCCGGACTGTGTCGCCGGCATCCAGTTGCTCAATCGATCCGCGGCGGGGGTTCCGCCGACGGCCACCTTGATCGCGCCATCGGGTTCGACCGCGACCGCGGGATCGCGGCCCACGACCGCGTATTTGTCGTCCGCATTGTCGATCAGGTTCGAACCGCTGTCGTAACTGGTTAGCGACCAAAAGGCCGCGCATTGCGACACGAACGCCTGCGGCAGCGTCACGGTGTAGGTCCGGGCACCGTCGAGCGGGCGCCCGCTCGAATCCTTCAGGGCGCGGAAATAGATCGCCTCTTGCGGACTGTTGACCACGAGGCCGAAAATCGCCCCGGCTGCCCGGCTCAGGAAATCGCCTCCATAGTCGCCGCCGCGGAAGTCCATGGTCCAGCCGCGCAGCTCGCCCCCGCGATTGCGAATCTTCCAAGCGACGGTGCTCGGACCGGCTTCGAGCGCACGTGTCAGGCCTCGCTCGATGGCTGGGTTGCCGAGACCGATCGGACCCGGCCGGGCGGGGTCGAAGCCGATCGCCATGAACGCCGAAAGCCATGCCCGGTCGCGCTCGGGCAGAGGGTTGCGTTCGAGAATCCGCGCGAGACGATCGTAAAAGCCCAGCAGGCCGGGCGCCGACACCATTTGAGAAACGGGAGACCCCGTCGTGGCTGCCGGCGGACCCGACATCCGGTACCTGTCCTGCACTTTCTGTGCATCCGGAAGGTCGGCGTCTCCCTTCACCGCAACGCGGAGGATAATCAGACCTTCGTTGGTCGGCGACTGGATGACCTTGCGCGCACGCGGTGCGCGTCCTTTCCAGTCCGGGCCGACGAGCAGATATCGGCCGGCACCGTCCCCTTGCGTGCGGTGACTGATATACCCGATGTTCGTCAGGCTGGCGTCGGCGATCTGCATCGCGGCATAGCGCCCGGGAGTCGCCGGGACGTCGATCTCCACCGGGCCCTGCGCCAGATCGAACGGCGACCACGAATAGAGCGTATCGACATTCGGTGCGCCGCCGGTGCTCTCCCTGGCGGTCATCAGGGTGGGAACGCCGGTCAGCGAATTGGCGGTAGGCCGCGGGCGGCCCGCGTCCGTATCCCGCGCGATGCGCCGGGCGCGCCAATCGTCGAAATAGACGTACGGCAATCCAAATTGATACAGGAGGAGGCCATAGCTGTAGGCCATCTCTTCCAAGGCCTTGGCATCGCGCGACGCGGGATCGCCGGACAATTTCAGCAAGGCTTGCGGGTTCTCGGGAGCAGCTGCCAGAGCCGCAGGCCCCTCGATCGTTCCCATCGTCGCCAAGAGGAGGCTAGCAAAAGGGTGGTTCAATGGGTTCATGACGCAGGGACCACGCTGGGGAGTCGGAAACTTCGGTCGAGCAGTTCGCGCCGGGGCAAGTAAGCCCTCAGCACGAGCTCGAACGCACCCTCGGGCGGAGTAGGCAGCCAGTTCGCAATGGGGCCGTCTGCGGGAGGATGGCGCTGCAAGAACACGGTGATCGAACCGTCATCGGCCCTTTGCAAGTTGTCCTGGTGGCTTCCCAGCGCGTGCCGGCCAAGCGCGTTGTCGAAGAGATAGCTCTGGCCGCTCGGCGTCCGCCGATACGCGGTCAGCGACCAAAACGCATCGACGGGCAGGCTCCCCGACGGGAGGGTCAGGCGCCAGCGCTGATCGGCGTCGAACTCTGTTTGGCCGTCGGGGGCCAGCGCCCAGAAGTACATCGCTTCCCGGTTCGGCAATGCGCCGAGGCCCTTGAGCGCGATCAGCGCGCGCGAGCGGTAGTCGGGCCCGAACGCCCCCATGTTTTCAAAAGGAAGGATCCAGCCGCATTGCCGCAATCCCGGCGGTGTGCGCAGCAGCTGGGTGCGTGCCTCCATAAACCCGTCGTGGATGGTGCGAAGCTCGTCTGCCGACCAGGGTCGGCCGCGGCCCTCGCCGGCAAGACCGAGCGCGGCGATCGCGCGCATGACCTCGTCCGGCGCGCTCGACGGGGGCGACTCGGCTAGAAGCCTCGTCAGGGTTTCGAGCACCACAACCGGATCGCCATCGGCGCGACACCCGGGGGCAAAGGCAGCCGATCCGGTGGGCCCCGCGATCCGGCATTGGTCCTGAAGTGCATGGAAATCGCCCAGGTCTTCGCGCTGGTCAACCTCGGCGCGGATCAGAAGCCATGCCCAGCGCGTCGGCGAGCTCACCGCGCCGGCGGCCGTGCGATCAGGCCCGGAGATCGAAAATCGCACGGGACTGCTGCCGCTCGTGCGCGACCCCAGCAGGGCGAAGTTGTTCGAATAGGTGTCCATCACTGCCACCGAGAGATACCGGTCGCCAAACGATGGCACGTCGATCGTGAGCGGCCCGGCCGACAGGTCGAGCCACGACGTGGAATACAGGGTGTCCACGTTGGGGGTGGTCACCGTCTGCGACGTTGGAGTGACCAGACTGCGGTAATGGAAAAACGTGTTGGGCCGCGTCCGGCGTGCGAAGGCTGCCCGCACGTTCGCCGTCTCGATCAAGGGAAGCCCGAAAGTCCAGACCGTCCGGGCGAACGCCCGGAGATCGCCTGCAGAGCGCAAGTTCAATGCACTTGTCGGAGACGATGCCAAAACTGCCAAGACGCTCCGCCGATCTACCAACATGCTTTTTGGTTTGCTCCCGAGGCAGGTCCTACCGGGTGACCTGAATTTTCACCAGAGCTATGACTTGCGCATGTTGATAGCTATTGGCTATGATTCATCGATGGATATCGGTTCGCTCGACCTGCGCCAACTTCGGCAGATCGCAGAGATTTGCCGGGCGGGCGGGGTGACGCGCGCGGCACACATGCTTGGCATTTCGCAGCCGACGCTCAGCAAGAGCATACGCCGTATCGAGGACCAGCTCGGCGTTCCCCTCTTTGATGTCCGGGGGCGCAGCCTTGTGCCGAATGTGCTCGCGCATCACATCGCCAGTCGGTCGGCGGCGATCCTCGAGAACGTGGAGAAGGTCGGGCGCGAAGTCCGCGCGATCGCCAGCGGCCATGGGGCACCCTTGCGGATCGGGGTAGGGGCGGCGTCGCGGCACCTCTGTGACCGCATCGTGCTTGCGGATCTCCTGAAAATGTCTCCGCACTTACGGATCGAAATGCATCAGGACGTCGTTCCAAATCTGATGCAGCGGGTCCGGTCGAGCGAACTGGATGTCGTGATCACCAGCCATCGCCGCGATGCGGCCCCACGCGGGCTCGTGAGCCTCGCCGTATTGCAGGATGACGTGTACTTTGTTGCGCGTGCAAACCACCCATTGCGGGGTTGCCGAGACGCCGACGTCCCGCGATTCCTCGAATATCCGATTGCCAGCCCCGGGCTCTATTTCGATTTCCAGCGCGCTCTGCCGACCACGCTGAACGATGCGCAGACGCGGAATGCGACTGCCTATGTCTGTCAGGATTATTCATCAATCTTCGACATGGTTCTGGCTAGCGATTCGATCACCTACGCGCCTTGGTTCATCATCGATCGCCTCTGCACGCCCGACAACGTCGTCGTCCTGAACGCCAAGATGCGCCTGTCGTACTATAGCTACATCTTCGTCAACGAGATCGCGGCCAGTTCCCCGTTCATACGAGGATCGGTCGAGGTCATCCGCCGTTCGATCGCGACTGCCTATGAAGACGGCATGCGCAGCGCAAAAACCCGCCGGCTCGAATTCGGCATCACGGATGGATATTCCGCGTCCAATTAGGCGAGGCGTTCGGTCGCCCGCAGTGCAGATCAGGGGAGATTGCCAGTGAAGACAGTCGTAGCCTCGCCTCTACTCTCAGTCGCTATCAACCCGGTTCCGTCCAGGGCCGCTGTGCCGCGCGAGGAAATACCTGCGCAGCAAGCGAAGCTCCGCGAACGGCGGGCGCCCGACATCGCCGTCACGCAGACGGAGGAGGGTCAGTCCGTCGCTTATGACGCATTCACGTGGCAGAGGCGCGAGCTTGCGAAGCGCCTGCCCCTCGACGAACCGTGGCCGGCGGAGAAGGACATTGAGGCGACTCTTGCGAGGTTTGATCTCGACAAGCCTCCCGTCAGCGAGGTCCTCCCCGCACCTTCGCGGGTGGCACCGGACGTCTATCTCGTGGCGAGCAAGACCAATCACGCCTACCTCATTGATGCGGGCCCGGCCGGCCTCGTCCTGGTCGATCCGGGCCCCGAGACGAATGTGGAGGTCATACTTGCCAATGTCGAATCGCTTGGCTTTGCCCGTACGGACATAAAGTGGGTCATCAATACGCACGCGCATTTCGATCATTCGATGGCCGATGCGCAATTCCAGCGGCTTGGCGCAAAGATATTGGTGGGTGAGGCGGACGTCGGCGCCGTCGAAAAGGGCACTCTGGTGACCGCCAAGTACGTCCTGCCGCCCGATGAGCAGAAGAGCTACCCGACGTTGGAAGTTGATTGGCCGGTCGACGATGGCGAAGAACTGCGGCTCGGCGACAAGACCATCCTTGCGATCGCCACCCCCGACCACACCGACGGATCCACCTGTTACGTTCTCCAGGCGGGGGGGCGGACGGTACTATTCGGCGGCGACACGATCCTGTTCGATTACCGTCTGGGCGCGCAAGGCACTCCTTTTGCCGATAACGAAAGATACGGGGCGTCCCTCAAAAAGCTGGCCACGCTGGGTTTGAACCCAAAGTCCAGTATTCGCTGGGACATTCTCCTCCCCGGACACGGCACAATCGTCTTGAACCGCGCATATCTCGACGTGTCGAAGGGCATGCGTCAGGTCCAGTTGGACCTCTCGGATGGAATACCGGTCAACGCATTGCCATTCGGCAACCTCTATTATCGGCAGATGATGTTCGGTCGACCGGTTGCGGCACGCTGAGCGCCGCGGCACGCGAATGAGTTTAACGCTCGGCACAGTTTGTTTGTCTGCTCTTCGAGTGGTGTGACTTTAGGCAGACATTCCGCTTCCGGCCCAGGAGCAGTCGATCAGCTAGGCGCCCTCGAGTCGGTCATTCCGGCCAGAAAGGTCAATGCCCGAAAGTAGCCGTCCATTCAGAAAAGCCCCCTCGACAGGTTCCCGCCCTCATTTCGGCCATTCGCAACCAAGCCGCAATCTCCTCGAAGCGGACAGCCAGCTTTCGGGCTCCGCCGCCTAGCTACTGAATGCCAGCAAGGTGAGTGCAAACTGGTCGTTTCCGACCACTCGCTCGATCAGCGTCCTCTAGGTGAACAGGTGAGAGCCTCCTCGTGGGAGGAGCGATATTCCTACTGTTGGCGCGACTGGTCGGTTGAAAGCTCACCAATAGGAGCGGACGAAGCGCTGTCGCGCGCAATAGCTCGTACAGACCCGTCGGTTTGCATGGCAGATCGTTCTATTCGACCGGCCTACTTTATCGGCCTTCCGGTGCACCTCGAGCACGTCCCAACACGAACGTGATCGCCACGCCAAGCGCCGTCAGGGAACCTAACGGCGTCAACGCGAGCGGGAAACTGTCTGTGCGCTCGTGAATGGCGCCGACCGCCGCGTTGGCGCCGGCGGTACCGAGGTGAGCGATGGCATTGATGGCGGCAAGACCCGCAGCGGCGATCGACGGCGCCAGGGTTTCCGACGACAGCGCCCAGAACGGGCCCTTGATTGCGTAATTTCCAAGCAGGACGAGTGTGAGCAGGACCATCGTCACCGCCAACGACGAAGTCAGAAGGGTCGCAAAGATCGAACACGTCGTCAGAAGGAGCGGAAATCCGGTTGCACGGATGCGCTCTCCGTTCCTGTCAGCGCGGCGCCCCCAATAAAGCATGAAAGCCGCCGCCACTGCAAAGGGAAGGGTATTGAGCGCAGCGGTCTCCCAAATCGACACGCCGAACGACTTGATGATCTGGGGCTGCCAGAGGGACAACGCGTTGCTGGTCGCCGAACTACCGCAATAGACAATCGCAAGCAGCCAGACCTTGCCACTGCGCAGCGTTGCAATGATCGAAGGGTGGTCAACGGACCCGGGCTCGCGCTCGGCGGCAAGAGTGTCGCTCAGCCACGCTCGTTCTTCATCGTCCAACCAGCGCGCTTTCGCCGGACCGTCGCTGAGCACTGTCAATGCGACTAGCCCCAGCAAGATGGCCGGCACCGATTCCAAGATGAACAGCCATTGCCAACCGGCCAGACCAGCTTTGCCGTCCAGGGAAAGCAACAGCGCGGCCAGCGGGCTACCCAGAACGTTCGACAACGGAATGGCGACCATGAATAGAGCGACCATCGAGGCGCGTTGGCGGCGGGGGAACCACTGCGTAATGAACAGCACCGCTCCCGGAAAGAACCCGGCCTCTGCCGCGCCGAGCAGGAATCGCAGTAAATAGAACATGGTCGGCCCACTCATCGCGGCCATGGCGAGGCCGACGAGGCCCCAGCTGATCATGATGCGGGCGATCCAGCGCCGCGCGCCGAAGCGTTGCTGCGCAATGTTGCTGGGTATTTCGAACAGCACGTACGCGACGAAGAAGAGGCTGCCGCCGAGACCGAAGGCCGCCGAACTAATGCCGAGGTCGGCATTCATGGTCAGCGCCGCGAAACCAATGTTCGTCCGATCGATGTAGGCGATGAGGTAGCAGAGAACCAAGAATGGCATCAGTCGCCAAGACACCTTACGCATGGTGCGGACGGCGATCTCGGATTGTTGCTCAGTCGCGGGTTCCACGCTCACGTACTCGCAAGCCGCGCTTCGGCGGCTGCTTTCCGCAGTCTGAGGACCCCGACAAGTCGATAGACGGCCAGCACCGCGATCAGTGCGAAGACCCCCAGCGCGATCGGCCGGGTCAGGAAGATGCCGAAGTCGCCCGAAGACATCGCCAACGTCCGGCGAAGGTCCTGCTCGAGCATCGGGCCCAGCACCAAACCAAGGAGAACCGGCGCGATGGGCACCCCGAAGCGGCGTAGCAGAAAAGCGGCGATGCCGAGCAACCAGACGATCACCACGTCGCCGAGACTGCCCTGCAGGCTGTATGCTCCGACTGTCGAGAACACGAGGATGATGGCGGTGAGCAGACCCTTGGGAATGCGCAGCAGCTGGACCCACAGCCCGACGAGCGGGAGGTTGAGGATCACCAGCAAGACGTTGGCAACATAAAGGCTGGCGATGAGCCCCCACACCAGATCCTTGTTCGTCTCCATCAGCGTGGGTCCCGGCTGGAGGCCGTATAGCTGAAAAGCGACGAGCATGATCGCGGTGGTAGCGGAGCCTGGGATGCCAAGCGCGAGCAGCGGAACCATACTGGCGCCGGCGGCTGCGTTATTCGCAGCCTCGGGACCAGCGAGCCCCTCGATCGCGCCCTTGCCGAACTGTTCGGGATGTTTGGAGAACTTTCGTTCGACACCATAGGACAGGAAGGTCGCAAACGTCGCCCCCGTGCCCGGCAGCAGTCCGCTCAGAAACCCCACGACCGTACCCCGTAGCCATGGAATGGCCGACCGACGCCATTCGTCCAGGGTCAGCAGCAGCCGATTGGTTGGGAGGCGTTCAGTCGCGCCGCCCGGGGGTGCGGCAATCAGCCAAAGTGCCTCGCCCACCGCGAACAACCCTACCGCTCCGAGCGCGATATCGATCCCGCCGTACAATTCCTGTACACCGAATGTCAGCCGATTGGCGCCAGTTTGCATATCGATGCCAACCATCGCCAGCCCTAGCCCGATACTGAGGGCTAGCAACGCGCGCGGCAGCGAGCGACCTGCCATGCCGGTCACCATCGCCAGCGCCAGCACCATCATCGCGAAATACTCGGGCGGACCGAACCACAGCGTCGCGGCAGCGAGGCTCGATGCCGCGAGCATCAGCATGAAGGTGGCGAAGGTACCGCCGATGAATGAGCCGATCGCCGATGTCGCCAACGCAACGCCGCCGAGCCCCTTTTTGGCCATCGGATAGCCTTCGAACGTCGACACCGATGCCGCCGCATCGCCCGGCGTGTTGATGAGGATCGAGGTCGTCGATCCGCCGTACATCGTACCGTAGTAAATGCCGCCGAACAGAATGAACGCTGTGGTGGGCTCAAGCCCGAAAGTAAGCGGGAGCAGGAGGGCGATGGCAACCGATGGGCCGAGGCCCGGCAGTACACCGACCGCGGTGCCTATCAGCACACCGAGCAACCCGAAGACCAGCTTGTCGGGGCTGAGCGCAACGCCGAAACCTGCGCTCATGTTCGCAATCAGTGATGTCAGGTCCATCTTCCGGCCTCAAGGTAGCGCGATGTTGAGAACGCGAGTGAAGAGAAGCCACACGCCGAGCGAGATCGCGATCGCGGCAGGAATGTCCCACTTCAGCGTGCCCGATCGCATAAGCAGGCAGATGGCGAGAATGAAGATCGGCGTGGCAATCGCGAAGCCCACGAATTCAAGCCCGGCTATGAAGGCCAGAATGATGAAAGCGCCGGCCACGAAGCGGCCCCATAATGGCAATGGCCCGCCGCCTTCGTCATCATCCTCGGCACCGGCAGGTGCGACCGCTTCACCCGGCTTCATTCGCCTAGTTTCAATTGCGATGCCGACGAGTGACGCCGCTCCGAGCACGGCGACTGCCTTGGGCACAGCCCAAGGGCCGACGGGAGAGTTGCCGCCCGCGGTCCCGCCGATGCCGAGCCGACCGAGGATAGCGGCGGTGGTTTTTTCTTCGGCTTTGATGAACTGGGCGAACTCCGCCCCCGGCAGCCAGCCGTCCTCCCACCGGTTGTTGCGCAGGAAAGCCTGCCAGTCGGGTTGTCGGCGCATCCGGTCGAGGAGGTTCGACCACCAACGAACTGCGTGGTCGGGCGCGCCCGGGGCGGCGAACACACCGCGCCAGTTTTGCAACACGACGTCGAGACCGGTCTCTCCCAGTGTGGGCAACGTCTTGTCACCGATGCGTTCGGGCGAAGCTGTCGCCAAAAGGCGGATGTGCCCGCCGGCTGCCAGCGGTGCCCATTCGCCGTAGCCCGATACCGCCGCGGAGACCTGCCCGCCCATGATCGCGGCAGATGCCTCGCCGCCGCCCGAGTAAGCCACGTAGCTCACCTTGTCGGGGCTCAGGCCAGCTGCCTCGGTGATGAGTCCGACAAGAATGTGATCGACCCCGCCCGCCGAGCCGCCCGACCACGAGATAGAACCGGGATCGGCGCGATAGGCCGTGATCAAATCCTGCATGGTCTTGAAAGGCGAACTCGCCGGTACCGCCACGACAAGATCCTCCAGGATCAGGCGAGCCAGCGGCTTGGCTTCGCTGACCTTGAACGGGCTGTTTTGCGAGATCGTGGAGCCGATCATCACTGAACCGGCGACCATCAGCGTGTAGGGATCGTCGTGTCGACGTGTGATCAGATCGGCAAGGCCGATCGCGCCGCCTGCGCCGCCTTTGTTGAACACGTCGATCGGACGCGGGCTCAGGCGGTCGGCAACGATGACCTGCTGCATCAGGCGTGCGAGCTGGTCCCACCCCCCACCCGGATTGGCGGGGACCAGCAAAGAGAGCGGCCGCTGTGGAAATGTTTCGTCCGCAGCGGCCGCCAAGGGCGCGACGGCCAGGGTGAGACCGCCGGCCACCGCCGCCCGGCGGGTAAGGCCGGTCGGTGATGAACCTTTGTAATGCATGATCCTGACCGCCCGATCAGAACTTGTGCTTTAGGCTGACGTAAACCTGTCGGCCCTTGGGATCGTGCACTTCGGTGTCGTAGATCGGGCGATCCCGGATACGCGGCGGATCAACATCGAACAGGTTGATCGCTCCGATCGAAATCTTCGTCTCGTCGCCGCCGATAAAGCCCGGCAGGGTCAGCGTGTAGCGCACGTCGACCACCGTGTTCGACTTGATCGGAAGGTTCGACTGGTCGTCGGTGTACGATCCGATGTACCGCCCAGTCACGTTGAACGCGTGGTTGCCCACCTCCAGATTGGCGCCGAGATTCATCTTGAAGTCGGGGACCGATCCGAACGCGTTGGCAAAGTTGCGGCTGCCTTTCAGGTCTCCGTTTCCGTCGAGGCCGGCGAACTGGTCAGACCGGAACTTGGTGATGATGGTGGACTGGGCGGTCAGGTCCAGCGTGCCCCACGGCCAAAAGCCTGGTCGGTAGATCGCGTTAAAGTCGACCCCGGCCGCCTTGGCGTTTCCACGATTGAGGAATTCGGTGAACACCTGCCGTAGCTGACCCGCCCCGTCCCGCACCACCCGATTGGCGGGAAGGGTGCCAGCCTGCACCGCGTTGACGATGGATTGCGGATCGCCACCGGGCAGGATCAGATCCTTGTAGTCGTAGGTGAAGTAGTCGACCGTGGCGCGCAGGCCGAAATCGGTGTTGAGGATCGCGCCGAGGTTGAGGTTCGATGCCGATTGAGGCGTGAGATTGTCAGACCCACGGGTGATGACGGTCACATTGAACGAACCGCCTGCAGCACCGAGCAGCGGATCGGTCACGCTGTCGTTGCCGATCGCCCCGGCGATCTGCCGGATCGAGGGCGCTTGGAAGGAGGTGCCGTAGCTACCGCGCAGGGAAAACCAGTCCGTCACGTCGAGCTTCGCCGACACCTTGGGATCCACCGTGCTGCCGCCCCGTGAACCATAATCCTCGTAACGGAGGGCAAGCTGCATGTTGAAGCGGTCCAGGATGGGCAACGCCATCTCGCCGAACACCGAATAGACGGTCTGCTTGGTCAGCGGGATCGCCGGCTCAACCTCGTCACGTCCGTTGTTGCCCGATTGGCGACGGCCGTCGGGCGTGTTCTCGAAAGCGACTTGGCGCCACTGTCCCCCTACCGCGAGCGAGACCCTTCCACCTGGCAGGGTAATCGGCAACTGGCCGCTGATGATCGCCT
This sequence comes from Tsuneonella dongtanensis, assembly GCF_001698205.1. NCBI lineage: Bacteria > Pseudomonadati > Pseudomonadota > Alphaproteobacteria > Sphingomonadales > Erythrobacteraceae > Tsuneonella > Tsuneonella dongtanensis. The sequence goes on from NZ_CP016591.1 coordinate 2,759,072, forward strand.
CTGCCGCCTGCTGCGTCACGCGGCCGACATCGTTGATGGTGAACGAGAAAGCGTTGATCTCGGCATCGGTGTTGCCTGCCAAGGATCTGCCGTCTTTCCCGATCAAGGTCGGCTGGGTGATCGCCGTGCCGAACGGATTGAAGGTCCCATTGAGCAGTGCAGTCTGGAACAGCGCGGTATCGTAGTCGTACGGTTGCGAACGCGTGTAGCTATTGCGTGCATTGGTGTAGCTCGTGTCGATCGTCCAGTCGGCGCTCAGTTCGTAGGTCGCACCGACTGCGAGACGCTGGTTCTGGAATGTGGTGACCAAGTCTTTCGCTGCGTCGCCATCGTATGCGGCACCAAGCGGTCGTCCGAAGAATATGACATCGACGGCTTGCAACGCTGGATTGGCGGCGAACTCGGTCGGACCGGCGTAGCGGATGCCCGTTCCGTTCGCGACGAAGTAGTTGAATGGGTGGGACGCGGGGACCAGAAAGCCACCGGCGAACGTCGTCCGATTGAGGACGGTGCCACCAATCTTGTCCGTGATCTGGTTGCGAGAAAAACTGGCTTCCACGAATGTGGTGAGCTTGTCGGTGATTTCGTAGTCGAACTGGCCGAGGAACTGGAGACGATCCTCCGCCGCGATCGCGCGGCGCTGGTCGATGAAGGGATAGCGGCACGACGTTCCGCGCAATATTCCGCCCGCCGCCGCGCAATCGGGGTCGGCGAGGGTGTTGCCAGCGACGCCGAATCCTGTCGCAGTCGCTACCGCGCGCCGGAATCGACCGGGAGCACCGGTGCCGGAGTTATACACGCCGCCGATAGGTACGTTGTCGATGGTGTTCATCGCATCGGCTTCACGCAGGAGATCGATGTCGGAGCGGAATGCACCGGTCTGGCCGCGATAGTTGGCAAAGAACGTGAAATTGCCGCGATCGAACTCTTGCCCGAAGGCGAGGCCGGCCTGCCAGCTCTTGATAATCGACTCGCGATAGTCACCCGTAAGTTCGAGCCCGGTAAATTTCTTGCGCGTGATGATGTTGACCACGCCGGCGACGGCCTCGGACCCGTAAGTCGCCGAGGCGCCGTCAGTCAGAACTTCGACGCGCTCGATGGCGTTGACCGGGAATGCGTTTGCGTCGGTGAACAATTGGCCGGTTTCGTCCGACACCGGCGCTAGGCCGGCGCGCCGACCGTTTATGAGCGTAAGGGTCGAGCCGACGCCCAGGCCGCGCAACGAGAATTGCGACACACCTTGAAGCGCGTTCTGCTCATTGTTCTGCTGCGATCCGGCGTTCGCTGTCAGGCCTTTGAAGACATCCTGCACTACCGTCGCCGCGGAGGTTTCAAGTTGCTCCTCTCCCAACGACACGACCGGCGATGGCGAATTGAAATCCCTGTTCCGGATGAGAGAGCCGGTCACAACAATTCCGGGTTCATCGGAATTGCTTTGGGCGTCCCCGACCACCTGTTCTGAAGCCTGCGCGGTGTCGGGATCGGCCGACTGCTGAGCAAAGGCCGGCGCGGCGTACAGCATGGTGCTGGCGGTGGCGAGCAAAGCGCCGTGGAATGCGGTCTTGCGCATCGAGTTCCTCTCCCATGAACACAATCGTTGTCGCGGCCCGCGCTCCTTGCATTTGGCGCGATGCCGTCGATTGGGATGATGTCCGGGGCGAACCGATGCACCAATCCGTCATTGGACTAAGCGGGCTGGAAGATTGGTTGCGCGACGTCCGTCACGTGACGGATCGGTGCTTATAAAGCGCTCAGAACCTGTAACTTTCCAGGAAATGCGCGGCGAACTCTGTGCGATTTGCCATGCCTGACTTGGCATAAATCGTCTGGGCCTGCTGGCGCACAGTGCGCTCGCTGGTACCGCGCGCTCCGGCGATTTCCTTGAACTGAAGGCCCTTCAGGATCATCCATGCAATATCGATTTCAGCCGTCGAAAGACCCCATTCCCCTAGCTGACGAGAGATCTCGGTTCGTTCGCCTGACGCTTGTTCGGCCGTCCGGTCGCGGATCGCCTCGAGTTCCTGTTCCTTGGCCAAAACTTCGTGTTTGCGGCGACGCGCTTTCCGTTCCTCGAACAGTGCGATCAACATCAGCACTAACGCAACGCTGATGGCATAGAGGAAGTAGCGCCAAGGCCCGTCGAGGATTTCCCGCACTGCAGAGTCGGATCGACGATTGGGGACCGTATAGCTTGCAAGATCTTCTGCCTCACGTTTGCCGGCTTCGATGATCTGAGCAAAAGCTTCGGGCTGTGCAGGCGCCGCCCAGCCATGCCGGACGAGTTCGGCGCGCCAAGCCGGGCTCGCCAGCGCGGCTGCGACCAGGACGCGCAACTGCGCCAATTCGTCGGGGCTGGCCTTGCGGGATGCAAAGACGCCTTTCCAATCGTCCATCGCAAGGTCGATGCCGCCATCCCGCAAGGTGGGCGCATCGACTCCGGGAATCGCTGTAGCCGATGAAACCGCCAGAATCCGGAATTTGTCTCGATTAGCAAAAGCTTCGAACTCTTCGAAGCTCGTGGCCGCGACGAGGTGATGCCCGTCGAGAAGGCGCTCGCCCACGACACCGCCACCACCGGGGTTGCCAATGAACGTAAACCGTTCGCGCGGGAGCCCGAGCTTCTTGGCAAGCGCGATGAGGAGCATCTCGTCCTTGCTCCCCGGCGAGCCGCCGACCCATTCGATCCGCTCGGTCTTGTTGCGCATGAGAGTCAAGAGTTCGGCCAGCGAATCGACCGGCCCGTCGCGACGGGTAACGATGATGAGACCGATCCGGTTGAGTTGCGCGATCGGGGCGAGATCGTCTAGCGAGACGACCGACCGGTTCTGCGCCGCCGCGCCCAGAATCGTCGTCCCTCCAATGAAGATCGTCGGAACATCAGGGGCAGGTTCCCCCACGAACTGGGCCAGCGCGATGAGGCCACCCGCGCCCGGCGAATATCGAATGTCGATCTTGTCGACGAGCCCCTCGGATCTGAGCACGCGGGCCAGGGCCTGCGCATTCTTGTCGAACCCGCCGCCGGGGGATCCCGGCACTACGATTTCGAGCTGAGGCATGCGGTCCTGCGCGAGAAGCCCCGGCGCGCCAAGAAGCATCGCCAGCATCATGGCCAGCGCAGTCAAGAATCGACGGCCGGAAATGGCGCTCAACCTATCCTTCCCCCACGACCCGCCACTTGCGGCGCCGCCATGCGTCATGTGGCGGATTGCCGGTGGCCGACTTCTATCGTCTTTTTCGTTGCACAAGGAGAGACGGAAGTGAAGCAGCACTGCATCCTGGGCATTGTCCTGGCGTTCCTTCTGAGCGGGTGCGCAACGCATTCAGCCGACAGTGCTCCAACGGAGAAGTCGGCGCTGGTGGTAATGACGTCGGGTGGGTTCGCAGAGGCGATGGACCGGCTCGAGCCACAGTATGAGCGCCAGATCGGGCGAGACGTTGTCATCGTGAAAGGCAGTTCGTCCGGAGGAGCGAGCGATTCGATCCCGGAACGCCTCAAGCGCGGCGAGCGCGCCGACGTCGTCATCCTGTCGCGCGAGGGTCTGGCAGCGCTGGAGCGCGACAATCTTGTACAGGTGGGATCGAGCCGCGATCTTGTTCGCTCTGTCATCGGCATGGCGGTGCGGAAGGGGGCTCCGGTGCCGGATATTTCCACCGCGGAGAAGTTCAACCAGGTTCTCTTGTCGGCACCGTCCATAGGCTATTCGGCCAGCGCCAGCGGCACATACCTGTCTACCGACCTTTGGCCCCGGCTGGGCTTGGCCGACCAGCTACTCCCCAAGTCCAAGCGGATTCTGAGCGAGCGCGTCGGATCGGTTGTTGCGCGCGGTGAAGTCGCGATTGGATTTCAGCAAATGAGCGAACTGCTACCCATTCCAGGGATCACGGTCGTCGGGCCGATACCCGGTGCGTACCAGAAGATCACGACTTTCAGCGCCGCGAAGACTGAGGCAGGTGCACGCAATCCATATAGCGACAAACTGTTCGCGTTCCTGACCTCGCCACGTGTGTCGAAGCAGGTGGCGGCGACCGGGCTTGATCCTGTCGTTGCCCGCTGAGGTTGTCGTCATCGGCGGCGGGAACGCCGCGCTGTGCGCCGCTATCACAGCGCGCGAGGCCGGCGCCGACGTAACCGTCCTAGAGGCAGCACCGCGCCATATGCGCGGCGGTAATTCCCGCCATACCCGCAATCTCAGGGTCATGCACCGGGAACCGCTGGCGCCGCTCGTCGAAAGCTACGTATCAGCGGAATATCTGGACGATCTGTTGCGTGTGACCGCAGGCAGGACCGACAGCAAGCTCGCCACTCTCGTAATTGAGAGGAGTGAAGAGGCCTTCGAATTCCTTTCGCGAAACGGGGTCCGTTTCCAGGACGCGCTGTCGGGCACACTCAATCTCGCGCGCACGAATGCGTTCTTTCTCGGCGGCGGCAAGGCGCTGGTGAACGCGCTTTACGCCCGGGCGGAAGCACTGGGAATTGCCGTGTGCTACGAGGCGTCTGTCGAGCACCTAGACATTCGCGACGGCCGCGTCGCCGAAGTGCATTGGCGTTCTGGCGAAGCCGCGAAAGTCGCATACCCGTCGGCGGTCATCGCAGCGTCAGGCGGCTTTCAGGCGAACCTCGAGTGGCTGGCCGAAGCATGGGGTCCGGCGGCCGCCAACTTTACCATCCGAGGCACACCGTTTGCGACCGGAACCGTCCTGCGCGACCTCCTCAACCAGGGCGTGGCATCGGTGGGCGATCCGGCACAGTGCCATGCAGTCGCGGTGGACGCCCGCGCGCCACGATTCGACGGGGGCATCGTCACGCGGCTCGATGCGATACCTTATTCGCTCACGGTCAACCGGGATGGAGAACGGTTCTACGACGAGGGCGAGGATATCTGGCCCAAGCGTTATGCGATTTGGGGACGGCTGATCGCGCAGCAACCGGGGCAGGTTGCCTACGCCATTTGCGATACACCCGCGACCAAGCTGTTCATGCCTTCGTGCTATCCCCCGATCACCGCCGGGACCATTGCGGAACTCGCTGCGGCTCTCGGGCTTCCCGACAGGTCTCTCGAACGAACGGTAGCCGCATTCAACGATGCGTGCCCGGAGAGCGGCTTCGATCCGTCCCAGCTCGACGGCTGCGCTACCACTGGTCTGTCACCGCCGAAAAGCAATTGGGCGCGCCCGATAATGGAGCCGCCCTTCGTCGCCTACCCGCTTCGTCCGGGCATCACCTTCACCTACCTGGGTGTGCAGGTCGATGCACAGGCGCGCGTGCAGACAGCGGACGGAGCGCCGATCGCCAATCTTTACGCGGCGGGCGAGATCATGGCGGGTTCGATACTGGGGCAAGGCTATCTGGCGGGGTTCGGTATGGCGATCGGCAGCGTGTTCGGTATGATCGCTGGCAGGGAGGCCGCGGGTCATGACGCAGCCTGATCTCGTGGCAATGACCGGCGCGAGGGGTACTGAAGCCCTCGAGGAAGCGCGTCGCACGCTGCAGATCTGCAATGCCTGCCGCTATTGCGAGGGGTATTGCGCGGTCTTTCCAGCGATGACCAGGCGGCGCGCCTTTTTGGACGCCGACATCATTCATCTCGCCAATCTCTGCCACGGCTGTCGCGATTGCTTCCACGCTTGCCAATACGCACCGCCGCACGAGTTTGCGATCAACGCACCGCGGACGTTCGCCGAGGTGCGGCTCGACAGTTATCGAACTAGTTCGCCCGCACCGGCGTTCGCATTCGCGCGCCCATACATCTTCGCCCTGTTGGTATCGTGTCTGGCTGTCGCGGCGACCGAAGCACTGCGGCGGATATTCGGTGGAGATGTGAGCGGGCGAGGTTTTTACGCCGTTCTAGGGCGCGATGCGATGATTTCGTTCGGGATGATCGTCGCAACGGCATCGGCCATCGGATTGCTGGCTGCGGTTTGGCGCTATCGCATGCTTGTAAGCACGGCCAACCTCACCCGGCCGTCTCCCGCCAACTGGCTGTCAGCTGTGCGCGACGCCGCGACTTTGCGCAATCTTGGTGGGGGCGGAGTGGGCTGCAACGATGCCGACGAAACTTTCGGCCAGCGCCGCCGCGTGCTTCACCACCTAATGGCCGGGGGCTTCACGGCATGTTTCGCCGCGACATCGGTCGGCGCCTACTATGATCATTTTCTCGGCTGGCAGGCTCCGTACCCTTTGCTGAGCGCGCCGGGCGTCTTGGGTACTGTCGGAGGGCTCGCGATCATTGCTGGCACAGTAGGTCTGCTGTGGCTCAAGCGAGTGGAAATGTCGGAACCAACATCGCAAGGCATGAACGCCATCGACCATGTCACGCTTCTTCTGCTCCTGACAGTTGCAGTGACCGGGTTGGCACTTCGCGGGTCGGCAGACGGCGCGATGCTGACATCGATGGTGGTCCTCCACCTCGGTAGCGTCGCAGCGTTTCTCGTCATCTTGCCCATCGGCAAATTTGTTCACGCGCCGCTGCGCTTGATGGCTTTGGCCCGAGACGCTGAAGAGCGGAGCAAAGTCGATCAAAGCGCAATCTGAAAAATTTCCTACATTCGCATCGCTCCGGCCCCATGCGGCTTGAAAACGACAAGCGCGACCGTCGGCTGCGGAAATATTTGCAGCCTCTGCTCCTCCCCAAATTTGGACAGAAGAGAGCCGAACGTTTGATCTTGAAAAGACGTCAGCGTTCGCTCCGCCTCTCAGGTGTGTCGAACGACCTTTGTTGAGGCGCAAAACCACCACCGGAAGCCAGCTTGGGAAGGTCTGCAATGGGGGCGATTCCTGACCGGCCGCTTTCAGAATCTTGGCTACTGATAGCGGACTGTCTGCAACCGGCCCATTATCGGACGCTGGAGCAAGCACGCAGAGCGACTGGGCTCAACGGGCACTCGGAATTGACACTTAGGCGCCGGATCCGCAGTGATGCAGCGTGGTTACGTAATGTTCGTCCTTACAAAATCAGATGCGTGCCTCGCGGGGGACGGCCCCAAAGTTCAACTTTATTACCAGAAGTAGTTTCCGGAAGAATTGTCCGGTGGAGCAGTTGATCCATAACTTCTTCCACCCGAAATAGCCCGTTACCAATCCGATTTTGATTGACAAAATCTACCAGTTTCAGTACAATGAGCTCACTTCCGTATTCCACCTGCACGCTCGTTGAGTGCATTTTGACGGATGCCAAGGAAGTGGTTCCAATCGACATTTTAGGATTGAAAATGAGCAGCGAATTTTCTGCGATTCAGACGTCTGTCAACAGCTCTCAGCTCGAGCGTATGATCAATCGGCCCTCGAGCGTTGTGGCAGAGTTTGCATCGCTTGTGGGGTGGCATGGCCTCTCAGGACATCTCGCAAAACTCGACATCAGCGGGGCGATCAACGTGCTGGTTTTATCGACAGCCGCAGATCATGGCATAGAACCGAAGGTGTTGCGGCCGTGGCTTCCACGGCTCCGCACCGAGGCCCTTGTCCGGCTAGCATGCGACTTGAGTAACTGGGGGTATCAAGGCGCCCCAGAAGACGAGATGGATTTCAATGCGAAGCTCTACGGTAGCGAGGCTAACGTGCGAGCGGGAGCAGCTCGATTGCTTGGCATTAACCTGTTCGATGCAGCAGGCTTGCTGCGTTACCATTCATCCAGCGACATTGAGTGCCTCACCAACGAGCAGATGGAACTGGGGCACGATGGACGTGCCCCGCGGTTCTCAATTTTCGCATCAGATCTAGCGCAGCCCATCAAGGAGGTGTGTCCCAGTCCGCTTTTCATTGCATGCCCCAAGGTGAATGGCTGGCATGAGCTTCGCCCAGGGCTGAGCTTCCTCACAGGTTTACAAGCTCTCGACCAACCCGCCACGGGCCTATCAAATCCATTTGCGGAAAAGGCGCCGTAACCGACTTTGCTTGAAATCCAGGAGAGGGTCTCGAGCCGACGGCCGAGGCAGATTTGCGACCGGTACGACCCATCTCAGAGAGGCTATCTGGAACTGTAATTCAGAAGGATGCGGAAGGTCCTGCGAGCAAGTTTATGTGTACGAAAGAGGACCGGGCCAAGGCCCATTCGCCGGCTAGTTATGCCGGAATTTGTTTTACAGCTTTAGGCTAAGCCATTGAGCAGATTGGAGCGAAATTTCGGGTGTTTTACATCCATCCCACTGATTTGCCTCCAATACACGTTGCTCAATGGGCAGAGCGGCAAAAATCGTCGCAAACGCTACCCCCATTTTACCCCCGGTCCTTCAAGCCTACGGCCACGCCATGCGAAAAGGGCAGTGTTTTACCCATAAGCATTTGTCATTAAGCGAAAAATATCTGCTTTGGGAGCAGGATGTCGCAGGTTCGAATCCTGTCTCCCCGACCAACCGGCCGCAGGACGGTTGGGAGTGAGAGAGACATGATCGGCGCAGCCAATCCTGTCTCCCCGACCAGTTTCCGGAGCGCAAAACCATCCGGGGGATGGTTTTGGCCGGAAACTCCCGAGCGAAAGCGAATGGCGGCCGCGGCGACGGCCACTCGATCTCGCTACTTCCTCGGCCCTTTGCGATGCGGCTTCTTCGGCCACGGCTTCTTGCCGGTTGCGCCCTGCCCCACCGGACGCGGGCGTACGTCGTTGCCCTTGCGGCGTTCGCGGGCGACCTCGCGCGGGGAGTCCGGTGCAAGCTCGATCGCCACGTCGCCGCCGTCTTCGCTGCCCGCAGTACGGGCGACCGTGGAGGCGAAGCGGTCGGCTATCGTGCGCGGGATCTGGAAGTGGGTTTCGTTCGGCCCGATGCGGATCGCGCCGACCTCGTTGCGGGTGATGTGCCCGCGGCGGCACAGCAGTGGCAGGATCCAGCGCGGGTCGGCATTCTGCCGCCGCCCGACGTCCATGCGGAACCAGACGACATCCTCGAAACCGGCGCGGTGGCGCTGCTGGCGATCGGCCTCCCGCGCTTCGGGGGTATTCTCTGCCAGTTCCTCGACCGCGGGCATCGCCGCGCGGTGCGAGCGGACGAGCGCGGCGGCAATGTCCTCGGCGCTGCGCCGGGAGAGCAGCTCGGCGGCAAGCGCGCGGTCCTCGTCGTCGAACTCGGCCGGCGCGAGCAGCGCGTCGAGCAGGCGCTGGCGGTCGTTGCGGCGGATCGCCTCGGCGGTCGGGGCGGCGATCCACTCGGCCTCGATCTTGGCGCCGCGAAGCATCGATTCGACCCGCCGGCGGCGGTTGTAAGGCACGATGAGGACTGCGGTGCCCTTTTTGCCCGCGCGTCCCGTGCGGCCGGATCGGTGCTGCAACGTCTCGGCGTCGCGCGGCAGCTCGACGTGGATCACGAGGCTGAGCGTCGGCAGGTCGATCCCGCGCGCCGCGACGTCGGTCGCGACGCAGACCCGCGCGCGGCGATCGCGCAGCGCCTGCAGCGCCTGGTTGCGTTCGGATTGCGAATGCTCGCCCGACAGCGCCACGACGGCGAAGCCGCGTTCCTGCAGGATGGCGTGCAGTCGGCGCACGTTCTCGCGCGTGGCGCAGAACAGCATCGCCGTCTCCGCCTCGTGGAAGCGGAGCAGGTTGACCACAGCGTGGCCGATCTCGGCCGGGCCGACGGTGACCGCCTGGTAGGCGATGTCGCCATGCCCGCGGTCGTCGCCGACGGTCGAGATGCGCAGCGGATCGCGGGTGTAGGATTGCGCCAGCCGCGCGATCGGCGGGGGGATGGTGGCCGAAAACAGCAGCGTGCGGCGCGTGTCGGGCGTGCCGTCGAGCAGTTCCTCGAGGTCCTCGCGAAAGCCCATGTCGAGCATCTCGTCGGCCTCGTCGAGCACCACCGCGCGCAAGGCGCCGAGGTCGAGCGCGCCGCGTTCGAGATGGTCGCGAAGGCGTCCCGGCGTGCCGACGACGACCTGCGGGCCGGCACGAAGCGCGCGGCGCTCCTTCGACGGATCCATGCCGCCGACGCAGGTGGCGACGCGCAGCCCCGCCTGGCCGTAAAGCCAGACGAGCTCGCGGCTCACCTGAAGGGCAAGCTCCCGGGTCGGCGCGACGACCAGCGCGAGCGGCTGTTCGGACGGCTCGGCAAGTCCGGCGGGGCCGAGAAGCTGGTCCGCCATGGCAAGGCCGAAGGCGACCGTCTTGCCTGAGCCGGTCTGCGCCGAAACGACGAGATCGCGGCCCGCGGCATCGGGCGCGATGACCGCGGCCTGGACGGGAGTGGGCTCGGCATAGCCGCGCGCGCGCAGCGCATCGGCGAGCGCCGGGGGGAGGCTGGAATAGGGCATGGCGCGCGCCCTACGCGCTTTTCTTCGCACTTGCACCATAATAGCGCAGGCCCTTCGCCGTGCCCGCTCCGCAACGCGCTTGCCCCCTCGCCGCTCACCCCCTATCTGGCCGCCAACTCCAGACACTTACGACCACCCGAAGGACACGCCCGATGGCCGCCCAGTACGCATACGTCATGAAGGACATGACGAAGACTTTCCCCGGCGCGCAGAAGCCGGTGCTGTCGAACATCAACCTGCAGTTCTACCAAGGCGCCAAGATCGGCATCGTCGGCCCCAACGGCGCGGGCAAGTCGACGCTCATCAAGATCATGGCGGGCATCGACAAGGACTTCACCGGCGAGGCCTGGCCGGGCGAGAACATCACCGTCGGCTATCTGGAACAGGAGCCCGAGCTCGACGAGAGCAAGACGGTGCTCGAGAACGTCAAGGACGGCGCGCGCGCGACCGCCGACATGGTCGAGCGCTTCAACGCGATCGGCATGGAAATGGCCGAACCCGACGCCGATTTTGACAAGCTGGGCGCCGAGATGGCCGAGCTGCAGGACAAGATCGACGCGGTCGACGGCTGGACGCTCGACAACCAGCTGGAAGTGGCGATGGAGGCCCTGCGCTGCCCGCCGGGCGACTGGTCGGTGAAGGACCTGTCGGGCGGTGAGAAGCGCCGCGTGGCGCTCACCCGCCTGCTCATCCAGAAGCCCAGCATCCTGCTGCTCGACGAACCGACCAACCACCTCGACGCCGAGAGCGTCCAGTGGCTGGAAAATCACCTCAAGGAATACGCCGGCGCGGTGCTGATGATCACCCACGACCGCTACTTCCTCGACAACGTGGTCGGCTGGATCCTCGAACTCGACCGGGGCAGCTACTACCCGTACGAGGGCAACTATTCGACCTACCTCGAGAAGAAGGCCAAGCGGCTCGAGCAGGAAAGCCGCGAGGAATCGGGCAAGCAGAAGGCGCTCCAGCGCGAGCTCGAGTGGATCCGGCAGACGCCCGCCGCGCGCCAGACCAAGTCGAAGGCGCGTATCCGCAAGTTCGAGGAACTGCAGAACGCGCAGGACAAGCGCCAGGTCGGCAAGGCGCAGATCGTCATCCAGGTGCCCGAGCGGCTCGGCGGCAAGGTGATCGAGGTGAAGAACATCTCGAAGGCCTATGGCGACAAGCTGTTGTTCGAGGACCTGTCGTTCACCCTGCCGCCGGGCGGCATCGTCGGCGTGATCGGCCCCAACGGCGCGGGCAAGTCGACGCTGTTCAAGATCATCACCGGCAAGGAACAGCCCGACAGCGGCACGATCGAGATCGGTTCGACCGTCCACCTCGGCTACGTCGACCAGAGCCGCGACCACCTCAACCCCAAGCACAACGTCTGGGAAGAGATTTCCGACGGGCTCGACTACATGAAGGTCAACGGCCAGGACATGAGCACGCGTGCCTATGTCGGCGCGTTCAACTTCAAGGGCGCGGACCAGCAGAAGAACGTCGGCAAGTTGTCGGGTGGTGAACGCAACCGCGTGCACATGGCCAAGATGCTGAAGGCCGGCGGCAACGTGCTGCTGCTCGACGAGCCGACCAACGACCTCGACGTCGAGACCCTCGCCGCGCTGGAAGACGCGATCGAGAACTTCGCCGGCTGCGCCGTGGTCATCAGCCACGACCGCTTCTTTCTCGACCGCCTCGCCACCCACATCCTCGCCTTCGAGGGCGACAGCCACGTCGAGTGGTTCGAGGGTAACTTCGAGGCTTACGAGGAAGACAAGCGGCGCCGGATGGGCGACGCGGCTGACCGGCCGACGCGATTGGCGTACAAGAAGTTGACCAGGTGATCGCTCGGGGTCGCTGCGGACCGTCCGCTAGCGACCCTATCGTGGCCTTTGGTAAGCACAGAAGTGATCTGTCGTGCGCTGACGCAAGTCTTGCTGGATCGCTAGACATCAGCATAAAAGGCCAGCCTTTGGCAGGGCGCCAAGGCCATTTAAGGAAGAATATGCGGGTCGAGGGCGATTATCGCAAAGACGGGTATGCGACGATCAGGGGATTGATACCCCCCGAGGTCGCTACGAACCTCTTCAAGCAGATTCAGATTGACCTCGCGAATGCAGGACAATCATTCGCCAACTTCGCCAAGTCGCACCAGCTTTCAATCAATCAGACGGTCGACATATCGGGGCATTTCTATCGGCCTCTGACAACCTTCTTATGGGGCCTTACGCCAATTATCGGCGAGCTCGTCGGCGCCGATGTTCTTCCAAGCTATGACTATTTTCGGATTTATCAAAAGGGCGATGTGTGCCGAATCCATTCGGATCGGCCCTCCTGCGAGCACAGCGTCTCATTGACTCTGGCCTACAGCGACAACCAACCATGGGCCCTCGAGGTCGGCTCAGAGCGTGTGACCGAAGAGGGACCCTGCACTGACGATTTTGGCGACGAACCATTCTCGTCAGTAGAAATGCAGCCTGGCGACGCAGTGCTGTATCGGGGAATAAATCTGCGTCACGGTCGGTCGCGCCCCAACCCAAATGGATGGTCTGCTCACCTTTTCCTGTTCTGGGTCGAACGCGGCGGCGAGTTTGAGCAACACGCGTTCGATTTGCAGCGTCTCACGTCCGAGTTGAAGCGCGTCGAACAGCTTTAGGTTCAAGGCCCGAGGGCAACCGACGTCATTGGAATGCCCGCAAACCCCCGGAAACACACTTCAAGCCGCCTCTCCCATAGCCCCGTCATACACCGCCCGGTTCGCATGAATCTGCGGCAGGTGTGCGAACGTCCAGTCCGCCAGCGCCATCACCGGCACGCTGAGCGAATGGCCGAGGCCAGTCAGCGCGTATTCGACCGAGGGCGGGACGGTGGGGTGGACGGTGCGCTCCACCATGCCGTCGCGTTCCAGGGTGCGCAGGGTGCGGGTGAGCATCTGCTGGCTGATTCCGCCGATCTCGCGCTTGAGCTCGTTGAAACGGCGGGGCCGTTCAACCAGCGCCTTCACCAGCAGCACGGTCCACTTGTCGCCGACGCGGCTGAGCAACTCGCTCACCGCGCGGCAGTCTGGGTTGGCGTGGGGGTGCGGGTTCTCGGTCATGCGGTCTCGCCGGTTTGAGCAGGTCACACGCAGCTGACCTGGTCACGAAAATTTGCGTTCTTGCGGGCCCAATGTGGTCACTTATGTGGTGCTGGTCAATATTTCTGACCACCTTTCACGGAGCAGACCGGCATGAACATCCTCCACCTCGATTCCAGCATCACCGGCGACAACTCGGCCAGCCGCGCGCTCAGCGCCGCGATCGTGCGCGAGCTGACCGATGCCGATCCGTCGGCGAGCGTCACCTACCGCGATCTCGTCGCGCAGCCACTCGACCACCTTACCCTTCCCGGTTTTGCCACCCCCCAGTCGGCGCAGGCGCTGAGCGAATTCAAGGCGGCCGATGTGGTGGTGATCGGCGCGCCGATGTACAACTTCACGATCCCGAGCCAGCTCAAGGCCTGGATCGACCGCGTGCTCGTGGCGGGGGAAACCTTCCGTTACACCGAGAGCGGTCCCGAGGGCCTTGCGGGTGACAAGACCGTCATCGTCGCGCTCGCCCGCGGCGGGCTTTACGGCGAGGGAACCGCGCAGCGCAGCATCGAGCACGCCGAGCGTTACCTTGCCGACGCACTCGCCTTCATCGGCATCACCGAACCGCGCTTCGTGATCGCAGAAGGCCTCGCGCTCGGCGACGAAGCCCGCGATGCCGCCCTCGCCTCGGCGCACGAAGCGGTCCGCAGGATCGGGGCGGCCTGTCCGGTGGCCTGAGGTCAAACGAAAACGGCGGGCCGAGGCTTGAACCCTCGACCCGCCGGTTTCCCGCCGGTTCGACCCGGCTTCTCGATCAGCCGATCAGCAGTTGCCCGGCCGACCGTCAGCGCAATCGCCAACCGATTCAACATCGTCCACAGCACCGCGAACGGTGTTGCATGCCGAAAGGACGAGTCCGCTCGAAAGAGCGAGGGCGATGAGCATCTTCTTCATGGTGCGACTCCTAGTCTGGGCCCGACGCGGGGGGATCTGCGGGGGTCTGTAGAGTAGGACCGACGAACCACCCGTCCGGTTCCCGCGCGGCGCGCCGGGGCGTTTTCCTACAGCGACCACAACGTGTTAGGCGGGTCCGATGCAGCATCTCCAATTCCCTAAGTCTCAAGCGCCTGGCTCGGCGCCAGATGACGCCGTTTCGCCCCGGGCGGGAGTTCTTTCCCTGGACTGTGTGACAGGTGTGACAGGAGCCGGGCGAAACGGGTGCCCGCCCCTTCGCTCAACCGATCAGGCTGAACGGCGAATCGTGCGCGATCTGGAGGCGTTCCTGGAGGGTCATGCGCACCAGGATGTGCGTTCCCTTGATGAATTCGCCCGGGGTCCGGCCGTTGAACTGCTTGAACTCGCGGATGAAGTGCGGCTGGTCGGAATAGCTGGTCGAGGCGACGTCGCGCCAGTCGGTGAGATCGTGCCAGGTCAGCCGGTTGGCCGAATTGAGCGCGCGGAACTTTCGGTGGAGCAGCTTGGGCGCGCTGCCGAAGTACTTGCGGCTGAGGCGGATGATCTGCCGGTCGGACATGGGCAGTTCCGCCAGCAGGTCGACCAGCTCGTTGTGATCGGGCGAGGTGATCCACGCGGTCACGCGATCGAGGAACACGTGATGGACCGGCCGGCCCATGTCTGCGGCGGCGGCGAACAGGTCGTCGCAGGCCACCGCGCGGGCCTCGTCGTCGTGTGCCGAGAAGACGGAATCGAGCAGGTCGCGCCCCTCCCCGGTCAGATGATCCTCCAGCGGCACGATGCGATCCGCCAGGTCATCGGCCGACACATCGAACAGGCGTGCCCAGCCGAGCGGCGTGATCGCCGCGCCGAAGACCCGGGCACCGGCGGAGAAGGTGACGTTGCTCGCCCGGTGCGTGGGTCCGCACAGAAGCGTCTGGCCGGCGGCGTATTCACTCGGCTGGCCCGAGAGGTCGGTCGACACCGTTCCTTTGAGAATGAAGCGGACGTTGGCGATCTCCGCGCGCATGATGTCGGCCACCGGATCGGCGAAGTTCACGGAGTAATAGCTGCTGGCAAGGGACCGGACGTCGTCGCGCGGGCGGAAATAGCGGAACTGCATGCGGCGGGCATCTCCGGACGAACGCTGCTTCGATCCCAGCGCGCAATCGATAGCACCGCGGGCGCGCGACGGCCAAGGGCCGATCGTTTCATTCAGTTATCCGACAGCCAACCTGAATTAGTCAGCGAATCGTTAATGACGATCCGCAGGTGGTGGGGCGGTTCCTTGGACGGAGTGAACCGATGACATTCAAGACTTTCCTGCGTTCGTGCGGGGCATCGACGCTCGCTGCTGCCCTGGCGGTCGGCGCGTTCGCCGCGCCTGCCGCTGCCGACGACGCCCCCGGGCGCCGCGGCAACGTCGAGGGCCAGAACGACAACCCCGAACCCCGTGCGGGCGAAGCGCGGCAGCGCGCCTTTGGCCAGCGTCCCGAACGCCAGCGGCCGCAGGTGCAGGCAGCCCCGCAGATGCGTGCGGAGCGGCAGGCCGAAGCGCGTCAGCAACGCACCTGGCAACCGCCGCAGGCGCAGCGCCAGAGTGTCGAGCGCTCGGGCCGCGACTGGAACCGCGGCGATCGCCGGAGCGCGACCGGTACCGAACGGGCGGGCCGGGACTGGAACCGCCGCGACAACACCAACAACGACTGGGGCCAGGCGCGCGCCGCCCAGGTCCAGGCCCAGGCAGAAGCGCGCCGCGCTCAGGCCGAAGCGGCGAGCCGCAACACCTCGCGCACCTGGAGCCGGGGCGACCGCGCGAACTCGGGTGAGTGGGAGCGCAATCGCACCTACGCGAACCGCGATCGCAACGGTTCCTACCGCGACGGTTATCGTGACGGGCGCACTGTCGACAGCCGTCAGGATCGCTACCAGCAGCGCGATGCGTACCGCAGCGGCTACCGCGACGGCACGCGCAACGACAGCTGGCGCGACGGGCGCCGTCACGACGGTCGCCATTACTCGGGCGATTATCGCCGGTGGAGCCACGACTGGCGCCGCGACAACCGCTACAACTGGTACAGCTATCGCAGCGCCAACCGGCACCTGTACCGCATCGGCCGCTATTACGCGCCGTACAGCGGATACCGCTACAGCCGGATCAGCATCGGGTTCCACCTCGACAGCCTGTTCTTCGGCAGCCGGTACTGGATCAACGATCCGTGGCAGTATCGCCTGCCCGCCGCCTACGGCCCGTATCGCTGGGTGCGGTACTACGACGACGCTCTGCTGGTCGACATCTACAGCGGCGAAGTGGTCGACGTGATTTACGACTTCTTCTGGTGAGCTTTTCCGGCGCGGGATTGAGTGGCCCGCGCACGGAAGAACTGGACCCCCGCCAGCCTTGCGCCGGCGGGGGTCCTTTTCGTCTCGGATCAGGCCTTCGGCGTCCCGAAGGGCAGCATCCGCCAGAGGTTGCCATCCTTGTCGAAGAATGTGTGCTTGAGCGCGCCCGCAACGTGCAACACGATAAGCAAGAGCAGGAAGGTGCCGCCCGCAGCGTGCGCATCGAAGATGGCACCGGCCAGTTCCTTGTTCTCTCCCACCGGGAACCCAGGAATATTGAACAGGCCGAAATAGCTGAGCGGTCGTCCCGCGAGCGAGTTCGCCAGCCAGCCGCCAAGCGGCAGCCCGATCAGGAGGACGTAGAAGATCGTATGCGTCGTCCTTGCGAGAGCGCGCTCCCATGCCTTGAGGGTGCTCGCAAGAGCCGGCGGCTTGTGCGAAAGCCGCCACGCCAGCCGCGCGAGCGTAAGCACCAGGATCGTGATCCCCCAGGCCTTGTGATAGCCCATGACTTCGCCGCGCAGCGGCCCGTCCAGCCCCTCTGCGCGCTCGGCGATCTGCCAGTTCATGATCACCAGGATCGCGATCACCCAGTGGAGCAGCATCGCCACTCCCGAATACCGTGTTCCCCGCTCAGCCTGCATCGCCGTGCTCCCGAAATTCGTGTGCAGGTGGTTGTAACGACGGGTTTGCGCCCCGCAAGCCGATTGCTAGGAAACACCCATGGCGACTACCGAAATGATTCCCGACAAGGATGCCCTGCGCCGTCTGGGCGAAACCGTCCGCAAGCGGCTTTCGAGCGATCCGCGGGTTTACAAGGTGCCGACAGACAAGGCGGAAATCTTCGCGATCGGCGACTTCCTTTCCCCTTCGGAGTGCGCGCGAATGGTCCGCATGACGGATACGGTCGCCCGGCCAAGTTCGCTTTACGACCAGGACTATTCGACCGGATTCCGCACGTCCTATTCGGGCGACCTTGATGCCAACGAACCGCTGGTGAAGGCGATCAGCCGGAGGATCGACGACCTTCTCGGCATCAATCCGATATGCGGCGAATCGATTCAGGCGCAGCGCTATTTCCCGGGGCAGCAGTTCAAGCCGCACAACGACTGGTTCTATACCGACCAGGATTACTGGAAGGGCGAACGCAAGCGCGGGGGACAGCGCGCCTGGACCGCGATGGCGTTCCTTAACAAGGTCGACAAAGGCGGCGAGACCCATTTCGTCGAGGTCGGGGCGAAGATCGAGCCCAAGCCCGGCGTGCTACTTGTCTGGAACAACGCCCTGCCCGACGGCAGTCCGAACGAGAACACCCTGCACGCCGGTACTCCGGTCGTCGAAGGGGTGAAATACGTTCTGACGAAGTGGTATCGGACCCGCCGCTGGAAATAGCGGATCCTATTTGCCGTTCCGTACCGCGTCGACGACGTCGTCGATCGTCTCCTCGGCTTTCTTCGCTTCGCGGATGGCGACATGCATCATCCGGTCAAGCTTGCGCGACAGGCGCACGATCTCGAGCTGGGTGCGCAAGTTTACCTCGTAGTCGTGACGCGCGGTGATGCGGTCCTTCTTCGACTGGCGGTTCTGGCTCATCAGGATGATCGGCGCCTGCAACGCCGCCACCGTCGACAGCGTCAGGTTCAGGAGGATGAAGGGGAAAGGATCGAAATCCACCCCCATGAAATGCGAAACGTTGGCCGCCATCCACGCCGCCATGATGAGCATGAACGCCGCGATGAAGCCCCAGCTGCCGCCGATTGCCGCCACCCGGTCGGCCATGCGGTCACCGAAAGACGCCTCGAGCTGCTGGGCTTCGGCGGCGTCGATGCCGAGATAGCACCCCGCGGCGACGCGCTGGATGACCTCCTGCTCCTCCGTATCCAGCTCGGCGAGCTCACGCCCTAGGAGGTCGCGTGCGAGCCGCTCGGGATCGGCGGCGCGTCGGTTCACCTCTCGAGCGCCTCTGCAATCAGGCGCCGGGTGTTGGCAATCCCGTAGAGCGCGATGAAACTGCCCATGCGCGGCCCCTGGTCGCTGCCCAGCAACGTCCTGTAAAGCGCCTGAAACCAGTCGCGCAGGTTCGCAAACCCGAATTCCTCGCGCTTGCCGATCTCGTAGACCATCGTCTGCAAATCTTCTGCCGAGCTGTTCGGTTCCAGAACCGACAACTGCGCGTCAAGCGCTCGCAGCGCCGCGGCTTCGTTGTCGGCGGGCTTGGCGCGCATCAGCCCGGGCGCAACAAAATCGCGGTTGTATGCGAGCGCCGTGCCGACGAGCTTGTCGAGTGCGGGGTGCTTCGCGGGATCCGCGTCGTCCACGTAATTGGCGAGGTATGACCAGACCTGTTCGCGCGTGGCCCCTGCTCCAAGCACGCCCACCAGGTTGAGCAGAAGCGCGTAAGTCACCGGCAAGCCGTCGCCCGCTCCCGCCCGCGCCGGATCGGTGACGCCGAGCAGGTGCCACACGGGATTGCCCAGCTGCTTGTCCACCGGCTGCTCGCCGAGCGCTGCGCGGAACTGCCAGTAATCGTCGACCGCGCGCGGAATGACGCCCGCGTGCAGGCTCTTGGCGCTCTTGGGATTGGGGAAAATATAGAAGCCGAGGCTCTCCTCGCTTCCGTAAGTCAGCCATTCCTCGATCGTCAGCCCGTTGCCCTTCGACTTCGAGATTTTCTCGCCGTGGGCATCGAGGAAGAGCTCATAGATCAGGCCTTCCGGCTTGCGGCCGCCGAGAAGCTGAACGATCCGGCCCGACTGGGTGACGCTGTCGGTAAGGTCCTTGCCGCACATCTCGTAGTCGACGCCGAGAGCGTACCAGCGCATCGCCCAGTCGACCTTCCATTGCAGCTTCGACCGGCCGCCGAGCGCGGACTGCTCCACCTGGCGACCGTCTTCGTCGGTAAAGCGGATCAGGCCGGCCTCGGCATCGACGACCTCGACTGGGACCTGCAGCACGCGGCCCGTGGACGGGCTGACCGGAAGGATCGGCGAATAGGTTTTTCGACGTTCCTCCCGGAGCGTCGGCCGCATGATATCGAGGATGCCCTGGTTGCAGCGCAGGACCTGGCGCAGCGCGTTGTCGAATGCCCCGCTGTTGTACATGTCGCTCGATGAAATGAATTCATAGTCGAAGCCGAAGCGGTCGAGGAAACGCCGCAGCATGGCGTTGTTGTGCGCGGCGAAGCTGTCGTAGCCGGCGTCGAAAGGATCGGGGATGCGGCTCAGCGGCTTGCCGAGGTTGTCGGCGAGGAGTCCGGCGTGGGGGATGTTGTCGGGAACCTTGCGCAGGCCATCCATGTCGTCGCTGAAGGCGATCAGGCGGGTGGGCGCCCCGCCGGTCAGCGCTTCAAATGCGCGGCGCACGAACGTCGTGCGAAGGACCTCTTGGAATGTTCCGATATGCGGCAGACCGCTCGGGCCGTATCCGGTCTCGAATACGACCGGGTTGCCATCCGGGCGGCGACCGTCGGGATAACGCTTGAGCAGCTTGCGCGCCTCTTCGAACGGCCAGGCCTTGGACGTGCGGGCGGCTTCAATCAGGGCAGTGTCGGTCATTGCCGCACCGCCTTTGGCCAAGGCGCATCGTGTTGCAAGCGCGAAATCCCTGCGCCGCTTACCCGGGAGACTACGGACCCCGTCGGCCATGCGATCACAATCTGCGCGGCGATAAGTGAACTGCCCGTAGTGAAGACGAGGCTGAGCATGGCGGGAAGCAGAGGCAGGGAGAGCGGCTTGGACGATGCAAGTTTCAGGACGCTCGCAGAGGTGTCTCCGGCCGGCATCTGGCGGACGACCGCCGATGGGCAATGTACTTACGTCAACCCCGCGTGGCAGCAGGCCACTGGGATGCACGCCGGTGAGTGGCTCGGTTCCGGGTGGGCGAACGCATTGCATCCCGACGACGCCGAACGGGTGTTCGAAGAATTCGCCGCCGCGACATCTGCCGGCGCGCTGTTCCGCGGAGAATGGCGCTGGTTGCGACCGGACGGCACCTCGCCATGGGTCTTGAGCATGGGGGCCCCGGAATATGATGGCGATGGCAATATCGCTGCTTACGTCGGCATCAACATCGATATCACCGAAACGAAGGAGATGGCGCGCGAACTCGAGGCTTCGCGCGCACGCGCCGAACATGCCGCACTCACGAAGTCCCGCTTCCTCGCCAACATGAGCCACGAGATCCGCACCCCAATGAACGGGGTCATCGGGTTCACCGATCTGCTCCTGGCTTCCCCGCTCGACGAGACCCAGAGGCGCCACGCCACCCTGATCGCCGATTCAGGCCGGGCGATGATGGCTCTCCTCAACGATATTCTCGACGTCTCGAAGATCGAGGCAGGCCAGCTCGTGATCGAGGCCGTGCGCATCGATCTGACCCGCAAGCTGCGGCATTGCCTCAGCCTGATCGAGCCGAATGCCGTGGCGAAGGGCCTTGGCCTTGAACTGCATATCGCCCCCGACGTGCCGCAATTCGTGGAGAGCGATCCCCTGCGTCTGCGCCAGATCCTGCTCAATCTGCTCGGCAACGCAGTCAAATTCACCGATCGCGGCGCGATCACGATTGCGGCCGAAGTCGCTCAAAGCGGGCATGGCGAGCGGCTGCGTGTCGCCGTGCGGGATACCGGCCAGGGCATCGGGGCGGATAAACTCGATGTCGTTTTCGATGCCTTCAGCCAGGCGGACGGCACGACCGCACGGGTTCACGGGGGCTCCGGCCTCGGCCTGTCGATATCGCGTCAACTCGCTCAGCGGATGGGCGGCGCGCTGAGCGTGGAAAGCGAGCTCGGCCAAGGGTCCACGTTCACGATAGACCTCCCGCTCGTCCGTGTCGCGTCGCGCGTCACCGAGCGTCCCGCGGCGTCTAAACCCGTTTGGACACGCTTCGCCGGACAGCGCGTGCTCATCGCCGAGGATCACGACATCAACCAGCAGTTGATCGTCGCTATCGCGCGGAGCGTCGGGCTCGAGACGACCCTTGCTGCCGACGGACTCGAGGCGACCATGGCAGTGCTCGATGCGCGTGCGGCCGGCACGCCCTTCGATGCGGTCCTGATGGACGTGCAGATGCCCCGGCTTGACGGACTCGAAGCCACCCGGCGATTGCGCACGGCAGGCGTGACGGCACAGGAACTGCCGATCATCGCGCTCAGTGCGAATTGTTACCCCGACGACATCGCCCTGTGCCTCGCGGCGGGGATGCAGGATCACGTGGGCAAGCCGGTCGAGGTTGCAAATCTGGTGGCGGCCCTGAGCAAGGTCTGGTCGAGTGATGCAGCGGCACAACCGTCGAATGCGTGCGCGACCCTCGAGGATCTGGCCGAGCGATACGGCAGCCAGCGCGACGGCGTGCTGGCGCAGATCGAGCGCTGCGTGAACGGCACCGGCCCTGCGGACTGGCAATCCATCGCCGCCGAGCTCCACAAGATCGCAGGCACGGCCGCGCATTTCGGGCAGGCCGATCTCGGCACGATCAGCCGCCGTCTTGAACACGCGATCGTCAGTGCCGAGCGCGACGAGGAGCGCGTAAAGGCCATGCGGGACGCGTTGCCGGAGATGCGCGCCGCCGCCTGACGTTCCTTCTGTTTACTTTTCGTTCTCCGCGCGCCACCACGCGGCGATGACCGCCGCACTACGTCTCCCGGCTCTCCACGCAAGCCACGCGGGGACCTGGCTTCGCGACGGCAATGGGGCAACCCGCGGGGTCAGCAAGGGCGAGGCGGTGACCGCTGCAGCAGATACGCCCCTGTTGCTGCTCAACGCGCCGCTGGTAGCCAACCGGCTCGGATATCCCGATCTCTCGGGGCTGGACCTGCTCGAGCTGTTTGCCTTCGTCCATCCTGCGCGTTTCGCCGTGCCTACGCCCAAGGGCCTCGCCCATGCGCTGGGGATCGAGGAACCGGCGAGCGACGATGCGATACCCGCATTCCTGCAAACTGCCGCAGGCCACCTCATTGCGACGTGCGAGGCGGACGACTGGCCCGAACGAGAGGGCGCGTGGTCCACCCTGCAGTCCCTGATGCGGCTGCGCTGGCCATGGGCGCAAGTTCTACTGCCGTACGTCCGCAAACCCGAAAAAGCCGAGCGCTGGCTCTTCGCGCGCTTGCCGGAATGGGAGGAAGCGCCCGAGCGGCCACAGCCGTCCCTGGCCCTGATCGAAGAGGCGGAAGTCGAAGCCCGCCTGGCGCGCCTGACCGGTGAAGCGGCCGAGCGCCGCGAAGGGCAGCGCCTCTACGCGCGCGAAGCCGGCAGCGTATTCGCGCCGCGTGCCACCCGGGGAGTCCCGCATGTCCTGCTCGCGCAAGCGGGGACCGGGATCGGCAAGACCCTCGGCTATCTGGCGCCGGCGAGCGTGTGGGCGGAGCGTTCGGGCGGTACGGTGTGGGTCTCCACCTTCACCAAGAACCTCCAGCGCCAGCTTCGCCGCGAAAGCGCGCGGGCATGGCCCGCTGCCCGCACCGACGGATCGCGACCCGTCGTCGTGCGCAAGGGGCGTGAGAACTACCTCTGCCTGCTCAATCTCGAAGACGCGCTCCAGGGCGGATTCGGCGGCCGCGCGGCGATCCTCGCGCATCTGGTCGCCCGATGGGCTGCGTTCAGCCAGGACGGCGACATGATCGGCGGCGACCTGCCCGGTTGGCTCGGCACGCTGTTCCGCAAGCGCGGGATAGCCGCCCTCACCGACCAGCGCGGCGAATGCGTCTATGCGGGCTGCCCGCATTACCGGAAGTGCTTCATCGAGCACGCCGCGCGCGCCTCGGCTCAGGCCGACCTCGTGATCGCCAACCACGCGCTCGTGATGGTGAACGCCGCGCGCGGCCGGGACCATGCCCAGCGTCCCACGCGGATCGTTTTCGACGAGGGGCATCACGTCTTCGAAGCGGCGGACAGCACCTTCGCGGCCGTCTTGACCGGGGCCGAGGCCATCGAACTGCGGCGCTGGATCGTCGGCCCGGAAAAGCAGTCGCGTGGCCGCCGCAGGGGTCTCGCCGCGCGGCTGGCCGACATCGCAAGCTACGACGAGGCAGGCGGCAAGGCGATCGAGGCGGCGCTGACAGCCGCCCAGGCGCTTCCCAGCGACGGCTGGCTCCAGCGGCTGCACGACGGCACACCGCACGGCCCGGTCGAGGCCCTGCTCGGCGCGGTGCGTGCGACGACATATGCCCGCGACGAGAGCGGCGGACAGGAAGCGGGTTACGGCATCGAAACCGAAGCGGCTGCGCTCGACGGACCGGTGGTCGAGCTTGCGGCGCAGGCTGCCAGCGCGCTCGCCGCGATCCGGTCGCCGCTTCTTCGGTTAGGGGGACGGCTCGAGGCGATCCTGGCCGATCCGCCCGACTGGCTCGATGGACAGGGTCGCGCGCGAATCGAGGGCGCGCGTCACTCGCTGTCCTGGCGCTGCGACCTGCTGGCTGCCTGGGAAGCCTTGCTCGATCGGCTGGGCGGGCCGGGAGACCCGGAATTCGTCGACTGGCTCGCGGTGGAGCGCAGCGACACGCGTGAGTTCGACGTCGGCCTGCACCGGCATTGGCTCGATCCGATGAAGCCCTTCGCGCATGTCGTGCTCGAACCCGCGCACGGAGTTATGCTGACAAGCGCCACCCTGAAAGACGGGCCCGACTGGGATGCCGCGATCGCGCGCAGCGGTGCGAGCCATATCGAAGTAGCGCCCCGGCTGATCGAAGCGGAAAGCCCCTTCGACTATGCAAAGCGCGCCGAGGTGCTGATCGTCACCGACGTCCCGCGCGGCGACATTCCCGCGCTCGCGGGAGCCTATGGCCGGATCGTCGAGGCGTGTGGTGGCGGGGTCCTCGGCCTTTTCACCGCGATACGTCGGCTGCGCGCGGTGCACGGGCGGATCGCCGACCGCCTCGCCCGATCGGGTCTGCCGCTTTATTCGCAGCACGTCGATCCGATCGATACGGGCACGCTGGTCGACATCTTTCGCGATGATCCGATGGCAAGCCTGCTCGGCACCGATGCCCTGCGGGACGGGGTCGACGTACCCGGCCATAGCCTGCGCTGCGTGGTCATGGAGCAAGTGCCGTGGCCGCGGCCGACCATCCTGCACCGAGCGCGCCGTGCGGCGGGCGGCGGCTCGGCCTATGACGACCGCATCATCCGCGCGCGGCTGGCGCAGGCGTTCGGGCGGCTGATCCGGTCGAAGGACGATTCCGGTCACTTCGTCGTCCTCTCGTCGGCGTTTCCGAGTCGGCTGCTGTCCGCCTTTCCGCCGGGGACACCGGTGCTGCGGTTGACGCTAGACGAGGCTTTACAACGTCTCTCCGACGCGCGATGCGGTGTGGACGGGCCGCGCATCGACGCCGACGCGGCGCCGCAAGAGGGACGACCGGAAGCCACGTGAAGCGCCTCGGCCTGCTGCGCCATGCCAAGTCCGACTGGGACGATATCGGCCAGCGCGATTTCGATCGCGGGCTCAACGAGCGCGGGCGCCGCGGATCGAGGCTCATCGGCGAGCACATCACGGCTCAGGGAATCCCGTTCGACCTGATCGTCGCCAGCCCGGCCGAGCGGGTCAAGGCAACGCTGGCCGAAGCAATGCCCGATGCTCCGGTCCGCTGGGACCAGCGTATCTACCTCGCCGACGTCGAAACGCTGATCGAAGTTCTGCAAGGTAGTGGCGACGCCGAGACGGTGCTGATGGCGGGGCACAATCCCGGCATGCAGGACATGCTCCTGAAACTCATCGCCCCGGCCAACGAGAATGCGCTGTTCGACGAGGCTGTCGTCAAGTTTCCGACGGCGGCCTACGCTCTCGTCGAACTCGACATCGACGACTGGGCCTTGCTCGACAAACCGTGCGGCACGCTGGTCCACTTCGCCCGCCCGCGTGACCTCGATCCCACGCTGGGCCCGGAACACTAGCGCAGCACCCGCGGGCCGCTGCCCCGCTCCCCCCACTTGTCCTGCGCATTGTAGAGACGACATTTCTTCAGGCTGAGGCATCCGCAGCCGATGCACCCGTCGAGGTCCTCGCGGGTCTTCTGGAGCGTCGCGATCTTCGCGTCGATCGCCGCGCGAACCCGGCCGCTGATGCGCTTCCAGTCTGCGGCATTCGGATTGCGCCCCTGCGGCAATCGCGCGAGCTCACTTTCGATCTCGCCCAGCGACAGACCCAGGCCCTGCGCAATCAGCACGAAGCTCAGGCGCCGGATGTCGCCGCGCAGGAAGCGTCGCTGGTTGCCGCCGGTGCGGATCGGTTCGACCAGTCCGCGGTCCTCGTAATAGCGGATGGCGGACACGCTGAGGCCAGTCCGCCGGGCAAGCTCCCCGATTGTCAGAAGGTCGGTCGATCGCAGCACGGGCTTTTCTCCTTGACCTCAAGTTAGCTTGAGGTTGCACAAGAGCCAAGCGGGCGATTCGACCCGTGCCGAAAAGGACCTGCGAAATGCCCACTGCCCGCCTCGAACACGTCAACATCTCGGTCACCGACGCCGACCGCACCGCCGACCTAGTCGCGCGCCTCACCGGGTGGCATCGCCGGTGGGAAGGACCGTCGCTCGACAACGGCCGCTCGATCCATCTCGGCGACGACCGGGCCTATGTTGCCATTCACACGAGCCCGCGGATCACCGGGAATTTTTCCAAGAGTGTGCCGATGAACCACATCGGCATCGCGGTCGATGACCTGGCGGCGGCGGAAGCGATCGTGTCCGATGCCGGGCTCGAGCCGTTCAACCATGGCGAGTACGATCCCGGGCCGCGCAGCTTCTATTTCTACGACTGGGACGGGATCGAGTGGGAGATCGTCTGCTATGAATGAGTTCCTGCCGCGCGAGCCTCTCTTTCCCCGCCGCGAGAAATCACAAGAGGCTCCGCTGCGCCGCCCTGCCACCGCCCGCCCAACGCTCGTCGGTCCGCTCGACGGCAAGCTCGAGATCGCAGGTCCGCGCAAGGGCTAGCGCCTCGTCCGCGGTGCCGTGAAGCCACTGCTCCCAGTCCTCGCGGACGAGGATCACCGGCATCCGGTCGTGCACGTCGACCATTTGCGCGCAGGCATCCGCCATGACCATCGTGTAGGCATCGCCCCACTCCGCCGTCGGGCGCCAAAGCCCGGCGACGGCGAACAGGTCGTGCCCGGCAAGGCGGTACCAGGTGCGCGTCATCTGGCCCGCCTTGCCTTCGGCCTCGGCCCATTGGGTCACCGGGACAAGGCAGCGCCTTTTGGCGAAGCTGTCGCGCCAGAACGCGGTCGTCAGCTTGTCGTCGCGCGCGTTGGTGACCGGCTTGGGCTTGAGCGGCTGGCCCTGCTTGCCCTTCAGCACGACCGGGAAACCCCAGCTCATCTGCCGAACCTTGCCCTCGGCGACGACGAGACCGGGGTAGCCGGGATACATCTCCTCGCCGAAATTGGCGCCGGCGGCATCGTTGATCGCTGCGAACCACTTGGCGACCTCGTCGGCGTTCTTCGTCATGCGGTAGAGGTTGCACATCAGGCGTTCCCGACGACGAAGCAGGCGGCCGCGACCAGCGCGCCCGTCCAGCGATTCGAGCGAAACCTGTCGAGCGGATTGTCGGGATCGGCCGGTTCGAGCGTCAGCCCCTGCCACAGGAGGTGGATGGCGGCGGGCCCAAGCGCGAGCAACGCGAGCCAGTCCCCGCGCAGCATCCAGAAGGCAAGACCCCACATCGTCAGCGCAAGGCAGTAGAACGCGATCACTCCCGCCTGCACCTGCGATCCCAGCCGCAGCGCGCTCGAACGGATACCGACCAGGGCATCATCCTCGCGGTCCTGGAGCGCGTAGATCGTGTCGTAGCCCATGCACCAAAAGAACGCACCGGCGTACATCGCCGCCGGGACGTCCCAGTGATCGGATCGCAGCGCGGTCCACCCGACCAGAACGCCCCACGTGAAGACCAGCCCCAGCCATGCCTGCGGCCACCATGTGATCCGCTTCATGAAGGGATAGGCCGCGACCAGCACCAGGCTCGCCAGCGCGACAAGCTGCGCTTGCCAGCGCAGTTGCAGGAGCACGACCAGCCCGACGAAGCACAGCGCCAGCAGCCAGCCCCACGCCAGCTTCGCCGACACCCGCCCGCTCGCCACTGGCCGAACTGCCGTTCGCGCCACCTGCCGGTCGAGATCGGCATCGACGATGTCGTTGTATACGCACCCCGCCCCGCGCATCGCGATCGAGCCGAGCAGCAGCCAGCCGAGCAGCGCGAATTGCCAGCCCGCCCCCGCGAGCCAGACGCCCCACACGCACGGCCAGAACAGCAACCACCAGCCGATCGGCCGGTCGAACCGCGCGAGCATCGCAAGGTCTCGCGGAAGCTGCGGCAGGCGCGCCACCAGCCCGCGATGCTCAGAGTCGGGAACGATCGTCTCGCCGTTCATGCTGGGTACCCGCGCGATGAACCTGTCACACCTGTCACACAGTCCTGGAGAAAAACATCCGGCGCCCGCTCGGGCGTGAGAAACGATGGCCGCGGTCTTGGAAAAGGGCTCGGCATGGCTCATTCTTGGCACAATCCCGTCATGTAGGACAGCGCCCGATAATGCCCGCCACCCCCGCCTGGCCGCCCAAGAGCGCCCCGCGCCTGTTCGTGGATCGCGACCTGTCTGCGGGTGGGGATTTCCCGCTCGATCCGGCGCATGCGCGCTATCTGCTGGCAGTCATGCGCAAGGGTGAAGGCGACGTCTTTCGCGCATTCGACGACCGGACGGGAGAATATTCCGCCGAACTGCGCGAGGCTGGCAAGGGCAAGTGGGCTGCGCGTGTGGGCGAACGCATCGCCGCGCGCGAGGATGTGCCCGACCTCTGGCTCTGCCTCAGCCCGATACAGCGCGACAACTTCGCGCTCGTCGCCGAAAAGGCCTGCGAACTCGGCGTGCGCAAATTCCAGCCGGTCGAGATGCACCGCACAGTGGTGCGCCAGGTCAACGATTCCCGTCTCCATGCGCGCATGGTCGGCGCCGCCGAGCAGTGCGAACGCACCGCGTTGCCCGAAATCGCCCCGATGGTGCGGCTGGAGCGCCTCCTCGCCGATTGGCCGCAGGACCGTGCACTGTTCTTCTGCGACGAACGCGGAGGGTCCCCGGCGCGGGTTACAATGGAAGCCCATCCGGGTCCTGCGGCGATCCTGATCGGTCCCGAAGGCGGATTCGACGATGCCGAGAACGCGGCGATACGGGCGGTTCCACAGGCGATCCCGATTTCGCTGGGCCCGCGAATCCTGCGCGCCGAAACCGCGGCGATGGCGGCGATTGCATTGTGGATGGGGACCGTCGGCGACTGGAAAGATTAAATCGCTGGCGCCGAGGTTTTACGTTTTCTAGTGCGGGCCGCTATGAGCACGCGGCAGGCCTCCGAGGCGGACGATCCCATCATCGAAAGCCGCGACCAGCTCGTGGCGCCCATGCAGGCGGGCGAAAAGCCGAAACTGGACTGGCGCATCGGCACCGAGCACGAAAAGCTCGTCTACAAGCTGCCCGACCATCACGCCCCTTCCTACGACGAGGCCTGCGGCATCCGCGACCTCCTCATGGCGCTCACCCAGTTCGGGTGGGAGCCGGTCGAGGAAAACGGGAAAGTCATCGCGATGCGCGGTGACGACGGCACCGTCAGCCTCGAGCCCGCAGGGCAGCTTGAACTCTCGGGCGCGCCGGTGGTCAACCTGCACCAGACGTGCGCCGAGACCGGCCGGCACCTGACGCAGGTTAAGGCGATCGGAGAGAAATGCGGCGTAGGCTTCCTCGGCCTCGGGATGTGGCCCGACAAGACCCGCGAAGAGCTGCCGATCATGCCCAAGGGGCGCTACGAGATCATGATGCGGCACATGCCGCGCGTGGGCTCGCTCGGCCTCGACATGATGCTGCGGACCTGCACGATCCAGACCAACCTCGACTATGCGAGCGAGGCGGACATGGTGCAGAAATTCCGCGTCAGCCTTGCCCTCCAGCCGCTCGCGACCGCGCTGTTCGCCAACTCGCCGTTCACCGAAGGCAAGCCCAACGGCTACCTCAGCTACCGCAGCCATATCTGGTCGGACACCGACCCGCAGCGGACCGGCATGATCCCCTTCGTGTTCGAGGACGGCTTTGGGTACGAACGCTACGCGGACTACATGCTCGACGTGCCGATGTACTTCGTCTTCCGCGATGGGAAATACATCGACGCCGCCGGCCTCAGCTTCCGCGATTTCCTTGACGGCAACCTCTCGGTCCTGCCCGGCGAGAAACCGACGATGAGCGACTGGTGGGACCACCTCTCGACCGCCTTTCCCGAAGTCCGGCTCAAATCCTTCCTCGAGATGCGGGGTGCCGACGGGGGGCCGTGGAACCGTATCTGTGCCCTCCCCGCGTTGTGGGTCGGCCTGCTCTATGACCAGGGTGCGCTCGATGCCGCGTGGGACCTCGTCAAAGGCTGGTCGATGGACGAGCGCGAAGCGCTGCGCACCAGCGTGCCGAAGCTGGCGCTCGATGCACCGGTCCCGGGCGGGCGCACCCTGCGCGACATCGCGCCCGAGGTCCTGAAGATCGCCCGCTCGGGCTTGACGGCGCGCGGCCAGCTCAACAGCAGCGGCGACAACGAGAGCGGATTCCTCGAAACGCTCGACGAAATCGTCGCCAGCGGCAAGGTGCCCGCCCAGCGCCTGCTCGACCTCTACTACGGCGAGTGGAACGGCGACGTCAGCCGGGTCTACGAACTGAGTTTCTAGCTCACTCCGCAGGCTGCGGCACGCTGTCGAACCCGCGTACCCGCACCCCAAGCCGCCGCTTTATCCGCACGAGCGGAGCGGTGATCAGGCCGTGATCGCTCATCCATGCGTGGTAGGCGCGATACTTCGCGTCTTCGTGCCAGAGATGCTCCTCCTCGGTCCGGGCGCGCCAGTAATAGATCGCGTTGACCGCCAGCAGGCAGATGACGTTGCGCACCGCGTCGGTCGCGGAGGCGTTGGTCACCATGAAGGGCAGCGTCGACAGCCACCAGAACGCATTCTTGCTGAGGTAGGCCGGGTGGCGGGTGAACCGGTAGGGCCCGTTCGTCAGCACCCCGCGATAGGTCAGGTTGGAGAAGCGCAGGCCGAAGGCGAACGTTGCCCAGGCGTAGACCCCGGTGAGGAAGACGAGAACCCCCGCCCATAGCCACAGCAGCAGGGGCTGCCCCTGCAGCCAGAACGTCCAGTTCGCATCGCCCTGTCCCGGAGTGCCGAACTCGTAGCCGAGCAGACCCGAACCCATGAAGGCGAAGACGAAGGGCGGGTAGCACATCAACGCGGCGATCCACCCGGCAAGGTAGGGGTTGCCGCTGCGGATATGCGCGTCGAGCGGGCGGAAGGTGACGAGGTAGCCGACCGTGCCGATCTGCACGTCCACCAGGAACAGCATGCCAATCAGGACCATGCCGAGCATCGCCGGGTCGCCCAGGATGCCCGAGAAGTCGGCGTTTACCGCAGCCTCGAAGCCCGGCGGCAGGATCGAGATCATGAACGCGCCGAAGAAGCCCTTGATGATCCACGCGCGCCAGTGGCGTTTCACTTCCTCGAAGTCGTGCGCCTCGCGGCCCAGCAGCATCGCGCCGAAGTGCCACGCATGGTCGCGCGGGTTCACCATGTAGCGATCGAGCCACAGGACATACGGTACGGACAGGACGAACAGCGGTATTGCTGCTGCCTTCAGCACCCCCATCGCGAAGAGGTACTGGCCGTCCCAGTACCACCGGCCCAAGGCATATATCCCGGCAAGAATCGCCCAGGTCGCCCAGAGCCCCGCCAGCTTGACCAGCGATACCCGCCGCGTCTCGGCAAGCGACCTCGCTAACGTCCAGTCGATCCCGGTCGATGGACGCAGGTGTACCTTGTCGACCAGCAGCGACACCGAGACCATCGGCAGCGTCGAGAAGAGCATCGCGGTGACCGCGGCATAGGGGCCGTCGAGGCGCGCGCGGGGGCCGGGAATTCCGAACGCGTCGGCAATCGCCGGCCAGTTGCGGCAGATCGCGATCCACGCGAACAGTCCTGCGAGGCCGGCCAGCCCGACCCACGGCGAGACATCGCTCGCCGGCCGGGCAGGCGGCGGAGCGGACGGCAGGTCGGGCGAGCGCGCGTTCGTCACGCGCCCGCGCTAGCGCCTAAGGGTTAATTTGCCGGTAAGCGCGCGGGCTAGCGGAAAGCGTGGATCGTCCCGCCCTCGTCGAGGACATAGAGCGTGTTGTTGGCCACGATCGGGGCCTGCGCGATCGGTTCCTTCAGCGTCTGGAACAGGCTTGCCGACCCCTCGCCGACGCTCACGCGATAGATCTGGCCCTCCGAGTTCGCCACCCACAGAGTGTTCCCTGCGAGGACCGGACCGGTCCAGAAGATCGGATCCTTCTTCTTCTCAACGTTCTTCCACCGCCCAAGGTCGGTGATCCAACGCACCCGGCCGCTGCCGCGAGCGATCGCGAGGAGACGCGCATCGTCGGTCAGCGTGAAGATCCATTCGCCCGCGATCGCCGGGGTCGATACGCCCGCGAGGTTGAGCTCCCAGATGCGCTGGCCGGTGACCAGTTCGTAGGCCGCCATGCGGCCGCCCTGGCCGAGGGCATAGACGCGTCCCGCGTCGATGATCGGATCGGCGTCGATGTCGGACAGCGCGCCGACCTCGGTCGAGATCGAAGTACGCGCGAGCGCGTCGGCCCACAGCACACGGCCGTTCTCGTAGCGGTAGGCGATGAGCTCGCCGCTCGCGTAGCCCGAGATCACCGTGCCCTGCCCCGCGGCGGGCGAGGCGACGCCGAACAGGCCGGTCTGGGTGGTCGACCCCGACTCGTTCCACAGCTGCTTGCCGTCCGTCGCAGACAGCGCGAACAGCTGGTTGTCCTGCGTCATCACGTAGACCGAACCGAAGGCGACCGTCGGCGCACCGCGCAGCGGCCCGGCCGGCTTGACCTTCCACTGCTGCGCGCCGGTCTGGGCATCGAGGGCCAGCACTTCGCCGACGCCGTTGGTCGCGAAGACCCGGCCGCCATCGTAGCTTACGCCGCCGCCGAAGTTGGCTGCACGCAGGTTGCCTTCGACTTCCGCCACTTGGCTCCACAGCTTGCCGCCGCTCTGCGCGTCGAACGCATGGATCACGCCGTTGGTGTCGGCGACGAACATCTTGCCTTCGCCGATTACCGGAGCCGCAGCGAGCCGTCGGCGGTCGCTCGAACCCGCGACCGACACGCTCCATGCCTTGCCGAGGTTGTCGGGCAACGCGAGATGGCCGTAGCTCTTTCCGGCTGCCCCGCCCGGCTGGGCCCATTCCGCGTTGGTCTGGGCCGGAGGCAGGACCACCGAAACGCCCGCGAGCGCGGGATCGATCTTCGCCGTCTCGATCCGCGACAGGACCGGCAGACGGTTACCGACGGTCGGGGTGACCTTTTTGTCCTTGCCGCCGAACAGGCCGCCGCCGGCGCAGGCGGACAGGCCGAGCGCAAGCGCGAGCACCAGGCCGGCCCGAGCGGAAGAACGGAATGCCTTTGCGGTGGTCATCGGCGCTATGGTCCTCGAAAAATTCATTCGCCGCCCGGCTGGGTGACTGGATTGGTCTCGGCAATGACGGTGTCGACGTCGTCGATGGCGTCGACGCCGAGAAGCCCCGCCATCTGGCGCGAACGCGCCTTGAGCGTGTCGGAGGTGTCCTTGTCACGCGCGATCGCGGCAAACAGCGCGCCCGCCTCGGCCTGGTTGCCCTGGTCGAGATAGGCCATCGCGACGAGTTCTCCCGCCGGTCCGAACCAGGCGTTGCCGGGGGTCGCGAGCGGCTTCAGCTTCGCGACGACGTCGGCGGGCTTCATCGTGTCGTAGCGCGCGGCGACTGCGCGGATCGTGGCGATGTTGCGCATGGCTTCCGGTGCGCCGTCGTCGGCCGCGATCCTGTCGTACAGCGCAGCCGCCTCGGCGGGCTTGGCCTGCTCCATCGCGATTCCTGCCTTGAGCAACTGCGCAGCCGCCCGCGCACCGGCACCGCCCTCGGCGATGACCGGCGCGAGCGCCGCATCGCCGCTCGGCAGGTTGCCTCGTTCGACCTGGTCGAGCGCGGCGATCAGCTTCTCGCTGTCGGCTTCCCGCGCGGCATCCTGGCGACCGTCCCACCAAAGGTATCCCCCGAACGCGGCGAGGAGCAGCACGACCGCCGCGACGATCGGCTTGCCGTATCGTTGCGCAGCCTCGGCATACTGGTCCTGGCGCACGGCATCGTCGACTTCGCGCAGGAGGACGTCTTCCTGCGCAGCCAGCGCACGTGCGCGCTTTTCCTCGGGGGTCAGGTCGCTATCGGGTCGAAGGGCCACGGGGTGCTTGCGTCTCGTGTTGTACGGTAAAGGTCAGGTGCGCCGGGTCTTTAGCCGATGGGCGGTTCAATTCAACGTGCAAAACCGGATGTCCCCCGCAGGGTGAACGCCGACTGAAGCGCTTCCAGCCTCACGGCAGCGACGCTCGGCCCATCGCGCTGGCATAGAGCCGGCGATAGGCATCGATCATTCGCGTCTCGTCGAATTCCGCGCGCGCCTTCGCCCGGTTGGCCTTGCGCAGCTCGCCGCGCGCCCTGGTGTCGTGAAAGAGGGCCGCAAGGGCATCGGAAAGGGCCAGCTCGTCTCCAGCGGGCACGATCAGCCGGCGGTTCTCGCTGGCGACCATCTCGGCAACGTCGCCAACGTCGAACGCGGCAACCGGCCGTCCGGCGGCCATCGCCTCGACCAGCGAGATGGGAAACTGTTCGGAATGCGAGGACAGCGAGAAGACGTCGAACAGCCCGATGTAGGTTTCGGGCGCGGGCGCGAAACCGGGAAGGTGCACCCGGTGCTCGATCCCGAGGCGCTCGGCCTCCGCCAGGATCGCCTGTCGCTCCGGGCCTTCACCGACAATCACAAGGTGGCAATCATCCTGCAACGGCGCGCACGCTCTGACCAGCGCGCCGAGGTTCTTAACTGGACGCAACCCCGCCACGGTGCCGATCCAGAATTCCCCCGGGCGCTTGATCAGCCCTGGAAGCGCATCGGGCTTCGGTTCGGCGGCGAAGGCAGCGACGTCGATCCCGTTCGGAATCCGCTGGACCCGTCCGATCGGCTGGGCCCAGGTGGTCAGCGCTATCTCCTCCAGCTTTTCGGACGGGACGACCAGGCTGCGCGCCCGGCCAAGCGCGATGCGGCGATACCAGTTCCGCGACGCCTTGAGCCCATCGCGCTCATCCTCGTTGAAGCCGTCCTCGTGGTGGATCAATGGTGGAAGCGACAGCATCTCGCCGAACAGCGTGTGTGCCATGACCGCGTCCATCGCACCCCAGTTGTAGGTCAGGACGAGGTCGTATCCCCGCATCGCTTCGGCGATCCGTTTCAGTCTGCCCGGAGTGGGACGCCCCTGCAGCGAGGGAAAGTCACGGGGCCAGGACACCGTCAGCGCCCGGTCGATCTCGGCCGCGGCGGAAGTGGCTCCCGGAACGCCCGAAACGATCGCGTGGTGCACATGCGGCCCGAATGCGTTCATCAGCCGAACCGCGCGGCGTTCCTTGCCGCCGGCGGCGAACGTGGAATGGAGGTGGAGAAAGCGCACCGCCGCAGGCCGCGTCGCGCTCATGCCGCTGGCACCGTGATCATCGAAGTCGCGCGGCCCCTTGTTCGCCAGGCGGCTTGCACGGCCGCACATACCCCTTCACTATCGCCGGATGAGCGCCGGAGAGCAACCTGCCGCGTACCGGCCCGAGCGCCCCCTGCTCGACCTTGCCGAATGGATCGCCGACCCTGTCGAGCCTGCGGCGTTTCCCGAAACCATCCTGCGCTGGCGCAACGACCGCGCAGCGGCGACGGTAGGGCTGTCTGGCCTCTCAGATGAAGACTGGGTCCGGCACTTCGCCCGGTTCGAGCCATTACCCGGAACGCTGCCCGGCCCGCTGGCCCTGCGCTATCACGGGCACCAGTTCCGCATCTACAATCCCGAGCTGGGCGACGGACGCGGGTTTACCTTCGCGCAGATGCGGGCGGGCGACGGACGGCTGCTGGAACTGGGTACAAAGGGTTCGGGGACGACACCCTGGAGCCGGACCGCCGATGGCCGGCTGACGCTCAAGGGCGCCGTGCGCGAGCTTCTCGCAACCGAGATGCTCAAGGCTTTGGGGGTGAACACCAGCAAGACCTTTTCGATCGTCGAGACCGGCGAGGAACTCTGGCGCGGAGACGAACCCTCGCCCACCCGGTCGGCGGTGCTGGTCCGCCTGTCGCACGGGCATATCCGTATCGGCAGCTTCCAGCGGCTCGCCGCACTCGAGGAGGCCGATCACATGGCGGCACTCGTCGAATATTGCCTCGCCCAGTTTCCGGGACAGCTGCCGCCGGTCGGCGTTCCGGGACGCGAAGAACCCGCCGTCATCCTGATGCACCAGGTGGTCGAACGGCTGGCGGACCTTGCCGCGAGCTGGATGGTCGCGGGTTTCGTTCACGGCGTCCTGAACACCGACAACATGAACGTGACGGGTGAGAGCTTCGACTACGGACCCTGGCGTTTCCTGCCGGCGTGGAACCCGGGATTCACTGCGGCCTATTTCGACCATGCAGGGCTCTACGCCTTCGGACGTCAGCCCGAGGCGCTTTACTGGAATTGCGGACAGCTGGCCGTGGCACTGCGGACGCTGGTCGACTCAGCGCCTCTCCTGGCCGCGCTGGAGCGGTTCGGCCCGCTTTACATGGAGAACGTGCGGCGGCGATGGTTGTGGCGACTGGGGGTCGCGTCGCGCGGCGAGGAACGCGACGCCGCGCTGGTTGCCGCATGCGAGGCGGCGATGGCCGATAGCGGCGAAGTGCCGGACCTTTTCTTCCATCGCCATCGGTTCGGTGCCCATGCGCAGGGCGAACTCGCCGAGGCATTCGCGGGCTACAATCCGGTCGCCGGGTCACGACCCTGGCCGGATGGAGAAGAACCACCCAGCCTCGTCATCGATGAAGTTGAACCCCTATGGTCGACGATCGCCAAGCAGGACCAGTGGACACCGCTGTGGGAAGCGGTCGAACGTATCCGCGCCTTCGGCGAGCTGCTTGGCGCGCCGCCAATGGCGGCGTCACACGTTCCTGAAGACTAACGACGCCGCGGAGCGGGTGCCGGCTGCTGGGGGACCGGCTGGATGTTCGAACCTGGAAGCGCCTGCGCCATCGAGATGGGCTGGATGTCGATGCCGAACAGCTTCCAGCGGCCCTGTTCCCACTGGTAGAAAATGTCGAACTGAATCGCCGAGGGGCGAAGCTGGAAGACGCCCTTCACCTCGAACACGTCCGCCTGAATCTGGCGCGGTGCCTCGAAGAAGGTCGGGGCGAGAACCAGCGAATTCGACAGATCGATGCCGCTCGTGCGCAGCCCCGCGAAGACCTGCGCGAGCCGCGCGGGATCGTTGTTGATCTGGAATCCCTGCGCCGACATGTCGCGCAGGACCGAGTAATTGCCGGACTTGTTGGCGTGATCGACCGCGAGAAGCGTCGACCAGATCATCTTGGTCAGCTCAAGCTGGTCGGGAACCGGGCGGGCCGCCGGCGGCGCGACGATGGTTCCCTGCCGCTGCTGCTGCTGTGCCTGAGCGGCACTTGGCACGACGAATGCGGCGAGGGCAAAAAGAAATGCCGGGGCGAAGCGCCCCGGCATTCCGAAGCTGCATGAATTCAGTGTCATGCAGCGGTATGTAGCGACTTACCAGGCAACCTGGAAGCCACCGCGTGCACCGACTTCGCCGCTGTCGAAGCCGACGCCGAGACCGGCCGAGATGGACGCGTTCTCGCCGACGCGCGCCGCGAAGGCGAGCGTACCGGCAGCGTTCTTCTCGAAGTAGCCGATGCCGCCCGAGAGACCGAAGTTGGTCCCGGCGGGAAGCGACGGCGACTCCATCGCCAGACCCATCGCCACGCCTTCGTAAGCCTTGTCGAGGCCGCCGAAGAGCGAGGTGATCTGCGCCTGCTGACCGGCGGTCAGCTGCTGCAGTGTCGCGATGTTGGCCGTGTTGGTCGCAGTTGCGGCGTTCGCGGCATTGAGCTGCGAGACGGTGGCGAGGGTGTTTACGTTTACGCCCTGGCCCAGCGTGCCCGATGCGTCGACCGTCGTAATGAACCGATCGGTCCCGGTCTGCGCAGCGGTGCTCGAAGCGAGCGAGCCAACCGTCACCGACGAACCCGCGCCACCCAGGACGACCTGGTTGGTGCGCGTGGTCGTGGCACCGAAGCCGACCGCGGTCGATCCGGCGAACGCCGCGGTGGCCGACTGGCCGACGGCGGTCGACTGGAGCGCCGAGGCAGTCGCCTGACGACCGACGGCCACCGACTGGTTGCCCGAGGCGGTCGTCTGCCAACCGATCGCGGTGGCACCCGTCCCGAGCGCGGTCACCTCGCCGCCAATGGCGGTCGAGTGGAAGCCGGCACGGGTCAGGTCACCGATCGCGACGGCGTCTTCCTGGTTCGCCTGGGCGTCGTTACCGATCGCCACGGCGGTCAGGGCATTCGCCGAAGCGATGCGTCCGACGGCAACCGACTGGGCCCCCGCACGCGATGCGTTACCCACCGCGACGGATTGGTCACCGATGGCATTAGCGTTCGCACCGTAAGCCGACGAACCACGACCTTCCGCATTCGCGATATAGCCATTGGCGGTCGAGAACACGCCAGTCGCGGTCGCCAGAGTGCCGGTCGCAGTCGACTGCTCGGCCGTGGCGCGCGCGTTGTTGCCGACGGCGGTCGACTGGAAGCCGAGCGCCTGCGCGGCGGCACCGAAGGCCGACGAGCCCTGCGCAGTCGCAGCGGCGATATAGCCGTTTGCGGTCGAGTTGGCGCCGGTCGCCTCGGCCAGCGTACCGGTCGAGGTGGCCTGCGCACCAGTGGCGCGAGCATTGTTGCCGAGCGCGGTCGACTGGAAGCCGAGCGCCTGCGCGGCAGCACCATAGGCCGATGAGCCTTGGGCGGTCGCTGCCGCGATGTACCCATTCGCCGTCGAGTTAATGCCGCTGGCTTCGGCCAGAGTGCCGGTGGCAGTCGCCTGGTCGGCCGTGGCACGAGCGTTGTTGCCCACCGCGGTCGACTGGAAACCGGTCGCCTGGGCGGCAGCACCATAGGCCGATGCGCCGCGGCCGGTGGCGGCAGCGATGTAGCCGGTGGCGGTCGAGAATACGCCGCTCGCCTCTGCGGCTTCACCCACCGCGACCGCCTGAGTCCCGGTGGCCGTTGCGGCGTCACCGACGGCGACCGCCCCTTCGGCCGTTGCGAAAGCCAAACGCCCGACCGCTACCGAACCCTGCGCCGTGGCGTGGGCGCCGTTGCCGAAGGCCGAGGCCTGGTCGGCGCTGGCAACGGCATTGGCGCCATACGCGCTCGCTCCGCGGCCGCTGGCTTCCGAAATATAGCCGGTCGCGGTGGCGAAGGTATTGTTGGCGACAGCACTGTCGCCCACAGCGACGCTGCGCTCGGCCGTGGCTTGCGCCGACAGACCGACAGCTATGGCGCTCTGGGCGGTGGCCGACGAGAACATACCGACCGCGACCGAGTTCTCACCGATGGCAGCCGAAGCAAAACCGTAAGCGCTGGAACCGAACCCGTCGGCAAAGGAGCCCCAACCAGTCGCTGAGGAAACGACGCCTTGCGAAACAGCGAACGAACCATTGGCGAGCGAGCCGAAATCTGTCGCGCTTGCCTCATTACCGATAGCGATGGCAAAAGGGCCGCCGGCATTGGTGGTGTCGCCCAAGGCAATGCTCGATTGGCCAACGGCGGTGGCGAGTTCACCGATAGCCACCGAATGGAATCCGCTCGCCGTAGTTTCGTTGCCAAGTGCGATTGCGGATTCGTTCAAAGCGTCCGCTTCCGCGCCGATTGCAATAGCGCCGGCCGCATTCGCAAAAGCTTCCGAACCGACCGCGACGCTCTCGATGCCGGTCGCTGTCGTGTTGGTTCCAACGGCAGTAGCCGAGGGGCCCGTCGCATTAGCGCCCGTTCCGCAAGCAAGCGATCCGAGCGCGCTGATCGCGCCGCCATCGGTGTCAGGAACCGGGTAAAAGGGGGCTTGCGACACGATGCCGTCATCCGTCGTATCGAGCAAGCACTCTTCGGCGGCAACCGACACGGGCGCAGTCACTGTGACGAATGCCATAACGCTAGCCGAAGCGGTAAGGCCGAGCGCCGCAAGGCGGGAGAATTTGATATTCATGACGAATGTACCCCATGTTGTGCGACGACGATCCGTCGAACGCAGATAACTGACCGGCTTCCGCCGGAATTTGTGTGCGCAACCCATTTTAGCCGGTCGACTCACCTTGCATGAAAGTGGTCTCCGATCTTGGATGGCGCCACTGATGCACCAATTTGCCCCACAAAGACAACTCCATATTTCCTGCAATCCATACGGATAAGAACGATTTTTGCGCGAAACGCAATCTTCACCATCTCGGGAAATTGGACAGCGGTAATCCATACGCTAAACTGCGGATAACTTGCCAACCGATCGCCCAGTCCCTCCCATTCCAACCGAAAGCCTTCCGTGTCGCCCGGCGAACTGATCTCATACGAGCCCGCGACCGGCAGGGAGCTATGGCGCGGCAGGGCTGGCGACGTCGATGCAGCGGTCGATCGCGCGCGCCGGGCCTGGCCCGAATGGGCGGCGAAACCGCTCGCCACGCGCGTCGAACTGGTCCGCCGCTTCGCCAACGAGGTACGCAAGGAGCACGACAAGCTTGCCGAGCTGATCGCGCGCGAGACCGGAAAGCCGCTTTGGGAAGCGCGCACCGAAGTCGAATCCGTCATCGCCAAGGTCGATATTTCGGTGACGGCCTATGCAGAGCGGACCGGGCAGAAGAGGCTCGACAGCGCGCTCCAGGGAACCGCCGCGGTGCGCCACAAGCCGCACGGGGTTCTCGCGGTCCTCGGGCCCTACAATTTCCCGGCTCACCTGCCCAACGGACACATCGTCCCCGCGCTGATCGCCGGCAACACCGTCGTCTTCAAGCCGAGCGAGAAGACCCCGGCCGTCGGCGAGTTCCTCACCGGCTGCTTTCATCGCGCGGGGATTTCCGCCGCCGTGGTGCAGTGCCTGCAGGGAGCCGTGGCAGAGGGTCAGGCCCTTGTGGCGCACCGCGACATCGACGGCGTGCTGTTCACCGGCAGCGCGCAGGCAGGCATCGCGATCAACAAAAGGCTTGCGACCAATCCCGGTAAGATCGTTGCGCTCGAGATGGGCGGCAACAACCCGATCGTCGTGGTGGACACCCCCAAGGTCGCCGACGCCGCGATCCTCGTCGTCCAGAGCGCCTTTACCACCGCCGGCCAGCGTTGCACCGCGGCCCGCCGACTGATCGTCAAGGCCAGCATGTACGACGCGCTGGTCTCGGAGGTGAAGAACCTCGCCGATCGGATCATCGTCGGAGAACCGTTTGCCGATCCCGCACCGTTCATGGGCCCGGTCATCGACAACCGGGCGGCGGACCAACTGTCGGAAAGCTTCATCTACCTGCTGTCGAACGGCGGGAAGGCGATCAAGCACATGCTGCGCCAGGACGAGAAACTCCCATTCCTCGGCCCCGGTATCATCGACGTGACCGCGATGAAAGACCGGCCCGACGTCGAACTGTTCGGACCTCTCCTCCAGGTCATCAAGGTGGACGACCTCGACCAGGCGATCGCAGAAGCGAACAACACCCGTTTCGGCCTGTCGGCCTCGCTCGTGGGTGGCAGCCCGCAGGACTACAACAGGTTCTGGGCGAACATCCGCGCCGGGATCGTCAACTGGAACCGGCCGACCAGCGGGGCGAGCAGCAAGGCGCCGTTCGGCGGGCTCGGCCTGTCGGGCAACCATCGCCCTTCCGCCTTCTATGCCGCCGACTACTGCGCCTACCCCGTTGCCAGCACCGAGATGGACCAGCCGCGCGCCAGCTTGGGAGCGGGCTTCAGGGAAGAACGCCGCAAGGCTCGCCGCCCGATCGGAGACTAGCGCGCGAGCGTCGTCAGGCGGACGAAGGTGTGGTCCCCCTCGCTGCGGGCCCGCACGTCATAGACAAGTCCGTCTCCGCTCCCACGAAGCTGCAGGTCTTCTCCCGCGCGCAGAAAAAGCGGCCCGGTGCCGAGCGACCTGGCCCTGACGGCATAGAACGCCATCACCTCGGCGAGCGGCACGGGGGTTGTGAAAGACACGACCCGCACGTCGCATCCTTTGGCATTCGATCCTGCGGCCGACTGCGTCGCTCCGCGCGGATACATCGGCATCGCCACGGGCAGACGCGCGGCCCAGATCGCCGAGACCTGGAGTTCGTCGCGGCATGCCTCGCCTCCGACGAGCGCGGCGAGTTGATCGGCCGGACCGGCACGTCGCTTCAGTTCGCGACCCGTCGCCTGCGGATCGCCGAGCGGAACCAGCTTGTCCGCTCCGCCCACCAGCGCGGCGGCCTCGAGACGGGCTGCGGCTATCGCCTCCGGCGTTGCGGGCAGGAGCGGCAGCGAGCCGTCGCTTTCGACCGTGAGCGCAGCGGCGCGTTCGTTGCGCGCGGAAAGGTCGGGATCGGTCATCAGCGGATCGTCGAGTGCCTGCGCGACTTGCGGATCCCGGGGCGGCACCTCTTCGGGACCGGGGCCCGGGCTGCACGCCGCAAGCAGCGCGAGAAACGGAAGAGCTATGACCGTGCGAACCATGCGCCGTGGTTCTAGCGCAGCAGGCAGTACAAAAGAAGAAGGCGCCCTACGCCGAAGCGCAGGACGCCTT
The DNA here is from genome assembly GCF_001698205.1 of Tsuneonella dongtanensis. Classification (NCBI taxonomy): domain Bacteria; kingdom Pseudomonadati; phylum Pseudomonadota; class Alphaproteobacteria; order Sphingomonadales; family Erythrobacteraceae; genus Tsuneonella; species Tsuneonella dongtanensis. The sequence goes on from NZ_CP016591.1 coordinate 2,801,346, forward strand.
CCGCGACCCCGAGGGGGGTGCGCGCTTGCGGCCGCGGGTGGGCACGACCGCGAAGTTCGAAAGTGCTAGCTTAGCGGCAGCGCGCTCCGCTCTGGGCGATCTCGCGGCCCAGCAGCGCGCCGCCGGCGGCACCGAGGATGGCGCCGAGCGTGCGGTCGCCGTAGCGGCCGGCAATCTCGCGGCCGAGCAGCGCTCCGCCCGCGGCACCGATCAGCAGACCGGTCGTGCCGTTGGACTTGCGGCAGTAGTAACGGCTGTCCTCGCCGCGCCACACGCGGGTGTTGGCGTAGACCGGCTCGCCGTAATAGGTCTGCTGGTAGCCATAGCCGTTTCCGTAATACCGTCCGTCGTAACGACTGTCGTAACGATCGTGGCGGTCGTGCTTGCGATGATGCTTGCGCTTGTGCTGGGCGGCGTGATCGCCCCAGACGGCGCTGTTTTCGTAGGCGGCGCTGTGCGCGGGAGGCGCAGCGGCAGCCGGGGCGGCGAGCGCCAGACCCGGCACGGCCAGCACCAGTGCGGCGGTCTTGAGCGGGCTCTTGTGCATCGGTATTTCCTTCCATGTCTCTCGCGACCGAGAGGCTGAGTGCGACCCCATCTGTCCCGTTCATAAATAGGGACCCAAAGCTGAACGATCGGCAACGGCGCTTTCAGGTTCAAAAATTTTTCGACGCGGGCCGTGTTGCTCGAAAAAGCGCAGTTTCTCGCACCTTGTCGAATGCCTCCCCGCGGCCTAACGCCCGCCGAAGATGAACGAGACGCCGAGCACGCGGCCCAATGGGCTTCCCCAGGCGCTCGGCGCATACCTCATCTGGGGCTTCCTCCCGCTTTACCTGATTCTCGTAGCGAGCGTTCCGCCCGTGGAATTCGTCGCCTGGCGGATCGTCTGGACTGTTCCGCTTTGCCTGGCGATCGCCGCGTTTCGCAGCCAGCTGGGAGAGATCGCTTCCGCACTCAAAGATCCGGGCGCCCGCTTGTGGCTCGCTGTCAGCGCGGTGCTCATCGGCTTGAACTGGCTGGTCTACATCTGGGCGATCCAGGCGGGAGAAGTCCTGGCCGCCAGCCTGGGCTATTACATCAATCCGCTCGTCAACGTGCTGCTGGGGACCCTCATCCTCGGAGAACGGCTTTCCCGCCGGCAGTGGATAGCGGTCGCGCTCGCCGCCGCCGGGGTGGCGCTGCTGCTGGGCGGCGCGCTCACGACGCTGTGGATCAGCCTGACGCTGGCGCTGTCGTTCGGCACCTACGGTCTGGTGCGCAAGCGCGTTGCGGTCGGCGCACTCCCCGGACTTACGGTCGAAACGCTAATCCTCATCCTGCCTGCGCTCGGGATCGTCGCCTGGTATGCCGCCAGTCCGGCCGGGTCCGCCTTCGGCCAGGATATCGGCCTCAGCCTGGCGATCGTGGTCGGCGGAGTCGTGACAGCGATCCCGCTCTGGCTGTTTGCGGAGGCGGCGCGCAGGATGGACTACTCGCTGCTGGGCTTCATTCAGTTCCTTGCCCCGACGATTGTGTTCGTCCTGGGCCTGACCGTGTTCGACGAGCCGCTGACCGCCATAGAGCTCGGTTCTTTCGTCCTGATCTGGATGGCCGTCGGCGTCTTCGTCTGGGACCTGTGGTCTAGGCGCGCAGCCGCCAGTTGAGCGTTTCACCGGCGTGGAACGGGACGACCGGGGTCCCCTGCGCATCGATCGTATCGGGCACCGCGACAGGGCCGCGCTCGAGCGTCACGGTCCCGGAGTTGACCGGCAGGCCGTAAAACGCGGGGCCGGCGAGCGAGGCGAATTGCTCGAAGCGGTCGAGCGCACCTTCTTCCTCGAACACCTGCACATAGCTCTCGAGCGCGAAGGGCGCATTGAAGATGCCCGCGCAGCCGCAGGCGCTCTCCTTTGCGTCCCTGGCATGGGGCGCGCTGTCCGTACCGAGGAAGAACTTGCCCGATCCCGAAGTCGCAGCCTTGCGCAGCGCCAGCCGGTGCGTCTCGCGCTTGGCGACCGGCAGGCAGTAGGCGTGCGGCCGGATGCCGCCGACGAACATGGCGTTGCGGTTGATGTGCAGGTGCTGCGGCGTGATAGTGCCGGCGACGTTGGGCCCGGCACTCGCCACGAAGTCCACGCCCTCGCCCGTCGTGATGTGTTCGAGCACGACCTTGAGACCGGGGAACTGCCGGACGATCCACGACAGGTGGCGCTCGATGAACACCGCCTCGCGGTCGAACACGTCGATGTCGCTCGTCGTCACCTCGCCGTGCACGCACAACACAAGGCCGGCCTTTTCCATCGCGGCAAGCACCGGTGCGAGATTGGCGATCTCGGTCACGCCATGCGCGGAATTCGTCGTCGCGTTCGCGGGGTAAAGCTTGGCCGCGGTCAGCACGCCCTCGTCCTTGCCGCGGACGAGGTCGTCCGGATCGGTCGCGTCGGTCAGGTAGGCGGTCATCAGCGGCTCGAATGCGATACCATCGGGCACGGCCGCGCGGATGCGGTCCCGATACGCTGCCGCCGACGCGCTCGTGGTCACCGGCGGCGACAGGTTCGGCATCACGATCGCCCGCGCGAACTGGCGGGCCGTGTGGGCCACCACGCCTTGCAGCATGGCATCGTCGCGCAAGTGCACGTGCCAGTCGTCGGGGCGGCGGATGGTGAGGGATTCGGTCATCGGCTTCCCCTTAGGCGCGGGCGTCCCTATCTGCCAGTCATGCCCGCCACTCGCCTGTTCGATCGTGCCGTCGTCCGCGTATCTCCCGAAGCCGAAGGCGAAGATGCCGCCGGCTTCCTGCAGGGTCTGCTGACCAACGACGTCACGGGTCCGCTTCCCGCCTATGCCGCGCTGCTGACCGCGCAGGGCAAGACAATGTTCGACCTCATCGTCTGGCCCGGCGCCCCCGGCGAACTCCTTCTGGACTGCGAAGCGGCCACGGCGGACGAACTCGTCAAGCGGCTGTCGCTCTATCGTCTACGGCGCAAGCTCGCGATCGCGCGGGACGACGGGGTCGGGGTGCATTGGGCGCCGCACCCGGGCGATGGCGCAGCCGCCGATCCGCGCCTTGGCGCGCTTGGCGAGCGGTGGCTCGCGCCCTCCGATCCGGCCGACGCGCCAGCCGATGAGGCCTGGCGCGCGCACCGGCTGCGGCTCGGGGTGCCGGAAGGCCGGGCCGAGATGGGCGACGTTCTCTGGCTCGAGACCAACGCGGCAGAGCTCAACGGGGTGAGCTTCACCAAGGGTTGCTATGTGGGGCAGGAAAACACGGCCCGCATGAACTGGCGCGCAAAGGTCAATCGCCGTCTTCTGGTCGTTCCGATCGCATCGTCCGATCCCCAGCGACAGCGCGTCGCTTACCCGCACCTCGATCTCGCGGTGGACCATCTCCGCGTCGAGTCGATCGAGCCTGCACGTCTCCCAACCTGGCTTCACCTGGAACAGTGAGGAGATCGGGGCGACTCCTCATCGGCGCAATGGCCGGAGGAGCCGCCCCTCTCGCTTGCGACCTCGCGAGTAAGGTGAACGTCAGCGCTCGAGGCTATCTGGCCGTTCACCACCAAAACGGGTCGGCTACGGACGCGGTTCCGTTTATCGGGCGTTCAGCAACGGCCTAACCTCCTGTAATGCAAACCCGCAGGGGTCGGCATTACGGGATGGGCAGCGGCTGCCATGCGACGAACCGTGAACGGTCAGGAAGCTTGGGAGCCGGTAAAGGGCGAGTCCTCGGTCCAGGCGCAGCCGCTGCGGAGTTCTCCCGCCACTTCCAGTGTGGCGACATACGGATACGTGCGGTCGCTCATTCCGTCGGAGCAGTCCCCCGGTGTAACCGCGAGCGCGAAGCGGGCGCCTCCATGCATGCCCGTCCATGAGACTCCGCCGCGTCCGGCAAACCGGGTCACCGCGATGTCCGTACCATCGGGCTGCTCGGGCGTGCTGTAGGTCAAGGCGGTTCCGGCTACCTGACCGCCCCAGAATGGCTCTGTCCCCGTAAACCGCACCGTCTCGCTCTCCCCGATCGCGGAGAAGGGTGCCTTGTCATCGGGATTGCCGGGAAGACCATCGCTGGATCCGCCGCCGCTGCACGCGGTCATCAGAGCCAGAAAGGGAAGGGCGAGCGCGGTTGCATTCATAGAGCTACGGACGTTCGAGCTGCAGCGGGGTTCCGGCGGCGTCCGGAACATAACCGAGACCTTGCGCATTGTCGGGTCAAACCAGTTTACGCATTTTCGGAGCAAATGCCATGAAGGCAACGCCCTTGTTTTTGGGCGCGTGCGTCCTTGCGTCGATCGCAGGAGCGGTCGGCGGCGCTACGACGAACACAACGCCCATCCAGAACGGCGGCATCGGCATGGACATGCTGCCGCAGCAGACCATCGCGTTCGACCCGGCCGACAGTGGACAGCCGCAAGCTGCACTTCCCGATCAGTACGCCATCGTTACGCCTGCGGGCCGATTCGAGGTGGGTGAATTGTCGACGCGGGGCCTCTACGCGCAACAGAGGTTTGCCTGGCGCGAGGCCGCCTATTCGCCGCCGGCCGAGCCGCTGTTCGAGGAAGAGCATTCCCCGTCGGCGAACCCCGAAATGGCGGTCATCGACGCGGAGCCGATCGAAGCCCCTGTCGAGCCGCTCGACGTTTCGGCACCTGCCGCGGTCGGGCATTCGCGCACGATCGACGTGGCGGCGGCGCTGACGGAGCAGGGCTAAAACGGCGGCTACCCTTCGAACAGGACGATATCCCACCCGTAACGATGATCGCCGAGGCCGCGTGCGATCGAACTCGGCGCGCCGTCTCCGAGAGTCTTGTAGAGCGAGTCGCGCTTGTTCGCTTCTTCGTCCTCCGGAAAGTACATCTGATAGACCCCCCGGTAGTCGCGGCCGACGACATCCATGTGGATGTGCGGCGGGCGTTCGCCGATCGGGCTGGCATAGCTTCCCGGCTTCACGGTTAGCATCTTCCAGCTCCCGTCCGTGCCGGTGTGGATCGAGGCGAAGCCCTGAAAATTGGGGTCGAGGGGCATAATCGCAGGATCCTGTGGATGGGCGTAGCGGCCCGCCGCGTTCGCCTGCCAGATGTCCAGCTTCGCGCCGGGGATCGGCTTGCCGAAGCGGTCGAGCACGCGGCCCATCACCTCGATCACTTGGCCCTTCGCGCGGCCCGAACCACCGTCGACCCGGGTCAGGTCGGCGTCGGTTTCGCCGCGATAGGATACCGGGAAAAACGGGCCCATGTCCGATGTCGCGGTCATGGTCTGGGCAAGCGCCCGCGTACCCATCACGGCACCGGCTACGGTTCCGACCGCAAACGTCCTGCGTGAAATCAACCTGTCGACCATGGTCACCTCTCCCCGTTCGGGCGACCCGGCCGGAAAGCTATCCTTGCGATTGCGGCGAGTCCACCGCCCTTGCTCATGCCATGCGCAGGAGCATCATCAGGAAGAAACCGACGAAGAGAGCGTCTCCCGCGAGAATCCAGCCGAGCGCTTTCGGTGCCTCGCCCCGGGCGACCGCCGGCAGCATGATCGCGATTGCCCCCGCCTTGCCGAGCACACCCGCCCAAAGCATCGGGAGGTGCCGCGCCGGCTCCAGCGCGACGAATGCGTAGACAACCCCGAAGGCCAACACGAGCAGGCCGACCATGCGCCCCTCACGGCTCGCGCCCTTCTGCAGCATGGCGCCCGCGCCGATCAGCAGGTTGAAGCCCGCCGCAGCCCAGAGGACGATGTTCCATAGCGCCATGCCCAAATCTCTCCCGTTCTAGATCACGTCTCGCGGATCACGCGTCGCGAGGCGCCCGTGTTCGCACCATACAGCCAGTTCGGGCGAGAACTCTGCCCTGACCTTCGCCTCGTATCGCTCCAGATCCTCGGGGCGAACAACCCCCTGCCACCGTTTGTTGGTACCTTTGTTGAGGAAAGTCTGGCCGCCTCCTTTGAACACGCCGGCAGCTGTGGGCATCAGCTGCGACGAAGCGGCCCGCATCGCGGGGAAATCCGCCGCCGCGACGATTTCGGGCCACACATCTTCGGGCAACGCAATATCGAGAAAATCGGCAATGCGCCGCATCTCGCCTTCGAGGTCGGCCTTCAGGTCATTGAAATGGACCAGGAGGACATTGGGCTCGTGCCGTGCGGCCCAGAAGCTGTTCTCCATGGCGAAGTATCCTCCACCCGGATCGCCGCGTTCGTCCTCCGGCCCATCGACCCAGTCCGCAAAGTGCGCGACCGGGTCCTGCGGGGAGAAGTCGAAGCTGTCGCCATCGCCGAACTTGGGGTCCTCGTTGCTGATCTCGATCCAGCGCGCGACCACTTCGGGCGTGTAGTTCGACTTGTGGTGAAAGAAACTCATCGCCGCGTCGCGCCCGTCGCGGGCGACGTGGATGTATTTCACCCCTTCATAAAACGGCAGGGCATCGAACGGCAGGTGCGACTTGAGGAAGCGCCGGTGCGTCTGGCTCTCCGCAAGTTCCCGCATCGCGCCGGGCGGCGGCAGCCGGAAATCCGGCCACGGCGAGCTTTCCTGGATGGGAAAGGGTGCAGCGCTGCCGAAGACGAGCATCCCGACAATCCGCTGCGTCCAGGTGGTTCCGCACTTGGGATAGGTCGAGATCACGATGTCGTCCGGCCGCATCGGGAAATCGTCCCACGCGCTGCTGAGCGAGGCCCGGCTGTGCACCCGCCGCGTTGCCGGCCGCGCGAGTTTCGCTTGCGGAGCCATCGTCTTCGCCCTCCCCTCCCGGGCGACCCTTCGGAGAGCCTAGCGCGGAGCCGCCGGATCGCCAAACGGCGGGGCACGAGAGGGGTCGTGTCACACCTGTCACACAGTCCAGGGCGAAAACTCCGGGCCGGGAGCAGCAGCTCTCGCCGGGAGGATGCCGACCTACAGGTCGCGAAGCGGGAACGACGGTGGCCATGGGAGAGCTTAGGGCACGAAGGATGGACTGTAGGAAAGGCCTTTAAGTTGTCAGTGCCTCAAGGGTGTCGGTTACTTTGCATACGCCTAATCGGTGCAGCCGGTCACGAAGAGCTCTGCGGTGGCGGCGGGCACCGGGGGGAGCGCGATGGCTTGAGCGCCATAGCTCACCGAGACGCCCTCTGCGCCGGTCAGGATCGCTCCGAGGTTCGCGGGCACTGGCCCGCCGCTTGTCCACTCGCCGCTCACCCCGCCGCGGTCGGGATCGCCCGCCGGGTCGGCGACGAGCGTGACGACGGTGGCCCCCGATCCGAAGCTCATGCGCTCCTCGCTGCCGATCGGGCGGAAGCTGTTGCCATTGACCAGCAAGGCGCCGCCGGACGGGCAGAACAGGTGGATGCGGGCCGGTTCACCCTCGGTCACGCCGAAGAACAGTCCGTCCCCTTCCCCGCTGGAGGCCATTTCCCAGGTTCCCGCCGGGAAGGTCTTCCCGGCGTCGGTCGCGGGCATCGACTGTCCGGGCGTCGGCACGGCGGCGGGTGACGGCTCAGACGTTGCGTCGTCCGAAGGCGGGGCCGCCTCTTGCGAACAGGCGGCGAGCGTGAGCGCGACAAGGGCAACGAGCGGATAGGCGCGGGTCATGGAGGCAAAGCGCGAAGCCATTACCCGACCTTTTCGGGCCGCGGGTCGTGGCCGTGGCGCTCCGACTTGCCGAAGTGGCGGTCGAGCCGCTGGGCGAGCGTGGCCGCGGCCAGCCTCGCGGCATCGTCGACGGTGGCGGCGTGTTCGGTGACGCCGATCGCCCGGCCGCCCGCCGGACGCGCCTCGATCGTGCAGGACTTGTCGTCCCCGCCGTGCTTGGGCCCGTTCTCGTCGCGGACGTGGATTTCCAGCCGGGTCAGCCGATCCTCGAACCGCGCCAGCTTGGCCCGCACCGCCTCCTCGATCCTCGTCGCGACGTTCTCGGTGCCCATGACGCTGCTGTCGGAATTGAACTGGACCTGCATTGGGTATCTCCTTCGGGGTGTCGTGATATCAACGCCTCGGGCGGGGTTCGGCTCCGCCCTTTCCGTCAGAATCGCGCCCCGCTACACCCACCGCCATGAGCGAGCCTGTCACCATACTCGTCGATGCCGACGCCTGCCCGGTGAAGGACGAGATATACCGCGTAGCCGAGCGGCACGGCGCACACGTCCGCGTGGTCAGCAACCAGGTGTTCCGCGTGCCCGTGAGCGAGCGGGTGAAGCGGGTGACGGTCTCGGACGCCTTCGACGCGGCGGACGACTGGATCGCGGAGCACGCGTCGCCGAGCACGCTGGTGGTGACCGGCGACATCCTCCTCGCCGACCGCGCGCTGAAGGCCGGCGCGACCGTGCTGGCCCACACCGGCAAGCCCTTCGACGCCGCCAGCATCGGCAGCGCGATCGCCACCCGCGCCATCATGGCCGACCTGCGCGCCGGGATGGACGGGCCGCTGGGAGGGACCGGTGGCGGGCCGGCCCCGTTCCGCAAGGAGGACCGCTCGCGGTTCCTGCAGGCGCTGGAAAGGGAGCTGGTGCGGCTCTCCCGCGCTCAAGCAGCAGAGCGGTAGCGCGAACAAGAACGCCCGCGCCCTGCGCTAGCCCCTGGTCTTCGCCTTGTGCGCCGCAATCGCCTCGTCGATCGCCGCGATCCGCAGCCGCTCTTCCGAGCCGCGCGGCAGGCCCTTGAGCCGGCAGGTCGCCCAGAGCTGGCGCCGTTCGGATTCGAGGTTCTTGAGATAGAGATCGGCCATCAGCCGCCTATGGCTGCGAACCGCGCGCGAGGCCAGCCCCTCGGCCCGTCGCATTTCGCGCGGCATCGGCGGTGCGGCACCCCATATGGAGCCGGGGCCTTCCGCCCCGATTGGAACCGATCATGGCCAAGGGCCAACGCAAGTCGAACAGGGAAATCCGCAAACCCAAGGCGAACAAGGACGAACCCAAGACCAACGCCTCGCAGCCCACGCTCAAGCCGGGCGGGATCAAGGGGCTGGAGAACATGAAAAACGGCTGAGGACCCGCGCGGGCAGCCGCGAAAGGCGACACGAAAGCGACACCTGAATCACCCGGACCTGCGGGGCTGCGGGGCGGAGCGCTGCGGGCGCCCGGGACGCGCATGGGCGGCCTCGGCCGGGTCCATGTAGGCGCACATGTCGTCGTATTCCTGGTCCGACAGCGGCTCGCGGCCGGCCTTCGCGTAGGCCGCCTCGCCGCGGCGGAGCTGCGCCGCCAGCGCTTCGGCACGGACCGCCTCGGGCGATCGGGGCGCGCGCTGTTCGGAGAGGAACCGCGGCAGCGTGCCGTTGGCGACCTCGGCGGTGAGCAGCGCGCTTTCCAGGTCGCCGCCCTCGACCAGCGTTTCGGGCGGCGCGGGCGGCTCGGGCTCCATCGCGCGCAGCGCCGCATCGAGCGAGGCGTCGTTAGCGGTACGACCGTCCGGCGCCACGTGCGATCCGGTGTGCGAGCCCGCCTGCAGCAGCGCCCCGCCCCGCCGCTCGCGCGCGGCGGCCGAATAGATCTCTGGCTTGAGATGCCGCAGCAGGAACACCAGCAGCCGGTCGTTGTACACCGTGCGCGCGCCCGAAAGCTGGCCCGCGGCATCGTAGGTTTCCACCTCGACCCCCTCGATCGCCCGCTCGAACGCCAGGTCCTCCAGCATCGCGCCCGCCAGCTCGCGCGCCCGGTCCCACGCGCGGGCAAAGGCCCCCGCATGGGCCGCGCGGCGCAGGCGATAGGCGCTGCTGCGCGTCATCCCGACCTCGCGCGCCGCATGGCCGACCATCCCGGTATCCGCGAGCACCTCGATAAACCGCCGCTGCTTCTCTTCGGTCCACCCGTCGTAGCGCGGACGGCGACGGACGGGCACCCAGCGGTATTCGGCGGGATCGTAGTCGGGCGCGGCGAGGCCGAATTCGTCGGCATCGGCGGAAGGGGCGGGCGAGTCGCTGGCGGTCAGGCGCTGCGAATTGGTCTTGCTCATCCGAGAGTTTAAGGCACAAAAGGAGGGATGTAGGAAAGTCTTTTTGGAGAGTTGGATGGGGGGGACGTGGAATGGCCAAGACTAAATTGGAACTGGTCTCAGGTCGGCCTCGGACACTGGAAATCGAAGTTTGGCGGGATTGGCTTTCTCATGCTGCCAAACTTTACGATCGGCATATCGCTAAGTGGAACGACGATGATCCGTTCGCCTACAATGAAACGGCAAGTGTTGCTCTGCTGGCTGCGGCTGGTTCGTTGGCGGGTCACGTTACACTTGCGGAGTGTACGACTGAAAAGCTGACTCAAAGTAAGAAGGACCCAGACAAGGTAAAACAGAGGAAGCGGCATGGGCGCGCCGACTTATGGCTGCATACAGATCGACGTCATTGGGCTTTCGAGTTCAAACAACGTCTTAGCGTCGGTGCATCTCGCGCCGACGGCCGTCTCAAATATTGGATGACCGAAGCGCAGCGCTGCGCGCGCCAAGTTATCGAGAGCGTGGATGGCGTTCCCGTCGCCGGACTTATCGTCTCTCTATATTTTATCGAGAACGACGACACCGCAGAGCGTGCGGAAACCGAGATCAGACAATTCGCAAAGGAGGGGCAGTTTTACTGCTGGTGCCTCAGGCCACCGGACAACCGGCGTCCCACCTTCTTCCTTTTCTCACTTCGACCGTAGTGCTGCATGCGGTGTGGTGAAGCTCTCCGCCAAGCGACAATCTACGGGCTAGTTTAACATACTGTCCGCGGAGTGCACCGTGGCCACCCGCGCCATCATGGCCGACCTGAGCGACGGGATGGACGGACCGCCGGACGGCAGCGGTGGCGGGCTCGCACCGTTCGGCAAGGAGGGGGTCGGAGCCGAAGGCGGAGACGGCCAAAGGCCACTTGCGGGCTCACGTTTTATGCAGGCGCTGGACCGTGAGTTGGTGCGGTTGGGGCCCGTTTAGGCGAATAAGTCGCCTTGAGTTCGCTCCAATTCGCTAGGTGGATAGAGAAGACTGACGATCAACCACTGGTTTTGAAATCGGTGAATATTTCCCATCAAGAAAATAATATCGCGCGTGTTCATGTAGTCCCAAAGACGCTGGCGAAATTTCCTCTCCCAATCTTTGCCGTATTCTCGCTGGCACCGCCAAAAAAGCGCCCCGGCCTCCCAGTCGACAATTTTGTGTCGAAACTGCTGGATAACACCAGCGGCCCCCACGCATTCGTAACGATAGTGGAAAGCAAATGGTAGTTTTCTGAGCGTCTTGAGCTCAGCTTTATCCTCTTCAAATAACGCGCCTTGTCTCTGCTCTGCGAGCAGTTTGGCAATTTCCTCTTCGGTCCAGTCGGCGGGTTTGACCGGTTCGATGTCCAGCCCGACAAGTTTTAAGGGGCGAAGGAGGGCAAGGCTTGTGCCATTGGCTGAACGCTCTCGCTCAATATCGGTGAAGGTACGAAAAACCGGCGTGCTCTGGAGGGCCGCACGACGCGCTGCCCAACTGTTTCGCGTCGGAAGGGCCTCTGCGCTACAATCCAACGTATCAATCTTAATTTGATAGCTCTCGGGACGGTGGTCTTTACGAGCCTTCTCGATTTTCGCCGTAACCCACTGCCATTTTTTGAACTGCTTATCTGCCGACACAAGTCGGAATGGCACAGGGAAAAGGCGAATAAGCGCACCATTTTCCCGCATTCCCGCGACGCAAGAAGTCTCCACGTATTTTTCGCTCGGCGAAGGATACGTTTTGCAGAGGATCAGGATTTGTTCGTCGACTACTGACATTTAGCCCTCGCATTTGATGGAGAGCTTAACGATGCTTTAGCCTTACGAAATAGCCCGCGCGTATTTTTTCACACCTAGATGCTTGAACTGCCTGATCAGCCCATCATCTCGCATCATCGAGGCGACAATGGTTCGGTGGCAGTCTTTAGGATCGCGCTCATAGCACAACAAAACAGTATCGACCTCTGCAGCAACGTCAGCCAATTCAGTCATCGCGTCTCGAGCTTCAATCTGGTCAACGTGACGCTCGAAGATTGTAAAGAAGCGATCCCTATCGCCGCTACGCATTGCTTCGCGGCCCTCTTTTGGATCTCCTAAAGCTTTGAAATGAGAATACGAAATCCCGGCACCGCTCAAAGCTTCGGCTAGTTTGTTTTTGGAGAAGCCCTTCTTTCGTGAAACGGGCACGTCTCGAATGTCCGCCACGTGCTGAACACCCATTTCGCTCAGGGTCGCGAGGAAATCGCTGAGCTCAGCACCCTCGTAACCGATGGTGTAAAGTGTCGTCATACAGGCACCTTGGTCGGACCCGAGAAAAAATGGAATCGACCAGTTTCAAGGTCGCTTCGAAAAATCACTCGCTGTTGCAATCGAGACTCACTTAGCATGGGACCATTACGGGCGTGTCAGTCATGCTCCCGGTCACCCTGCCCGATGTATAGCTCGCGCCCGGTCTCGTTGTAGACGCGGCTCATCTCGTCCATTCCGGCTTCCGCATCCGCCACCGGCGCTGTCGCCGCGAGATAGCTCTCCGAGTTCTGCTTCGCCGCGAAGTCGCGCACTTCCTGCGTGATCTTCATCGAGCAGAACTTGGGCCCGCACATGCTGCAGAAGTGCGCGGTCTTGGCGCCTTCCGCGGGGAGGGTCTGGTCGTGGTATTGCTCGGCGGTGTCGGGGTCGGGTGAGGCAAGAACCGGTCGCGCCAGCCGCTTTCACGCCGCCCTCGGCACCGGGTTGCCGGCGAGGAGGCCCGCCGTGCTCAGGTCCTCGTCGAGATCGGGCCAGTGAATCCCGAGACCCCCGGCGCAGGGCTGCCAGTTGGCGCGCTGGGCGGGAGTGCCGGTCGCGAGGCGGGGGAACCAGGCGAGCGGGACGGAGATCGTGCGGCCGTCCATCAGATCGACCGTCAGCGTGTCGTCGGTGCAGCGCACGTCGCTGACCCGCTCGTCAGTCAGGCGTTCCGAAATGGTCATGCCATGCCTCCAGCAACTCGGCCTGTCGCTCTTCGACGAGGCGCATGATGCCACCGATTTCCTGCGGACGGAAGCCGCGACTGCGTGCCAGTTCGATCAGGTCGAGCCAGACCTTCGCCGTGGCCTCGTCGCGATCGATGTGGACGTGCGGAGGTTCCAGCCCCTCGTTGCTGAAGAAGTAGAACCGGTAAGGCCCGATCCGGAAGATTGTCGGCATGGCGTGATCCTTTCCCGACAGTCTGAAGCTCGATTTCGCGCATCGCGCGAGGGGTAGAAATTGGGGGGGATGATTTCCACCCCCCCTTGTAGACGCTCAATCATGCTCCCGATCGCCCTGCCCGATGTATAGCTCGCGCCCGGTCTCGTTGTAGACGCGGCTCATCTCGTCCATCCCCTTCTCCGCATCCGCCACCGGCGCGGTTGCCGCGAGATAGCTCTCCGAGTTCTGCTTTGCCGCAAAATCCCGCACTTCCTGCGTGATCTTCATCGAGCAGAACTTGGGCCCGCACATCGAGCAGAAGTGGGCGGTCTTGGCGCCTTCTGCGGGGAGGGTCTGGTCGTGGTATTGCTCGGCGGTGTCGGGGTCGAGGCTGAGGTTGAACTGGTCGCGCCAGCGGAATTCGAAGCGGGCGCGGCTGAGCGCGTCGTCGCGGACCTTGGCGGCGGGATGCCCCTTGGCGAGGTCGGCGGCGTGGGCGGCGAGCTTGTAGGTGACCACGCCCACCTTCACGTCGTCGCGGTCGGGCAGGCCGAGGTGTTCCTTGGGCGTGACGTAGCAGAGCATCGCGGTGCCGAACCACCCGATCATCGCCGCGCCGATGCCGCTGGTGATGTGGTCGTAGCCGGGCGCGATATCGGTGACGAGGGGGCCGAGCGTGTAGAACGGCGCCTCGCCGCAGGCGGCGAGCTGCTTGTCCATGTTCTCCTTGATCTTGTGCATCGGCACGTGGCCGGGGCCTTCGATCATCACCTGCACGTCCTGCTCCCAGGCGCGCTTGGTCAGCTCGCCCAGCGTGTAGAGCTCGGCGAACTGGGCCTCGTCGTTGGCGTCGGCGATGGAGCCGGGGCGCAGGCCGTCGCCCAGCGAATAGGCGATGTCGTAGGCCTTCATGATCTCGGTGATCTCGTCGAAGCGCTCGTAGAGGAAGCTCTCCTTGTGATGCGCGAGGCACCATTTGGCCATGATCGAGCCGCCGCGGCTGACGATGCCGGTGACGCGCTTGGCGGTCATCGGGACGTAGGGCAGGCGCACGCCGGCGTGGATGGTGAAGTAGTCGACGCCCTGTTCGGCCTGTTCGATCAGCGTGTCGCGGAAGATCTCCCAGGTGAGGTCCTCGGCAATGCCGCCGACCTTTTCCAGCGCCTGGTAGATCGGCACGGTGCCAATGGGGACGGGGCTGTTGCGGATGATCCATTCGCGGGTGTCGTGGATGTTACGGCCCGTGGAGAGGTCCATGACGGTGTCCGCGCCCCAGCGGATCGACCATACCATCTTGTCGACCTCGGAAGCGACGTCGCTGGCGACCGCGGAGTTGCCGATATTGGCGTTGATCTTGACCAGGAAGTTGCGCCCGATCGCCATCGGCTCGGCTTCCGGGTGGTTGACGTTGGAGGGGATGATCGCGCGGCCCCGCGCCACCTCGTCGCGGACGAATTCGGGAGTCACATACTCCGGGATCGCCGCGCCCCAGCTGTTGCCGTCCATCTCGCGCGCGATCTGCTCGCGGCCGATGTTCTCGCGGATGGCGACGTATTCCATCTCGGGCGTGATGATGCCGCGGCGGGCGTAGTGCATCTGGCTGAGGTTCGCGCCGGGCTTGGCACGGAGCACCCGTTGGCGCACGTTGGGGAACGCCGGGACGCCGCCCGAGCGGTCGGGGCCGAGCTGGCCGTTGTCTTCCGGCTTCACCTCGCGCGCGGCGTATTCCTCGACGTCGCCGCGGGCGAGCTGCCACTCGCGGCGGAGCTGGGGCAGGCCCTTGCGGATGTCGATCTGCGCTGCCGGGTCGGTGTAGGGGCCCGAGGTGTCATAGACCCGCACCGGCGGCTCGCCGCTCGAGGGCTCGAGGTCGATCTCGCGCATGGCCACGCCGAGGGGGCCGACGTGGATCTTGCGGCTGCCGCGAATGGGGCCGGTGGTGACGCCGATGTCGAAAGTGGAGTTGATGTCGGCCATGCGCTCTTGTCCTTCCGGGGCGGACGGGGAGCGCTTGGCGGCGACCCTCCCTCCGCCCGTGCTAACGGGTTCAGGTTCGACGGGTCGTGGGGCGCGAAACCCACCTCTCAGCGCACGCGCGCTCCCCGGGGATGGAGCGATGTTAGGCGAAGGCGGCGGGACGGTCCAGCCGCCCGGCGGCCTCTCCGGCGAAAAACCCGCCTTCGCCTGCGCGATCCGTTCAGCCGAACGCGAGCCCCTTGAATTCTCCCGACTTCCGCCACGCGTCGATGTGGGCGAAATAGGCCAGCGCGCCCATCGGATGCCCGGCGAAGAACCGCGTGCGGTCGGCGAAACCCTGGCCTTCGTTGTTGTAGTATCCCGGCGTGCACGCATCGCCGCCCAGGTTCATGCCCGGACCGCTGGCGATCAGATCGACCCACGCCGATTCCGCTTCGGCGGTCGTCTCGACCGTCGCCGCGCCGCGCGCTTCGGCTTCGGACACCACCGCGGTGATCGTGTCGGCGTGGTCGACGATATTGTGCGGCACGTTGGCGATCAGGTTCGCGGCCTGTGTCGGCTGCACCATGAACAGGTTGGGAAAGCCGTGGATGTGCAGTCCGTGGAGCGTGCGCATGGTATCGCCCCAGTGCTCGGACAGCGTCACCCCGCCCCGCCCCCTGGCATCGAAACCGGCCCGCTCGGTATAGGCGCTGCCGACCTCGAAGCCCGAGGCGTAGACGATGCAGTCGACCGGGTATTCGACCCCGTTCGCCACGACACCGCGCTCGGTGATCCGCTCGACACCCTTGCCGTCCGTATCGACCAGAGTGACCCCGGGCTCGTTGAACGCCTGCAGGTATTCGTCGTGGAAGCACGGGCGCTTGCACAGCTGGCGGTACCACGCCTTGAGCTTCTGCCCGGCCTCCGGGTCCTCGACGATCCGCTCGGCGCGCTGGCGGATTTCCTCCATCTTCGCGTGGTCGGCATCCTCGTAGGCGGCGAGCACGGTCTTGGGGTTCCGCTGATCCATCGGCAGCGCGAGAATCTCCTTGCGGATGCGCTTGCCGAGGTCGGTCCAGCCGTCCTGCACCCAGTCCTCGCTCGCGAAGCCTCCGCCCAGATTGCCGACGAAGTTCTCGAGCCAGGCTTTCTGCCAGCCGGGCTTCGCCACGTCGGCGAACCATTCGGGATCGATGGGGATATTGTTCCGTTCGTCGACCGAAGAGGGGGTGCGCTGGAACACGAAGAGCTCCTTCGCGTCGCGCGCCAGGTGCGGCACGCATTGCACGGCGGTCGCCCCGGTACCGATGATCGCGACGCGCTTGTCGGCAAGCCTGTCCATCGGCGCGCCCTCGGGATCGCCGCCGGTGTAGGCATAGTCCCACCGGCTGGTATGGAAGCTCTTGCCCTTGAAGGTCTCGATACCCGGCAATCCGGGAAGCTTGGCGACGTGCAGAGGCCCGGTGCCAAGGCCCACGTACTTCGCGGTGAAGCTGTCGCCGCGATCGGTCTCGATGCGCCAGACGTTTGCACCCTCGTCCCATTCCAGCGCGGTGACTTGGGTGTGGAACAGGGCCTTCTCGTACAGTCCGAACTGACGGCCGATGCGGCTGCAATGCTCGCGGATCTCGGGCGCGTGGGCGTACTTCTCGCTCGGCATGTGCCCGGTCTCCTCGAGCAGCGGCATGTAGATCATGCTCGCCGTGTCGCATTGCGCGCCGGGATAGCGATTCCAGTACCAGGTGCCGCCGAAGTCGCCGCCCTTCTCGACGATGCGGTAGTCGTCGATCCCCGCCGCCTTCAGTCGCGCCCCGACGACGAGCCCGGCGAAACCGCCGCCGATGAAGGCGAAAGTCACATGGTCGGTCACCGGATCGCGCGGGGTTACCGGCGTATAGGGATCGGTAGCGAGGTCGGCGAACTCGCTTTCGAGCCGACGGTATTGCGCGGATCCATCGGCACGAAGGCGCTTGTCTCGCTCCTCCGCGTACTTGCGGCGCAGTGCTTCGCGGTCGATCGCGGGCATCGTGGCGGCGGCGTTCATCGGTCTCGCATTCCCTCTCCGAAGTATCGGTATGGAGATGTGCCTCTATCGCACCGCCAGTGCAACCCCGGCGCGCACGGGTAAATCCCTAGACGGCCCGAAACCACGGATCATGCCCCTTCCGTTAAGGCGGTTCACGCTTTGAAGGAGGGACGCACCCATGAGCCTGATCGTGCTTGCCGAAGACGACGAGATTTCTGCCGCGACGACCATCGACGCGCTGGCGAAGGCGGGGCATGCCGTCGCGCACTTCACCGACGGCCTGCAGGCGATCGAAGCGGTGCGGTTTCGCCTGCCGCACCTGCTGATCCTCGACTGCAACATGCCGCGCCTTTCGGGGATCGAGGCGCTGCGCATCGTCCGCCAGGGCGAAGGCCTCGTCAGCCTGCCCGTCCTCATGCTGACCGGACGCGAGACTCTCGCCGACCAGCAGATCGCCCGGTTCGAGGGCGCCAATGCCTACCTCGTCAAGCCGGCCACCCCGGAAGACATCGTCTACCAGGCCGAAAAACTCATCCACCTCGCCGCGCTTCGCGGGCCGAGCATGGAAGAGCTCGCGGAGGAGAACGACCGCCGCGCGAGGATGCGGCTGGTGGGCCCCGCCAACGCGGCCCGGCGCTTCTGCTAGGTCAGGCGCGCGCGGCGGCGCGATCCCTGCGGCGGCGCTCCACCGGTGGGCTGCCTGCACCGGCCGGAGCCCACCGGTCGAGCGCATAGCGCAGGGAATCGAACGCGGTCGGCTTGGCGAGATGGCCCTGCATCCCGGCGGACAGGCAGGCCGCGACGTGCTCGGTCGTTGCGTTGGCAGTCAGGGCTATGATCGGCAGCACCTCTGGCGAGAACCCGAGCGCGCGTAACCGGCGGGTCGCCTCGATCCCGTCGATACCGGGCATCTGCAGGTCCATCAGCACCAGGCGATAGGGGTCGCCCGCCCGGCTCGCCCCGGCGAGCATGTCGATCGCTTCCGCCCCGTCGGCGGCCACGTCCGCACGCGCGCCCATGCTCTGGAGCTGGTCCAGCGCAAGAGCCTGGTTGACGTCGTGATCCTCGACCACCAGCACCCGCGGCGCATCCCGGCGCGGTTCGCGGGCGATGGCCAGCGGCACCGCTCGCGCACCGCCGCCCGCAGTGGCCCCAACAGGGCGCAGCGGCAGGCGCAGCTCGGCGCGTGTGCCACGCCCCGGTTCGCTCGCCAGTGTCAGCGTGCCGCCCATCAGGCGGGCAAGCTCTGCGCTGATCGTCAATCCAAGTCCGGCGGACGAGGGCCGGGCATGGGCGAGCCGGCCGGCCGGATCCTCGTTGCCCAGCGCCGCGCGGGCTTCGTCCCGCGACATCCCGATCCCGGTGTCGGTCACCGAGATCGCTACTGCCGTCCGATCGTCCCATGCCGGCTCGACGCAGACCGATACCCAGCCCCGCGGGGTGAACCGCACGGCATTGCCGATGAGGTTGAGCACGATCTGGCGCAGTCTCAGGGCGTCGCAGGCGCTGCGGCGCGGCAGGTCGGGATCGACCTCGCACCGCAGGACAAGGCCCTTGGCTTCGGCCGCGGGGCGCATCAGGTCGGCACAGGCGCGGACCTTGTCCCCGATGTCGACCGGCTCGACCTGAACCTCGGTTGCGGCATCGTCCATCCGCGATACCTCGAGCAGGTCCTCGATCAGCGAGAGCATGGTCCGGCCGGAATCGAAGATCATGCGCGCCTGACGGTACTGATCGGGCGCCAGCTCGCCATGCATCAGCAGTTCGGCGAAACCCAGCAGCCCGGACATGGGCGTGCGCACCTCGCGGCTCATCGCGGCGAGAATGGTCGTGCGGGCGCGCCGGTCCGCTTCGGCCCTTTCGAGCGCCGCTTCCAATGCGCTGCGCTCGGTCATGTCGATCCCCAGCAGCAGCAATCGCTCGGGCCGCCCGTCGCTCCCGACGATCGGGCTGGACGTCGCCTGGACGATCAGCTCGCTGCCATCCTTTGCACGGTAGAAGATGGTGCGGTGCGCGTGTTCGCCGTCGCAGGCGGCTTCCTCGCGGTGCAGGATGATGTCGCGATGACGGCGACCGACCAGTTCCTCCCGCGCGTAGCCGAGCGCCGCGCAGATGAGCGCGTTGGCATGGAGGATCGTGCCGTCGGGGGCGAGTTCCAGCACGAATTGCGAACGGTCGATCGCCGCCACCCAGCCTTCGACAACGGCCGGATCGAGCGCGGCGCCGGGCGTGGTCATGGCCGGAAAGTCCGGAAGGGCAGCATCATGCCGCGATAGGCGGTGACCCCTTGCCCCCGAACCAAGCCGGGGGTCAGGATTGTTCCCTAGGGACCGCCCGCGGCGATCCACGCATCGATCTTGGCCTCGAGCACCGCCAGCGGAAGGTCGGCAGTCTCGAGCACCTGCGAATGGAAGCGGCGCACGTCGAACCGGGGGCCCAGCGCGGCCTCCGCGCGGGCGCGCATGGCCTTGATCCTGAGCTCGCCGACCTTGTAGGCGAGCGCCTGCCCCGGCATCACGATGTAGCGGTCGGTCTCGCTCGTCGCGAGATCGCGCGGCTGGCCGTGGGCGACCATGTAGTCGATCGCCTGCTGCCTGCTCCAGCCTTTCGCGTGCAGCCCGGTATCGACGACCAGCCGGACCGCGCGCAGCAATTCGCCGCCCGCCAGCGCGCCGATCCGCTCGACCGGGTCGTCGTAGAGGCCAAGCTCGTAGCCCAGGCTCTCGGCATAAAGCCCCCACCCCTCGCCGTAAGCGGTGAACCCGCCAAACCGCAGGAAATCGGGCAGGTCGCGGTTCTCCGCCGCGGTCATGTTCTGGAAGTGATGCCCGGGCGATCCTTCGTGCATGTAGAGAGAGACCGTGGGCGAGACCTCGCGGTTTTCCAGGTTGTAGCCGCTGAAGTAGAAAATGCCCGGCTTGCCGGTGTTCACGTCGCCCGAGTTGTACGATGCGGCCAGGTTGAACGCCTCGCGGTACTCCTCGTAGGGCCGGATTTCGAGCGGGGTCTTCGGGATCGTCGCGAAGAGCCGGGGCAGCAGCGGATCGACGCGCTTCTGCAGGGCGTACCAGGCCTGCGTGAGCGAAGCCTTGTCCTTGTAGACGACCGGCTTGCGGTCCCCCGCCTCGGCCCGCGCGGCGGCGAGCGCCTGCTCGATCCGATCGACTTCCGCGAGCCCTGTCGCGTGGATCTCGTCGGGGGTCAGCGGCAGCGTCGTCATTTCGGCGACGCGGTAGCGGTAATAGGCGTCGCCGCCCGGAGCCCCGCCGAGGCCGACGCTATCGCGCGAGCGCGGCAGGTATTCCTCGGCAAGGAAAGTGCGCAGCCGCTGGAGAGCGGGACGGATGTCGGTCTCGATCGCCCGGCGGAACGCCAGCGTCAGGCGCGCGCGGTCCGCGGCACCGATCGCGTCGGGGAACGCCGCGACCGGGGTCCAGTAGGGCATCTCCTCGACGCGCATCTTCAGCTGCGTATCGAGCTGGGCGATCATGATCTCGGTCGACACGCGCGGGTGGACCACCCCTGCCGCCATCCCTTCGCGCAGGCGCGCGATCGAATCGTCGAGCACCCGGGCGAACGCGGCATGCCGTTTCAGCGCATTTTCGTAGTCGGCCACGGTCGCGAAAGGCATCTGCCCGCCGGCGCTCGCAAGCCGCGGATAGGTGATGTGCTCCCCGCTGCGGTGGTCGATGACAAGGGCGTGGCGAAACTTCGCCACCTCAGCCTCGGTCCCCGCCAGCCAGCGGCGCTTGTCGTAGGCGAACACGTCGTAGGCGATCTGGTCGACCGGGCCGAGCGCCGCACGGTCGATGGTCGCCAGTTCGGCGAGTGCGACCTCGGCAGCGTGGCGCTCGACGGCATAATAGTCCGGCGCGGCTCTGTTGGTGATGCGGTCGGCGCGGCTGTAGTCGCCGCGGCTGAACGAAGTCGAAGGATTGCGATCGAGGAACGCGGCGTCGGACCGCGCGAAGAGGTCGCGCAGGCGCTCCGCCGGCGTCGCCTCGGGAGTGACGGCGGTTACCGGCGGAGGAGCCGCTTCGGGAACGGTGGCGCATGCCGCCAGCGGAAGGGCGACGAGGCCGAGCACGGCCAGGGTACGAAGGGTCATGTCATTCCTCTGCGAAGGATATGGAGCGCGGCCTTATCGACCCGCGCTGTGCCGCAACGGGCGGCTCGACGAACGCGCGACCCCGCCCGACGAGACGCGTCTGCCCGCTTCAGTCGATCACGCGGCCGCGGGCCATGACCCAGTCCACCTTCTCGAGCACGCGGGCGTCTTGCGTCGGGTCGCCCTCGACCGCGATGATGTCGGCCGAATAACCCGGCGCGATGCGGCCGATCTCGCCCGACAGGCCGAGCACTTCGGCTGCCCCGGTGGTGGCGGCGGCAAGCGCATCGCGGCTCGACATTCCCTGCGCCATCATCAGGCCGAATTCGCGCGCGTTGAGGCCGTGCTCGAACACCCCGGCGTCGGTGCCGAAGGCAACCTTGACCCCCGCCTTCAGCGCCTTGCGCAGGAACACGCCCGCCGCATCAGCGACCGCGCGCACCTTGGTCTCCACGACCGGGGTGTAGACGCCCTTGCCCAGCCGCTGGCTGATGCCCTGGAACGCCATCAGCGTGGGGATCAGGACGGTGCCGTTCTTCTTCATCTCCGCGATCGCGCCGTCGTCGAGGTAGGTGCCGTGCTCGATCGTCTGCACGCCCGCCCGGCTCGCCGCCTCGATCCCCCGCGCGCCGTGCGCGTGAGCGGCCACATTGAGCCCGAGCGTCTTCGCGGTGTCGACGATCGACTGCATCTCGGCGTCGGTGAAGTGCGCTTCGAGCCCGCGGCCCTGCTGGCTGAGCACGCCCCCGGTCGCGGTGATCTTGACGAGGTCCGCGCCAGCCTTGGAGGCGCGGCGCACTTTCTCGGCGCATTCGACGGGGCCGGTGCAGGCCATACCGGAGGCGAGCAGGTCGTTGACGTCGGAACGGAACCCGCTGGTGTCGCCATGCCCGCCGACGATCGCGATCGTCTGGCCCGAGGTGACCACGCGCGGACCAACGACGAGGCCCTCGGCGGTCGCGCGGCGCAGTGCCTGCGTGACCTGCGGGGTGCGCGAGCCCAGGTCGCGGATCGTGGTGAACCCGGCGCGGACCGTCTTGCCCGCGTTCTTGACCGCGAGCATCGTGAACCATTCGGGCGGATCGATCGCCGCCCGCCAGTATTCGCCGGTTGGGTCGCCGGAAATATGCGTGTGCAGGTCGGTCAGGCCGGGGACGAGCGTCTTGCCGGCAAGGTGGACCATCTCCGCACCCACGGGCCCGTCGACGAAGCCGTCCTCGATGCCGACGATCCGGCCGTCTGTGACGATCACCGTGGATTGCCCGCGCACGGGGGATTGCGCGTCGACCACCACCCGGTCCGCATGGATGACCGTGGTCCGCGGCGCGGCTTCCTGCGCCGACGACACCTGCGCCGAAATCCCGATCGCCAACGCCGCCGCCGCGCACGCCAGCCTGCCTAATCCTCTCATGTCATTGCTTCCCTTGCGACTCTCGGGGGATCTTCTAGCGGCCAGTCGCCGGGAGAAAAGGGGCTGGCGAAAGATCGTCCCGCATGGCGATTGCCCCATGGCGCGATGCGCCCTAGGGCTTGGCCACAATGAGCGGGCGCATGATCGATGTGGCGATTGCCGGCGGAGGGCTTGCGGGCGGGCTGGCCGCGCTCGCAATCCACGTCGCGCGCCCCGAACTGCGCATCGCCCTGGTGGAAAGCGGCGAGACCCTGGGCGGGCATCACCGGTGGAGCTGGTTCTCCTCCGACCTGACCGACGAAGGCGCAGCGTTGCTCGCGCCGTTCCGGACTACGGCATGGAGCGGGTACGAGGTCCGGTTCCCCGCTTTCGCCCGGACCCTTTCGACCGGGTACAACTCGCTGGCGTCGGTGGATTTCGATGCGGCGCTGCGCCGCCTGCTGCCGGCCGACGCGGTCGCCACCCGGCGGACCATCGCTGCTCTCGATGCGCGCGGGATCGACCTTGCCGACGGGACCCGGATCGATGCGCGCTGCGTGATCGACGCGCGCGGAATCGATTCCGCCCCCCATCTCGAAGGCGGCTGGCAGGTCTTCCTCGGTCGCCGCCTGCGGACGCATGCGCCGCACGGCCTCGACCGGCCCATCGTGATGGATGCGAAGGTCGAGCAGCACGGCTCGTGCCGCTTCGTCTATTCGCTGCCGCTGGGCGCGGACGAGCTGTTCGTCGAGGACACTTATTACGACGACGCGCCCGATCTCGACCGTTCGGCGCTGTCGGCGCGGATCGACCGGTATTGCGCCACGCGCGGGTGGGACGGCGACCCGATCGAGTTCGAAACCGGCGTGCTGCCGGTCATCACCGGGGGAGACTTTGCCGCGTTCCAGGCCGCGCACCGCGTGGACGGCGTGGCGAGGATCGGCGCGCGCGGCGGGTTCGTCCATCCGCTCACCAGCTACACCCTGCCCTTCGCGGTCGAGACCGCGCTCGCCATCGCCGCCGAAAGCGACCTGCCGGGCACACAGCTCGCCGCGCTGATGGAAGCGCGGGCGCGAAACCACTGGCGGCGGACCGCGTTCTACCGGCGGCTCGGGCGGATGATGTTCGGCGCCGGAACCCCCGAGGAACGCTACCGTGCCTTCGCACTCGTCTACCGCCTGCCCCAACCCGTGATCGAACGTTTCTATTCCGGCCGCTCCACCCCAGCCGACATGGCGCGGGTGCTGTGCGGCAAACCCCCCGTGCCGGTGCTCGGGGCGCTGCGCGCGCTCGGCACCCACGGAACCCCGCTGACAAGGAAAGCCGCTTGACCATCGAGAACAAGACCGCCTGCGTGATCGGTGCCGGGTTCGGCGGGCTCGCGCTCGCGATCCGGCTGCAATCGGCCGGGGTGAAGACCACCGTGGTCGAGGCGCGCGACAAGCCCGGCGGACGCGGTTACTTCTGGGAGCGCGACGGCTTCACCTTCGACGCCGGCCCGACCGTGATCACCGATCCCGACTGCCTCAAGGAGCTGTGGGCGCTGTCGGGCCACGACATGGCCGAAGACGTCGAGCTGATGCCGGTCATGCCGTTCTACCGGCTGAACTGGCCCGACGGAACCAACTTCGACTATTCGAACGACGAGAACTCGCTCCGGGCGGAGATCGACCGCGTCGCGCCGGGCGACCTGGCCGGGTACGAGGATTTCCTTCGTTATTCCGCGGGCGTGTTCGAGGAAGGCTACGTCAAGCTCGGCAACGTGCCGTTCCTCGACTTCGCGAGCATGATCAAGGCCGCGCCCGCGCTCGCCAAGTACCAGGCGTGGCGCAGCGTCTATTCGATGGTCTCGAGCTATGTGAAGAGCGAGAAGCTGCGCGAAGCGCTGTCGTTCCACACCCTCCTCGTCGGCGGCAACCCGATGACCACGAGCGCGATCTACGCGCTGATCCACAAGCTGGAAAAGGACGGCGGCGTGTGGTGGGCGCGCGGCGGCACCAACCGGCTCGTCGCGGCGATGGTCCGCCATTTCGAGCGGCTGGGCGGCACCATGCGCCTCCACGATCCGGTCACCCGCATCCACACCATCGGCACCACGGCGACCGAGGTCGAGACCCAGAGCGGCTGGCGCGAGCGCTTCAACGCCGTCGCCAGCAATGCCGACATCATGCACTCGTACCGCGACCTGCTCGGCAAGACCAAGCGGGGCAAGGACCAGGCCAAGAGCCTCGCGCGCAAGCGCTTCAGTCCGTCGCTGTTCGTCGTCCATTTCGGGCTCGAAGGCACGTGGCCGGGCATCCCGCACCATGCGATCCTGTTCGGCCCGCGCTACAAGGGCCTGCTCGAGGACATCTACGAGCACGGCGTGCTGCCGCAGGATTTCTCGATCTATCTGCACCACCCCACGGTGACCGATCCGAGCATGGCGCCGCCAGGCAAGAGCACGTTCTACGCGCTGGTCCCGGTCGCGCACATGGGCAAGCTGACGGTCGACTGGGAAACGGTCGGCCCCATGCTGGAAAAACGCATCCTCGACGAGGTCGGCCGCCGGCTGATCCCCGACATCCACGACCGGATCGTGACCAAGTTCCACTACGCGCCGCGCGATTTCTCGCTCGACCTCAACGCCCACATGGGCAGCGCCTTTTCGCTCGAGCCGATCCTGACCCAGAGCGCGTGGTTCCGCGGGCACAACCGCGACGACGTGATCGAGAACTTCTACCTCGTCGGCGCGGGCACCCACCCGGGCGCCGGCATCCCCGGCGTCGTCGGCAGCGCCAAGGCGACCGCGGGGCTGATGCTGGAGGATCTCTCTAAGTGAAGCGCCTCGCCGTCTATTGCGGATCGGCCTCGCCGTCCGACCAGCGGTATATCGAGCTCGCGCACGACGTCGGGCGGGAGCTGGCCGGGCGCGGCATCGGGCTGGTATACGGCGGCGGACGGCTCGGCCTGATGGGCGCGGTCGCCGCGGGCGCGCTCGAGGGCGGGGGCGAAGTCATCGGCGTGATCCCCGAAGCGCTCGCCAATTCCGAAGTCGCGAACCACGACTGTACAGAGCTCTACACCGTGTCGGGAATGCACGAGCGTAAACAGCGCTTTACCGACCTTTCCGACGGTTTCGTCACCATTCCGGGCGGAGTGGGGACCATGGACGAATTGTGGGAAGCGGTAAGCTGGGCGCAGCTCGGCTATCACCAGAAGCCGGTGGGCCTGCTCAACGCCTTCGGGTTCTACGATCACCTGATCGCGTTCAACCGCCACATGGCCGAGGTCGGCTTCGTGCGCCCGGCGCACCAGGGCATCATCATCGCCGACGAGAGCCTGCCCGGCTTGCTCGACCGGATGGCCGCCTACCAGCCGCACACCCCGATCTTCGCGATGAAGGCCAGCGACCTATGAGGCCGTCCAGATGAGACGCCCTCGGCGCATCGTCCCGCGGATGCTGGCGCCCAGTCGCATCCTGCGCGCCACGCCTGCACAAGCCGGCGGCGGGCGCGAATGGGACGACCTCGTCGACTATGCCGAAAAGTCGATCGCCCGCGGTTCCAAGAGCTTCTCGCTCGCAAGCCGGCTGTTCGACCGCGACACGCGCGAAAAGGTCTGGCTGCTCTACGCCTGGTGCCGCCGCTGCGACGACCTGGCCGACAACCAGGACCACGGCGGCACGCTGGGCGAGCAGGAGGGCGCCGAACGCCGCCTGACCGCGATCCGCCTGCTCACCGAGCGTGCGCTCGACGGGCTGCCGACCGCCGACCCGGCGTTCGACGCTTTCGGCCTGGTCGCGCGCGAATGCGGCCTCACCCGCGAGATGGCCGAGGACGTCATCATGGGCTTCGAGCTCGACGCCAAGGACTGGCGCCCGCGCAGCGAGGCGGATCTCGCGCGCTACTGCTACCACGTCGCGGGCGCCGTCGGGGTGATGATGGCCGTCGTCATGGGCGTCGACCGCACCGACAGCTGGATGCTCGACCGCGCGTGCGACCTCGGCCTCGCCTTCCAGCTCGCCAACATCGCCCGCGACGTGGCCGAGGACGACAAGGCCGACCGCCGCTACCTGCCGCTCGAATGGATGGTCGAGGAGGACATCGAGCCCGGCATGATCATGCACCCGCACCACCGGCAGGAGCTCGCCGACATCGTCGCGCGGCTGATCCGGCGGATGGAGCGGCACGAGGCGTGGGCGCGGCTGGGCGCGGCACAGCTGCCGTTCCGCAGCCGCTGGGCTGTGCTCGCCGCCGCGCGCATCTACGGCGCGATCGGGCGGCGGGTGGCGGAACTCGGGCCCCATGCGTGGGACAACCGCGTGGTCATCGGCCGGACGGAGAAGCTGCGCCACGTGTCCGCGGCGTTCTGGGAAGCGGTGCGGAACAAGCCGGAGGAGCCCGGCGAGGCCCCGCAGTGGTCGCGCGGGCAGATCCTGATCGACGTGCGGATGAGCCAGCCGATCCCCGCGCCGAACATGGAGCCGCTGCCGGATGGCGACTGATCCTCCCCGGCACGGGGAGGGGGACCGTGCGCAGCACGGTGGAGGGGGCCCGCCCGACGTGCTGGCCCAACCGATTAAGCAGGTGAAGCGAGCACGAAGGCTGCGCTCCGAGATGTCCCTTCCCGAAGTATTGCTGTGGCAGGAACTCAGGAAGAGGCCCGGCGGCTTCAAGTTCCGTCGCCAATTCCCGCAAGCACCTTATACCCTGGACTTCGCCTGCCTCGCGTCTCGGACGGCCATCGAAATCGATGGAAGCTCCCATGATCGCGGCGATGCGCCACGGCGCGACTTGCAACGTGACCGGTTTCTCATGCAACGAGGCTTCCGCGTATTGCGCATCCCGGCGCGGGAAGTGCTGAGCGATCTGGAGAGTTGCGTGAAAGCTATTGTCGAGGCCTGCCGCGATGCCGGGCCCCCTCCACCATCCGCTGGCGCGGACGGTCCCCCTCCCCGTGCCGGGGAGGAATTATGATCACCAAGCTCTTGATCGCCAACCGCGGCGAGATCGCCTGCCGCATCATGCGCACTGCGCGCGCGATGGGGATCGCGACGGTCGCGGTCTATTCGGATGCCGATGCGAAGGCGCTGCACGTGCGCAGCGCCGACGAGGCGGTGCACATCGGCCCCTCGCCCGCGGCGGAAAGCTATCTCGTCGGGGAGAAGATCATTGCCGCGGCGAAAGAGACCGGGGCGGACGCCATCCATCCGGGCTACGGGTTCCTGTCGGAGAACGCCGATTTTGCGCGCAGCGTGATCGCGGCGGGGCTGATCTGGGTCGGGCCGAAACCGACAAGCATCGAGGCGATGGGCCTCAAAGACGCGGCCAAGAAGCTGATGCGCGCCGCCGGCGTGCCGGTGACCCCGGGGTACGAGGGCGAGGACCAGTCGCCCGAGCGCCTCAAGGCCGAGGCCGACGCGATCGGCTACCCCGTCCTGATCAAGGCGGTCGCGGGCGGCGGCGGCAAGGGAATGCGCAAGGTCGACGCGCCCGAAAACTTCGAAGCCGCGCTGCAATCGTGCCGCCGCGAGGCCGCGGCGAGCTTCGGCAACGACGAGGTGCTGCTCGAAAAGTGGATCACCTCGCCCCGCCATATCGAGGTGCAGGTCTTCGGCGACAGCCACGGCAACGTCGTCCACCTGTTCGAACGCGACTGCTCATTGCAGCGCCGCCACCAGAAGGTGATCGAGGAAGCCCCCGCCCCCGGCATGGACGAGGCGACCCGCGAAGCGATCTGCGCCGCCGCCGTCCGCGCCGCCAAGGCGGTCGACTACGAGGGCGCCGGCACGATCGAATTCATCGCCGACGCCAGCGAGGGCCTGCGCGCCGACCGCATCTTCTTCATGGAGATGAATACCCGCCTCCAGGTCGAACACCCGGTGACCGAGGAGATCACCGGGGTGGATCTGGTGGAATGGCAGCTCAGGGTCGCGAGCGGCGAGCCGGTGCCGCTCAAGCAGGAGGAGCTGCGTATCGACGGCTGGGCGATGGAAGCGCGGCTTTATGCCGAGGACCCGGCGAAGGGATTTTTGCCGAGCACGGGGCCATTGGAGATTTTCGATCTGGGCGACGAAGGCCGCATCGAAACCGGAGTGGAACAGGGCGGCGAAGTGTCGCCATTCTACGATCCCATGATCGCGAAGCTGATTGGCACGGGAGAGACCCGCCAAGATGCCATCCGGGCACTCGCCGATATGTTCGACGAAATGGCGATCTGGCCCGTGAAGACCAACGCCACATTCCTGTTCAACCTGATTCTCAGCCACGATTTCTTTGAGGGCGACGCTATCGACACCGGCTACATCGAGCGCCACCTCGATAGAGTCATACCGCACCCCAACCCTTTTCCACACGCTTGGGACGAGGCCGCACGCGCCATCTTGAACGAAGCGAAGGAAGAGTTCGGTTCGCTTACAGGGTTCCGCCTCAATCGAGAGCCTCGGTTGTCCGTTGCGATGCGTCATGGCGACGATAGTCGCGTCATCGAAATCTCGGACGAAGAAGACCTCGGACTCCCCGTTTACGGAGAAGGCGACGGCCTCATCGTTTTCGACGAAGGGCAGCCATTTAAGTTTGCGCTCGCAGAACGCGGCACCGGCACCCACTCCGCCCACGACGGCGACATCATCGCCCCCATGCCGGGCAAGGTCATCGCGGTCGATGTGGCCGAAGGCGATACCGTCACCGCGGGGCAGCGGCTGATGGTGCTCGAGGCGATGAAGATGGAGCACGCCCTCACCGCGCCGTTCGACGGGACGGTGGCCGAGCTTTCGGTCGGCGAGGGCAGCCAGGTGCAGGTCGAGGCGCTGCTGGCGCGGGTGGAGGCTGCGGAGTGATCCTCCCCGGAACGGGGAGGGGGACCGCGACGCGAAGCGGCGGGGTGGAGGGGCCCCCTCCGCTGGCGGAACGCCATTGGCGCGTACCCCTCCACCACACTTCGTGTGGTCCCCCTCCCCGTGCCGGGGAGGATTCATGACCTGGGCGAAGGAACTCGAGGAACTGCGCCGTCGTGAAGCGCTGGCCGAGGAAATGGGCGGCGCGGACAAGGTCGCCCGGCAGCACGGACGCGGCAAGATGGACGCGCGCGCGCGGTTGGCGGCGCTGGTCGATCCGGGCAGTTTCCGCGAGATCGGCAAGATCGCCGGCAAGGGCTCCTACGACGAGAACGGCGAGCTCACCGGCGTCGTCCCCGCCCCCTTCCTGTTCGGCAAGGCGACGATCAACGGGCGGCCGGTGGTCGCCACCGCGGACGACTTCACCATTCGCGGCGGCGCGGCGGATGCGGGGATCGGGCGCAAGATGGAGCAGGCCGAGAAGATGGCGCACGAGCTGCGCCTGCCGATCGTCCGCATGATCGACGGCACCGGCGGTGGCGGCTCGGTCAAGACGCTCGAGATGATCGGCGCGACCTACATCCCCGCGGTGCACATGTGGGGCGAGGTGGTGAAGAACCTCGACACCGTACCGGTGGTCGCGCTCTCGCTCGGCCCGACGGCAGGGCTCGGCGCCGCGCGGATCGCGGCGAGCCACTATTCGGTGATGGTGCGGGGCTTGAGCCAGATTTTCGCGGCGGGGCCCGCCGTGGTCGACGCGCTCGGCGAGAGCTGGAAAGGCGGCGCGGCCAGTCACGAAGAGGCCAAGGAAGCGCTCGGCGGCAGCGAGATCCACACCCGCAACGGCGTGGTCGACGACGAGGTCGCCAGCGAGGCCGAAGCGTTCGCCCGCGCGCGGCATTTCCTCTCGTTCATGCCCGAATACGCCGGCCAGCCCGCCCGCCGCATCGAGACCGGAGACCCCGCCGATCGCCGCGAGGAGGCGCTGCTCTCCCTCGTCCCGCGCGGCGACAAGCAGGTCTATTCGATGCGCCGCGCGATGGACCTGGTGTTCGACAAGGGCACCGTGTTCGAGATCGGCAAGAACTGGGGCCGGGCGGCTATCACCGCCCTCGCCCGGCTCGACGGGTGGCCGGTGATGGTGCTCGCGAGCGACCCGAGTTTCCTCGGCGGATCGTGGGACGCCAAGACCTCCGAGAAGGTCGAGCGTTGGGTCAAGCTCGCCGACCTGTTCCGCCTGCCCATCGTCCACCTCGTCGACAACCCCGGCTTCATGATCGGGCGCGAGGCGGAAATGGCGGGCACGATCCGCTACGGCGTCCAGGCGATGAACGCGATCTACAAGGCGACCGTGCCGCTGGCGAGCATCGTCATGCGCCGCGCCTACGGCATCGCAGGCAGCGCCATGTCGAACGCCGACACCTACCAATACCGCTACTGCTGGCCCTCGGGCGACTGGGGATCCTTGCCCATCGCAGGCGGGCTGGAGGTCGCCTACAAGTCCGAGATCGAGGCAGCGGAGGACCCCGCGGCGGAGCTGGAAGCGATCAAGGCCCGCCTCGCCAAGGTCACCAGCCCTTTCCGCAGCGCCGAGCGCTTCAACGTCGAGGACATCATCGACCCGCGGGACACCCGCCCGCTGCTGTGCGAATTCGCCGGGCTGGCTTGGCGGAGGCTGGGGGCGGAATAATCCTCCCCCATCGGGGGAGGGGGACCATGCGCAGCATGGTGGAGGGGCACAGGCCGATGGCGTGACCTCGCAAGGTCCTTCCAATCCGAAGGTGCCCCTCCACCACACTCCGTGTGGTCCCCCTCCCCGTTCCGGGGAGGATCAATATATCCCGTGCGCGGCGAGGTACTTGCGCGCATCCCTCGGCCGCCGGAACAACACCCCGCGCTCGCTGAACAGCACGAGGGTGAGCGACAGCAGGCTGCAGGTCAGCAGCGCGAAGGCCATCGGGCGCGCGCTGTCGTCGTAGAGCTGGCCGATAGCGATCCCCAGGATCGCGCCCATCGACATGCGCACGAAGGCCTGCGCGCTCGACGCCGCGCCCGCGGTCTCGCTGAACGGCTGCATCGCGATCGAGCCGAAGTTCGCGCCCATGAAGCCCAGCAGGCACAGGTTCGCCGCCATCAGCGGCACGAACAGTTCGAGCGATTCCCCGCGATAGAGCGACGCCCAGACCTGCGCGGCGGAAACGACGATGAAGATGACCAGCGCCGAGTGGCTCACCCGGCGCGCGCCGAATTTCTCGACGATGCGCGAGTTGAGGAAGCTCGACACCGCGAGCGTCGAGGCGGTGGCGCCGAAGATGAACGGGAAGTCGTCGCCCGCGCCGAAATGTTCGCCGACGAGCTGCTGCGAGCTGTTGATGTAGCCGAACATCGCCCCGAACACGAGGCCGCTGCCGAGCACGTATCCGATCGCCTCGCGCGTGCGGAAGGTCAGCGGCAGGTTCTGCGCCACGCTGCGGAAATCGAGCGGCTGGCGGTCCTCCGCGGCGAGCGTTTCGGGGAGCCGCGCCCATGTCCATGATGCGACCAGCGCGGCGAGCGCGGCCATGCCGACGAAGACCCACGGCCAGTCGGCGAAGGTCAGGATCGCCTGGCCGAAAGTCGGCGCCAGCACCGGCACGACCATGAAGACGATGAAGATCGTGCTCATCAGCCGCGCCATCGCGTCGCCTTCGAAGCGGTCGCGGATGATCGCCGCGGGGATCACGCCGAGTCCCGCCGTGCCGAGCCCCTGGATCACGCGCAGGGCCAGCAATGCGTCGTAGCTCGGCGCGATGGCGCACAGCAGCGAGGTGACGACGTAGAACCCGAACGCGGCGAAGAGCAGCGGGCGGCGGCCGAACCGGTCGGACAGGCTGCCGGGCACGAGGCATCCGACTCCGCCCGCGAGCAGGTACACGCCGACGACCAGCTGCCGCCGGTTGGGATCGTCGACGCCGAACGTCGCCGCGATTTCGTCGAGCGCGGGCAGCATGCCGTCGATCGCCAGCGCGCCGAGGCTCATGATGGCGGCCATGAGCGCAACGAATTCCGCGCGGCCGATCGACCGCTCGCGTCCGTGACTCGCGTGGATTGCCCCATTCATGGCCCGCGCCATGCCTGTTGCAGCGCACCATGGAAAGCGGTTTCACCGTTTGACTTCAATCGGGAAGCGGGCGACCACTCGCGCGGGATCGGAGGGGCCGGATGGATCGCAACCACGCGAAAGTGATCGTCGCATCGTCATTGGGGACGGTGTTCGAATGGTACGATTTCTACCTCTACGGGCTGCTCGCGACGGTGATCTCGGCGCAGTTCTTTTCCGGGGTGAACGAGACGACCGGCTTCATCCTCGCTCTCGGCGCCTTCGCCGCAGGGTTTGCGGTACGACCCTTCGGCGCGCTCGTGTTCGGGCGCGTCGGCGACCTCGTCGGGCGCAAGTATACCTTCCTCGTCACCATGGGTCTGATGGGCGCGGCAACCTTCGCGGTGGGCCTGCTGCCGAGCTACGCGAGCATCGGGGTAGCCGCCCCGATCCTGCTGGTCGCGCTGCGCCTCATCCAGGGCCTCGCGCTCGGCGGCGAATACGGCGGCGCCGCGACCTACGTGGCCGAGCACGCGCCCGATGGCAGGCGCGGGCTCTATACCAGCTTCATCCAGACCACCGCCACGCTCGGGCTCTTTGCCGCGCTGCTCGTGGTGATCGGCCTTCGGACCGCGATGGGCGAGGAGGCATTTGCCGACTGGGGCTGGCGCGTCCCGTTCCTGATTTCGGCAGTCTTGCTGATCGTATCGCTGTGGATCCGCCTCCAGCTTGCCGAAAGTCCGGTCTACCAGGCGATGAAAGATGAAGGCGAAACCTCGAAGGCGCCGCTGACGGAAGCGTTCGGTCGCTGGCGGAACCTCAAATGGGTGCTGGTGGCGCTGCTCGGCGCGGTCGCGGGTCAGGCGGTCGTCTGGTACACCGGGCAGTTCTATGCACTGTTCTACCTGGAAAAAATCCTGAAGGTCGACGGTGCGACCGCCAACGTCCTGATCGCGGTGGCGCTGGCGATCGGGACCCCGTTCTTCGTGTTCTTCGGCTGGCTGAGCGACAAGGTCGGGCGCAAGCCGATCATCCTCGCCGGCTGCGCGCTCGCGGTGCTGCTCTATTTCCCGCTGTTCGGTGCGCTGACGAGCGCGGCCAATCCGGCGCTGGCCGAAGCGCAGGCGCGCGCGCCGGTAGTGGTCGAGGCGAGCCCCGCGACCTGCTCGGTCCAGTTCGACCCGATCGGCAAGACCAAGTTCGACCGGACCGGCTGCGACATCGCCAAGTCCGCGCTGGCCAAGGCGGGTGTGCCTTACGCCAACGAGGACGCGGATCACGGTGACGCGGCCATCGTGCGGATCGGGAACGCGACCCTGCGGGCTGCTCCAGGCGCCGCGCCGGACCTCGCCGCTGCGCTCGCGGAAGCCGGCTATCCCGAAAAAGCCGACCCGGCCGCAGTCGACACCCCGCTCGTGGTCGCGATCCTCACCGCGCTCGTGCTGCTCGTGACGATGGTCTATGGCCCGATCGCCGCGTTGCTGGTCGAGCTTTTCCCCGCGCGCATCCGCTACACCGCGATGAGCCTGCCCTATCACATCGGCAACGGCTGGTTCGGCGGTTTCCTGCCGACGATCGCCTTCGCGATGGTCGCGACGACGGGCGATATCTACGCGGGCCTCTGGTATCCGATCGGGATTGCCGCGCTGACGCTGGTGGTGGGTTTGCTGTTCCTGCCCGAAACCTTCCGCCGCCGCGTCGACCATGTGGAGGAATCGCCCGCGCCGTCCTAAGCTTGCGCGATGAGCGAGGACGACGAGGAAGGCGAAGCGGCCCAGGAATCTTCGGGCCTGCGCAAGATCATCCACGTCGACATGGATGCCTTCTTCGCGAGCTGCGAGCAGCGCGACCATCCCGAGCTGCGGGGCAAGCCCGTCGCGGTCGGCGGGTCGGGCGGACGGGGAGTGGTCGCGGCGGCGAGCTACGAGGCGCGCAAGTTCGGCGTGCGCAGCGCGATGCCCTCAATCACCGCCAAGCGGCTCTGCCCCGACCTCATTTTCGTCAAGCACCGGTTCGAGGTCTACAAGGAGGTGTCGCAGCAGATCCGCGCGATCTTCCGCGACTACACGCCCCACGTCGAACCGCTCTCGCTCGACGAGGCCTATCTCGACGTCACCGACGACCTGAAGGGCATCGGCAGCGCGACCCTCATCGCCGAGGAGATCCGCCGCCGCATCCGCGAGGAGACCCGCCTCACCGCGAGCGCAGGGGTGAGCTACAACAAGTTCCTCGCCAAGCTAGCGAGCGACCAGAACAAGCCCGACGGACTGTGCGTGATTCGCCCGGGCGAAGGAGCTGCGTTCGTCCAGTCGCTGCCCGTCCGCCGTTTCCACGGGGTCGGGCCCAAGGGCGCGGAGAAGATGGCGCGTCTCGGCATCGAGACCGGCGCCGACCTTGCCGCAAAGGACCTCGCTTGGCTGCGCGCGCACTTCGGTTCGATGGCCGACTACCTGTTCCGGGCGGCGCGCGGCATCGACCTCAGGCCGGTGCGTGCCAACCGTATCCGCAAGTCGGTCGGCAGCGAACGCACTTTCAGCGAGGACATCTCGAGCGGGACGGCGCTGCGCGAGACGCTGGAAAACATCATCGATATCGTCTGGGAATCGATCGAGCGGACCCAGGCCAAGGGCCGCACGGTCACGCTGAAGATGAAGTACACCGACTTCCAGATTTCCACCCGCGCGAAGTCGCTGCCCGCGGCCGTTGCCGACAAGGCGACCTTCGCCAGCGTGGCGCGGGCGCTGCTCGACGAGGCTCTGCCCCTGCCGCTGCCGATCCGCCTGATGGGCCTGACGCTGTCGAACCTCGAACGGGGCGGCGCGGAGGAGCGCCCCCGCGACGAGGCGCAGCTTTCGCTGCTCTAGCCGAGGAACCGGCGCCAGACGTCGACCCGCTTGCGGGTAAGCGGCGTCAACGGCTCGGGCAGCGAATGCATCGGGAAGAAACGCGCCTCGATCACTTCGCGCTTGTCGGGCCGGGGGTGATCCTGCGTCACGCCGGTCACCAGCCAGGCCGTGTGCGGCGATCCGGAAATAACCTCCTCGATGCTTTCCAGCGTGCGCACGCTCTCGAGCAGGCACCCGACCTCCTCCAGCACTTCGCGCCGCGCGGCGTCGAGCGCATCCTCGCCCCTGCCCATCCCCCCACCCGGCAGCGCCCACCCACCCGGACCATAGCTGTGCCGGACCAGCAGCAGACGACCTTCGAGATCGGTGACGATGACCGAGACCCCGGCCAGCCGCACCCGGACGAACCTGCGCCAGCGATGACGCAGGGCGTGCGCCCAGCGCAGCGCCATCCGGTGCAGCGGGCGGGGGATCAGGTGAAGCATGTCACCGGCTGTCTGGCCGCCCCCAGCAACCGCGCGACGGGCAGGTCGTGCTCGCCGCGCACCGCCGCGTCGAACACCGCCCGCTTCCCCTCTCCCCGGATCACGAAGACGAGCCGGTCGGACGCGAGCAAGGCGGGAAGCGTCAGGCTGATGCGGTCGAACGGCGCTTCGGGCGGCAGGGGATGGGGGGTCAGGCGACGGATCGATGCGGGCTCGTCCACGCGCGGATCGGTGTTCGGGAAAAGCGAAGCGACGTGGCCGTCCTCTCCCATGCCCAGCCATGCGATCGCGAAGCGCGGCACGGCTTCCATCTCGGTCAGCGTGACAACTTCGGCACCGGCCGGTTCCAGCAGCGCGCGGATGCGGCCGGTGTTCGATGCCGGATGATCCTCTGGCACCACCCGGTCGTCCCCCGGCCAGACGGTTACCCGCGTCCAGTCGAGCGGCATCGCTGCCATCCGTTCGAGGATCGGGAAAGGCGTCGAGCCGCCAGGCACGGTGATCGCCACTGGTCCCCCGGTCGCGGCGAGCGCCTCTGCCAGCACGCGCGCCAGCCAGTCGGCGATTGCGGCGTCGTCGGCGCCTTCAACGATGGAAAGGTTGTCCATCCGTGTCCGATAGCAGAACGCGCGGCGTCAGACAGTCCGGCCGACGCCGCACACCGATAAATTCGTATCCGCTGTCTCGCGACCCCGATCAGCCCACGATGCCGCGCGCCGCAAGGCCGGTCCAGACCGCGGTCCCCGCAAGGAGCGCGGCAAGCGCCAGGCGGATGGGGCGAAGCGGCCAGCGATCGAGTTCGCTGCCAAGCGCAATGCCCAGCGCCAGCGCCGCAGTACCGCCAACGGCCCCGCCCGCCCCGGCGATCCAGGCCGATCCTCCGGCGGCAAATGCGAAGACGCAGAACCGCGCCGCGTCACCCAGTTGCCGGGCGAGGAGGACGATGAAGGAGGCGAAAAGCGACCGCGTCGGCTCCTCGGGCAGGCGCGCGGGCCGCTGCCACGCGAGTTCGAACGCGGCGAAGAGCAGCGCGATCGCCACCAGCATGTCTGCCGCCGGGCCGGGAAGCGCGATCGTCAGGGCAAGTCCCGCCGCGGCCATGGCCATTGCCGACACTGTCGCCGCCAGCGCCCCGACGACGAGCAGCCCGCCGCCCTTGCCGACCCGGTCGGACAGCCGGGCCATGAGAAGCTGGTCGCGTCCCCCGAGGGAAACCGCGAAGACCGCGGTCAGGGCGAGAAGGAACGCGGCGGCCATTCCCGGCCCCTCGCGCTCAGATCCAGGGGCCGGTTATCGCGAGCGTCTTGGCCGGGCTGTAGACGTTGACGAACAGCGTCTTGCCGTCGGGCGAGAAACACGCGCCTGCCCACTCGGTCTGCGCCCGGAGCCGCGCGAGCGGGTAGGCGACACCCGAAGGCGCGATGCCGCGCAGGTAGTTGTCGACCGGATCGCTGTATTGGTCCTCGCACACGATCAGGTCGCCCCACGGCGCGATGGTCAGGTTGTCGCCGTAGTTGAACTGGTCGGGGCTCGTCGATTCGAAGAACAGGTGCAACTCGTCCGCGC
The DNA here is from genome assembly GCF_001698205.1 of Tsuneonella dongtanensis. Classification (NCBI taxonomy): domain Bacteria; kingdom Pseudomonadati; phylum Pseudomonadota; class Alphaproteobacteria; order Sphingomonadales; family Erythrobacteraceae; genus Tsuneonella; species Tsuneonella dongtanensis. The sequence goes on from NZ_CP016591.1 coordinate 2,838,678, forward strand.
TGCCCGAGACGTCGAGACGGAAGATCTGGCCGAGCTTGGCCGTGCCGCCGCTGGTGCAGCAGAAATACATCTCGCCGTCGCCCATCCAGATGCCCTCGCCGCGCGCGAACAGCGCCGCGCCGGCAGCAGCGCCGCGCTTGCGCAGGTCATCCTTGGGCGCCTCTACTTCGTCAAGGTCGATCCAGCGCACGCCGCGCTTGCTGAAGGGGGCGAAGGCGACCCCGCCCCAGTTGCGCGTGTCGCGCACGCCATCGGTCAGCACCAGCGCCTGCAGCTTGCCGCCCTCGGCGAGCCGGCCCTGCACTTTCGGGATGAAACGGTAGAGCAGCGAATCGTCGCGGTCCTCGGTAAGGTAGACCACGCCGGTCCGCGGATCTACGCAGGCGGCTTCATGGTTGAAACGGCCCATGGCCTTCAGCGGAATCGGGTCGACGAGGCCCGGTGCCTTCGCGGGCACTTCGAACACCCAGCCGTGATCCTTGTTGATCCTGCCGTCGGCCAGGCCAACGAATTCCTCGCAGGTCAGCCAGCTGCCCCACGGCGTCTCGCCACCCGCGCAGTTGCGGATCGTGCCCGCGAGCGAGCGATACTGCTTCTCGACCGCGAGGCTTTTCGCATCGAGCACGATGGTGGTCGTCCCCCCGGGCAGCGGCACGAGGCTGCGGGCCACGGTGTCGTAGGCCTTGCCCATCACCCCGCCGCCGTCGTGACGGCCGGGGAAACACTCGTGATTGCGCACCAGTGCCAGCTTGCCGCCGCCGATGTCGAAGCAGCCCATGCCGTCGGCCGCGTCGGGCACGGTGAAGCCGTCGCTCATCTTCTCGCCGAGCTGCGACAGCACGCGGTACGAGAATCCCTCGGGCAGGTCGATGAAGCCTGCCGGATCGGGCACCAGCCCGCCGTAGCCGATCTCGCCCTTGCGGCTCATCGTCGTGGCGCAGCCGCTTGCGGCGAGCGCCGCGAAAGCGCTGGCGGTCGCTTCCAGGAAGCGGCGGCGGTGCATCGGCATGGTCATTTCAGGCGTTCCCTCTTGGCGTTCTGGCCGTCTGCCTGCGATAGCGTGATGACACGGCGATAACAGCCGATTCTTGGCGGAGGATGAAGATGAAGTTCGAACCCGGCCTGGCAGCAGTGGTGACCGGAGGCGCATCGGGGCTTGGAAAGGCGAGCGCGCAGGCGCTTGCCGATGCGGGCTTCAAGGTCGCGATCTTCGACGTGAACGCGGAAGCGGGCGAAGCGCATGCCGAGGCGATCGGCGGCCTTTTCTGCCATGTCGACATCACCTCGGAAGACTCGGTCGTCGCCGGGTTCGAGAAGGCGCGCGCCGCGCACGGGCAGGAGCGGGTCACGGTGCATTGCGCGATGACCAGCCGCCGCGGCAAGACCGTGGGCTGGGACAAGGCGAGCGGCGGGTACAAGCGTCTCTCCACAGAGGACTACGCCTTCGGTGCCGAGGGCGTGCTCGTTTCCAGCTATCGCGTGGCCTCGATCTCGGCCCTGGGCATGGCGAACGCGGACCCGCTCAACGACGACGGCGAGCGCGGCTGCGTGATCCTGACCGCCAGCGTCGCGGCGCAGGACGGGCAGATCGGCCAGGTCATTTACGGCAGCTGCAAGGCGGGGGTGAACGGCCTGGTCCTGCCGATGGCGCGCGACCTGATGGATCTCGGCATCCGGGTGAATTCGATCATGCCGGGGATCTTCGCGACCCCGCTGATGCTGGGCATGAAGGACCGCAATCCGGCGATGTGGGACCAGCTCAACGCCAGCGTGCCCTTCCCCAAGCGGCTCGGTGAGCCCGAGGAGTTCGCGTCGCTGGTGCTGGAGATCGCGCGCAACGGCTATCTCAATGCACACCAGTTCCGCCTCGACGGCGGGATCCGCATGCCGCCGAAATAGCGCTCAGGCGAGTTTCGGCAGGCCTTCCCGGATCGCCTCGATCAGTTCGAGCGGGTGATCGACGAGGACATGGTGGTACGCTTCGGCGACCACCGTGGTGAACCGCAGGTCCTCGACGATCGCCTGCAGTTCCTCCAGCCGGCCGGTCGGGAACAGCGCCGACTTCCCGCCGACGATGAGGCCGATGGGAACCTTCGGACTTGGGCCCAGGTCCCCGCGTTCGAAGTGCTGCCAGAACTGCGGGTCGAACCGCCAGGTCCAGCCGCCGGGTGCATCTTCCGTCTCGGGCACTTCGTGCAGCGCGCCGCGCGCCATCCAGTCGATGATCTCGGGCATGCCCTTGTCCTGTTCGGGCAGGAAGCGGAACCGGCGGAGCGCGGATTCGATCGTGGGATAGCGCGGATTGTGGGCCCGGCCCTGCGCCAATCGCGGCGGCGGCCCGCCTTCGGATTTCGGCGGCGCCGAATCGACGAGGATCGCGCCGGAGATGATCTCCGGGTGGAAACTCGCGACGTGGAGGGTGGGGAAGCCGCCGAACGAATGCGCGACGATGACGGGGGCCCGGCCCGAAGCGCCCAGCTCCGCAGTCTTGATCGCCGCTTCGACCTCCTTCGCAAAGATCGGGATGGCATACCGGTCGCGCCACCCGGAGCGGCCCATGCCCGACCACGATATCGCGGCGCAGCGGAAGTCTCCGGCAAACTGCGGGGCGATGAAGCTCCACCAGTCGGCATGCGCGGCATTGCCGTGGAGGAACAGCAGGCCCGGCTTGCCGACCTCGCCCCAGGTCAGCAGTTCGATCTGCGCGCCGTCGACCTCGAAGAACGAGCGCTCGGGCTCGTGCGCGATCGCCTCTTCGAACCAGGCCGCTGCCGGCGGCCGCTCGCCTCCGAACCGTCCGAGCAGGGTCCCGTCGTAGTTCGGATCCAGCGATGCGATGTCGTTCAAGCCTTCGTCCCCGAAGAAGGTTGCAAAGCGCCACCATTGACGGCGCACGCGCAGTTGGCAAGTCCGGCAATGGCATCGCAGGGGGACGGCTGGAGCCTTAGCCGAGGTACCCCTGCTGGATGCCCTTGAGCGCGGCGCGGGTCCGGTCCCTCGCATCGAGCTTGAGCAGGAGCGCCGACACGTGGTTCTTCACCGTGCCCTCGGCCAGCTGGAGCAGGTCGGCGATTTCCCGGTTGCTGTAGCCCGCGCAGATCAGGTGCAGCACGTCGCGCTCGCGGTCGGTGAGGTCGTCTGATGCATAGGCGTCCGGCGTCTCGGACGGATTGCGCCGGATCGCCGCCATCAGGCTCTTGGTCATGGCCGGCTGGAGCGCGGTGCCGTCGTTCGCCAGCGCGCGGATGGCATTCGCAAGGTCGTCGAGGGAAACGTCCTTGAGCATCACCCCCTTCGCGCCTGCCCTGATCGCGGCGATGATCGCATCGCCATCGTCGAACGTGGTCAGGATCAGGGTGGCCGGCTGCCTACCTTGCGCCGCCAGCGCCTCGAGCACGGCGATGCCGTCCATGCGGGGCATGCGGATATCGAGCAGAAGGACGTCGGGGCCGAGTGCCGGAACGATTTCGAGCGCCTCGAGCCCGTCGCACGCCTCGCCCACGACATCGATGTCGGGCAGCAGATCGAGCAGGCCCTTGATGCCCTGCCTCACCAGCATCTGGTCGTCGACCAGGACGACCCGGATCATGCCGGCAGCGCGCCGGTCGGGGGTAGCCAGGCATTGATGCTGAAACCGGAGCTTTCGCGCCGGGCCCCGGCGGCAAGCCGTCCGCCGAGACTTTCGATCCGCTCCCGCATCCCCAGCAGGCCCGAACCCGGCACGAGGTCCTGCAGCTGCGCGGACCCGTCGTCCTCGGCAAGCAGGCGTACGCCGCCGGCGTCCTGCGACACGCTCAGCCACAGGTTCTGCGCCTGCGCGTGCCGGACGGAATTGGTCACGGCCTCCTGGGCACAGCGCAACAGCGCGTGCGCCTGGTCCTCGGTAACCCGCAGCGACGGCGTCAGCGCGACGTGAATCCTGGGCACGGGGACACTCTGGGCCAGCTTGCGCAAGGCCGCATCGAGCTCGTCCCGCTCCGCCTCGCGCAAGGTCGAAACCACGTCGCGAACCTTGCCGAGCAGCGCCTTCGACAGGCCCTTGGCCTGCGTCACGTGCTGGCGGACGACGCCTTCGTCCGAAGCGTGGCTGGCGATCTCCAGCTGTAGGCCGAGAGCGGTCAGCTCGTGCCCCCACGCATCGTGAAGCTCGCGCGAGATCCTCAGCCGCTCGGCGTCGCGGACGCTTGCCGCCAGGACCGCCTGCGCGCTGCGCAGCTCGTGGTTGGTGCGGGCCAGCTTCTCCGCCGTGGCCGCTTCCCGGCGCACCGCCTGGGCGGTGAAGACGACCAGCAGCTGCAGGGCGAAAGCCTTGGCGATCACCCAGCACAGATCCGGGTCGAGCGCCTGCGCGAGCGCGGCGACGACGGCGACCGTCTGGGCCACCGCCCAGACCGTCGCCCGGCGCCATGTCGTGATCAGTCCGACCTGCCAGGCCACGATCATGAGGAACGTGGTCATCATCGCCCAATTGACGATGAGCGCCATCGTCGCGACCGCGGCGACCTGCAGGGCCAGCACGAGCCAGTGCAGGCGCCGGGGCAGTTCGAGCAACATCGAGGCAACGATCGCCACGGCGAAGACGCCGAAGGCGGCAAACCAGTAAGGCGAGACGGGCTCGCCCCGGATCGTGTCGCCGGTCGCGAACCTTTCGAACACCGGCCAGGCGAGCGCAACGGCGGTCGCCAGCGCGAGAATGCAGAACAACCAGTTCTGACGGGCTTTCAACATGTTCGTCATGACGGCGTGAACCTGACACAGCTTCGCGGCGCATGCCATATGCCAAAAGTCATGGGTCCGCGGACCACTTGCGGCACTTACGCAATCCCGTGCTCGCGGCACAATTCACGCGTTTCAGAACGAGGAAATGCCGTGATCAGGTCCGCCGCCCCTTTCGCTTTCGTTGCAGTCTGTGCCCTGTCGTCCCCTGCCCATGCACAAAGGGCGGAGGAAAACGCCGTCGAGGAAGCCGAGGACGCCTTCGGCACCAGCGTCGGCGACGAGAAGATCGGCCTCTACAATTCCGGCGAGGTCCGCGGCTTCAGCCCGTCGACCGCGGGGAATATCCGGATCGAGGGGCTGGCGATCACCCAGCACGGCGGCCTGCACAGCCGGTACGTCGCCGGGTCGGCGATCCGGGTCGGGCTGACGGCGCAGGGCTATCCCTTCCTTGCGCCGACGGGGATTGCGGACTTCACCCTGCGCGGCGTCGGGACCGATACCGTCCTGAGCGCGGTCGGTCAGATCGGCCCGTACGGCACTCTCGGCCTTTCGGCCGACGCCAAGCTGCCGCTGTTCGGCAAGGCGGGGGGCCTCGCCGCCGGCGCGAGCTACAAGTACGAGGAGAACTTCCCGGGCGTCGACGGACACATCGTCCAGGGCGGTGCCGTGCTCGACCTGAGACCCGCGAGCGACATGGATCTGAAGGCCTTCTACGGCCGGCTCGACGTGATCGACGATCGCGATGTCGGCAGCATCTTCGTGGGCGGGCCCTACCTTCCGCCGGAAATCGAGCGGCGCGACTTCGGGCTCGAATGGACCGAATCGCGCGTGTCCGCGCAGGTCGCAGGCGGGCTCGGCACGCTGCGCATTAGCGACGACTGGCAGCTTCGGGCCGGGCTGTTCTACGCCGAAGGGATCATCGACCGCAACGCGACCGAGCTTTATCGAGGCGTCCAGCCCGACGGATCGGCGCAGCGAACCGTGGTCACCAGCCAAGACACGACCGCCAGGTCCTTTTCCGGCGAGATGCGCTCATCCTATTCGATCACCGAAGGCAACCGGCGCCACACGCTGCATGCCGCCCTGCGCGGGCGCGATACGCGCAGGCAATTCGGCGGGGCCGACGTGCGCAACCTCGGCGATGCGGTGATCGGCGTCGACCGCGAACTGCCCGAACCCGACTATGTGTTCGGCCCGCGAACCCGCGATACCGTTCGCCAGCTCACTGCAGGCGTGGGGTACGAACTGCGCTGGCTCGATGTGGGCGAACTCAGCCTCGGGGTGCAGAAGACCGATTACCGCAAGCAGACGGTCTTTCCCGATCCCGCACGTCCTGCAATCCGGACGAAGGCCAGTCCGTGGCTGTTCAACGGCGCGGTTGCCCTTCGCGTCTCGGAGGCCCTGGTGGCCTATGCCGGCTACACCCGCGGCCTCGAGGACAGCGCCGCGGCGCCCGCGGATGCGGTCAACCGCAACGAGCCGCCCCCGGCGCTGCTGACCAGCCAGCGCGATGCCGGGATCCGCTATGCCCTGACGCCCGACATCACGCTGGTCGCCGGCGTATTCGACGTGCGCAAACCCTATTTCAATCTCGATCCGGGCCGCGTCTATCGCGAGCTCGGCACGGTGCGCCATCGCGGGGTCGAGATATCGCTGGCCGGGCGGCCGATCGAAGGACTGAACGTGGTGGCCGGTGCCGTACTGCTGGACGCCGACGTGACCGGCGAAGCGGTAGAGCTCGGGATAATCGGTCCGAAGCCGGTCGGCATCTCGCCCTTGGTCGTCCGCGCCAATCTCGACTATCGCCTGCCGTTCTTCGATCCCGTGTCCGTCGACCTCGGCATTGCCCACTCGGCAGGCCAGGTCGCGAGCGCGCTGACCTATGGCGAGCTCGGCGGAAACCAGTTGCGCACGGGGGCCCAAACCACGTTCGACCTGGGCGCGCGCTATCGCCTGAAAGCGGGTGCGGTGCCGATCACCCTGCGGGCGCAGATCACGAACCTGTTCGATGTCTATGCGTGGGAGGTCTCTTCGAACTCGGCCTTCGCATTCAACCCCGAGCGCCGGTTCCAATTGTCCGTAGCTGCCGATTTCTAGAGCTGCAGGCCGATCGTGGCATGGCCGGCTGGAGCGGGTAGCGGGAATCGAACCCGCGCGTTCAGCTTGGGAAGCTGACAGGCTACCATTACATCATACCCGCGCAGCGAAACGCCCGATGAGGCGTCGCGAAACGCGGCGCGGCCCTTAGCGCGCACGCGCCGCGCCGGTCAATCGGCAACGCGCGGACGCGAAGCGACCGAAAAAAGAACCTTTGCTATACAAATGGCTATCGCGCGCAGGGGGCCGCTCGCCTAACGGGGCCGCACGCGACCCGAAGGGTAACCTTCCGACTGGGCGGCTCTCGTTTTGGCGGGGCCGCCCGAATTTTTTTCCGAGAAGCGGGAGCCCAATCGGTCATTCGCGGGTTGCAGGAGCAGCAACCTCGAGGACCGAACCATGCGCCCAGCCCTCTTTGTCACCGCGATCATGGCGATGTCGATTGCAGCCTGTCAGCAGCAGCCGGCGGAGGAATCGCCAGGCTCGCCCGCAGACAATCGGGACGCGGGTCCTGTGGCCGACGCTCCGGCGCCTTCGCCCACTGTTTCGCCGACCGATACGGCCGGCATTCCCGAGATGGGCATCCCGACCGCCATCCAGGGCAACTGGGGTATGGTCCCCGCCGACTGCACGAGCACCCGGGGCGATGCCAAGGGACTGCTGCGCGTCTCCGCCACGACGCTCACGTTCTACGAATCGGTCGGCCGCCTCGGCTCGATCAAGGAGCGGAGCGACACCTCGATCCGTGCCGACTATGCCTTCGCGGGCGAGGGAATGGAGTGGACCCGCGACGTTTCGCTGAGCGTCGACGGCGACACGCTGACCCGGACCGATCGCGGAGGCGGGGAGCCCGGCGGACCCTTCACCTATACGCGCTGCGGCTGAGCAAGCCGCGCATCCACCAGCGCGGACAGTTGTTCCACGGTCTCCACTGCATCCAGCTCGCTGGCCGATACCAGCATGCTCAGTTGCCCGCCCGATTCGCGCAGGATCACGGGAAGTTCGAACCGGGCACCCGGCCAGGCTGCTGCGAAATCATCGCGGTGATGAAAGGTCACCCTCGCCGGCAACCGCTCGAGGTAAACGCGCCATTCGCGCTTCATGCTTACCGCACCATACGTGATCATGCACAGCGAACACGGATAGGTATCGGGCGACAGCACCTTGTGCACCGCGTCGCTGACCATCGCGAACACACCGCCGTCGGCGTTGTAGACCATCAGCAGGTGGGGATGTTCGGCCGTCATGGTCTCCCCATTCGCAAACAATGCCGCAAGGGTTACACTACCCTTCCAACACTCCCCCCTCTTGGCTAGGGGCAAAGCCATGACAGGGCAATTCCAGCTGACCGACGACCAGCTCGCCATCCAGGACATGGCGCGCAAATTCACCGCCGACCGCATCACCCCGTTCGCGGCGCAGTGGGACGAGGATCATCACTTCCCGCGCGATGTCGTCCAGGCGGCGGGCGAACTCGGCTTCGGTTCGATCTACGTGAGCGAGGAGAGCGGCGGCATCGCCCTGGGCCGGCTCGAGGCGGCGCTGATCATGGAGGCGATGGCCTATGGCTGTCCCGCGACGAGCGCCTACGTTTCGATCCACAACATGGCGGCCTGGATGATCGACCGCTTCGGCGGAGACGAGATCAAGACGCGCTTCCTGCCCAGCCTCGTGAGCATGGAGAAGATCGCCAGCTACGCGCTGACCGAGCCCGGTTCGGGATCGGACGCCGCGGCGCTCAAGACCACCGCGCGGCTCGACGGCGATCACTACGTACTGAACGGCACCAAGCAGTTCATTTCGGGCAGCGGCTTCAACGACATATACGTCGTGATGGTTCGCACCTCGGAGGACAAGTCGAAGGGCATTTCCTGCCTCGTGGTCGAGAAGGGCACCCCCGGCCTCAGCCACGGCGCTCCGGAAAAGAAGCTAGGCTGGAACGCCAGTCCGACCGCGCAGCTGATCTTCGAGGATTGCCGCGTCCCCGTCGCCAACCGCGTCGGCGGCGAAGGCGAGGGCTTCCGCTTCGCGATGGCGGGGCTCGACGGCGGACGGCTCAACATCGGCGCGTGCAGCCTCGGCGGCGCGCAGCGGTGCCTCGACGAGGCGGTAAAGTACACCAAGGAGCGCCAGCAGTTCGGCCAGCCGATCGCGGATTTCCAGAACACCCAGTTCATGCTCGCCGACATGGCCACCGAACTGGAGGCGGCACGCGCCCTGCTCTACCTCGCCGCCGCGAAAGTCACCGACAACGCGCCCGACAAGACCCGCTTCTCGGCGATGGCCAAGCGTCTCGCGACCGACTCGGGCAGCAAGATCGTCAACGACGCGCTGCAGTTGTTCGGCGGCTACGGCTATCTCAAGGACTATCCGATCGAGCGCTTCTGGCGCGACCTGCGCGTGCACTCGATCCTCGAAGGGACCAACCAGGTCATGCGAATGATCGTCGGCCGGGACATGCTGCGGCAATGAGCGCAGCCTCGCTTTTCATGGTGACCCTGGTCGTGCCCGACATGGACGACGGCATCGCGCATTTCACTCACGACTGGGGCTTCGCGCTTTCAGCCGACACCCGCCATGTCTCGGGCCACCGCTGGGTGGAGATCGATCCCGGGCATGGCGCGCGGTTGCGCCTCGTCGAAGCGACCACCGACGCGCATCGTGCGGCGATCGGCAACCAGGCCGGGGGCCGCGTCGCGTTCTTCCTGAACATCGACGATTTTGATGCGACGATCGCCCGCTGGGCCGCGAACGGCGTCGAGATCGCCGAACCCGCTTGGACCGCTGATTATGGACGGGTCGCGGTGATGCGCGACCGCTTCGGCAACCGCTGGGACGTCCTCGACGCGCAATTCGAGAAAGCTGCATGACCGACGAAGTACTGATCCACCGCCACGGCGCGGTGGGCCACATATCGCTCAATCGCCCCAAGGCGCTCCACGCGCTGACGCTGGATATGTGCCATGCGATGAGCGCCGCGCTCAGCGAATGGGAACATGACGATGGGATCGAGGCGGTAATCCTCGACCATGCCGAGGGGCGCGGGTTCTGCGCCGGCGGCGACATCAACCTGCTGCGGGAAAGCGCGCTGACCGACGGCGGCGTGTCGGGGCGCAGGTTCTTCCACGACGAATACCAGCTCAACCACCAGATGATGACCTATCCCAAGCCCATCGTGGCCTTCATGGACGGCATCACGATGGGCGGTGGCGTGGGCATCGCCCTGCCGTGCAAGTATCGCGTCGCGACCGAGAACACCCGGTTCGCCATGCCGGAAACGGGGATTGGCCTGTTCCCGGACGTCGGCGGCGGTTGGCACCTTTCGCGCCTGCCGGGACGCCTCGGCCAGTTCCTTGCGCTTACCGGTGCGCGGCTCGACGGGGCGGAATGCCTCTGGGCGGGAATCGCGACCCACTACGTCCCGAGCGATCTGCTCGCCGAGGCGAAATCGCGGATCATCGAGAAGCCCGGCCGCATTCCCGGCCAGTTGTCGGAGATGGTCGGCTCGCCGCCCAGGGCGCGGATCGAGGACAACGCCGACAAGATCGCGCGGCATTTCCGCTCGGACCGCTACGAGGACATCCTCGCCAGTCTCGAAAGCGACGACAGCGAATGGGCGGCGAAGGAACGCGACACGCTCGGCACCAAGAGCCCGCAGACCTGCAAGGTCGCGCTGCGCCAGCTTGCAACGAGCGCGACCCTCGACGACTTTGCCGACAACATGGCGATGGAATACCGCATCGCGAGCCGCGTGCTCCTGCGTCCCGATTTCGCAGAAGGGGTGCGCGCCGTGATCGTCGACAAGACCAACGACCCCAGGTGGGACCCGGCCACGCCCGAGGATGTGAGCGAGGAGCTGCTGGACAGCATCTTCGCGCCGCTGCCCGAGGATGAGGAGTGGCAGCCGCTGTGAGAATCGCCCTCTCGCCCGCGCCACGCGCAGGTCGTTATTCGCTTTCCTACATCGAACCGATTTGTCAGGGTCCGAGCCAGTCAGATCGCTGCCGGGAAATACCGCTAGTTCAATAAGTTGCTTCCTCAGGCCCGGCCGCGTTTAGGTGTAGACTTCGTGTCGCCTTCCACGCCCCCCGGCACCTGCGGACAGTCTGGAAGGGAGGCCCATGGCCGACTACGAAACGATCACCGTCGAACAGCGGGACGCGGTCACGCTCATCACGCTCAACCGCCCACAGGCGCTGAACGCGCTCAATTCGCAGGTACTCGAGGACCTGATCGGCGCGTTCGCCGCATACGAGGGCGACCCCGGCCAGCGCTGCGCAGTGCTCACCGGCGCGGGCGACAAGGCCTTCGCGGCCGGCGCCGACATCAAGGAAATGGCCGACAAGCCCGCGGCCGATTTCTACCTCGACGATTTCTTCGCTCGCTGGACAAGTGACCTGGTCAAGAAGGTCCGCAAGCCGTGGATCGCGGCGGTCAACGGCTTTGCGCTCGGCGGCGGGTGCGAGCTTGCCATGATGGCGGACTTCATCGTCGCGAGCGACAAGGCGCGGTTCGGCCAGCCCGAGATCAACCTCGGCGTCGCGCCCGGCATGGGCGGCAGCCAGCGCCTGACCCGCGCGGTAGGCAAGGCCAAGGCGATGGAGATGTGCCTCACCGGCCGGATGATGGGCGCCGAGGAGGCCGAACGCAGCGGCCTCGTCGCGCACGTCTTCCCGCACGAGAACCTGCTCGAGAAGGCACTCGAGATCGCCGCGACGATCGCGAGCAAGCCGCCGATGGCCGCGATCGCGAACAAGGAAATGGTGAACGCCGCGTTCGAGACCACGCTCGACCAGGGCCTGATCATCGAGCGCCGCATCTTCCAGATCCTCACCGCGAGCGAGGACAAGGCCGAAGGCATGGCCGCCTTCATCGAAAAGCGTGAGGGTAAGTGGAAGGGGCGCTAGTTTTCCGCCTTTTCCTTGTCGCAACCGGGACCTGGCTCGTAATCCAAGGGGTGCAGGCATGGCGCGACGATCGTCGCAAGTCTGACGATGCGGACGAGATGGCCGATGAGGATAGCGACAGCCTCGGCATCGTGTCGGTCGTTATCCCGCTAGTCATCGGGATAGCGGCGGTTATCCTGGGCCTGTCGATGTTCGTAGACTAAGGGAAAATGGGATGAAGATCGCCTTTATCGGCCTCGGCAACATGGGCGGCGGGATGGCCGCGAACCTCGTCAAGGCGGGGCACGCGGTGAACGCGTTCGACCTCTCCGACACGGCGCTCGATGTGGCGCGGGAGAATGGCTGCACGACCTTTACCGACGCCGCGGCGGCATGCGAGAGCGTCGACGCGGTGGTCACGATGCTGCCCAACGGTGCGATCGTGAAGTCGGTCTACGCCGACAGCGTGATCGGCAAGGCGCCCGCCGGCGCGGTGCTGCTCGACTGTTCGACGATCGACGTCGCCACTGCGCGCGAGGTGATCGGACTGGCCGAAGCGGGCGGATACGACATGGTCGACGCGCCCGTGAGCGGCGGGATCGCGGCGGCCAACGGCGGCACACTGACCTTCATGGTGGGAGGGTCGGACACGGCTTTCGAGCGCGCCCGGCCGATACTCGAATGCATGGGCAAGGCGGTGATCCACGCGGGCCCCGCCGGCAACGGACAGGCAGCCAAGATCTGCAACAACATGCTGCTCGGCATCCACATGATCGGCACCTGCGAGGCCTTCGCGATGGCCGAGAAGCTGGGGCTCGATCCGCAGACGTTCTACGACATCAGCAGCGTGAGCAGCGGCCAGTGCTGGTCGATGACGAGCTATTGCCCGGTCCCGGGTGTCGGCCCGACGACGCCAGCCGACAACGACTACAAGGGCGGCTTCGCGGCCGGACTGATGCTCAAGGACCTGCGCCTTGCCATGGAAGCTGCGGAGGCCGTCGATGCCCCCGTGCCGCTCGCCGCCCGGGCGCGCGCTCTCTACGAGGATTTCGTCGGTGCGGGGAATGCAGAGGTCGACTTCTCCGGCATCATTCGGACACTGAAGTAGCCGCTTCGGCGGCCTCCTCCTTCGCTTCCTCTGCCGCCTTTCGCTCGGTGAAATACATCACCGCCAATGCGCCCTCGAACAGCAGGATCAGCGGGATCGCCAGCATCAGCTGGCTGATTACGTCGGGCGGGGTGGCGATCGCCGCGATCACGAACGCGAACACGATCATGTAGCGCCGCGCCCCGACCAGTTGCGCCCGGCTGACGATCCCCGCGGTGTTGAGCAGCAGCAGGAGCACCGGCAGCAGGAAGCTCAAGCCGAACGCGAGGATGAACTGCATGACGAGGCCGAGGTAATCCTCGGAATTGGGCAGCGCCTCGATCTCCACCCCGCCCTGCGTCCCCTCGAAACCGAGGAACCAGTGAAACGCTGTCGGCATGACGACGTAATAGGCCAGCGCGCCGCCGCCGATGAACAGCACCGGCGTGGCGAGGAGAAACGGCAGGAAGGCCTTCTTCTCCTTGGCATAGAGCCCCGGCGCGACGAAGGCCCAGAGCTGGTTGGCGATCACCGGGAAGCTCACGAAGAATGCCGCCCACAGCGCCACCTTCAGTTCGACGAAGAACTGGCCGTAGAGCTTGGTGAAGATCAGCTTGGTCTGCCCGGCATCGAGCAGCGGCTGTACCAGGAAGCCGAGGATCGGCTTCGCGAAGTAGAGGCACACGAAGAATGCCAGCAGCAACGCCGTGAATGCGCGCAGCAGCCGCGCGCGCAGCTCGATCAGGTGGTCGAGCAGCGGGGCCTGCGTTTCGTCGATTTCGGGGATCTTGAAGACCATCAGCGCAGCGGCAATTGCGGTTCGTCGGTCGCCGGTGGATCGGCGGGCGGTTCTTCAGCGACCGGTTGGGGAGCCTCCGCGACCCGCGATTCCGCGGTCGGTCCCCGATCAGCTGCGGGCAGCGGCTTCATCTCGTGGTCGGACAGGTCGACCTGCGGCACCTGGGCCATGATCTGGGCATTCTGTTCGGCCCACTTCTTTTCCATCTCCTCGAGCTCGGCCTCGCGGATCATGGCTTCGATGCCCGAGCGGAAATGGTTGGACGTGCGGCGGATCTTGCCGAGCCACTTGCCCGCGGTGCGCATCGCCCGCGGCAGGTCCTTGGGACCGATCACCACCACCGCGATGAACACGATGACCAGCAGTTCCTGCCAGTCTATTCCGAACATGGATCTTCAGCCTTTCGCGAGGAAGCGCGTCAGTCGCGGTGCTCGGCGCCGACGTGGGGATCCTTCGCCGCTTCGGAAGCGGGCTTGGCATCGTGGTGCGGACCTTCGAGGCTGTGGACGGGCTTGGCCGCCGCGGCCTTGGCGTTCGCCTCGGCCTCGTCGTCGGCGATGCCTTTCTTGAAGCTTTTGATGCCCTTGCCGAATTCGCCCATGATGTCGCCCACCCGGCCCTTGCCGAACAGGACGAGCACGACGAGCAGCACGATCAGCCAGTGCCAGATGGAAAACGAGCCCATGGGTAATCTCCTTGAGGGCTAATCTAGGGTATCGGCCGCCTCATTGCCAGCCTCGGCCTCTGCGTCGTCGGTCGTGGTCATCGCATCGAACGCATCGTCGACCGGATCGAGCAGGCCCGCGGCCTTGAGTTCGTCGATTCCCGGCAGGTCCTTGCGCGATTCGAGGCCGAAATGCTGCAGAAATTCGGGCGTCGTCGCATAGATCACCGGCCGGCCCGGCACCTCGCGCCGCCCGGCTACCCGCACCCAGCCCGCCTCCATCAGCACATCGAGCGTGCCGGAGGAGGTCTGTACCCCGCGTATGGCCTCGATCTCGGCCCGGCTGACCGGTTCATGGTAGGCGACGATCGCCAGCACCTCGGTCGCCGCGCGGCTCAGCCGACGAACCGCCTCCCGTTCCCGGCGCAGGACATGCGCAAGGTCGGGCGCGGTCTGGAAGTGCCAGCGCCCGCCGCGCTCGACGAGGTGCACCCCGCGTGGCTCGTAATGGGTGGACAGCCGGCGCAGCGCATCGCGTACCTCGCCTGCGGCTGCCCCGCCGAGATGGCCGGCGAGTGCTTCGGCGGTCATCGGCTCCTCGGCGGCGAACAGCGTCGCCTCGAGCGCGCGTTCGAGCTCGGTGCTCACGCCGAGGCGCGCCGTAGCCGGAGCGGGCCGAACGCCTCATCCTGTGCGAGCTCGGCCTTGCCCAGCCGCGCCAACTCGAGCGCAGCGACGAAGCTGGAGGCGAGTGCCGAGCGGCGCAGGCGCGGTTCGGCATGCGGCGGCAGGAACTGGCGGATTTCCATCCAGTCGAGCGTGACGCCGAGCATCGCCGACACACGGTCGAGGGCCGAATCGAGCGTCATCACCGGACGGTCGCGAACCATGTGGACGACGGGCGCAGTGCGCGCATTGACCTGCCCATAGGCCTGGACGAGCGTGAACCAGTCGCATTGCCACAGCGTCTTGCGGTCGGTCCGGAGACCCTCGGGCGCGCCGCGAAGGAACACGTCGCGCCCCAGACGGTCGCGGCCCATGAGCCGCGCGGAGGCCTCGCGCATCGCCGCCAGCCGCGCCAGTCGCAACTGCAGCCGGAGCGCGAGTTCCTCGGGGCTCGGGTCTTCCTGCTCCTCCTTGGGCAGCAGCAGCGCCGATTTCAGGTAGGCGAGCCAGGCGGCCATGACGAGGTAGTCGGCGGCCAGCTCGAGCCGGAGCGCCTCGGCCCGCTCGATATAGGCGATGTACTGGTCGACCAGCGAGAGGATCGAAATCGCCTTGAGGTCGACCTTCTGTCGCCGGGCGAGGTCGAGCAGCAGGTCGAGCGGACCTTCCCAGTTGTCGAGTTCGAGATAGAGCGCGGCGTCGTCGGTCTGCGCGGCAGCGGGGCCGGACCAGTCGTCGGCGGGCTGGTCGCCGAGATCGAGCACGAGCGCGTCTTCGATCACGCGTTCGCCCCCACGATCGCGAGCAGCCTGTCTCGCGTGGCGAGCAATTCGGTCTTGTCGCCTTCGGGCGGACGGCCCGTCCCCGCCAGCGCGCGGTCGAGGCGAGCGGCCGTCTCGGCGGACATCGACGGCAGGCGATCGGCGATGCCGGTCATGTCATCCATCTTGGCCCAGCAATTGAGCGCGAGGTCGCACCCGGCCTTGATCGCGATTTCCGCGCGTTCGGGCACCGAGCCCGACAGCGCCTCCATGTCCAGATCGTCGGTCAGCAGAAGACCGCCAAAGCCAATGTTGCCGCGGATCACATCGCGGATGACGGTGGGCGACTGGGTGGCCGGATGCTCGGGGTCCCAGGCCGTGAAGATCAGGTGCCCGGTCATTCCGACCGGAGCGTCTTTCAGCGCGCGGAACGGGGCGAGGTCCGTCTCGAGTTCGTCCTCGCTCGCGGTGACCGTGGGCAGTTCCTTGTGCGTGTCGCACATCGAGCGGCCGTGGCCGGGCATGTGCTTGATGCAGCCGGCGACGCCCGCCTCGGCCAGCCCGTCCAAGGTCGCGCGACCCAGGGCTGCCACCCGAAGCGGCTCGCTGCCGAAGGCGCGGTCGCCGATCACGTCGTGCGCGCCCGGCTGCCGCACATCGAGCGGCGGATGATAGTCGACCGTGATGCCTGCCTCGGCCAGCTCGATCCCCATCGCCTGCGCGTTGGCCCGCGCCGCGGCGATCGCGGAGCTGGGCGCGATGTCGTAAAGGGCTTCGAAGGCGGCGCCCGCGGGAAACGCGCTGAAGTTGGGCGGCCGCAATCGGGCGACCCGCCCCCCTTCCTGGTCGATGCTGACGAGCAGCTTTTCGCGTCCGTGGATCGTGCGCAGGTCGTCGGTCAGCGCGCGGACCTGGTCCATCGTGTCGATGTTGCGGCCGAACAGGATGTAACCAGCCGGATCGCATTCACGGAAGAACGCCCGTTCGTCGTCGGTCAATGTCAGTCCGGACAGTCCGAAAATTGCGGGGGTCATGGGCGAAAGAGTCGCAGGAAGGGCCGCTCAGTTCAAGCGTGTGCCCTTCCGGCGGTGTGCAAAAGCGGTTGGGTTGCGGGTCTGGGCCTTACGGCTTGACCTGGCAGGCGACCCCGTCGCTCTTGAGCGAGGCGCAGAGCCGGCTGGCCGCGGCAGCGTCGCCAGCAATGGCCTGCAGGCGGAAGACCGTTCCGATATCGGCCTGACCCTGGATGACGCGGTGAGATACCCCTGCGAGCTTGTCGGTCTGGCTTTGGAGCTTCTGCCACCCGGCTTCGGCCTGTTCGCGCGTGGAATAGGCCCCCACCTGCACGCCGACGCCACCAGCAGCCGGCGCGGACGCGGCTGCCGTCGGCGCCGGACCGGGCTTCGGCATTTCGATTCCGGGTCGGGGCGTCGAATCGGCAATGCGGCCCTCGGTATCGCGGCCTTCGCCGACTGCCGGGGCGAGGTTGCCGGTACCTTCGAACTGCTTGCCGCCCGGATCCTCCGGTCGCTCCTTGTAGGGCCCCTCCGGCGCCTCGATGGTGCTGCCGTCCGCCACGACCTCATTGTCTGCGGAGCGGTTGCCGAACCACCAAATTCCGCCGACGAAGGCAACGAGCGCAAGGAGGGCAAGGATCGCGAAGCCGAAGATACGTCCGGTGTCGACGCCTTGCGCCTCTTCGTCCTCGTCGCCGGATTCGAGCCACGGCAAGCGCTCGTCGTCGTCGGCCAGCGTCAGCTGCTCGTCGTCGACGTAATCGTCATCCTCGCGCCCGGTCATGCTCACATCTCCTCGACGGCTTCGACCCCCAATAGCGCAAGGCCGTTGCGAATTACTTGCCCGATCTGCGTGGCGAGGAAAAGCCTTGCGCCGGTAAGCGCGGGGTCGCCCGCGACGATGAAGCGCTTGTCGGGCGAATCGTTGCCGAGATTCCAGTAGGCGTGGAAACCGGCCGCGAGGTCGTAGAGGAAGAACGCGATGCGGTGCGGCTCGCGCGCGGCCGCCGCAGCCTCCACCGCACGCGGGAACTGCGCGGCCAGCTTGACCAGTGCCAGTTCCTCGTCACCCAGCCTGTCGAGGGCGGCGGGGTCAGGCGAGAGGCCTTCCGCGGCAGCCTTGCGCAAGGTCGAATGGATCCGAGCGCTGGCGTACTGGACGTAGAATACAGGGTTATCCTTCGACGCCTCGACCACCTTGGCGAAGTCGAAGTCCATCTGCGCGTCGGGTTTGCGCATCAGCATCGTGAAGCGCACGACGTCCTTGCCCACTTCCTCGACCATGTCGGCGATCGTGACGAAGTTGCCCGACCGCTTCGACATCTTGGCCGGCTCGCCGTTGCGCAGCAGCTGGACCATCTGGACCAGCTTGACGTCGAACGGGATCGAGCGCCCCTCGCCTTCGGCAAGCGCGGCGACGGCGGCCTTGATGCGCTTCACCGTACCGGCATGGTCGGCGCCCCAAATGTCGATCAGCTCGTCCGCCGCGGCCGCCTTCTGCATGTGATAGGCAAGGTCGGCGCCGAAGTAGGTCCAGCTTCCGTCGCTTTTCTTGATCGGGCGGTCCTGGTCGTCGCCGAACTTCGTCGCGCGGAACAGCGGGAGCTCGACCGGCTCCCAATCCTCAGGCGTCTTGCCCTTCGGCGCCTCGAGCACGCCATCGTAGACGAGGTCGTGCTGCCGCATCCACGCCTCTGCCTCGGCTGGCTTGCCGGCAGCCTGCAGGGCGGCCTCGCTCGCGAACTCGTCGTGCTCGATGCCGAGTAGCGCGAGGTCGGCGCGGATCATGTCCATCATCGCGGCGACGGTCCTGGCCTTGAATTCGGGCAGCCACTCGGCATCCGGCGCGTCGGCGAAGCGGTCACCGTACTCTTCGGCGAGCATCTTGCCGACCGGGACAAGATATTCGCCGGGATAGAGGCCTTCGGGAATGGCGCCGATATCCTCGCCCAGCGCCTCGCGATAACGCAGGTGCGCCGACCGGGCGAGCGTATCCACCTGGCCGCCGGCATCGTTGACGTAATATTCGCGCGTGACCGGATGACCGACGAACTCGAGCAGGCTGGCGAGCGCATCGCCTACCACCGCGCCGCGGCAATGCCCCATGTGCATCGGGCCGGTCGGGTTGGCCGACACGTATTCGACGTTGACCCGGCGCCCCTCGCCCACGGTCGAGCGGCCATAGTCCGCGCCCAGCGCAGCGATCGCGTTCAGTTCGGCCAGCCATTCGCTGTCCGCCAAACGGAGATTGATGAACCCGGGACCCGCAATCGAAGTCTCGACCACTGCCGGATCGCGTTCGAGATGCGCGACGATCTTCTCGGCCAGCGCCCGGGGATTGGTCGCGGCCTTCTTGGCAAGGACCATCGCCGCGTTGGTGGCGAGGTCGCCGTGCGACGGATCGCGCGGCGGTTCGACCGTCACGGCAGAACCTTCGGCGGCGCCGGCCGGAAGGGCGCCCTCCATCTCGAGCGCGTGGAGCACGGAATTGATGCGCGCCGCGAAGGCGGCGTGAAGCGTAGCGGTATCAGACATGGCGGCGCGGTTAGTCCATCCGGGCCAAAGCGCAAGGGCGGCGCCCTTCCCCCGATACGACGGGGTCGCGGCGCGATGCCTCAGCGCGTTGCGTTGTAGGCGAGCTGCTGCTCGCTCAGCTGGAAGCCGACGAGCAGTTCGAAGGTCGCGCGGGCGACGGCGGCCTTGACCGCAGGATCGGTCAGCGGATCGATCGCGGCATCCTCGTCACCCGCCTTGCGTCGTCGGGTGATCTGCTGGCGGATATCGGCAGGCAGCGTGGCCTCGGAACGATCGACATAGGCGCCGGCCTGCGCACGTGCCTGGGCGCGGTCCTGGCCATCGGCGAAGCTCAGGGTCACCTGACCGACCCGCTTGGTCACCACCGAAGACCCGCCGCGGAGCACGACCGAATAGTACGGCAGCGTCACCTGGCGCGCGCCGCGCGTATCGGTCCGCCGCGCGAACACGTCGAACGTCGCGTTGGTGTAGATCCGCGGGCTTCCTTCGTCGCAAGTCGAACGCAGGTTGGTGATCGACGCAGTCACGTCGATGTTCGCCGCCGATGTGTCGCCCGGTACGCGGAAAGTCGTGATATCGCCGGTGTAGTCGGGCACGCCCACCGCAGGGCAGGCGGTGCGGACCGCGGTGATCCCCACGCCCTGGTCTACCACCAGTTCGCCATCGGACTTGCAGCCGGCAAGCGCGGCCCCCATCATCAGCATTCCGGCAAGGCGAAGGCGGGTGGTCATGTCAATCGAGGTCCCGGTCAAGTCGTTGAGCCGCCGCCCTAGCGGTGCTTGCAACGAAGCGCTAGGGGGCGGGCGATGAACGCTCCATTGCAATCCCCCAAGTCTGGCAAGCCTGCGCTGACGCTCCTGATCGCTGCCCCCCGCGGGTTCTGCGCCGGCGTGGACCGGGCGATCGAGATCGTCGAGCGCGCGATCGAGCGCTACGGCGCGCCCGTCTATGTCCGCCACGAGATCGTCCACAACAAGTACGTCGTGGATTCGCTCAAGGCGCAGGGTGCGATCTTCGTGGAGGAGCTCGACGAGGTGCCCGACGGCGCACCGGTGGTCTTTTCCGCGCACGGCGTGCCCAAGTCGGTTCCTGTCGAGGCTACGCGACGCGAAATGGTCTGGGTCGATGCGACCTGCCCGCTCGTAAGCAAGGTGCACCGCCAGGCCGAACGACAGATCGAAGCGGGACGGCACATCGTCTTCGTCGGACACGAAGGCCATCCCGAGGTGATCGGCACAATGGGGCAGGTGCCGGAAGGCGCCATCACGCTGGTCGAAACCGTCGAGGACGTGGCCGCCCTGTCGTTTCCGGACGACCTGCCGCTATCCTTTCTCACGCAGACGACGTTGTCGGTCGACGACACGCGCGAAATCGTCGCTGCGCTGCAGGCCAGGTACCCGCACATCGTCGGGCCCAAGGCCGAGGACATCTGCTACGCTACGTCGAATCGTCAGGCAGCGGTCAAGGCGATCGCGCCGGGCAGCGACCTCGTGCTGGTGATCGGCGCGCCGAATTCGTCGAATTCCCTGCGGCTCGTCGAAGTTTCCGAGCGAATGGGCACCGCCGCCCGGCTCATCCAGCGCGCCAGCGAAATCGACCCGGCGTGGCTCGACGGCGTCGGCACGCTCGGGCTCACCGCAGGCGCTTCGGCTCCGGAAAGCCTCGTACGCGAGGTCGTTGCCCGGCTCGCCGAATGGCGCGAACTCGAAGAGCACACGCTCGTTTCCGCCGAGGAGAAGATGGTCTTCAAGCTGCCCCGCCAGCTCGTCGACTAGTGGCGGTCTACACTCACCTCGCCGCCGAGGATCTCGCCGCGCTGATCGCGGCCTACGATGTCGGCGAACTCGTTTCGGCCAAAGGCATCGCCGAGGGCGTTTCAAACTCGAACTGGCTGATCGAAACGAGCGGCAAGGACGGCCACGGCGCGCGTTTCATCCTGACGATGTACGAGCGGCGCATCGATACCGCGTACCTGCCCTTCTACCTTGGGCTGCTCGATCACCTTTCCGCGCGCGGCTGTCCGGTTCCGGCGACCATCCACGACCGCGATGGAAGTCTCTCGCGCGAGATCGACGGCAAGTCGGTCGCGCTCATCGAATTCCTGCCAGGCGTGTCGGTCGATCGCCCCACCCCCGGGCAAGCACGCGCAGTCGGCGCAGCGCTAGCGCAGCTGCATCTCGCGGTTTCCGACTTTCCCATGACGGGCGTGCAGACGATGGGCCTCGCCGAATGGGACCGGCTGATCAATTCCTGCGGACACGATGGTCTGGCGCAAATCGATCCCGGGTTGCCCGAGATCGCGTTCGGCGAATTGTCGCACCTCGCTGCCGAGTGGCCCGCAGGCCTGCCCCAGGGGGTGGTGCACTGCGACCTGTTCCCGGACAATGTCCTGATGCTCGGAGACGAGGTTTCAGGCCTGATCGACTTCTACTTCGCGGCGGAGGACTTCTTCGCCTATGACCTTGCCGTCACGCATGCGGCCTGGTCCTTCACCACCGACGGCAGCAATTATCGGCCCGAAATCGGCAGCGCGCTGATCGAGGGGTACCGTTCGCGCCGCAGCCTGAGCGTCTCCGAGCTTGCCGAGCTGCCCACCCTCGCGCGCGGTGCCTGCATGCGTTTCATCTCGAGCCGCGCCTACGACTGGCTCCATACTCCGCCGGACGCGCTGGTGACACGCAAGGACCCGATGGCCTTCGTGCGCCGCTTGCAATTCTACGCCGCGGCAGGGCAGAGGCCCTTCGCATCATGAAGAAGGTCGAGATTTTCACCGACGGGGCCTGCAAGGGCAACCCCGGCCCCGGCGGCTGGGGAGCACTGCTGCGCATGGGGCGCCACGAGAAGGAACTGTCGGGCAGCGACCCGGCCACCACCAACAACCGGATGGAAATGACGGCCGCGATCCGTGCGCTCGAGGCGCTGATCGAACCGTGCCAGATCGTCCTTCATTCCGACAGCAAGTACGTGCTCGACGGGATTACCAAGTGGGTCCACGGCTGGCAGCGCAACGGCTGGAAGAACGCCAGCAAGCAGCCGGTCCGCAACGCCGACCTGTGGCATGAACTGATCGCTGCGGCCAAGCCGCACAAGATCGAATGGGTCTGGGTAAGGGGCCACAACGGCCACCCGGAAAACGAGCGCGTCGATGCGCTGGCGGTCCTGGCGGCCGAAGCGGCGGCGGCCGCCTAGCTTTCGTCGACGGTCTCGGCCCCGGGGCCGTTCTTCTTGATCGATTCGATCGCGTTCTTGGCGCTGGCCTTCGAGCTGTAGCCCTCGGTCCAGAAGATCGCTTCCGAGTTGTACATGAAATAGGCGACATACTCGCCGCCCTTGTTCTTCTTGATCTTGAAATGGTGCGCCATCGGCCTGCTCCCGTTCTGAAATCTAGGAGCCAGACTAACCTTTATCAGGTGTGTGTCGAGCGAAACCGAGCAGGATCGTAGAGACCTGCGTCGAGCCGTTCGGTCATCTTATCGCGCGCCGCGTCATGCAGGAGCTGCGCGCCGAGCCGGGCGGCCGCCGGTGCCGTCTGGATGCCGAAACCGCCCTGCCCGGCGAACCAGAAGAAACCGGGAACCGCGGGATCGAACCCATAAACCGGCAAGCGGTCGGGGGCGAAGCTTCGGAGCCCCGCCCACTTCCGCTCGACCGCGCGCACGCGCCAGTCGACAACGCGCTCGAAGCGGTCGATCGCCTCGGCAACCGCCAGTTCCTCGGGCGCCGCATCGCACGGGGGCGAGGGTTCCTCGTCGTGCGGGGACAGCCATAACCGACCGCTTTCGGGCTTGAAGTAGAACCGCCCGGCGATGTCCAGCACCAGCGGTAGGTCAGCGGGCGGCGGGGGATCGGTGCGGAGTTGGGCGACGGTGCGGCGCAGCGGCTGTATGCCCAGCGCCCGCGCGCCCGCCAGCGCTGCGACACTGTCGGCCCACGCACCCGCTCCATTGGCAATCACGCCGGCACGCAAGGCGCCGCCATGCTCGCTTGCCAGGCGCCATCCGGCCCCGTCACGCTCGGCAGCGGCGACCCGCCATCGGGTGCGCAGCTCGACCCCCTTCCGCCTTGCGCCCGCAAGGTAATGCTGGTGCAGGGCGGCGACGTCGATGTCCGCACAGGCAGGTTCCCAGACTGCGCCGGTGTAGTCCCCACGGACTCCGGGGAGGCGTTGCTCGAGTCGCGTGCGACCCAGACGCTCGATACTGACCCCGCTTCCGGCAAAGGTGTTCATGAATTCATCGAGGGCGCCCTCGTCGGCGGTTTGCCCGACGTAGAGTGCGCCGCGCGGGCTGAGAAAGCCGTGCTCCTGCAACCAGGGTCCCGATGCGAGCGTCAGCGGAACCACCTTCGGCCCGCCGTAGCACTCCTCCCAGAACGCAGCGGAACGCCCGGTGGTGTGATAGCCGGGGCGATCTTCAGCTTCGAGCACGACGATCCGCACCCCGCCGATCGCGGCCAGTTCTGCAGCAAGGCTTGCTCCGGCGATCCC
This sequence comes from Tsuneonella dongtanensis, assembly GCF_001698205.1. Lineage (NCBI taxonomy): Bacteria > Pseudomonadati > Pseudomonadota > Alphaproteobacteria > Sphingomonadales > Erythrobacteraceae > Tsuneonella > Tsuneonella dongtanensis. The sequence continues at coordinate 2,862,394 of NZ_CP016591.1, forward strand.
TGCTCCGATCACCGCGATGTCGAAGGTCTCGGTCATCGCCGAGGCGCGACCCGGTCGAGGAAGCGGTCGATCGCGTCTAGCGCCTTTTCGCGCACCGGATCCGCCTCGCGCAGGATTTCGTGGCTCGCTTCATCGCCGAAAGCGACGAGGTCGGCATTCGGCAAGCGCGCCGCGGCGGCAGCGATGGCTGGCCAGGCAACGAGCTTGTCCGCCTTGGCACCCATGACCAGAACCGGGATGCGCACGTTCTCAAGTACGCCGTTTGCCGCCAGACCGCGCATGGATGCGTAGGCCCGCTCGACCCAGCCCCAGCTTCCCGGCCCCATCACGAGTTCGGGGCGCTCGCTCCGCCACCACAGCTCGTCCTCGTATCGACCGATGTCATGGGTGAGAAGCGCAGCGCGCGAAGCGGGCGGTTCACCGGGCTTCTCGCTCCACTTCCAGGCCGGACGGCGCGGGTCGCCGATACGGGTCATCATACGGGCGACCGCATGCATCAGGGCCGGAGGGAGACGGCCGATTCCCAGCATAGGAGCAACAAGGACCAGCGCGTCCGGGTCGACTTTACCCTCTGCTACCGCACGCAAGGCAAGGTGAGCGCCCATCGAATGGCCTGCGAGGATGTGCGGAGGCTCCCTGCCGGCCTGCCACTCGGCCCAGAAGGCGGTGAGGTCGTCGACCCAGTCCGCAAAATCCCGCACATGGCCGGTAACCGCATCGGCTCCGAGTCGACCCGACCCGGCCTGGCCGCGCCAATCGATCGCGCTGACCTGCCAGCCTCGGCTCTGCCAGTGGGAGAAGGTCTCGAGGTACTTTTCGTAAAAGTCGCCGCGGCCACCGAGGAACAGGATCGAACCGCGCACCTCCGGGGACGGCGCCGGATAGTCGATCCGGCGCACCGCATGGCCCGCAGGCGCGACCCATCGGCCTTCCACCGCATCAGCCGGAATGGCTCGCCGACGGTCAGGACTTCCGGCGGCTTTCCCTGCGTGGCTAATAACGAGGCTCCGGCTTTGGTTACTATTTGGTAAGCACTGGGCGCTAGCACCACGGTCAAGGGGACTGTGGGGGCTTATCCAATGCTGGTCGATTACCTGCACTACGGGCTGCTTGTTGCCCTTGCAATCGCACTGGTCGTGGCCGCGGTCACCGACTGGCGCCGGCGGCAGATAGACAACTGGCTGAATGCCGGAATCGCCCTTGCCGCTCCGCTTTACTGGTGGGCCAGCGGCCTCGACCTGTGGCCCGGTGTGGCACTGCAGTTCGGCGTCGGCCTTGCTGCATTTGCAGTCTTCGCGGCGATGTTCGCGCTGAAGTGGATGGGCGGCGGCGACGTGAAGCTGCTTACCGCGCTCGCGCTGTGGATCGAACCGACCTGGTTCCTCAAGCTGCTCATCATGATGGCCCTGGTCGGCGGGCTGCTGACGCTGGTCATGGGTGCCTGGCACATTGCCCGTCGCCAGCGCGACAAGCTCGCCATTCCCTACGGCGTCGCCATCGCGGCAGCCGGTCTGTGGGTGTTGGGCACGCATTATCTGCCGGCGGCACAAGGGACGATTGCCGCGTGATACCTGATTTTAACCGTTCGCCGCTTAACCACGGAAACCATTCCCGCCCGTGGGATCGGGCGAGTGATTTGAGGGGGCTTTGATAGCCATGGACAGGAAGAAGCTGCTGCTGCTGGTGGGCGCTCTGGTGATCGCCGTCGTAACCGCCATGATGGCGCGGAGCATGTTCGCCGGGGCATCCGCCCCACAGGCCGAAGCGGCGCCGGTTCCACAGGGACCCAAGGTCCTCGTGGCCCAGCGCGTGTTGCCGACCGGCACGATTATCACCGCGGATGCGATCGGCTTCCAGCCGTGGCCGAAGGAACTCGTCAAGGACGCCTACTTCATCGATGGCGAATCGGATGTGTCGAAACTGCTCGGCACCGTCGTCCGCTTCCCGGTGACCGCGGGTGAGCCGGTGACCCAGGGTTCGCTGGTTAAGCCCGGCGATCGCGGCTTCCTGGCCGCGGCGCTTGGCCCCGGCATGCGCGCCGTGACCGTTCCGGTGTCGGCCAAGACCGGCGTCGGCGGCTTTGTGTTCCCGGGCGACCGGGTCGACCTGGTCCTGACGCAGACCGTCAAGGCACAGGAAGGCGACGGCCTGAAAGCATCGGAAACCATCCTGCGTAACCTTCGCGTGCTGGCAACGGACCAGTCGACCACGCAGGAAACCATCAATGGCAAGACCGTCGTCCGCAGCTTCAAGACGGTCACCCTCGAGGTGACCCCGAAGATCGCGGAAAAGGTCGCCGTCGCCCAGACCATCGGCACGCTCAGCCTTTCGCTGCGCTCGATTGCCGACAGCCAGACCGAGCTCGAGCGCGCCATCGCGCAGGGCGACGTCAAGATCCCCGACGGCGCATCGCCGCAGGAAGAAGAGAAGCTGCTGCGCGAGGCGATGAATCGCCCGAACGACGGTGCCACCACCTACCAGACCGGCGGCGACGTCTCGCGCTTCCAGCGCCGGACCGTCGGCACCACCTCCGCACCCGCTGCCGCGGCAGGCGGCCCGGGTGCCCCGCCGCGGGTCTACGTCGCGCCGCGTTCGACCGTCACGGTCACCCGCGGCAAGGCGTCGAGCACGGTGGTCATCTCCAAGTCCGGCCAGGTGCTCGACAGCACCGCCATGGGCATCGATGCCGCCGGTCGCACGATCGGCGCCACTACGCCCGCCATGCTGATGGTGCCGTGATGGGCATCGCAACGCGCAACAACCGCACAACCGGCAACAAACCGAGCCATTCGAGGGGCACGACCATGAAACGCCGCCTGACTGCAACGCTGCTGCTCGCCGGCCTCGCCGCCGGCCCGCTGACCGGGCTTCCCGTCCTGCCAGCCGCCGCCCAGGGCGTCGTCGCCCCGACCCGCGACATCAACCTTTCGATCGGGCGCGGCGAACTGATCAACATTCCCGGCAACATGGCCGACGTGTTCATCGCCAACGACCAGATCGCCGACGTGCAGATCAAGTCGGAAAGCCAGCTCTACCTGTTCGGCAAGGCGGGCGGACTGACCACGGTCTATGCGAGCAACAAGGCAGGCGCGATCATCTGGTCGGCCAACGTCCGCGTGGGCTCCAACATCGACAGCGTCGACCAGATGCTGGCGCTGGCGATGCCCGAGGCCAAGGTGAACGTGGCCACCATGGGCACCAACACCTTCCTCCTCACCGGGACCGTCGCCGCACCCGAAGATGCCGCCGAGGCCGAGCGCCTCGTTCAGGCCTTCGTCGGCGAAGGCGCCAATGTCATTACCCGGCTGAAGACCGCGACGCCGCTGCAGGTCAATCTGCAGGTCAAGTTCGCCGAGGTCAGCCGCTCGCTCGTTCGCGAGATCGGCGCCAATCTCAGCACGATCGACGGCAGCGGGGGTTTCCGCTTCGGCGTCGGCACCGGTCGACAGTTGGTGACGGGCGCCTATCGCACCGACGGCCCTCTCGCCGTCGGTGCGAACGTCCTCAATCCGAGCGGCTTCGGGATCGACCCGCTCACCGGCAACGTGGTTGCGATCAACGGGCCCGGCGTAAAGACGACCGGCAGCGGTTCCACCTTGAGCGGCATCGGCCGGCTGTTCGGCCTCGACATCCTCGGCGGGCTCGACCTCGCAGAGCGGGTCGGGCTGGTCACCACGCTGTCGCAGCCCAACCTGACCGCGCTTTCGGGCGAAACCGCCGACTTCCTGGCCGGTGGCGAGTTCCCGATCCCGATCAGCCAGGGCCTCGGCTCGACCTCGATCGAATATCGCAAGTACGGCGTCAGCCTGGCCTACACCCCGACGGTGCTGGCGAACGGACGGATCAGCCTCCGCGTGCGGCCGGAAGTGTCGGAACTGTCGAGCCAGGGAGCGGTCACGCTCAACGGCTTCCAGATTCCCGCGCTGACCATCCGCCGCGCCGAAACGACCATCGAGCTCGGCTCCGGCCAGAGCTTCATGATCGCCGGCCTGATGAGCAACAACTCGCAGAACACGATCGACAAGACCCCCGGTCTCGGCGACATGCCGATCCTCGGCAACCTGTTCCGCTCGACCAGCTACCGCAAGGGCGAGACCGAGCTGGTGATCGTCGTCACGCCGTACCTGGTGAATCCGGTCAACGATCGCGACATCAAGCTGCCGACCGACGGTTTCAATGCACCGGACGAGGCGACCCGCCTGTTCGGCATGCGCGACAACGCCGGCGTTACCGGTGGAAGCCGTCCGGGCCCGACGACGACCCAGGGTCCGGTTCCGGCCGCACCGGGCATCTCGCAGATCAATCCGGATGCCCTGCTTCCCTCGCAGCCAGCGGGAGAGAGCAAGCGCAAGAAGCGGCGGACCGCGAAGAACGACGCCGGTACGCCTGCGCCCGGCTTCAACCTCCAGTGAGAAGGTGAGAGTGATGACCATCAAACGCCATATCGCGGGCGCTCTCGCCCTCTCCCTAGGCCTCTCGACCGCCGCTTGCAGCGGTCCCGCCTGGGACAACGCCAGTCTGTACAGCGTCCGCCAGCCGGTGGTCGCGCGGACGACCTACACGCTCGACCTGGCCAGCGGGTACGAAGGCCTTTCGGTTCCCGAACAGCAGCGGCTCGCCGGCTGGTTCGAGGCGATGGACCTGCGTTACGGGGACCGTGTCTCGATCGAGGATCCGGTCGCCAACGGTGCCACCAAGGCTGCGGTGGCGTCTCTCGCCGCGCGCCACGGCATCCTGCTGGCGGACGGGGCTCCGGTCACCGAGGGCTATGTCCAGCCGGGCACCGCCCGGGTGGTGATTACCCGCTCGAGTGCGTCGGTTCCCAATTGCCCGAACTGGGAGCGCAAGACCGACTCGAATTACGCGAACGCGACTTCGCCCGGTTACGGTTGTTCGATCAACGGCAACATGGCGGCGATGATCGCCAATCCGGAAGACCTCATCGCCGGCCAGAAGGGCACGGGCGAAACGGTCATCATGAGCTCGACGAAAGCGATCGAGACCTATCGCGAGAAGGCCAACACCGGCGCCGGCGAACTCAAGGCCAGCGCTACAGGCGGAGGGAAGTAAGATCATGAACGCCCCCTGGAAACCCGGCCCCGGCGGTCGCGATCCGTTCGCCGCATTCATCTGCGACGAGACTGCGCTCGACACGCTGCGCCCGGTCGTCATCGAGATGGGCTGGCAGCCCGAGAAGTGCGCCAAGGGTGGACTGCGCAATGCCGTGCAGTCGCTTTCGGTCTCGGCGAGCCCGAACATCCTGATGGTCGACCTGTCCGAAAGCGGCGATCCGCTCAACGACATCAACGCGCTGGCCGAGGTCTGTGAGCCCGGCACCGTTGTGGTCGCGATCGGCCAGGTGAACGACGTGCGCCTCTACCGCGACCTGATCGCGAGCGGCATCCACGACTACCTGCTCAAGCCGCTCTCGGCCAGCCAGCTGCGCGATGCCCTGACCAACGCCCAGGCCGTGTTCTCGGCCCCGAAGAACAGCGATCCCGATGCGGTCAAGCGCCACATCTCGACCGCGATCGTCGGGACTCGCGGTGGAGTCGGCGCCTCGACGCTGGCGACTTCGCTGGCGTGGATGTTCTCGGCCGACAAGAAGCTGCCGACCGCGCTCCTCGACCTCGACGTGCACTTCGGCACCGGCGCGCTGGCCCTCGACCTCGAGCCCGGCCGCGGCCTGACCGATGCAATCGACAACCCCAGCCGGATCGACGGTCTGTTCATCGAGCGGGCCATGATCCGCGCGAACGACAACCTGGCGATCCTGTCGGCCGAAGCACCGATCAACTCTCCGCTGATGACCGATGGCAGTGCCTTCGTGCAGCTCGAGGAAGAGTTCCGTCACGCCTTCGAGATGACGGTGATCGACCTGCCGCGGAACATGCTGATCAACTTCCCGCACCTGCTGGCCGACGTCAACGTGGTGGTCCTTGCCACCGAGATGACGCTCGCAAGCGCACGCGACACGATCCGCATCCTGAGCTGGCTGAAGACCAACGCGAGCCATGCCCAGCCGATCATCGTCGCGAACAAGGTCCAAACAGGCGTGGCCGAGATCAGCAAGGCGGACTTCGAAGCCTCGATCGAGCGCAAGATCGACTTCACGGTCCCCTACGACCTCAAGGCTGCCGCCAACGCGGCCAAGCTGGGCCAGACCTTTGCCGACGCCAACCGTGGCAGCAAGGCCAGCGGAGCGATTCGCCAGCTTGCCGAGCGCATCATCGGTACGTCCGACGAGGAATCGACCGCCGACGGCAAGACCGAGAAGAAATCGCTGCTCGGCGGCTTCGACTTCAAGTCGCTGCTCGCCAAGAAGGAAAAGCCGTCCGCGAAGGTGGACGCCTGATGCGCCGCCGGCGGCGCACTGCGCGCCGCCGGTCGTCGCTCGACACGTGTAGAAGGGACGGACCGGTCCGATGAGCATTCTCCAGCTACTGCTGTTCGCCGGTGGGCTGATGGCCGTCTTGGTCCTCGGCTACTCGGCGATGTCGGGGCCCTCGACCGTCAAGGAAGGCAACCGCCGGTTGCAGGCGGTGCGTTACCGCCACTCGGAAAGCACCGACACGAAGGTCGAATCCCAGCTCAAGAAGGCCATCGCCGCGCGCAAGCCGAAGACCTTCAAGGTCGCCGGCTCGGGCTCGCGCCTCGACGCGCTGGCCATCCGGCTCGATCGTACCGGCAAGCCGTGGACCCTGACCCATTACCTCTACGCTTCGCTCGGCCTGGCGGTCGTGTTCATGGTCATCGTGTTCCTGCGCACAGGTGCGCCGCTGCTGAGCCTGATGTTCGGCCTCTTCGCCGGCGCAGGCATTCCCCACCTGGTGGTCAATTTCTTCATCAAGAAGCGCACCAACCAGTTCAACTCCAAGTTTCCCGACGCCATCGAACTGCTCGTGCGCGGTCTTCGCTCGGGTCTGCCGGTTACCGAAACGCTCGCCGTCGTCGCGACCGAGATCGAGGGCCCCGTCGGTGTCGAGTTCAAGGCCATCGTGGACCGCATCAAGGTCGGTCGGACAATGGAGGATGCCCTTCAGGTCACCGGCGACCGGCTCGGCATCCCCGAATTCAACTTCTTCTGCATCACGCTGGCGATCCAGCGGGAGACCGGCGGCAACCTGGCCGAAACGCTGTCCAATCTTGCCGATGTGCTGCGCAAGCGCGGCCAGATGAAGCTCAAGATCCGCGCGATGAGCTCGGAATCGAAGGCCTCGGCCTACATCGTCGGTTCGCTGCCGTTCATCGTCTTCACGATGGTCTGGTGGATCAACCCCAGTTACCTCGCAGGGTTCTTCAGCGACGATCGCCTGATCGTGGCTGGTCTCGGCGGGATGGTGTGGATGGGCATCGGCGTGTTCATCATGGCCAAGATGGTCAACTTCGAAATCTAACGGGACAGCACGACAGCCATGATCAGCAACGCCCCCGGACCAACGCTCCTCGGCTTCGACGTCATCGTCGTAGGCACGCTTCTGGCTGCCGTCGCGGCGCTCGCGGTCATGCTCGCCATCTACGCCGCCGTCACCGTGAAGGACCCGATGGCGAAGCGCGTCAAGGCGCTTACGGCCCGGCGCGACGAGCTGAAGGCGGGCATCGTCAAGGCGAATGCGCGCAAACGCACGAGCCTGGTTCGCCGCAACGACAAGACCGACAAGGTCAAGGACACGCTGGCGAGCATGAAGGTTCTCCAGCAGAGCCAGATCGAAGTGATCCAGCAGAAGCTGGCGTGGGCTGGGTATCGCAACAAGGAACTGGCGGTTTACGTAATCGGCGCGCGCCTGGTGCTGCCGGTCGTGTTCGGTATCGTCGCGTTCGTTGCGCTCTACGTTCTCAACGTGATGCCCGAGTGGGGCAGCATGAAGAAGCTGTTCGGCCTCACCGCTGCGGTCGGCTTCGGTTACAAGGCACCGGAGATCTACCTGAAGAACAAGGCGACGAAGCGCACCGATCTCGTTCGCAAGGGCCTGCCCGACGCGCTCGACCTGCTCGTCATCTGCGCCGAAGCCGGTCTGACGGTCGACGCCGCGTTCAATCGCGTGGCGAAGGAACTGGGCCGCGCCTATCCCGAACTCGGCGACGAGTTCGCGCTGACCGCGATCGAGCTCTCGTTCCTCACCGAGCGCAAGATGGCGTTCGACAACCTTGCCTATCGCGTCAACCTCGACAGCGTCAAAGGCGTCGTGACGACGATGGTGCAGACCGAACGCTACGGCACTCCGCTCGCCAGCGCGCTTCGCGTGCTGTCGGCCGAATTCCGCAACGAGCGCATGATGCGCGCCGAGGAAAAGGCCGCGCGCCTGCCGGCGATCATGACGGTGCCGCTGATCCTCTTCATCCTGCCGACGCTGTTCATCGTCATCCTGGGACCGGCGGCCTGCTCCATCAGCGACGCGTTCGCCGCCAAGCCCGGCCGTTCGTAATCGTGGAAGCGGCGGGGCGGCCTAGCCGACCCCGCCCTCCAGCCCTTCGGAATCGAAATCGCCGGCCGCCCCGCGAACTCTTGCGAGCAGGCTGCGGAAGGTATCGCGTTCCTCGGTCGACAAGTCTTCGAACAGCCGCGCCTCGATCTCGACCGCGAGCGGCATGATCCGGGCGTGCATCTCGCGACCCTCGGCCGTCAGTTCCAGATGGTGCGAACGCCCATCCTTCTCGTTGGCGGTCCGCGCCGCGAGACCGCGGTCCTCCAGTTCCTTGCACGCACGATTGACCGCGACCTTGTCCATCAGGGTCGCCGCGGTGAGTTCGCGCTGGGTGAGCGCCCCGGCATCGCCGAGGACCGCCATCACCCGCCACTCGGCGATGCGCAGACCGAAACGCGCACGATACGCCTCGGCCACCCGGCTCGAAACCGCGTTCGAAGTTACCGAAAGCAGGTAGGGGAGGAAGTCGGCGAGACGGGTGCTGGACGCGATTTCGGTCATCGCGGACAAGTTTCTAGGGAAACCGCTTCACTTGGCAAGTCGCAAGGCACGGCCCGCTACGGCCTGCAGCCGAGTTGCAAGTTCGACGTCGCGGGCGAACGGTGCCGTGGCCAGCGCGTCGCCGAGCGCGGTATCGATCGGCACCGGTTCGCGTGTTGCGGGCAAGAGCCCCGCCAGTGCGGCCATCGCATCGCGCGCTCGCGCGGCGTTCTCGCGCATGACCCCGAACACCTCCGCCGCGGCGACGGCTTCGCCGTCGCGCCAGCAATCGTAGTCGGTCACCATGCCGAGCAAGGCGTACGGCAGCTCCGCCTCCCGCGCGAGGCGCGCTTCGGGCATGGCGGTCATCCCGATGACGTCGCCGCCCCACGCCCGGTAGAGAGCACTCTCCGCACGGGTGGAAAACTGCGGTCCCTCAATGGCGACGTAGGTCCCTCCCCGGTGAACCACTGTTCCCGCGGCTTCCGCTGCATCCGCGACCAGCGCGGAAAGTCGCGGGCAGACCGGATCGGCCATGCTGACATGGGCGACGATCCCCGAGCCGAAGAAGCTTCGCTCGCGCGAGATCGTCCGGTCGATGAACTGATCGACGGCGACGAACGTCCCTGGCGCCAGGTCCTCGCGCAGCGAGCCAATCGCGGACAATGCCACCAGGTCGGTCGCCCCGGCGCGCTTGAGCGCGTCGACGTTCGCGCGGTAGTTCACTTCGCTTGGCGGGATGGCATGCCCAGCACCGTGCCGCGCGATGAAGCTGAAGCGCACTCCGCGCAGCAACCCGGTTACGACCGGACCCGACGGTTCGCCGAAAGGCGAACGGATCGCGATTTCCTGCGCCTCGTCGAGCGCAAGGCCTTCGTGCAACCCCGATCCGCCGATGACCCCGATGTGCCAGTCGCTCATGCGTAAAACCTATTGGTAATCGGGCTCATCCCACCAGGGATAGAAGTCGGGCATCTGGCCGCTCACCGTGTCGGGATAGGCGGGCGGTCGCTTCTCGAGGAAACTCGCGATCCCTTCGCGCGCGTCGGCGCTCCGGCTCAGGCGATAGATTGCGCGGCTGTCGATACGGTGCGCCAGCATCGGGTGCTCGAGCGAGGACAGCCGCCAGAGCATCGCACGGGTCATCGCGACCGAGACGGCCGACGTGTTGTCGGCAATCTCCCGCGCCAAAGCGAATGCCGAGTCGAGCAAGGCGTCCTGCGCGTGAAGCGAACGCACCAGACCCTTCGCCAGCGCTTCCTGCGCGTCGATCAGGCGCCCCGTCATGCACCATTCGAGCGCCGTGGGCAGGCCCACGAGCCGCGGCAGGAACCAGCTGGAGGCGGCCTCCGGCACGATCCCGCGGCGGGCGAAGACGAACCCGAAGCGCGCGCTGTCCGCGGCAAGGCGCATGTCCATCGGCAGCTGCATCGTCGCGCCGACCCCGACCGCGACCCCGTTGCAGGCCGAGATCAGCGGCTTCTTCGACTGGAACAGCCGCAGCGTCAGCCGCCCGCCACCGTCGCGCACCCGCTCGTCGGACAAATCCTCGACCGGGTTGGGGTCGGAAAATACATGCCCCCCGCCCTCCGGCGTCAGGTCCGCTCCAGCACAAAACGCACGATCGCCGGTCCCCGTGAAGACCACCGCGCGGACCCGGTCATCCCCATCCGCCTGGTCCATCGCGTCTATGATTTCCGCCATCATCGTGCGGGTGAAGGCGTTCATTTTCTCTGGCCGGTGAAGCGTGACGAGTGCCACCGGGCCATCGAGATCGTACCTGATCTGGGTGTATCCGCTCATCGCGCATCCTCTCCGTTCGCCGAGGGCATGTCACACTTGTCACACTGTCCAGACACCAAAGTGCAAAGATCCTCGGCACGCTGCTGATTTTCCCGAACGAATGCGCAAAAAGGCCGATCATCGGAGAAAACTAATACACCTGGTCACCTGTAGGAAAGCGCGTCAGCGCGGCGCCATGCGGATGGCGCCGTCGAGACGGACGTCCTCGCCGTTGAAATAGCCGCACTCGATCATGGTCATCGCGAGCATGGCGTATTCCTCTGGATTGCCCAGCCGCTTGGGGAACGGGACCGAAGCCGCCAGGGCGTCCTTCACCGCTTGCGGCGCCGCATTCATCAGCGGCGTGTTGAAGATGCCCGGCAGGATCGTGTTGACGCGAATGCCCTCGTTCATCAGGTCGCGCGCGATCGGCAGGGTCATGCCGATGACGCCGCCCTTCGATGCCGAATAGGCCGCTTGGCCGATCTGGCCGTCCTCGCCCGCGACCGAGGCGGTGTTGACGATGGCGCCGCGCTCCCCGTCATCCATCGGGTCGAGCGTCAGCATCCCGGCCGCCGACTTGGCGATGCAGCGGAACGTGCCGACGAGGTTGATCTGGATCACCCAGTTGAAGGCATCCAGCGGGAAGTGCTTGATCGAACCGTCTTCCTTCGAACGGCTCGCGGTCTTGATCGCGTTTCCGATGCCCGCGCAATTGACCAGGATCCGCTCCTGCCCATGCGCTTCGCGCGCCTTGGCGAAACCGGCATCGACGCTTTCGTCGCTGGTCACGTTGACTTCGCAGAACACGCCGCCGATCTCGTCGGCGACTGCCTTGCCCTTTTCTTCCTGCAGGTCGAAGATAGCGACCTTCGCGCCTTTGGCCGCGAGCGCGCGGGCGGTTGCCGCGCCAAGACCGGATGCGCCGCCGGTCACCACCGCGGCAATGCTGCTGTCGACTTTCATTCTGGTCCTCTCGTTCGTTCGGGGCGTACGAATCCGCCTGTCTTGGCCCAACGGCATGGCGGGACAGGTTCCCGATTGCAACGGGTTTGCGGGACCTAGGAGTTCACCGTGCGACGCTCGCCGCGGCGACTAGACCGCCTCGATGATCGTGACGTTGGCGACACCGCCACCTTCGCACATCGTCTGAAGGCCGTATTTGCCCCCGCGCGAGTGAAGCACATTCAGCAAGGTGGCCATCAACTTGGTCCCGCTCGCCCCGAGCGGGTGGCCGAGGGCGATCGCGCCTCCATTGACGTTGAGCTTGTCGGGATCGGCGCCGGTGTGCTTCAGCCAGGCCATCGGCACCGGCGCGAATGCCTCGTTGACTTCGTAGAGATCGATGTCGCCGATCGTCAGGCCTGCACGGGCCAGCGCCTTGTCGGTCGCGAACAGCGGTTCCTCGAGCATGATGACCGGATCGCCCGCGGTGACCGTCAGCGTGTGGATGCGCGCCCGCGGGGTGAGACCGTAATCCTTGAGCGCCTGTTCCGACACGATGAGCGCCGCGCTTGCGCCGTCGCAAATCTGGCTGGAACTTGCCGCGGTGATCTTGCCCCCCTCCTTGAGGAGCTTGACCGCCGCGATACCTTCGAGCGTCGCGTCGAACCGGATACCTTCGTCGACCACGTGCTCGACGTTCCCCTCGGGGGTCTCGACGGTCACGGGGACGATTTCGCGCGCGAACGCGCCCGCTTCGGTCGCCGCGATCGCCTTTCGGTGACTGTCGTAGGCGAAGCGGTCGATCTCGTCCTTCGTCATCCCCCACTTGTCGGCGATCATCTCGGCACCGGCGAACTGAGAGAACATCACACCGGGAAACCGCGCCTCGAGGCCGGGCGACTTGTAGTGGCCCATGCCCTCCTTCATGTGCAGGGTCAGGTTGGTGCCCATCGGCACACGCGTCATGCTCTCGACGCCCGCCGCGATGACCGCGTCCTGGGTCCAACTCATGACCGCCTGCGCGGCGAACTGGATCGCCTGCTGCGACGAGCCGCACTGGCGATCGATCGTGACTGCCGGACACGATTGCGGCAGCAGCTTGCTGGCCAGCACCGCCATGCGCCCGACCTGCATGGCCTGCTCGCCCGCCTGGGTGACGCAGCCCATGACGACATCGTCGACCTTGGCCGGATCGATGCCGGTGCGGGCAACCAGCGCATCGAGCGTGGTCGCCGCCAGGTCGACCGGATGCACTCCCGACAACCGCCCGCCACGGCGCCCTCCTGCGGTGCGAACGGCGTCGATGATGTAGGCTGTGGGCATAATGTCTCCGAGGTCCGTCGCCGGGGGTCGGCACGCAAATATCGACGCGGGAATGCCCCGCTTCGTGTGAGCTTCGCAAGCCTGTGACCGTTATGCAACACGTTCATGCGAATGCCCCCCAGATCGGCGATTTTGGTTTGAACCGCCGGAGAGCTTTGCCCATCACGCGGCAGTTTCAACCAAATCCTCAGGGGAAGGATGGCTGGTTTTCGACCGTCATCACCGAAACTCAAGTCGACATCTTTCAACGTTCGAAGGGACAGAACAGTGAACGTCACACAAATCGCAAAGCTATCGGCGGCATCTTGTGCCATCGCGATGGTGCTCGCGGCCGCTCCGGCAGTCGCCCAAGTCCAGGAAGAGGAAGCGGCCGACGTCAATGCCGACGGCACCCTTCCGGAAACGACCGCCGGATCGCCGATCGTCGTCACCGGCTCGCGCATCCGGCGCGAGGATTTCCAGTCGGTCTCGCCGACTTTCACGGTCGGTGAATCGCTGCTGGAAGACCGCCAGTTCAACAACGTCGCTGAAGCCCTCAACCAGAACCCGCTTTTCGGTGTTCCGGGGCAGTCGGCCACGGGCACGATCGGCAACGCCGACGTCGGCCAGAACTTCGTCAACTTCTTCGGCCTCGGCTCGCAGCGCACCCTGACCGTCGTCAACGGCCGCCGCGTCGTCGCCGCGAACGCTCCGACGGTGTTCAACAACGCCGCGCCCGGCCTTCAGGTCGACCTCAACATCATCCCGGTCGCGATGGTCGACCGCATCGAGAACGTGACCATTCGCGGTGCGCCGATCTACGGTTCGGACGCGATCTCGGGCACGGTCAACGTGATCCTCAAGAACGACTTCGAAGGCCTCGAGATCGACGGCAACTATGGCATCACCGAGCGCGGCGACGCCGAGGAATACCGCCTGAGCGGCCTCATGGGCTCGAACTTCGCGGAAGGTCGCGGCAACGTGACCATCGCTGTCGAGCATACACGGGCGAAGGGCCTGCTCGAACGCGATCGCTTCGACTTCATCTGCTCGGGCTGCTCGTTCCAGACCAACCCGGCCAACCGCGGTCCGGCCGACGGGGTGCCCGATCGCGTGCTGATCCGCGACGCGCGCGTGTCGTTTGCGACGTTCAACGGACTTCCTGCCCTGTTCTTCGGCAACCCGTTCATCGGCGCCCCGATCGAGAACGCGGCGGGCGACATCCTGCAGTTCGATCGTGACGGCAACCTCGTTCCGTTCGATCCCGGCACGCAGTACGGCATCGTGTTTTCGGACGGCGGCGACGGCATCGCCATCTCCGACATCAACACGCTGCAGTCGGGCGTGAAGCGCACCGTGTTCGCCACCACCGGCCGCTATGAAGTGACGCCGAACATTGAGGTGTTCGCCGAAACGTTGTTCGCCAGCACCAAGGGACGCGACCTGGGCAGCCAGGCCGTGTGGAACACCGACTTCTTCCCCGACGATGGCGGCGCGATCCAGTTCTCGGTCGACAACCCGTTCCTGACTCCGCAGGCGCGGCAGACGATCCAGGCCAACTGCATCGCCAACGGCCTCGACAACGCCGACGCGACCGATCCGTCGGACGACTGCACGTTCCTCATGGCGCGCTTCGGTCGCACTCTGACGCCGGGTGTGAACGAGACGTCGCAGAACCTGTACCGCATCGTGACCGGTGTGCGCGGGGACTTCGAACTCGGCGGCCGCGCGTTCAACTGGGAACTCGCGTACAACTACGGCAAGACCGAGAACACGACGTTCATCGAGGGCGTCCAGGGCCGCCGCTTCGCGTTTGCACTTGATGCCGTTCGCCTCAACGCCGCCAACATCGCCACGATCCGTTCCAATGCCAGCCTGTTTCCGTCAGGCACGCCGCTCGATTTCGTGAACGTCGTGCGCAACGGTCAGGTGCAGAACGTGTCGATCAACAACCTGCAGGCAGGCGACATCGCGTGTAATGCCCTGATCAACGTTCCCGACCCTGCCGGCGGGGGCATCAGCATCCCGGAAAACGGCGCGTTCACCGACATCAAGGCGTGCGTTCCACTGAACTACTTCGGCGAAGCGGGCACTACTCCCCAGGCGGCGGATTATGTCTCGGTGCCCTTCCCGTCAGCCACGAACATCTCGCAGAAGGTGTTCACCGGTTTCGTCCAAGGTGACCTGTTCACCCTGCCGGGCGGCGACGTCAACATCGTGGCCGGTTACGAACACCGCGAGGAAGGCGCGTCGTTCATCCCGGGTTCGGGCCTCCAGGGCGGCCAGCAGCTCGGCAACGTGGCGGTCACCGCGACGGCGGGCGGCTACAAGACCGACGAATTCTTCGGCGAGCTCCTGCTCCCGATCGTCGGGCCCGACATGGGCTGGGGTCCGTTGACCCGGGTCGAGGCCGAAGGCGCCTACCGCTATGTCGACAACTCGCGCGCCGGCTCGGCCAGCACGTGGTCGGCGGGCGGCAAGATCGGCCTCTTCGCCGATCAAGTGACCCTGCGCGGCACCTACGCCCGTTCGATCCGCGCGCCAGCGCTGGTCGAACTGTTCCTGCCGATTTCGGGTACGAACTCGCGTGGCAATGACCCGTGCGACTCGTCGCTTATCGCGGGCGGCCCCAACCCGGCCAACCGTCAGGCGAACTGCGCTGCAGCGGCCCAGGCACTCGGGTTCACTGGTCTCGCAACCTATCAGGCGCGTGTCATCAACGGCACGCAGGTGGGCACCACCGGTGGTAACCCGGGCCTGACGAACGAAGAAAGCAAGAGCTACACCCTCGGTGTGCTGCTCGCGCCCAACTTCGTTCCGGGGCGGCTCAACCTGGCGGTCGACTACGTCAACATCCAGATCGCCAACGCGATCTCGCAGTTGACGCTGACGAACGTGCTCCAGGCCTGCTACGACGCGGACCCGGCGAACTTCCCGAACCAGTTCTGCAGCCGCTTCAGCCGTGCCCCGCTCGGCGATCCCAACGGCGCGTTCCAGATTGCCCCCGGATACTCGACGGGCTTCCTGAACGCGGGTACCCGCAAGTTCCAGGCGGTTACCGCGCAAATGAACTGGTCGTCGGACCTGGTCGACCTGTTCGGCGGTTCGGGTGACATGGGGCGCCTGTCGCTCGATGGTTCGCTGTTCCACCTGATCCAGGACGACGCCTCGTTCACCGGCTTCGACCTGACCGACAACGTCGACAACGTCGGCTCGTCGAACTGGGTGGGCCAGCTCAACATCAGCTACGATCGCGACAATTGGGGTGCCTTCTGGCAGACCCGTTTCGTGGATGCGGCCGACGTGAACAACCAGGACTCGGCCGAAGCGCGCGATTTCCTGCGCGTTCCGGACTACTGGCTGTTCAACGCGGGCCTTTCGTTCCGCCCGAGCGACCTGATGGAGTTCCGTCTGACCGTGAACAACGTGTTCGACAAAGCTCCGTCCGATGTGGCTGGCGCGACCGCCAACGGTCCGTTCGCTTACGACCTGTTCGGTCGCAGCTACCGGATCGGCGCGAAGCTGACCTTCTGAGGTAGGCCCGTCGCTTCAAAGAGAAGGGCGCCCCGCGGGGCGCCCTTTTTTTGTCTGGCGGTTACACGGCCCGTTGGTCCGGCCCGAACTGGAACGTCTTCAGCGCACGCGTTCGACGCCGAGGAAACCCGTCTTGCCTTCGAAGGTGAGGCGATATCCAGCGAACTTGCCCTCCTTGATTTCGACCTTCCAGCCCGCGCGAACGCTGCCGCGGTAGTTCTTCGCGGCGGTCGACCGCCAGATCTGACCGTTGTCCAGCAGGAGCACGTGATTGCCCCGCTGGTCGGTAAGGACTTCCGTAATCGTGGCCTGGATCGCCTTGCCGTCCATCGGGGTCTCGGTCGACACCGCAGCGGACGCTTGCCGTTCGGCGCTGTCCGGCCGCGCGGCACGCTCGCGCTTTTCGATGTCCGCTTCGCTGAATCCGAAGTTCTCGACCGCGTCCTCGCGTTTCTTGCTTTCCTTCGCGGCCACCAACGCTTCTTCCCGGGCATATGTGGCATCGAAGCATTGCAGGCGCGCAGCGTTGTCCTCGATTCGGCTGCACGGCTCGTAGGGGCTCGGCTCGCGGTCTTTCGCGGCCGAGGATGTAGCCAGAATGGCCAGCGATGCCGCAAGCGCGGCGCGAGAAATCTCGGAAATCGTCATCTAGAGTCCCAATCGTGAGGCACGCGGCGGAAATGCGCGAACGCCTCCTTTTCCGCCGAGTTGCCCTGCCGCGTCAATATTCTCGAATGCGCTGCAGAACTATGTCACCACGAAGCCCACTGCGGTCCGTCGCGGGGCGTCCTTGCGCCGGACGGACTTCGCGCGCTAGGGCCGCTCTATATGATTGACGGACTGACCCGCGACATTCTGATCGTCGGAGGGGGAACCTCGGGCTGGCTGTGTGCCGCATACATGGCGAACACGCTCGGCACTGTCCGGCAAGGAGGACCGCGCATTCGCCTCATGGAAGCGTCGGACATCCCGACGATCGGCGTCGGCGAATCGACGATTCCACCGATCCGTAGCGTGATTGCGGGCACTGGCATCGATGAGGTCGATTTCCTGCGTGAGACGAATGCGACGTTCAAGATGGCAATACGCTTCGACGGATGGCGCAAGCCCGTCGCCGGATGCGAGCATGGCTTCTTCCACGCTTTCGGTCCGCACGGGCGCATCGGTAGCGAGCCACTTGCGCCCTACTGGCTCGTGTCCGGAGCGTACAAGCGAACGAGCTTCGTCGATTATTCCATGAACAACGGGCCCGCCATCGCAGCCGGCAAGGCGCCGAAGCGAATGTCGGACCAACCGTTCAAGGGCCCGCTCGACTATGCCTATCACTTCGATGCAGGTTTGCTCGCCGAATTGCTGAAAAAGAGGGCGACTAGCCTGGACGTGGAACACATCGTCGCCACGATCGACAAGGCCGAGGTATCCGGGGAGGAGATCACGGCCGTCGTGACAGCGGACGGCCGACGGCTGACGGCTGACCTGTTCGTCGATTGCACTGGGTTCTCGGCAAGGCTCATCGAGCAAGCCCTTGGCGAGCCCTTCGTTTCGGCGTCCGACACTCTGTTCTGCGACCGCGCTGTCGCCTGCCAGGTACCGTACCGGGACCCGGAATGCCCGATCCCGCCCTTCACGCGTTCATCCGCCCGACCGAACGGGTGGATCTGGGACGTGCCTCTGATGCATCGGAGGGGGACGGGGTTCGTTTATTCGAGCGCCCACATTTCCGACGAGGACGCGCGTGATCACCTGATATCTTACCTCGGCGATGACGGCGCTGGCGCAGAGCCCCGCCTTCTTCGCTTCCGCGTCGGACATCGCGACCGGCCCTGGCGCGGAAATTGCGTCGCGATCGGCCTTTCGGCGGGGTTCATCGAGCCGCTCGAATCGACCGGCATCTATTTTTCGGACATTGCGATCCGCTGGCTCACCGATTTCTGTCTCGACCGGAGGCAATTCCCCACCGCGGCCAAGGCATTCAACGAGCGGATGCAAGCCTGCTATGCCGACGTCCTCGACTTCATCAAGCTGCATTATGTCCTGAGCGACCGCGACGACACTGCATTCTGGGTCGATAATCGGGCTGCGGAAACGGTACCCGCTTCGTTACGCGAAAAGCTGGAGATGTGGGCTTACCGCATGCCGAGCGAATACGAGTTCGGGCAGCTGCCCGCCGTCTTTGGCTACTCCAACTACGTTCAGCTGCTTTTGTCGCTGGGACATCATCCTGAACTGGTGATGCTCAAGGCGCGCTATCGCGAGGTCGACCGCGCGGCGAGGATTGCCAATGCGATCGAGCAGGTCGCCGCCAGTGGTTTGGCGGCACTGCCAGGTCACAGGGATCTGCTCTCACGGCTCGCCCGAGGTGCCTGACCCACCGTGATCCCAAAGCGCGGGGGGAGATGACAGGTTCGCCAAAAGTCGGAATTGAGAAATCACGCACCTGTCACACCGCTGCAATGAATCGGTATCGAATGGCGTAGCCAGCCCCGAGCGCTCTGTCGCATACCGGAACGTCCGGGAAATTGTCGATCGGGGGCAGTCGTCCATATCGAATGAGCACTACCTGTCCGCGCCTTTCTTTCCGGCCTCCCCCCGAAATGCGCGACGTCTCAAAACGTGTACGGCACTCTCAACCTATCCCTATCGTACCAAGGCGCGCGGGCGTCGATTAATCTTCAAGTAGTTCCAACTATTCTTTTTGTGATCTCATTAGCAACCCACACTCATCGGATTTCCCTGTTGTAACAGAGGCAAGTAGACAATGTATTGCTGGACACTGTAGCTCAATATGGCAAATCTATAGCTGGTTCGATGTTGCATAATCGACACATATCCCGACCATCACACGCAAGTTCCACTAAAATTGTTGTATTTACCTGCGTACTTGCGCAGGCGTTACGGTCTGACGGGTGCGTGCCCTACACGCCCCTGAAAGCAAATTGATTTCGGCCTCCGAGGAGGCCGAGGCACTAGGGGGACATACTGTGACAAAGACCATTCTGAAGGCCGCACTTCGCGGCTCATCCTATCTATGCTCGGTCGCTCTGATAACCGTTGCCGCTCCCCAAGTCGCGTTGGCGCAGGACGCGGCACCCGATTGCGTGGACGCCGATTCCGATGGTGCCTGCGATGCGGTCGAAACAGCCGATTCGGGCGCGTCGATCATCGTGACCGGTTCGCGTATCGCGAAGCCGACCCTCGAATCGACCGTGCCGATCCTTTCGGTCGCCGGCGAGTCTTTCATCGAGCAGGGCACCAACAATATCGGCGATACATTGAACGAACTGCCGCAACTGCGGAGCACACGGCAGTCGAACAACTCAGCGACCGGTATCGGGATCGCGGGCCTCAATCTGCTCGACCTTCGTGGCCTCGGTACCAACCGCACGCTCGTCCTCGTTAATGGCCGCCGTCACGTTGCGGCGGACCTCACGAGCAACGCCTCTTCACCCGACATCAACACTCTCCCGCTCGATCTTGTCGAGCGAGTCGATATCGTTACCGGCGGCAACTCAGCGATCTACGGTTCGGACGCGATCGCGGGCGTGGTCAATTTCGTTCTCAAGCGTGACTTCGATGGCGTCCAGCTCCGCGGTGGGGCGGGCGTCAGCATGCCCGGTGGCTATGGCGGCAATCAGTTCGTTTCGGCGGTTGTCGGCAAAAACTTCGCGGACGGGCGCGGCAACATAACGCTGCATGGCGAGTATTCGCGTCAGGATCGCATTCTCGCGTCACAGATTCCAAACCTTCGCACGGTCGAAGGTCTGAACATCGTCGATGCCGATCCCGGCACCGCGCTGAATGGCAGCGACGGTAATCCCGACTCGCAGTACTTCACCAATATCCGACAGCGCAACTCGAGCCGTTATGGCCTCGTGATTATCTCTCAGCCGAATGCCAACCCGGCCTGCGGCCTGGGCGCGGGCACGACCGCGACTAACGGCACGGCATTCAACTGCCTGCTCGCGTTCGACGCCTTTGGCAACCTCGCTCCTTCGAACGAGACCGTCCGCTTCGGTACCGGTCCGATCGGCGGTGCCGCCAATGCGACCAACCTCGATACGTCGCGTGAAGGGGACATCTATTCGATCCTGCCGCGCCAGAGCCGGTACAACGCCAACCTGCTCGCGCACTACGAATTCAGCGAAGCGCTTGACGCATTTGTCGAAGCGAAGTTCGTTCGCGTCAATTCCTTCGGCTCGGGAACCGGTTATGCCGGTATCAGCGGTTCGTTCGGGACAGGTTTCGACCAGCGTGAGCGTATCCGCCTCGACAACCCTTATCTGACAACGGCGCAGCGGACGACAATCGCAAACGCGCTTTTGGCTTCAGGCTGCCGATCTTCGCTCACTCAAGCCTGTTCCACCACGACTTCGGCGGCGGGATATAACGGCTTCCTTGACGCCGGTCAGATCGCTGCGATCAATGCAGGCACTTACCGGTTCTCGCTCGCCCGGCTCAATGTGGCGGGGACGCCTCGTGACGAGAGATTTCAGCGCGACACGTTCAGGGTAGTGGCCGGTCTGCGCGGCACGTTCATGGACGATTGGACCTATGAAATCTCGGGCAACTACGGCCGAATGGAAGAAAGCACGGTCACCCGGGGCTTCATCGACGCCCAGCGTCTGGCACTGTCGCTCGACGCCGGCTTCAACCCCGCAACCAATCGTATCCAGTGTCGGTCGCAGTACGATCCTGCCGCAGCGGTCGCCTATGACCGCGGTGTTTTCCAAGCCGGTGGAACGTCGCGAGGCAATGCCGATCAGCTCGCCCGCCTTGCGGCCGACATCGCGGCGTGCGTCCCCTTCAACCCGTTTGGTGACGCAGACAACAAGGCAGCACAAGCCTATTTCGTGCGACCCTCGTTCAACGAGGGCTGGATTACCCAGAAGGTGGTGTCTGGCTTCGTCAGCGGGGATTCCAGCGAGTTCCTGAACCTGTGGGGTGGCCCGGTCAGCTTCGCGCTGGGTGCCGAGTATCGCGAGGAAGACATTTACCTCAAGCAGGACGACTTCGCGGGCACCGCGGGCAACACCAACAACGTGGTGCTTGGCCCCTCGGGTGTCTTTACCGACCCGCCGAAGTTCACCGTGAAAGAGGCATTCGGTGAAATTCGCATCCCGATCCTGGCGGATAGGCCGTTCTTCGAAGAGTTGACCCTTTCAGGTGCGGGCCGCGTTGCCAAATACCAAGGTGGCGTGGGAACGGTATGGGCCTACAACGCCGGTGTCGACTACGCTCCCGTCCGGGACATTCGCTTCCGCGCGAACTATAGCCGCGCGGTGCGGGCGCCGTTCCTTTCGGAAACGTCGGGAGCGCTGGTCAACAACTTCTCGCCGAACTTCCAGGATCCCTGCCAGCCGTCGCAGATTGGCACCGGCACTCAGTTCCGCAATGCGAATTGTACCGCCGACCTTGGCGGCTTGCCGGCGCGCAACGGGGCTTATTCGCTCAAGGTTGTGAGCGGGCCGAACCCGAACCTGCAGGCAGAAAACTCGGATTCGTGGACCTTCGGTGCGGTTCTCCAGCCGCGCTGGATCCCGAACCTGTCTCTCACAGTCGACTATTACGATATCACGGTGAACGGGATCATCGCGTCTCCCTCGGCGCAGCAGATCGCGAACTCGTGCTACGACCAGCCGACGCTCGACAACGTGTTCTGCCGTACCTTCAGTCGCTTCCGCGGCCCGGGCGTGGGACCTGACAGCGAAGTCCCGGGCGAGATTCTCAGCAATTCGTTGCTGCAGTCCCCGCTCAACTACGCGTCGCGTACCCGCCGCGGTATCGACACCCAGCTCGACTATCGCACGAGCCTGACGGATGATGTCAATCTCAGGCTGTTCGCCATCTGGACACATAACCTCGAGATCAACAACTACGAGAACCCGGCCGACCCGACGTTCACGAATCGCATCCTTGGTGAGCTTGGCGACCCCGAAGATGAATTCCGCATCGACACCGACCTGTCGGTGGGTGCGTTTACCTTCGGCCACTCGCTGCGCTACATTGGCAAGATGACGGTCGGCGCGTGGGAGAATTATTTCCCGCTCGACAACCGTGCGCCGCAGAATCTCGACGCGTCGCCGATCCGCTACTATCCGGAAGTGTTTTACCACAACTTCCGCCTGGAGTGGGACGTGAACGGCGAGGAGGGCGATGGCAACCTCGGCCGCGACCTCAACTTCTATGTCGGTGTCGACAACGCGTTCAACAAAGTCCCGCCGCTTGGTGCGTCGGGTTCGGGCGCGGGTGGCGGCGGCGGTGGCGCCGACCGTCCGGGCTCGGCGAACACGACCGGCGCGATCTACGACGTGCGTGGCCGTCAGTTCTACGCCGGCGTCAAGATGAAGTTCTGATCGCCATATCGACTAACGAAATCGGGGGCCGGGACGCTGTTCCGGCCCCTTTTTTTGGTCTAGCTTCGCGAACATGCCGAGCGCTATCGTCAGCAACGCCCTGTCCGCGGCGCAACGTGGGGACATCGTCGGTGCTGCGCGGATGCTCGAAATCGGCGCAGCAGGGGGGGATGGTGAAGCCGCCTTCGTTCTCGCCGAATGGCGGCTGGCGGGAACAGCGATCCGCCGCGACCTCGGGGAGGCGCGCCGCTTCTACGGTCGTGCAGCCGAACTGGGCATCGCAGAGGCCGATGCAATCTACACCGCCCTTCTCGCCAATGGCGCGGGCGGCAATCCGCGCGACTGGGAATCGGCGCTGAACCGCGTCCGTCAGCAAGCGCGACACGATCCACTGGTGCGGGCCGAACGCGACTTGATCGAGGCGATGGATCTCGATCCCGACGGTAACCCGGCAGTCCTGCCGCAAACGCATTTGCTGAACTCCACGCCTGCCATCCGCACGGTAAAGGGATTGCTCACCCCGGCCGAATGTCGCTTTTTGGCCCGCGTGGCTGAAGCCGACCTGCAGAAAGCCATCGTCATCGATCCCCGAACGGGGCAGGCGCGGCGGCATCCAATCCGAACCGCCGAAAGCGCGGGGTACCCTTTCGTCCGTGAACGACCCGTACTCCATGCAATCAACCGGCGCATCGCTGCAGTCACCGGCACGAGTTACGAGCAAGGTGAACCGACCCAGATTCTCTCGTATCGACCGGGCCAAGAGTACCGACTTCACAGTGACGCCATCGCCAATGAAGCAAACCAGCGCATAGCGACGGTGCTGGTCTGCCTGAAGGATGACTTCGAAGGAGGGGAGACTGTCTTCCCCCGGTTGGGCCTGGCGTGGCGCGGGGCGACGGGAGACGCGCTCCACTTCCTGAACGTCGACAGGACCCTGCAGCCTGAACCATTGGCCTGGCACGCGGGAACCCCCGTTACGTCCGGGCACAAGATCATGCTTTCGAAATGGGTGCGGGCTAGACCGCTCGACCTCAGCGGTCCGCCTGGCCGTCCGCTTTAACCCACCGAGATCGACAGTGCGCCATCGCCCTCGTCGATCTTGACCTTCGAACCGTCGGGAATTTCCCCGCCGAGGATTTTCTCAGCGAGCGGATCCTGCAGATAGCGTTGCACCGCGCGCTTGAGGGGACGCGCGCCGTAGACCGGGTCGTAGCCAACCCGGCCGAGCCAGCGACGTGCCGCGTCGGTCAGGTCCAGTTCGATCTTGCGGTCCTTCAGCAGCTTCTGCACCCGGCCGACCTGGATATCGACGATCGGGGCCATGTGCTCCTGCGCCAACCGGTGGAACAGGATGATTTCGTCGAGACGGTTGAGGAATTCGGGACGGAAGTGCGCCCGCACGACGTCCATCACCTGCGGCTCCACGCTCTCGACCGCCTGCCCTTCCTCTAGTCCGGCGAGGAACTGGCTGCCGAGGTTGGACGTCAGGATGATCAGCGTGTTCGAGAAGTCGACCACCCGGCCCTGCCCGTCGGTCAGGCGACCGTCGTCGAGCACCTGGAGCAGCACGTTGAACACGTCCTGGTGCGCCTTCTCGACCTCGTCGAACAGCACCACCTGGTAGGGACGACGACGAACCGCTTCGGTTAGTACACCGCCCTCCTCATAACCAACATAGCCCGGAGGCGCACCGATCAAGCGCGCAACCGCATGCTTTTCCATGAACTCCGACATGTCGATGCGGACCATCGCGCTGTCGTCGTCGAACAGGAATCCTGCGAGCGCCTTGGTGAGCTCGGTCTTGCCGACGCCGGTGGGGCCGAGGAACAGGAAGCTGCCGAGCGGCCGGTTGGGATCCTGCAGACCCGCCCGCGCACGCCGCACCGCCTTGGAGACTGCCTGGACGGCTTGCTCCTGGCCGATCACGCGCTTGCCGATCACGCTTTCCATGGCCAGCAGCTTTTCGCGCTCGCCTTCCATCATCTTGTCGACCGGCACACCGGTCCACTTGCTGACGACCCCGGCGATGTCGTCGGCCGTGACTTCCTCGCGCAGCAAGGCATTCTCCGAATGCTCACCCGCCGCAGCGAGCTGCTTCTCGAGTTCGGGAATACGGCCATACGATAGCTCGCCGGCCTTCGCGAGATCGCCCTCGCGCTGCGCCTGTTCGAGCTCGATACGCGCGGCGTCGAGCTGCTCCTTGATCTTGCCTTCGGCCGCGATCTTGTCGCGCTCGTTCTGCCAACGGGTCGTCAGTTCGCTCGATTGCTGCTCGAGGTTGGCGAGCTCGTCGCGCAGCGCCGCGAGGCGATCCTTCGACGCCTGGTCGCTCTCCTTGGCCAGCGCCAGTTCCTCGATCTTGAGCTGGATGATCCGCCGGTCGAGCGTCTCGATCTCCTCGGGCTTGGATTCCACCTCCATGCGGATCCGGCTCGCCGCCTCGTCCATCAGGTCGATCGCCTTGTCGGGCAGGAAGCGGTCGGAAATATAGCGGTTGCTGAGCGTCGCCGCGGCGACGATCGCGCCATCGGTGATCCGCACGCCGTGGTGGAGTTCATAGCGGTCCTTGAGGCCGCGCAGGATCGAGATCGTGTCCTCGACCGTCGGCTCGCCCACGAACACGGGCTGGAAGCGCCGCTGGAGCGCAGCGTCCTTCTCGACGTACTTCTGGTATTCGTCGAGCGTGGTCGCGCCGATGCAGTGCAACTCGCCGCGGGCGAGCGCCGGCTTCAGCAGGTTGCCCGCGTCCATCGCGCCCTCGGACTTTCCGGCACCGATCAGCGTGTGCATCTCGTCGATGAAGAGGATGATGTCGCCCTCGGCGCCCTTCACTTCGTCGAGAACGGCCTTCAGCCGCTCCTCGAACTCGCCGCGATACTTCGCGCCCGCGATGAGAGCGCCCATGTCGAGCGCCATGAGCTTGCGGTCCTTGAGGCTGTCGGGCACGTCGCCGTTGGCGATGCGCAGCGCCAAGCCTTCGGCTATCGCAGTCTTGCCGACGCCGGGCTCGCCGATGAGGACGGGGTTGTTCTTGGTCCGCCGGGCGAGGATCTGCACCGTGCGGCGGATTTCCTCGTCGCGGCCGATCACGGGGTCGAGCTTGCCCGACTTTGCCACCTCGGTGAGGTTGCGCGCATACTTGCTCAGCGCGTCGTAGCTTTCCTCGGCGCTCGACGAGTGCGCCTGCCGCCCGCCGCGCAGCTCTGTAATCGCTTCCTCGAGGCCCTTGGCGGTCAGCCCTGCGGCCTTGAGCCCCTGCCCCGCAGCAGTGGTCGTCGCGAGCACTAGCGCGAGAAGCATCCGCTCCACGGTGACGTAGCTGTCGCCGCTCTTGGTCGCGAGCTGCTCGGCCTGGTCGAGCACGCGCACCGCGTCGTTGTCGAGCCCCGGAGTCGCCTGCGCGCCGCCGCCCGAAACGGCCGCGATCTTGCCGAGCGCGGCATCGACGGCCTGCACCGCCACCGCCGGATTGCCTCCGGCCCGCGTGATCAGCCCCGCGGCCATGCCCTCGCTGTCCTCGAGCAGGGCTTTCGCCAGGTGCTCGGGGGTGATCCGCTGGTGGTTCATGCGGATGGCGACGGTCTGCGCGCTCTGGATGAAACCCTTGGCGCGGTCGGTGAACTTCTCGAGGTTCATGGGTGTATCAGCCTCCTGTTACACCCACAGATATTGTTGCTTCTCCGCAACACAAGGGGTGTCAGCGGCTGGCGGCAAAACTCCGTACGAATTCCTCGAGAAGGCGCACGCCAAAGCCGGTCGCTCCCTTGGGAACGGTCGGCTGCGGAGTTGACGCCCACATGGTGCCCGCCATGTCGACGTGCGCCCACGGCAGCGCTTCTGGCACGAAGCTGCCGATGAACGCCGCCCCGTGGCTAGCACCCGGCCCGCCGCCTTCGACGACGTTCTGAAAATCGGCGATGTCCGACTTCAAATCCTTGAAATGATTGGGGTGGAGCGGAAGGCGCCAGACCGCTTCGCCGCTGGCCTCGCCAGCCTTCGTCAGCGTCGCGGCAAGCGCATCGTCGCGCGAGAACAGCCCGGCGTATTCGTCGCCCAACGCCCCGATGACCGATCCCGTGAGCGTGGCGATATCGACGATGGCCGCAGGCTTGTGCCGCGCGGCGACGTATTCGACGGCGTCCGCGAGCACGAGGCGTCCTTCCGCGTCGGTATTGAGCACCTCGATCGTCTTGCCGCTCATCGTCCGCACGACGTCGCCGGGGCGCTGGGCGTTTCCGCCCGGCATGTTCTCGGCGAGCGCAGCGACGGCCACCACGTTGACCGGCGCGCGCGAGGTCGCCAGCGCCAGCACGGTGCCGACCACGGCTGCCGCACCGGACATGTCGCCCTTCATCCGCGACATCCCGCTGCCGTCCTTGAGCGAAATGCCGCCTGAATCGAACGTGATGCCCTTGCCCGCCAGCGCCACGGGCTGGCCGGTCGCACCACGATAATGGACCAGCAGCATCCGCGGCGGACGGCGAGAGCCCTGTCCCACCCCTAGGATCGCGCCCATGTTCTCACGCTGCATCGCCGCTTCGTCGAGCGCTTCGATGGTGACGCCCGGCACGCCGGCGAAGGCCGCGCGGGTGCGATCGACGAAGCTCTGCGGCCAGATCACTCCGGCGGGTTCGGTAGCGAGGTCGCGGGTCAACCGCGTGCCCTCGGCGATGCCCCGGTGACGCGCATGCCATGCCGCTCGCGCCGCGTCGGCGCCCTCGCCTACCACCGTAACCGGGGCCGAGGGCGGCGGCGCCCCCGCACCGGTCTTGTAGCGATCAAAACGGTATTGCCCGAGCGCGTAGCCGAGCGCAGCCTCGGCAAGGGTTGCCCCGCTTCCAGCGCCCACGAGCGCGACGGGAGCCTTCTCGCCCTTCATTTCCTGCGCCGCCTTGCCGGCGGCATCCCGGATCGCCGTCACGCTCGGTTCGGCTCCGGTTCCAACGACCAGCAAGCGAGGCCGGCCGCCGACCCCCCGGAGGGACAGGACTTCCCCGGCCCCGGCGGCAAAACCGCCCGAAGCGACGGCAGCGGCGATTCCTTCGCGCTCTGCAGCGGTCAGACTGATGGTCGCGGGAACATCCGGACCGGACATCAGCACGACCAGCGCGGCATCGGCAGGAATGGTGGTGGAAAAGGCGATCGGCCGCTCGGCGCTGTTGGCGGCGATGGCCGGTGCAACCTGGTGGCCGGGTGCGTCCTGGCCGATTGCCGGAGCCGACAGGGCCGTAGCGGCAAAAAGAAGCGAAAGCGGAGCGGCGCGCATGAAATTCTCCCCTTCAGCCCGCGACTTGGCGGGCGCTTGCGTGCGCGCGGCGCTTGACCGGGGCTCCAGTGCAAAGCAAGTCGCTGGTCGACGAAAGTGGGATGGGGTCGGATGGACGCAAGACG
Organism: Tsuneonella dongtanensis; assembly: GCF_001698205.1. Taxonomy (NCBI): domain Bacteria; kingdom Pseudomonadati; phylum Pseudomonadota; class Alphaproteobacteria; order Sphingomonadales; family Erythrobacteraceae; genus Tsuneonella; species Tsuneonella dongtanensis. The sequence continues at coordinate 2,890,607 of NZ_CP016591.1, forward strand.
CAAGACGCGGTCGAAGTGGCTTGGCATACTTGCCGCGATCTTCGGCGTGGCTTTGATCGCGGTGCTTGCCGGCCTTCTGGTGTGGGAGCCTTTCGCGGCATCTCCCGGAGCGCCGCCACCCGCTCGCGCCTATCGGGCCGAGATCGTCCGCGACGAATGGGGCGTACCGCACGTCTACGGCAAGACAGACGCCGACGTCGCATACGGGGTCGCGCGGGCCCACGCCGAGGACGACTTCTTCACCTTGCAGGACGTCGTCGCGATGACACGTGGGCGCTACGGCGCGATCAAGGGCGAAGAAGGCGCGATGTTCGACTACGTCCTCGCGCTGCTCGATGCGCGGGGAACGGCGCAGCGCGAATACGCGAAGCTCGCGCCGAGGACCCGCGCGGTACTCGAAGCATATGCCACCGGCCTCAACGATCACGCCGCCGCGCATCCGGGCGAAGTGAAGCTCGGCAACCTGTTCCCGGTCAACGGCGAAGACATCGCGACCGGTTTTGCGCTGCGCCAGCCGTTCTTTTTCGGCCTCAACGGCACGATCGGCCCGCTTGCCAAGGGCGATACCCTGCTGCCCGATCCCGGACCCAAGCTCCGCGGGCCGCTGCCCGACCGCGAGGGGGCGGAGAATCTCGGCTCGAACGCGTTCGCTATTGCCCCCGGCCGTTCGGGCGACGGGGTCACTCGCCTGGTTTCCAACAGTCACCAGCCGTTCTGGGGCGGTGTCGCGTGGTACGAACTCGTGGTCGAGAGCGACGAAGGATGGCACTTTGCCGGCGCGACATTCCCCGGCAGCCCCTTCCCGTTCCTCGGCCATAACCGCGACCTCGGCTGGACCAACACGGTCAACCAGCCGGACATGATCGACGTCTACAAGCTCGTGCTTGACGACAGCGGCGAGAATTACCGGCTCGACGGCAAATGGCTGCCGCTCGAGCGGAGCACCGTGCGGCTGCCGGTGCGTCTTGGCCCTCTGGTCCTGCCGGTCGGTCGCGAGGTCCTGCGCAGCGCCCACGGCCCGGTCGTCCAGAACGGGCACGGCACCTTCGCCTTCCGCTACGGCGGGATGGGCAGCCTCGCGACGCTCGACGCGTACTACGACATCAACAAGGCCAGGACCTACGAGGAGTGGCAGGCGATCCTGGCGCGGCAGGCCATTCCTTCGACCAATTTCATCTATGCCGACAAGACGGGGACCATCGCCTACTGGTACAACGCGTCGATCCCGCAAAGGCAGAAGGGCATCGACTGGCGCGGAATCCTGCCGGGCGACCGCAGCGACCTGATCTGGAACGCGCTTGTGCCGTTCGAGAGCCTGCCGAACCACGTGAACCCGGCAAGCGGCTTCGTGTTCAACGCGAACAACACGCCGTTCGTAGCCGCGGGCAAGGCCAGCGACCTGTCGCCCGACAGCGTGCCTCCCGAAATGGGCGTCGAGCTCAGGATGACCAATCGCGCCTACCGTGCGGCGAAGCTGCTAGACGAGCCTGGCCCGATCGATCGCGCCCGGCTCGAGGCGATCAAGTACGATACCGGGTGGGAGCGACAGGGCTACGTCAAGCGCGTGCTCGACGGGATCGCGGCGCTGGACACGCGCGGCGATCCGCTGCTGGCCGAGGGCCAGCGCCTTCTGGCGGGCTGGGACATGACCAGCGACGGCGCCGGGAGGGCGGACGCGCTCGCCTTGCTCGTGATGCGCCCGGCAATGGGCGAGGATTATTCCGGAAAACCACTCACGCCCGCGCGCAAGCTGCTGAGGGACGCGGCCACCCATCTCGAGACCCATTTCGGCAGGCTCGATCCCCCGCTGCAGACCGTGCTCCGGCTGCGCCAGGGCCCAGGGCCCCACGCCATCGACCTGCCGCTCGACGGCGGCAGCGATACCCTGCGCGCCTCGACATTATGGGACGTGGAGCCCGACGGGCGGCTCAAGGTGAAGCACGGCGACAGCTTCATCCAGTTCGTCGAATGGGCGCCGGGCAAGCGGGTCGTCAGCCAGTCGATCCAGCCCTTCGGTGCCGCCACGACACGCCCCCGCAGCGTTCACTACAGCGACCAGGCTGCACTGTTCGTCCAGCACAAGCTGAAACCGGTGCACTTCATGCGCGCCGATGTGCTGAAGAATGCCGTCAGTCGAAAAGTCGTGACGCATCGCCTGCGTCCTGGCTAGGATAACGTCCATCCATTCATCGAAGAATCCCGAGGGCTTACATGGAATTCCGCTTCGCAACCGCCGGTCTGCTGGCGCTGTCGCTGACCGCCTGCGCTACGATGCCCGGCGAAACCGCCCGCACCGCGGCGCCCTCCGCCGAGACCTTCGAGGCCGCTCCGGTATCGCAGTTGGTCGACGCGGTTTCGATCCCGTTCGAGACGTTCGAGCTCGACAATGGTCTGAAGGTCATCGTCCACACCGATCGCAAGGCGCCGGTCGTCGGCGTCACGACCTACTACCGGGTCGGATCGAAGCACGAGCCGCGCGGCCGCACCGGTTTTGCGCACCTGTTCGAACACATCATGTTCACCGGTAGCGAGAACGTCGAAAACTTCGACATCCCGCTCGAAGCAGCGGGTTCCACGGGCACCAACGGTTCGACCAACCCCGATCGCACCAACTACGTCGAAACCGTCCCGACCGGCGCGGTCGACCTGGCGCTGATGATGGAAAGCGACCGCATGGGCCACCTGCTCGGCGCGGTGAACCAGGACAAGCTCGACAAGCAGCGTGGCGTCGTCAAGAACGAGAAGAACCAGGGCGATAGCCAACCGTACGGGCTGACGCGTTACCTGATCAGCGAAGGCCTGCTGCCGATCGGCCACCCGTATCGCCATTCGACCATCGGTTCGATGGCGGACCTCGACGCTGCATCGGTCACGGACGTTCGCAAGTGGTTCATCGACAACTACGGGCCCAACAACGTGGTGCTGGCGCTGACCGGCGACATCGACGTGTCGACGGCCCGCGAGAAGGTGCAGCGCTGGTTCGGCCACATTCCGCGCGGCCCCGAGGTCGTGCAACCCCGGGCAGAACCGGTGACCCTGGCGTCGCCGGTCAGCCGCGAGCACGTGGACCAGGTCCCGCTTGTCCGGCTCTACCGGCTGTGGAGCGGGCCCGGTCTCCAGAGCCCTGACAGCGCCCCGCTGACCGCGGGCCTGTCGGTCTTCGGCGGCCTCGCCTCGTCGCGCCTCGACAAAGTCCTCGTCCGCGAGGAACAGCTCGCGGTGCGCGTCTCCTCGTTCTACGATCAGGACGAGCAGCTTGGCACGGCCTACGTCACGATGGACGTGAAGCCGGGCGTCGATCGCGCCGTCGCCGAGGCGCGGCTCGATGCACTGATCGCGGACTACGTGGCCAACGGCCCGACCGCCGACGAGCTCAAGCGCGCGGCGACCCAGATCGTGAGCGGCCAGATCGATGGGCTCGAACAGGTCGGCGACTTTGGCGGCAAGGGCGTGACGCTGGCCGAAGGCCTGCTCTACGCAGGCGACGCGGGCTTCTACAAGCGGCAGCTCAGCGCGATTGCGGCGGTGACTCCGGACAGCGTCCGCGGGGCGATGCAGCGCTGGCTGACGCGCCCGGTCTACAAGCTTGCCATCACGCCGGGCCCCCGCACCGAGAAAGGCGCCGACATGGGCGGCTGGGGCGACGAGGGCACCGTCCCTCCGCCCAAGCCCGACGCCAAGCTGCCCGCGCCTCCGCTGGTCACCGGCCCGCCGCGCCCGATGCCTCCTGTCGGCCTCGTCAAGCCGCTGGTCTTCCCGGCGGTCGAACGCGCCAAGCTGTCGAATGGCATCACCGTCGCGCTCGCGCGGCGCACGGCGATCCCCAAGGTGACCATGGCGCTCGAGTTCGACGCCGGTTCGGCCGCCGACGGCGCGGCGAAGGCGGGCAGGCAGGCGATGATGATGGACCTCCTGAAGGAGGCGACCACCACCCGCACGGCGCAGCAGATCGCCGAGGAAGAAGAGCGCCTGGGCGCCAACGTCAACGCGGTGACGGGCCGCGACGTGAGCGCGGTGCAGATGACCGCGCTCACGGCCAACCTGGCGCCCTCGCTGGCGCTGATGGCCGACATCGTCCGCAACCCGGCCTTCGCCGACGAGGACGTGGTGCGCGTGCGCAACCAGCGGCTCGCGAGCATCAAGCAGGCCATGGCCTCGCCGCAGGGCATCGCCACGCGGGCGCTCGACCCGATCATCTACGGCTCGGCCCACCCCTATGGGTCGGTCGGCGCGCTGGGTTCGGAGCAGGTGGTCCAGGCAATCACGCCGGCCGCCCTGCGCTCGGAGCACGCGAACTGGATCCGGCCCGAAGGCGCGGCGATCACCGTCGTCGGCGACGTGACGATGGGCGACCTCCTGCCCAAGCTCGAGGCCGCGTTCGGCAACTGGAAGGGAGACAGCGCCTACCTTCCGATGAAGGACCTGACGGTAGCAGTGCCCGCTCCGCAGCCGCGGATCGTCCTGATCGACCGGCCCAGTTCGCCGAGCTCGATGCTGCTGTTCGGCCGTGTCCTTCCGCTCACCGGAACGACACAGGACACCGAAGCGCTCGACCTGGCCAACGAGGTCATCGGCAGCGGCTTCCTGTCGCGGCTCAACATGGACCTGCGCGAGACGAAGGGCTGGACCTACGGCATCGGCACCGGCCTGACCGGGGTCGTAGGGCCCCGCGCCGCGGTGGTGCAGACGCTCGTCCAGGCCGACCGCACCGGCGATTCGATCAAGGCGATCTTCGAGCAGATGCGCGCCTTCCCGAAGGCCAAGGGGGTCGACGCGGTCGAGCTCCAGCGGGTGACCGAGGGCAACATCGCCAACCTGCCGACGCGCTACCAGACCAACGCCTCGGTGCTCTCCGCGATGCTGACCAACCGCCGCTTCGGCCGGCCCGACGACTACCAGTCGCGCCTGGCCGACATCTGGCGCGGGGTCGATGCCGCGGCGATCAACGCGGCGGCAGCGCAGTACCTGCAGCCCGACGACATGGTCGTCATCGTCGTCGGCGACCGCAAGGCGATCGAGGGCCAGCTCACCGGGCTGGGCCTGCCGATCGAGTATCGCGACCCGCAGTAAGCGGACGCGCATCGCGAGGGAATTGACAGAGGTGTAAGCAGCGGCGATTGAAGTCGCCGCACAGACGAACAGGAGAGACTACGATGGGCGTTGCCGGAAGCTACGATTGCATCACCAAGACCCCGATGGGGGACCAGAAGAGCGTGTTCACCGTCGAGGACAACGGCGACGGCACCTTCACCGGCAAGAACGCCGGCGCGATGGGCAGCATGGACGTCGAGAACGGCAAGATCGACGGCAAACAGCTCACCTGGACTATGAACATGACCGTGCCGATGCCGATGAAGCTCGAAGGCAGCGCCACGGTCGACGGCGACACGCTGACCGGGTCGGTCAACGCCGGCGCGTTCGGCAGCATGCCGATGTCGGGCACCCGCCAGGGCTGAAGCGGCTCGATCGCAGGATCACGCCAGAGATCACCAGGGAGGGCGCCGGAGCGATCCGGCGCCCTTCTTGCGTCTCCGAGGCGCGCGGAGTGTCGCGAATATCGCCCATGCGGAGGGCACGCCGCAGCCGAAAGGCGACACGAAAGCGACACCTGAACCGGCTGGCCGAACCGGGCAGCCCGGTGCGCGGGGGATCGACGGTATGAAAGAGCCGACGCGAGGCTAGCGCGCCGAGACCCTTGTAGGAAAATGGTTTCTTGCGAGCCGATTCCGGCGCGATTTCTTGACCATCTCGCGAATGCGGGGGACTTCTCGCTCCGTTCTATTGACACCATGACTTCTGAACATAAGAGGAACAGCTTATTCGCTTTCGTGGGAGAGTGACGATGTTTTCTATCGAATTCTGCGCCGGTGCGGGCGGACAAGCGCTCGGCCTTGAACAGGCAGGCTTCCGTCACTCTGCGCTGGTAGAAATAGATCAGGATTGCTGCAAAACTCTGCGCCTCAACCGTCCCCATTGGGACGTTCGAACCGAAGATATGAACGCTTTTGACGGAAAACCCTTCGAAGGCCTCGAGTTGATGGCCGGTGGCTTACCATGCCCACCATTCTCAGTGGCCGGCAAGCAGCTTGGTGACCGGGATGAGCGCAACCTGTTTCCCGCGGCAATACGGCTGGTCGACGAAATCCGACCCCGCGCGGTTATGATCGAGAACGTGAAGGGCTTCCTTTCCCCAATGTTCGAGGATTACCGCTTGAAGCTTCGCACCGAGTTCCGGAAGCTCGGCTATCGTCTCGACTGGCGGCTGCTGAATTCGTCCGATTTCGGCGTGCCGCAGCTTCGCCCCCGCGTCGTCATCGTCGCGCTGCGCACCGATTTGGTCGAGGCCTTCGACTGGCCAGACGTCAATCCGCACAACCCGCCGATGGTGGGAGAAGTGCTGAGGGATTTGATGGCGCAGGGCGGATGGATAGGAACCGAGCGTTGGGCGCGAAGTGCCAACGATATCGCGCCGACCATCGTCGGCGGCTCGAAGAAGCACGGCGGCCCCGATCTCGGCCCGACCCGCGCGCGCAAAGCATGGGCCGCACTCGGCGTGGAAGGGCGCAGCCTCGCTGACGAGGCCCCAGCCAGCGACTTTGTCGGAATGCCACGCCTGACCATTCGGATGGTGGCACGGTTGCAGGGATTTCCCGACAACTGGCAATTCTATGGCAGGAAGACGACTGCTTACCGGCAGGTCGGCAATGCCTTTCCGCCGCCGGTCGCCCGGGCGGTCGCGCAGAACCTGCGGGTGGCGCTTTCGGTACAGCGCCATTTTCCGATGCGGGCGACTGCGTGAACTTGCTGACCCGGTCGGGCCGCGAGGCGCTGCCCGCCCATCACGTCGATTTCGCTGAACTCGCAAAACTCGAAACCGATCTGCTTGAGGCGGCAGGCGGCATGGAGATTTTCGCGGAGAAGCTTAGGTCGTTCTTCCGCTCAGCGATAGACGAAGTGATCGATACAGCGCGGACGGGCCGCTATTTCCTGTCCGACCTCGAAAAGACCGAGAAAACCTACCTCGGTACGAAGTTCGAAATCCTCCTGCGCGACTGGCTGCAAGTCCCGCGCGGTGTGCTGCTCGACCTCCTGATCGGCGGGAAGGAGGTCGACGTGAAATCTACTACCGGCGGAAAATCTGGCTGGATGATACCGCCCGAAGCGATCAACCAGCTCTGTGTTCTGCTGCGCGTGAACGAAGTCGATGCGACGTGCGCGGTCGGGCTCATCCGGGCGCGAACCGAGTATCTCCGGTCCGGGGTGAACCGTGACGCAAAGACGAGCATTTCCGCAGATGGCCGTCGCAACATTTGGTGGCTTGCGCTCGATTTTCCCTACACGCCGAACTTCTGGACGCTGATCGATGCAGAATTGCGCGAGGCGATAATGGCGCCGCGCGGCGGCACCGCGCGACTTGCGACGCTGTTTGAAAACTGCCTCGAGATCCCAGTGTCGCGGGTGCTCATAGCCAGTATCGCGGCACAGGACGATTTCATGAAGCGCATCCGGAGGAACGGTGGCGCGCGCGACATTCTTGCGCCGAAGGGGATCGCAATCCTTTATTCGGAAGTCGACAGGGATCTGATGGCGCGGCTAGGGCTGCGATTCGGTTCGCGGGAGTTTCTCTCGTACAGGCCCAGAGACGATGCCGAAGCGGCAATGCTTCGGGCTGCAGGACACATTGATTAGGCTCGCTTCGAGGCAAGACTCCCTCACCCCCCCTCACCCCTCCGGGTGGTAGAAATCCCATATCTTCTGCGCCACGCCTTCGCTGATGCCGGGGGTGCGCTTGAGGTCGTCGAGGGCGGCGGCGCGGACCTTGCCGGCGGTGCCGAAGTGCAGCAGCAGCGCGCGTTTGCGGCCGGGGCCGATGCCGGGGATCTCGTCGAGCGGTGAGGCGGTGATCGCGCGGCTGCGCTTGGCGCGGTGGGCGCCGATGGCGTAGCGGTGGACCTCGTCGCGCAGGGTCTGGAGGTAGAACAGCAGCGGGCTGTTCACCGGCAGGGTCTTTTCCCGCCCGTCGGGGAAGTGGAACACTTCGCGGCCTTCTCTGCCGTGGTGCGGGCCCTTGGCGATGGCGATCAGCGGCACGTCCTCGATGCCCATCTCCTCCAGCGTGTCGCGCACCGCGCTCATCTGGCCCTTGCCGCCGTCGATCAGGACGAGGTCGGGCCAGGTCGTCTCGTGGCTGTTCTTGCGCGCTTCCCCGCCATCGGGGTTCTCGGCCAGGTTGCGAAAGCGGCGCTGCATGACCTCGCGCATCATCCCGAAGTCGTCGTTGGTCTGCGCGGTCCTGATGTTGAACTTGCGGTACTGGCCCTTCACGAAGCCGTCCGGCGCGGCGACGACCATCGCGCCCAGCGCCTTGTCGCCCTGGATGTGGCTATTGTCGTAGACCTCGATGCGGGTCGGCGGCTCGGGCAGTTCGAGGAACTCGGCGAGTTCGCGCATGATCTTCGCCTTGGTGCCGGTCTCGGCCTGCCGCCGCTCGAGCGCCTCGACCGCGTTGCGCTGGGCCTGCGCCATGAGCTTGCGCCGGGTGCCGCGTTGGGGGATCGAGATTTCGACCAGGTGGCCGGCCTTCTCGGCCAGCGCCTCGGCGATCAGTTCCTCCTCGGGCAAGGTCCGGTCGACCAGGATCGTGCGCGGCGGCGGCACTTCCTCGTAGAACTGCAGGAGGACGTCGGCGAGCACCTCGTCCTCGGCGATCTCGGCGGTGTGGCTGGGGAAGAACGCGCGGTGGCCCCAGTTCTGGCCGCCGCGGATGAAAAAGGCCTGGACCCCGATCTGCCCGCCCTTGGCCGCGAGCGCGAAGACGTCTGCATCGCCCACCCCGCTGGCGTTGATCGCCTGGCTGCCCTGGATCGCGGTCGCCGCGCGCAAGCGGTCGCGCAGCATCGCGGCGCGCTCGAAGTCGAGCGCCTCGGCCGCTTCGGCCATCTGCACCTCGATCTTCTTCTGCACCGCGCCCGATTTGCCGCTGAGGAACTCCTTGGTCTCGGCGACGAGCTCGGCATAACCGGCCTTGTCGATCCGCCCGACGCACGGGGCCGAGCAGCGCTTGATCTGGTAGAGCAGACACGGCCGGTCGCGGCGGGCGAAGAAGCTGTCGGTGCAGGACCGCAGCAGGAACAGCTTCTGCAGCGCATTGATGGTGACGTTGACCGCGCCCGCGCTGGCGAACGGGCCGTAATAGTTGCCCTTCGCGCGCCGCGCGCCGCGGTGCTTGCTGATCCGCGGAAAATCGTGCTCGGCTCGCAGGAGGATGAAGGGGAAGCTTTTGTCGTCGCGCAGCAGCACGTTGTACGGCGGGCGGAAGCGCTTGATGAGCTGCGCCTCGAGCAGCAGCGCCTCGGCCTCGGAGTTCGTGACGACGATCTCCATCCGCCGCGTCTGGCTGACCATGCGCTTGAGGCGGTTCGAAAGCGCCTTGACCTGCGTGTAGTTCGCCACCCGCGCCTTGAGGCTGCGCGCCTTGCCGACGTAGAGCACGTCGCCGCGCGCATCGAGCATGCGGTAGACCCCGGGGCGCGGCTTGAGCGTGCGGACGGTCTCGCGGATCGCGGCGACGCCGGCCTCGATGTCGGGCTTGGCGCCGCCCTCGCCCTTGACGGTGTAGGTCGCGCGCTCCTCGTTGAAGCGCTCCTTGCCGCGCGGATCGTGGGGACTTCCTGCTTCGGTGCGCGACATTCCCTGCAGCTAGGGATAGGGGGCCTCCGGTGCAATACGATGCGATCATCCTGGGCGGCGGGGCGTCGGGCCTGATGTGCGCCGCGCGCGCCGGGCAACGCGGGCGGCGGGTGCTGGTCCTCGAGCGCGCGGAGAAGGTGGGGAAGAAGATCCTCATCTCCGGCGGCGGGCGGTGCAATTTCACCAACATCGGCGCGGGTCCCGCAAACTACCTCAGCGCCAACCCGCACTTCGCCAAGAGCGCGCTGGCGCGGTACACCCCGCGCGATTTCCTAGACCTCGTCGAAAGCTACGGTATCGCCTGGCACGAAAAGACGCTGGGGCAGCTGTTCTGCGACGGCTCGGCAAGGCAGATCGTGGAGATGCTGCTGGCGGAGTGCGCGAAAGGCGACGTCGAGGTGCGTTGCGGGGTCGAGGTCGGCGCGGTCGATCATTCGGACGGTCTGTTCCGCGTCGGCGAAGACACCGCGCCCGCGCTGGTGATCGCCACGGGCGGGCCGAGCATCCCCAAGATGGGCGCGACGGGTTTCGCATACGACCTTGCACGCCGGTTCGGGCTCAAGGTGGTCGAGCCGCGCCCCGCGCTCGTGCCGCTGACGCTGGGCGGCGAGGACGTCCTGTTCCGCGAGCTCTCGGGCGTCTCGGCAGACGTGACCGCACAGGCGAGCGGGCCCGCGTTCCGCGAGGCGGCGCTGTTCACCCATCGCGGCCTCTCCGGACCGGCGATCCTGCAGGCGTCGAGCTACTGGCGGCCAGGCGAGGAGGTCGCGGTGAATTTCCTGCCGGACCGCGCGCCCGGCTGGCTGCCGGAGGCCAAGCGCACCGCACCGCGCACGACCCTGCGCACCCTGCTGCGCGACGCCCTGCCCGAGCGGCTCGCGGACACGCTGGCAGAGCGCCTGGCGCTGCACCGCGAGCTCGGCAACCAGCCCGATGCCGCCCTTCGCGCAGCCGAGGCGCGGCTCGCCCGCTGGACCTTCCGTCCCAACGGCAGCGAGGGGTTCGCCAAGGCCGAAGTCACCGTCGGCGGCATCGCCACGAGCGAACTCTCATCGAAAACCATGGAAGCGAAAACCGTCCCCGGCCTCTATGCGATCGGTGAGGCGGTCGACGTAACCGGTTGGCTGGGCGGGTATAATTTCCAGTGGGCCTGGGCGAGCGGAGTGGCGGCGGGGGACGCGCTCTAGCAATCGGTTGCCAAGTGCCACCGGCGTGATAGTCTCCCCGCCCTCGACCCGTAACGGCGGGCATATCCGGAGGGGAACGCGTTTGCGGCAACTGCAGGGCATGGATGCGAGCTTCGTCGCGCTCGAAACGCGCAACTCGCCGATGCACATCGGCTCGATCCTGATCTACAACCCTGCGACCGCGCCGGGCGGGTTCGTCCGCTTCAAGGACATCCTCAAGTTCTTCGAGAGCCGCATGCAGCTCTCGCGTACGATCCGCCAGCGGCTCGTGCGGGTGCCGTTCGACCTCGACTACCCCTATTGGATCGAGGACCCGGACTTCGACCTCGAGTACCACGTGCGCCACGTCGCGCTCCCTGCGCCGGGCGACTGGCGCCAGCTCTGCATCCAGGCCGCACGCATCTTTGCCCGGCCGCTCGACCTCAACCGCCCGCCGTGGGAATTCACCGTGGTCGAAGGGCTCGATGGGATCGAGGGCATTCCCAAGGGCTGCTTCGCGATGGTGACCAAGGTCCACCATGCGGCGATCGACGGGATGAGCGGCATCGACCTGATGGAGGCTATGCACACGCTCGACCCCAACGAGCCGCCTCCGCCCGGACCCGACGAGTGGAAGCCCGAGAGGGTGCCCAATCCCGCGGAGCTTCTCGGCAAGAGCTATTTCAACGCAGTGACCAACCCGCTCAAGCAGATCGAGGTTGCCGCCAAGGCCGCGCCTGGAATCGCCAAGGCGATCAAGGGCCTCGTCGCCAAGGACTTCAGCGTCAGCCGCGAGATGATCGCGCCGAAAACGCGGTTCAACAAGGTCATCTCGCCCCACCGCGTCGTCGAAGGACGCAGCGTTCCGCTTGCCGACATCAAGGCGATCCGCGCGCTGGTGCCCGACGCCAAGGTCAACGACGTGTTCCTCGCCATCGTCGGCGGGGCGATGCGCAAGTACCTCAAGGCGAAGGACGACCTGCCCGACAAGACATTGACGGCGATGGCGCCGATCTCGGTCCGCTCGAAGCAGGAAAAGGGCGACATGGGCAACCAGGTTGCCGCGATGGTCGCCCCGCTCGGCACGCATATCGAGGACCCGGTCGAGCGGCTGCAGTACGTGCAGTCCAAGACGACGAACTCGAAGGCGATGACCGAGGCGGTCGGCGCGCGCAACATGACCGAGGCGAGCAAGGTTTCGCCCGCATTGTGGATGAGCCTCGGTGCGCAGCTCTACACCCGGCTCGGCCTCGCCAATCGCGGGGTCGGCCCGATGTTCACGACCGTGGTCACCAACGTGCCCGGCCCGCCGGTGCCTATCTATTCGACCGGCGCGCGGCTCGAGAGCATGATGGGCCTCCTCTGCCTGACCGACGGCCTCGGCCTCGGCCACGTCGTCCAGTCCTATACCACGGAAGCCACGATCAGCTTCACCGCCTGCCGCGAGCTGCTGCCCGATCCCGACTTCTACGCGCAATGCATCGAGGAATCGTTCCACGAGCTGCGCGACGCGGCGAAGAATCCACCCGCCGCCAAGCCCGCAAAGGCCGCCAAGCCCGCGGCGAAGGCCGCGCAGAAGACCTCCGCACCGCGCAAGGTAGCGGCCAAGGCGGCGACGAGGACGCCGGCCAAGGCCGGCCCGGCCGGCACAAAACCCAAGGCGAAGCGTTCGACTCCGCCAGCAAAGAAACCAGCCGCAAAGGCTCCCAGGGGGAAAACCAAGTGACCGCAACCACCGCCGCCGACCCCGGCTTCCGGGCTCACCCGCCGAGCCGCCTGCTGGCTCTCACCGAGCCGACCCGGGCCATGGCCGAGATCGCCGCGTTCGCGTTCCTGCGACCGGCGATGTCCTTCCTGCCGCGCGGCGACGGGCACGGGGTGCTCGTCCTTCCCGGCTTCCTGGCCAGCGACAGCTCGACCGGCCCGATGCGGCGGCTGTTGGGACAACTCGGCTACGACGTGGCCGGATGGAAGCTCGGAAGGAACGTGCGCGTCGACAACGTCCGCGTGCAGGAAATGGCGCGCTGCGTGGTCGAGCTCAACGACCGGACCGGGCGCAAGATCTCGATCGTCGGTTGGAGCCTGGGCGGAGTCTTCGCCCGCGAGCTCGCCAAGCTCGATCCCGACCGGGTGCGGCAAGTCATCACGCTGGGCAGCCCGATCAGCGACAACCGCGACCATTCGAACGCGCGCCGGCTGTTCGAGATGCTCAACGGCCGCGAGCCCGAACCGATGCGCCAGGGCAATTTCCGCAAGCTGGCCGAAGCGCCGCCCGTGCCGACGACCTCGATCCTGACCAAGGCCGACGGCGTGGTCCACTGGCGCGGCTCGATCCAGCATCCCGACACCAATCCGCAAACCGAAAACATCGAGGTGTTCGCCAGCCACATCGGCCTTGGCGTGAACCCCGCGGTCATGCTCGCGATCGCCGACCGGCTCGCCCAGCCCGAAGGCGAATGGTCACCGTTCGCGGCGCGCGGGATCGCTTCGCTGGCGTTTCCTAGGGGCCGACTGCACTAGGGCGCCACACCGGGTTTTCCCGGAAGACAAGGGATGATAACGTTCTCGCGACAACGCGAGGAACCCTGTGATGCCCCTTTCGAAACGCTGGCTCATTTGCGGCGCCGCCCTTTTGGCCGCGCCCCTGCAAGCTCAGACCCAGCCCGGCGCACCTCCGCAAGGGGGCGGCGGCAGCGGGGTGCCGTCGCAATTGCCCACCGACAATCGCGGCATGGAAGCATCAACGACATCCAGCAGCAAAGCTCCGACCCGCGCACCGCGGCCGAGAACGCCCTCGCGCGAGGCGGGACGGTTCGGACCGACATCGCCTCCAAAGGGCAGAGCAAGGAAGTGCGGCAGGCGCTGGCCTACCGTGCAGCGATCGACCGCTATGTCGGCAAATCGGATTCGCGGCGCCTCGATGCGATATCGATGGCCGAGACCGCGAAAGCGGGAAGCCCGCTGCCCGGCGATGGCGCGAGCATCCGGGCGGCGCTCGAAAAGGACCTGGCCGGCTGGGCGTCCGCATTCGGTTTCGACAAGGCGACCATAGCCGACCAACGCGTCCAGTGGTTGGCGGAGAAGGCGCCGATGGCCGCCGCCGACTGGGCCAAGCGCCGCGCCGACTGGTATGCCGCGCGCGACGCGTGGCTCGCCGAACAGAAGGCCTGGGCCGAGGAGCAGGCCGGGGTCGGCCGCTGAGTCCGGCGCTCAGAACAGCTTGCGGAACTCCACCTCGATGAAGCGGCCGACCGGGTCGATCAGGCCCGGCTGGTAGCGTAGCGGCACCGTACCGGTGTCGTCGGTCACCCGCTGGCGCGTGTCGAAGACGTTCTGCACCCGCAGGCCGAAGCGCGTCCCCTTCCAGAACCCCGGATCGCCTTCCCCGACGAGCCACTTCTGCTGCTCGAGGTTGACGAACATGCGCAAGTCGAAGGTCGTGAGCGCGCCGAAGCGCAGGTCGCTCGACCCGGGAAGCCCGCTGCCCCGCACGGTCGAGGGGCTCGCATAGCGGCCGGAAATTCGAGTGCCGATGCCGTTCTTGAACACGCCGCCCTCGAGCTCGATCCGGTGGCGCGAAACGCCGCCTTCCCCGAGCGCGTCGCCCCGCAGCAGGTCGAGCGAAGGTCCGCCGGGGGCGACCAGCGCTGTGCTGTCGAGTTCGATCGAATGATAGAGCGACAGGTTCCAGCGGCCTTGCCCTTCGCCCCGTCCACCGAACATCGCCCCAGCCGAGGGCGCTCCGCCGCGCGAACCGCCACCGCCGCCCCCGCCCGGACCCCCGGGCCGCGCGTCACCGGACGCCTCGCCGCCTGCACCCGGCCCGCGACCGCCCTGAGGGGGCGCTTCGATCGCGCAGATCCGCGTCCTGAGTTCGGCGAGGCGCGTGGGATCGATCGCGCCATCGGGGCCCTTGAGCCGCTCGACGATCTCGGGGGGAAGCGCGGCAATGTCGGGCTCCTTGCCTTCGACGCCGCAGGCGAGCGCCGTGCGCAGCGCGGCGAACCGCTCGGGATCGAAACGGCGCATCCCGCCGCCCTCGCCCTGAGGACCTCCCGGACCGGCACCTTCGGCGCAGAAGCGGGTCTTGAGCGCGGCAACCTTGGCAGGATCGATCTGTCCGTCCTCGCCCTTCAGCCGCTCGAGCATGCGTTCGGGTATGCCGGTCAGGTCGGGTAACTGCCCGTCGGGGGTCGCGCAGAATCTCGCGCGCATCTCGGCAAAACGCGCCGGATCGAACTGGCCGCCGGGGCCACCGGGACCCCGCTGCTGAGCGGGCTGAGCAGGCGCTTCAGCGGCAGCAGCGGGGGCGCTCGGGGGTCCGCCGCGTCCACCGCGCTCGCCTTGCGGCGGCGCCTTGCCGACCCGCCCGAACAGGTTGAACCCGTAGCGGATGCGCGAAGACTTGCGCTCGCTGAAGGTCACCGGCCTCCGATCGACCGCGAGCAGCGTTCCGTCGGTCGCGCGGGTGACCCGGCCGGGGAACGCCGCCTCGATCGCCGGAGTGAGGAGCGGGAAGCTTTCGGTCGTGTCCGACGAATTGTTGCGGAAGTACTCGACCAGCAGGTTCGCGCGGTCGAACAGGTCGAAGTCGTAGGCCGCCGACAGCTTGAGGTCGCGCTGGGTTTCCGCCCGGAGCGCGGGATTGCCGCCGGTGGTTACCGTCGCGAAGACCGTGGACCCGGTCGAGAAGTCGTAGACCGGCACGTTGACGTCGACGATCTGCGGGGCGCCGAGCTGGGTCAGGCTGGGCGCGACCTTCCTGTTGACGAGGCTGCCCTGCAAGGTCAGACGCTCGGTCGGCCGCCAGGTCGCACCGGTGTTCCAGTCGGTCAGAGTGCCGAAGTCGGACAGCCGGTCGACACCGCCGCCGAGATTGATCGACAGGTCGCCGATCGCGTCCAAGAAGCCCTCGCGCGTGCTCGTGATCGGTACGCTCAGGCTCGCGCCACCCCGCGTGCGGCTGCGCTCGAGCGCGAACTCGCCCGCCATGCTGCGGGTGTCGCTCGAAGCGATGCGGTTCCACCTGTAGCCCGCGTCGAGCGTCAGGCTGGCTTCGCCACCAGGGAGCGTGAAGGGCGATCCGGCAAGCGTGCTCTTGAGGTCGGCGGTATAGGTGCGGCTCAGCGCGCGGTCGGTCCCGCCGCCGCCGCGCCGGTCGATGCGGCTGTCGGTATCGGAGCGGTTGGCATCGAGCGTCGTCGAGAACCGCCAGGCGCCGAGATCGCGGTTGTAGGCGCTGCCGAGCGAGTAGCTGTCGGTCTCGGTCCGCCGCTCGATGGCGTCGAGCGTGATCGCGTCGATGCCCGAGAGCGAAGTCCGGACGGCGCGACTCACCTGTCCATTGAGGGTCAGTTGCCCGCCCGCGCCCATTTCGCCGAGCCCCTGAGTCAGCGTCGCATTCGCCTCTATGTTCTCTTCGCGCGAGACGAGCGTGCGGAAGTCGGCAGGGTCGAGACCCGCCGCCGCGACCGCGGGTTCGGTGGGCACGGTCTGGATCACGCCGCGCTCGGCCTCGGTCAGCGGGCTGCGCCGGTTGTAATCGACGCTGGCATTGACCCGTCGCGATCCGTTGATCGTAAGGATTCCGGCCTCGACCTCCTGGGCGCTATAGCCGCCGTCGGCGGGCTGGCCGTACTCGACCTCGACATCGCGGCTGGCGAAGTTGGGCTGCAGGATGAAGTTGATCACCCGCGCATCGGGCGGGAAGCCGAACTTGAGCGCGACTTCCTCGGGCAGGACCTCGACCTTGCGAATCGCTTCGGGCGGGTAGCGCCCCATCTCGCGGAAGTTGGAGATGCGCTGGCCGTTGACGAGAAAAACCGGCCGACCGCCGCGTCCGCTGCCCGAGCCGACCTGCGGTGCCAACTGGGCGACGAGGTCGGCGATCGAGCTCGCGCCGTAGGCGGCGACGTCGCGCGCGTCGAGCTCGAGCACCGGCGGAACGTCGGTCTGGACCTGCCCCGGCAGCCGTTCGGCGGTGACGACGATCTGATCGCCCGGCTGCGGGCGGGCATCGGATTCGGGCGCTTGCGCGCTTTGAGACGACGGGAGGGCATCCTGGGCGGAAGCGGTTCCGGCCAGCGCCAACGCCAGCAGCGATACGGAAGTGAATGAGCGCAAGGTGCTAACGGTCCTCGATAATTTCCAGTTCCACCCCTCCTGCGGGCGCAATGCGCAGGTCCCGGACCGAGAGCAAGCCTTCGCAAAGTAACTTTTTGTCGCGCAATCGTTTCCCGTGAATCGACGCTGCGCTTCCCTTTTCCCGCGGCGCCGTCTAAGGGCGGCGGCCAATTCAACCAACCAACGCTAAGGAACCGACGAGCTACATGGCCAAGGAAGAACTCCTCGAAATGCGCGGGCGGGTGGTGGAGCTGCTGCCGAACGCGATGTTCCGGGTGGAGCTCGAGAACGGCCACGAGATCCTCGGGCACACCGCCGGCAAGATGCGCAAAAACCGCATTCGCGTGCTGACAGGCGACGAAGTCCTCGTCGAGCTGACCCCCTACGACCTGACCAAGGGGCGCATCACCTATCGCTTCATGCCGGGACGCGGCGGCCCGGGGCCGCAGTAACGCTGCACGTCGCGGCAATGGGGGGCTGACGTGCCCGACCTGATCCTCGCTTCGGCCAGTCCACGGCGCCGCGAACTGCTAGCACGGCTCGGCATTAAGCCTGCGCGCGTGGCACCCTCCGACATCGACGAGACGCCTGCAAAGGCCGAACTTCCGCGTGACTATGCCATGCGTATGGCACGGGAGAAGGCGGTCGCCGCCGCAGACAATTCTGCTTTCGTCCTCGCGGGCGACACCGTTGTGGCCGCAGGGCGGCGGATCCTGCCCAAGGCCGACGACGAAGCCACGGCGCGCCAGTGCCTCGAGCTGCTGTCCGGGCGCCGCCACCGTGTCCTGTCCGCCATCGCCCTGCGGTCTCCCGACGGGAGCCTCCGCGAGCGGCTGAGCGAGACGCAGGTGCGTTTTAAGCGACTGTCCGACGACGAGATCGCCGCGTACCTCGCGGGCGGGGAATGGCATGGCAAGGCAGGAGGCTACGCCATCCAGGGCAGCGCGGAAGGGCTGATCGCATGGATCGCGGGCAGCCATTCGGGCGTCGTCGGACTGCCGCTGTTCGAGACGCGCGCACTGCTCAGGGCGGCGGGATTTGCCATTGGCTGAGGGGCCGGAATGACCTGGCTCGTCGAACGCGGGATCGGCGAGGACCGCGCACTACTGGTGGAAAACGGACGCGCGCTCGCCGCGAGGGTGCGATGGCCCGGCGAACTGCGGCCCGGGCAGACGGTCGCGGCCACCCTGGTCCAGCGCAGCGCGGGTGCCTCTCGCGGCATGGCAATGACCGCAGCGGGACAGGCAATCCTCGTCGACCGGATTCCGAAGGGAGCCAGCGAAGGCGCCGAGGTCCACGTTGCCGTCACGCGCGCAGCGATGGCCGAGCGCGGCCGGCTCAAGCGCGCGCAGGGTCGCTGGAGCGACGGTCCGGGCGAGGCCCCCGCCCCCGACACCTTCGATACAGCCTCACCGGTCAGGCGCTTTCCCGCGGGACTGTGGGAAGACATCTGGAGCGCCGCGTGGGACCGCGAGGTCGCCTTCGCGGGCGGAGCGCTGCTGTTCGCCGTGACGCCCGGCATGACGGTGATCGACATCGACGGCGACCTCCCCCCGCGCGAGCTCGCACTCGCCGCGGTGCCGGCGGTCACTTCGTCGCTGCGCCTGTTCGAGCTTGGCGGCTCGATCGGGATCGATTTCCCCACGTTGCAGGCCAAGGCCGATCGCGCGGCCGTCGACGCCGCGCTGGCCGCCACGCTGATGGACTGGCCGCACGAGCGCACCGCGATGAACGGCTTCGGCTTCGTCCAGATCGTCGCGCGTAGCACCGGCCCGTCGCTGCTTCATCGGTTGACTCATCACCGAACCGCCGCCGCCGCGCGGATGCTGCTGCGCCGTGCGGAAGGCCTCGAGGGCGCGGGCGCGATCGAGCTCACCGCTCACTCGGCGGTGCTCGGCGCGCTGGAGCCCGGCTGGCTGGCGGATCTGGCCCATCGGACCGGGCGCGAGGTGCGGCTCCAGGCCGACCACGCGCTTGCGTTCGAGGCATCGCATGCCCAGATCGTGCCGCGATGACCGCGAATCCCCGCCCGTGCCCGATCTGCCGCAAGCCCCGAAGCGAAACGCATGCGCCGTTCTGCTCCACCCGCTGCAAGGACCGCGACCTCGTCCAGTGGTTTTCGGATGGATACGCCGTTCCGGGTCCGGCAGTCGACCCGGACGAAATCGCGCGACAAGAGTCCGATTGACCCCTTGCCAAGCGGGCCACGCGCCGCCATAGCGCCGCCTCGCCAACCGCCCGGCCCGCTCCGCGAGCCCGGCGAGCAGTGCCTGCCTCGGTAGCTCAGTTGGTAGAGCATGCGACTGAAAATCGCAGTGTCGGTGGTTCGAATCCGCCCCGAGGCACCACTTCCCGGCCCTTCGTTCCTTCGGTTTTGACACCCCCGTCAGCCGGGCTATGGCCTGCGGCATGGAACACGCTGGCCTTGTCATCAACGCCTTCGACATCGCCGCCATGCTGGTCGTGGCATCGGCAGTGCTCGGCTACCTCAACCACCACTTCCTCCGCCTGCCCCATGTGATCGGGCTGACGGTGATGGGCGCGGTGGCGAGCCTCGCGCTCATGCTGGCGAACGCACTCATCCCGGGCGTCACGCTCGACGACTCGGTCGCGCAATTGCTCGAGCGGATGAACTTCACCGACACGCTGCTCGACGGGATGCTCAGCTTCCTGCTGTTCGCCGGCGCCCTGCACGTCGATCTCGAGCGGCTCAAGAAGGACTGGCTGCCGGTCCTCCTGCTTTCGACCGTCGGAGTGATCATATCCACCGTCATCGTCGGTCTCGGCGCGTGGGGCGTCGGTGCGCTGCTGGCGCTCCCGATCGCGCCGATCTGGTACTTCGTCTTCGGGGCCCTGATCAGCCCGACCGACCCCGTCTCCGTGCTCGGCGTCCTCAAGGAAGAGAACGTGCCCGCTTCGCTCCAGGCGGCGGTTGCGGGGGAAAGCCTGTTCAACGACGGTGTGGGCATCGTCGTCTTCACGATCCTCCTCGGCGCGGCGGTAACGGGCGCGGACTTCAGCCTGTCGGAAGGCGCGCGGCTCTTCGCGGTCGAGGCCGGCGGCGGGGTGCTCGTCGGGCTGTTCATCGGCTGGCTCGGCTTTCGCGCGCTTGCAAGCATGGACGAATACACGCTCGAAGTGCTGATCACGCTGGCGGTGGTCATGGGGGGTTATGCGCTGTGCTCGGCGCTGCACCTCTCCGGGCCCCTGGCCATGGCGGTGGCAGGGCTGCTGATCGGCAATCAGGGCGTCGCCCTGGCAATGAGCGATACGACCCGCGACTACGTCCACAAGTTCTGGGAGCTCGTCGACGAAGTCCTCAACTCGGTGCTGTTCCTGCTCATCGGGCTCGAGATGATCGTGCTTGCGGGAGGCACCGGACACCTGCTGCTGGGTCTCGCCGCAATTCCCATCACGCTCGTCGCGCGGGCGATCTCGGTCGGCACCATGACCAGGGTCATTCCTGCGGCCCGCCTCGATTCCCCCGGCGCCACGCGCGTCCTGTGGTGGGGTGGCCTGCGCGGCGGCATCTCGATCGCTCTGGCCCTGTCGCTGCCGCCCGGCACCACGCGCGACCTCTTGCTTGCAGGGACCTTCGCCGCGGTTCTGTTCTCGGTGCTCGTCCAGCGTGCGACGCTTGGCAAGCTGATCGAGAGCCTGCAGGCGAAGAACCTCCCCGAAGTCGAGCCCCAGCCCTCGGGCCCGACCGTGCACTAGATTGCACTCGGGGCGCCTTTCACCTATGGCGCGCGGAAATCGCCCCGGCCGCGCGAGTCACCGCCGACCCGCCCGCCGGGGCGCATCGTTTCCAATGAAGGACCACCGCCCATGTCCCGCCGCCGCCAGGTCTACGAAGGCAAGGCCAAGATCCTCTACGAAGGTCCCGAGCCGGGCACGCTGATCCAGTATTTCAAGGACGACGCCACCGCCTTCAACGCCCAGAAGAAGGGCACGATCAACGGCAAGGGCGTGATCAACAATCGCATCAGCGAGTACGTCTTCACCCGCCTCGCCCACATCGGCATCC
The DNA here is from genome assembly GCF_001698205.1 of Tsuneonella dongtanensis. NCBI lineage: Bacteria > Pseudomonadati > Pseudomonadota > Alphaproteobacteria > Sphingomonadales > Erythrobacteraceae > Tsuneonella > Tsuneonella dongtanensis. Next base: position 2,911,613 of record NZ_CP016591.1, read on the forward strand.
CGACGCACTTCATCCGCCGCCTGAACATGCGCGAACAGCTGGTGCGGCAGGTCGAGATCATCCCGATCGAGGTGATCGTCCGCAACGTGGCCGCCGGATCGCTCACCAAGCGCCTGGGCATCGAGGAAGGCGAGCCGCTCCCGCACACGCTGATCGAGTACTGCTATAAGGACGACGCGCTCGGCGATCCCTTCGTTTCGGAGGAAGAGATCGCCTGCTTCAACTGGGCGAGCCACGAGGAGATGCAGGACATCGCCAGCATGGCGATCCGCATCAACGATTTCATGTGCGGCATGTTCGCCGCCATCGGCATCCGGTTGATCGACTTCAAGCTGGAATTCGGACGCATCTGGGACCAGGATTTCAGCCGCACGATCCTCGCCGACGAGATCAGCCCGGACGGCTGCCGCCTTTGGGACATGGCGACCGGCGAAAAACTCGACAAGGACCGCTTCCGCCGCGACCTCGGCGGCGAGAGCGAAGCCTACCAGGAAGTCGCCCGCCGCCTCGGCCTGCTGCAGGACGACAACGGCCCGGGCGAAGTGTTCGACCTCTCGGCCCACCGCGGGCGCCTGCGCACGCCGACGAAGCCGAAGAAGTAAGTCCGCGCGAAGGCGCTAGATCACGTAGCGCAGCGTAATGCCCGTCGGCTCGATCGCGAACGCGCGGTCCGGGCCGAAATCGGGCACATGGTCCCCGTCTACCTGCACCGGGCTCGCGCAGCGATCGAACACGACGCGGCGCGCGCTGCGGAAGGTGGCAAGGCCGAGCCGGTCGAGCGGGATGCCGGCCAAGGCAGCAGCGGTGAACGCCGCGATCCCGGCACGCGAGGTCCGTTCGAGCACGATCAGTTCGACCGAATCGGCGGCGAGCGCGGCGTTTGGCGACAGGCGGAACGGCCCCGCGAACAGCGCCCCGTGGCTCACGATCACCGCCCCCGCCTCGCAGGCGAAAGGCGTGCCGTCGGCCAGTTCGCCCGAGACGTGCATCGTCTGGCGCGGCCAGCGGCGCAGGAGCCGAAGCATCGCGACGACGTAGGCGAGCCGCCCGATCCGCTTCTTGAGCGCGCCCGAAACGTGCGCGACCGCGTGACTGTCGGGCCCGATCGACAGGCATGAGACCACCGGCAGCTCGCCCAGCCGGTAGAGCGGTGCGCGCACCCAGCGTTCGGGTCCCTGCCGCCATGCCGCCATGACCTGCGCCGCCAGCGCCTCGGGCTCGCGGACATAGCCGATCTCGCGCGCGACGAGGTTGATGGTGCCGGACGGCGCGATGCACAGCGGCACGCAGTCCGCCAGCGCCCCCAGCGCCTGCACGGCATCGCGCAGGGTGCCGTCGCCCCCGTGGATGCAGGCGAGGTCCGGTGGGTCCTCCGCAGGCCGCCAGGCCCGGGCCGAAGCCACCGGGCGGACCGTGCATCCATGCCGCTCGAACGCCGCCACCAGCGCATCGAGCCGCGCCTGGCGGAAGGATCCCGCCACGGGGTTGTAGACGAGATCGAGGTTCATCGCGCGGCGTTGTTGCCCCGTTCAGCTTCCGCGGGCAAGGAGGCGCGCATGAAGCATCTGATCCTGCTGCCGTTTCTCCTCGCCACCGCCGCCCCGGTCCTTGCCGGCACTCCTGCCGAGCCGGCCGTCGCGAGCTGGGATTTCGGCAGGTCCGACGTGCCGGTCGACCCAGCGTTCCATTTCGGCGTCCTGCCGAACGGCATGCGCTACGTCTTGCGCGAGAACCACCAGCCCGAAGGCACGGTGATGATCCGGTTGCGGATCGGCTCGGGCTCGCTCGAGGAGCGTGACGAGGAACGCGGCCTTGCGCACTACCTCGAGCATATGGCCTTCAACGGGTCGAGGAAGGTGCCCGAGGGCGAGATGATCAAGCTGCTCGAGCGCGAGGGACTGGCGTTCGGCGCCGACACCAACGCCTCGACCGGTTTCGAGGTGACCTCGTACAAGCTCGACCTTCCGCGCAACGACGCGAAGCTGATCGATACCGCGCTGATGCTGATGCGCGAGACTGCGAGCGAACTGACGATCTCGCAGGAAGCGGTCGAGCGCGAGCGCGGGGTGATCCTCGCGGAAAAGCGCGACCGGATGAACTATTCGGTCAAGGAAACGCTCGACGAGTGGGCCTTTACCACCCCCGGCGCACGCTATCCCGAACGCTTTCCGATCGGCACCGACGAGACGCTCCGCGCCGCCGACGCCGCTCGCCTGCGCGGGTTCTACGAGCGCGCCTACGTGCCCGCCAACGCGGTCCTCATCGTGGTCGGCGCGATCGACGTCCCAGCGATCGAGAAGGACATCCGGGCACGCTTCGGCGACTGGGAGCCCGCTGCCGCTCCGCCGAAACCCGAGACCGGTCCGGTCGACCTGGAGCGAAAAGGCGAGACCGACATCTACCTCGACCCGGCGTTGTCCGAACGGGTCACCGTCACGCGCCTGGCTCCGTGGGTCGACGAAGCAGACAGCGTTGCGAAGCGCCAGCGCGACCTCCTGCGATCGATCGGCTATCGCGCGGTCAACCGCCGCCTCGAAACCCTCGCACGCGCCGAGGACGCACCGTTCCGCGGGGCAGGGTTCGGAACCGGCGACATCTTCGAATCCGGCCGCGCGACAAATCTCGTGGTCGACGTCGTCGACGGCGGCTGGAAGCGCGGATTGGAGGCCGCAACGCGCGAGTGGCGCCGCGCGCTCGCCTACGGATTCTCGCCCGGCGAGATCGCCGAACAGGTCGCACGCAACCGCCAGTCGGCGGAAAACGCGGCCGCCGCCGCGGCGACGCGCAGCAATGCAGCACTCGTTCGCGCGATCGAGGAGATGATCGACGAGGAAGCGGTGGCCGCCACCCCTGCCAACGTGCTCGAACGGTTCAATGCCTTCGCGCCCTCGATCACCCCCGAAGCGGTACTCGCGGCGCTCCGCGCGGACGCCGCCCCTCTCGACGAACCGCTCATCCGGTTCCAGGGCCGCACTGCGCCCGAGGGCGGACAAAACGCCCTGCGGAGTGCCTGGGGTGCAGTCGTGGCCGAAGCGATTTCCGCTCCCGACAAAGCGCAGTCAGTCGAGTTCGCCTACACCGATTTCGGCGCGCCTGGCAGGGTCGTCAGCGACACGGTGGATCCGCGCCTCGAGGTTCGCGAAGTCGTCTTCGCCAACGGCGTCAAGCTGAACCTCAGGAAGACCGAACTCGAAGACGACCGGATTCGCTTCCAGATGGCGCTCGACGGCGGCGACCTCGTCACCACGAAGGACAATCCACTCGCGCTTGCGATGCTCGGCTCCATGCCTGCAGGCGGGCTCGGCAAGCATTCGGCGGACGAACTGACCTCGATCCTTGCCGGCCGGTCGGTCGGCCTCACGATCTCCGCGAGGGGCGACGAGTTCGTGAGCGCGGGGACGACCACCCCGCGAGACCTCGAACTCCAGCTTCAGCTGCTCGCCGCCGCGCTGACCGATCCGGGCTTCCGCCGCGACGGCGAGGCGGCCTACAAGCGCGGCATCGCGAACTTCTTCAAGCAGAAGGACGCCACCCCCGGCGGGGCCTATTCGTCAAGGATCGGCGCGATCCTGTCGGACGACGACCCGCGCTTCAGCCTGCAACCCGAAGGCGATTACCAGAAGCTCTCGTTCGCCGTCCTTCGCGACGCGATCTCCGATCGGCTTGCCAACGGGGCCATCGAACTGGCTCTGGTCGGCGATATCGACGAAGCGGACGCGATCGCGCTGGTCGGCAGGACGCTGGGCGCACTTCCGCAACGTGAAGCGGAATTCCTGCCGCGCGAAGCGGCCCGCATCCGCCCGTTCACCACCGATCGATCGCAGCGCACGGTCAACCATACGGGCGAGGCGGACCAGGCCGTCATCCGCATGACCTGGCCAACCGCCGACGACCGCGACCAGGCGCTCGTGCTGCAGCTCGAATTGCTCGAGCGGGTGGTCCGCCTCGAACTGACCGAGGAAATCCGCGAGCGGCTGGGCAAGGCCTATTCCCCCGGTGCCTCGAGCGATGCCTCGAGCACCTGGCGCGGCTATGGCACCTTTGCACTCGCCGCTTCGGTCGATGTAGGCGATGTGGAGGCGACCCGCGGCGCGATCCGCGCAGTAATCGAACGCCTGGCGGCCGAACCGGTATCGGCCGACCTGATCGACCGCGCCCGGCGTCCGATGCTGGAGGCATACGACAACCAGCTCAAGACCAATGGCGGCTGGATGCAGCTGGTCGCCCGGGCGCAGGGCGAATCATACCGCATCGACCGCTTCCAGCGCTTCAAGGACCTGCTGACCGCTATCACGCCCGCGGATATCCAGCGGGTCGCGGCCACCTATCTGGCGCCGGATGCGGCGGTGGAAGTGCTGGTTCTTCCGACCGCCGCCCCGGACATCGCTTCAGCTCAGTAGCTGAACCGTGCCGACACGCCGAACACGCGCGGATCGTTGACGAACGCGGTGTTGTTGTTGAAGTCGATGCCGCCCTTGACGTTGTCGGCGTCGGTGATGTTGCGCACGAACGCCGCCACTTCCCACTGGCCGTCGGTCCGCGCGTACCCGATCCGCAAGCCGCCTTCCCACTGGTTGTTCGCGTTGAATTCGCGGCTTTCGTAGAGGAAGAAGTTGGTCGCCCCCTGATAGGTCCAGTCGGTGTAGGCAAACAGTTCGCCGTCCGGTCCCATCGGCACCGCATAGCGGGCAGTGAAGTCTGCAATCCATTCGGGCGCATTGGGAAACGGGTTGCCGTCGACCCGGGCGCGCGGAGTTCCGGCCACGGTAACGAGCGGATCGGTGACGCTGCACTGCGCGCACACCCCGACGAGCAGGTTCGGATCCTGGATACGCGTGTTGTTGTAGCTGAGCCCTGCGGTGAGGGTCAGCGCGTCGAAGGGCTGGAAGGCGGTGTCCAGCTCGAAGCCGTAGCCGCGGCCCTTCTCGGCGTTGACAAGCTGGACGAGGTTGCCCGCGCCGCCCACGGCCGAGAACTGCGGATCGTCGATCGTGTAGTAGAATGCCGCGCCGTTGATGCGGATCGTGCGCCCGGCGAATTCCGACTTGAAGCCGGCTTCGTAACTCATGATCTTTTCGCTCGTGGCGACCGATGGCGGCGCGAAGAAGGCCACGTCGCGCCCCTGGATCGTCGGTGCGCGGAAGCCGCTGGCGACCTTGGCATAGACGCTGGCATCGTCGGTCACGTCGAAAAAAGCCGACAGGTCCCAACTCAACCGGTCGTCCTGCACGTTGCGCGGCTGCGGGGCGGCACCCGATACGACCACGAAGTCCTTCTCGTCGTCGGTATAGCGCAGGCCCGCGGTGATCTTCGCCCGGTCGGACAGGGCGAAGGTCGTCTGGCCGAACAGTGCCCAGCTCTCGTTGCGGTGATTCACGGTAACCGGCGGCGGGAAGTTGAATCCGACGGTGGTCACGTCGAAGTCGCTGTTGAAGTAGAAGCCGCCGATCTGCCACGTGAGCGGCCCGCTCGCGTCCGAAGCCAGCCGCACTTCCTGCGTGAACTGGTCGAGGATGATCGAATCCTGCGTGTCCGAGGGGAACGGGATGAAACCCGGACCGGTGACGAGGTTGCCGCCATCGATATCGCCGCGGCTGCGGCCCGAACCGTGCGCCCACGCGGTGATCGATGTCAGCGTCACGCCGCCGAAGTCGTATGCGGTGTTGATCGAGGCCAGAGTGGTCTTGTAGCGTGCCTCGTTGCCGCCCCCGGCATCGTAGAACACCGTGTCGCGATCATAATTCGCGTTCAGGTCGTTGTTGCCGGGACCAAGGATATTGGCGCGGAACGGGGTCGATGTGCCGCGAAAATTGCGGTGCTGGACGGTACCCAGGATGCTGAAATCCGCCGTCGGCGTCAGCAGTACTTGGAGGCGACCTGCGCGGTCGCTGTATCCGCCGATGGTGTTGTCCTGACCGGTGAATCCGTTGTCGATCCAGTCGCTGCGGCGCTGGAGCATGCCCGAGATGCGAAGGGATACCTTGCCGGGAGCCAGAGGCACATTCACCGCCGCTTCGCCCGAGACCGTATTGAAGGTTCCGAAGCTGAAGGAGCCATCGAACCCTGCCTCGTCGCCCGGCTTCACGGTATCGATCTTGACGATACCTGCGGGGGTGTTGCGACCGAACAGCGTGCCCTGGGGGCCGCGCAGGACCTCGACCCGCTGGACGTCGAAAATCGGAAACGCCTTGAGCGTCACGTTCTCGAGGACGACATCGTCCATGACCACCGAAACAGGCTGAGAAGCGGCAAGGTCGAAATCGGTGTTGCCGAGGCCACGGATGTAGAACCGAGGTGCCGCGCGGCCGTTCGAGCTTTCGATGAACAGGCCCGGGACATGCCCCGAGAGCGATGTGATCTCGCCGCCGGCTGCCAGGATCGACTGCACCGCATCGGCGGACAGCGTCGCGGCCGACACGGGCACATCCTGAAGGTTCTCCTCGCGCCGGTTGGCGGTGACGATGATCGCGTCGAGCTGGCCTTCTTCGGCGGCGGTGCCGGCATCGGCGGCCGCATCCTGGGCCTGTGCAGGCGCCGCGAAGGCGGCCAATGCGAGTGCGACAGCACTTCCGGCCAGAAGGTGGATGGTCGGGCGGGTGTGAGTCTGTGTCATGAATCCGGGTCCTTGGAGAGACGGTGCGACCACATGGGCAGGTCCAGGTCCTTTACAAAAGCTAAGAGGCAAACCGGATATCGCTCTCGCTTTTCCGGCATGAATGTGTTCGCGGTGTTGCCAAATGGAGACGACCGCGCCGTCGCTCGTCCACCAGCGCCCACCAGCTTGCGCTTGCCCTGCCAGCGGACCGGCGGCATAGGCGCAACCATCCCGATCCCATCGTTTCGACGAGAGACCCGCCCATGAAAGTCCGCGTCCACGTCAGCCTCAAGCCAGGCGTCCTCGACCCGCAGGGCCGCGCGGTACACCATGCGCTCGAAGGCCTCGGTTTTTCCGGTGTCGAAGACGTCCGCGTCGGCCGCCTGATCGAGCTCGACGTGGCAGACGGCACTCCTGATGCCGCGCTCGACGAAATGTGCCGCAAGCTGCTCGCCAACATGGTGATCGAAAACTACCGGATCGAGAAGCTGGAGACAGCGTGATGGCATTCCGCGGCGCGGTGATCACCTTTCCCGGCTCCAACTGCGACCGGGACATGGCGGTCGCACTGGAAAAGGTATCCGGCGCGAAAGCGTTGCGGGTCTGGCACGGCGATGCGGACCTGCCCGAGCGGCTCGACCTTATCGCGATACCTGGCGGCTTCTCCTATGGCGACTACCTGCGCTGCGGAGCCATTGCCAGCCGCAGCCCGGTGATGCGGGCCGTAATCGCTGCCGCCGGGCGCGGCGTGCCCGTGCTCGGCGTCTGCAACGGCTTCCAGGTCCTTACCGAAAGCGAGCTCCTGCCCGGCGCCCTCATGCGCAATGCGCAGCTCAATTTCACCTGCCGCGATGCCCCGCTCGTGGTCGAGAACGGGCAGTCTCTCTTCACGAGCGGCTTCGAGACCGGAGCGATCGTCAGCTTCCCGGTCGCGCACCACGACGGCAACTACTTCGCCGACGAGGACACTCTCGACAGGCTCGAAGGCGAAGGACGTGTGGCGTTCCGCTATGCCGAGGAGATCAACGGCTCGCAGCGTCGGATTGCGGGCGTGCTCAATGCGGCCGGCAACGTACTCGGCATGATGCCGCACCCCGAGCGGGCGATCGAACCCGAACTGGGCGGGACCGATGGGCGGGTGCTGTTCGAAAGCGCCATCCGCGCTCTCGCCGACGCCTGACCCCATCTGAAGACGGCAGTGCGCGGCCGATGGCGCGTCTGCCCGCTGAAGCCTATGCGCGCAGCCGATCGGGCGCGTCGGACTGGCGACGGCGAAACAACTGCAAGGCGTCCGGCGCGCGCATCGGTCGGCCGAAATAGTAGCCCTGTATCTTGGTGCAGCCGAGCTTGCGGATGAGCTCGGCTTCCTCGGCGCTTTCCACCCCTTCGGCGGTCGTGGTCATTTCGAGCGCATCGGCCATGGCGACCACGGCGCGGATGATCGCGAGGCTCTCCTTGCTCGACTGCGCCGCACCCTGGACGAAGCTGCGATCGATCTTGATCGTGGAGAACGGCAGTTTGCGCAGGTACCCGAGCGAAGAATAGCCGGTCCCGAAGTCGTCGAGCGCGATCGTGCATCCGAGAGCCAGGCACTGCTCGAGCGAGGCACGTGCCACGCTCGCGTCCCGAAGGAATATCGACTCGGTCACTTCCAGCTCGAGTCGCTGCGCATCCAGTCCGCTGACCGTGAGGGCCTGGACAACGGTCGAGGCGAAATCGGGTTCGAACAGCTGTTCGGGCGAGACGTTGACGGCGATACGGACATGGTCGGGCCAGTTGGTCGCTTCGCGGCAGGCCTGTTCCATGACCCAGGTCCCGATCGGAACGATCAGCCGGGTGTCCTCTGCGATGGGCACGAACTTGTCGGGTCGGACAGGGCCGTGCTCCGGGCTGTTCCAGCGGACCAGCGCCTCGAAACTGACGACTTCTTCAGACTGAGCGTTCACGACGGGCTGAAAATTGAGCTCCATCTCGCGATTCTCGAGGGCGCGCCGCAGGGCGAATTCCAGCTGGCGCCGCTCTTCCGCGTTGGCATGCAGGGCCGGTTCGTATCCACGATGCTCGCCGCCGCCATCGTCCTTTGCGCGATAGAGGGCAAGGTCGCCGTTGCGCATCAGGTCCTCGACGGTCCTGCCGTCGCGCGGACCGACCGCGGAGCCGACGCTGGCCCCGACATAGAGTGTGTGGTGGTCGACTTCGTAGGGTTGCGAAAGGCGCGCGATCACGCTCTTCGCGACGCGCTCGATGCAACTGCGGTCGGTCGCATCGCGGATGACGATCGCGAACTCGTCGCCGCCCAGCCTGCCGCAGAACTCGTTATCCCCCAGCACCTCCTTCAAACGCGCGGAGACCTGTGCGAGCAGCTTGTCGCCCACCTGATGCCCGAGCGAATCGTTCACCGACTTGAAGCGGTCGAGGTCGATCATCAGGAACGCGCAGCGTGTCCGCCACTGTTCGGCATAGCGCAAGGCATCGCCCAGCGCTTCGGTCAGCATAAGGCGGTTGGGGAGGCCGGTCAGGGTATCGTAGCGTGCGAGATAGGCGATCTTCTCGCTCGATTCCCGCTGTTCTGTCACGTCCGAACCAACACCGCGGATACCCGCGTAGGCGCCGTTGTCGTCGAGCATGGGCGTGCCGGACAATTCCCACCACCGCTGCTCGCGGCCGATGAAAACCTTGACCAGGAGGTTCGAAAAGCTTTCGCGCCTTTTCAGCCGCTCGGCGAGGTCGTGAAGGCTCGTCGAAAACTGCCCCGTCGACCAGCCTTCTCCGCTGATCAGCTCCAGGAACGGCTTGCCCTCTACTTCTTCGATCGACTTGCCCAGGGCAAAGGCGAAACGGGGCGAAGCCGAGCGGACGAGGCGGTTGACGTCGACCTGCCACAACCAGTCGGCCTGGTTCTCCTCGAATTCGCGGAGGAGGAGCGACACGACCTCGCTCTTCTCGATATTGCCGGCCTCGGCAAGGCAGGCGTTCATGTGAATTCGCGCCACGTTCGCCACGCCGATGAGGACCACGACCAAAAGCACCGCGACCGCGATCGCCATGCCGAACTGCCCGAACCACAGGAACGACGCTATCATGGCCAATCCGGTGATCGACCCGAAGACGACCGTAATGAACGGTGCAACCCCGAGCGCCAGGGTGGATCCGACGATGAGGGCCGCAAGCAGCAGGGCCGTGCCGGCCCTCTCGGTGTCACCCGCGAAAGATGTGAACGCCAGAACGGGGATACACCATGCAAGCGCGACGGTCGCGGTCGCGGCAGCCTTTCGGTTGATTTCTGCGCGGGTTATCCGGGGGCGCTCATCGACCGACAGAAGCCGGTCGATCCGAAGCGTGAAATGCAACGCGGCCGCCAGCGCGACTGCGAACGACGCAAGCAAGGCGACGGGGGCCTGGCCGGCATAGAGCAGAATGGCGATGGACGCGCAGACGGCGTGAACCACTACCCGTAGTCGCGCGGTCTGGTTGACCTGCGAGAACTGCAGCGCGCGCAGCCGGTTCCAATCGCCACCGTCGGGGTCGCGCAACCCCAGCAGGGCGAGCATCGGCGCCTCGGCTGGAAGCTCGAATGCGGATTTGCTGCGATCGTTCACGCATCCGCCGTATCCGATAAAGGTTATACGGCGGTAAATCCCTAGAAGAAAAGCAGAATTCGGGCTTTTGACGAAACCTGAAATTAACTATCCGGGCCCGCCGAAGCGGTCGCCAAACGAAATCAATTCGTTAGATCGAACGATCCAATCAAGCGTTCGAGGGGCCCCGGCGCGCGAGTCGCCGGAGTAGCGAAAGCTGGCCGAGCAGTTTACTCCACCGTTACCGACTTGGCGAGATTGCGCGGCTGGTCGACGTCGGTGCCCTTGGCGCAGGCGACGTGGTACGCCAGCAGCTGGACCGGCACGGCATAGACCAGCGGCGCGATGAGCGGGTGGACACGGGGCATCTGGATCGTCGCAAGACAGCCCTCGCCGGCCTCCTGCAGACCCTGCTCGTCGCTGATCAGGACGATCTTGCCGCCGCGCGCACGCACTTCCTGCATGTTGGAAACGGTCTTCTCGAACAGGGGGCCGGACGGCGCGAGCACGATGACCGGGACCGATTCGTCGATCAGCGCGATCGGCCCGTGCTTCATCTCGCCCGATGCATATCCTTCGGCATGGATGTAGCTGATTTCCTTGAGCTTCAGTGCCCCTTCCAAGGCTAGCGGGTAGTCCGGGCCGCGGCCCAGGTAGAGCACGTCGCGTGCCGGGGCGATCAGGTGCGCCATGCCGGCGATGTCCTCGTCGTGATCGAGCGCCGCGTTGAGGCAGGCGGGGGCTTCGAGCAGGTGGCGGACGACTTCCTGTTCTTCGGCTCGGTCCATCCGCCCCTTCTTGACGGCGAGGTGCGCGGCAAGCGCGGCGAGGACGGCGAGCTGGCAGGTGAATGCCTTGGTACTGGCCACCCCGATCTCGGGCCCGGCATGCGTCGGCAGCAATAGGTCCGCCTCACGCGCCATCGAACTCGTCGGCACGTTGACGACGACCGCAATGGTCTGGCCGTTGGCCTTGCAATGCCGGAGCGCGGCAAGGGTGTCCGCAGTCTCGCCGCTCTGGCTGATGAACAGCGCAAGGCCGCCCTCCTCGAGCGGCGGCTCGCGGTAACGGAATTCGCTCGCGACATCGATGTCCACCGGGACGCGGGCGAAGGTCTCGAACCAGTACTTCGCCACCATCCCGGCATAGAACGAGGTGCCGCAGGCCACGAGGGTGATCCGCCGGACCGCCGACAGGTCGAAATCGATCTGGGGCAGCGCCACCCTGTTGTCGGCCTGGTGGATGTAGCTCTGGAGTGTCTGGGCGACCACCGTCGGCTGCTCGAAGATCTCCTTCTGCATGTAGTGCCGGTAATTGCCCTTCTCGACCGCCGCGGCCGAAGCGCCCGAGGTGGTGATCGCACGCTCTACCGGCGTGTTCTCGGCATCGTAGACTTGCGCGCCGTCACGGGTGACGACCACCCAGTCGCCCTCTTCCAGATAGGAAATCTGCTGGGTCAGAGGCGCCAGCGCGAGAGCATCGGAACCGAGGTAGGTTTCGCCCTCGCCGTAACCAACGACCAGCGGCGAGCCGAGGCGCGCGCCGATCAGCATGTCCGGATGGTCGCGGAACGCGATCGCCAGCGCAAAGGCCCCGCGCAGGCGCGGAAGGACCGCCTGCACCGCTTCTTCGGGAGCGGCGCCGCCTTCGACTTCCGCGGAAATCAGATGCGCGACGACCTCGCTGTCGGTCTCGCTCTCCAAAGTGCGACCTGCGGCGAGTAACTCGTCCCGCAGCGGCTTGAAGTTCTCGATGATGCCGTTGTGGACGAGTGCGACGTGCCCCGTGGCATGCGGGTGGGCATTGTTGGCGGTCGGCGCGCCGTGCGTCGCCCAGCGCGTGTGGGCGATGCCGACGGTGCCGGGTGCAGGATTGCGCTCGAGCTCGCGGACGAGGTTGGCCAGCTTGCCTTCGGCCCGGCGGCGGACGAGTTCGCCGCCGGACAGCGTGCAGACCCCGGCACTGTCGTAGCCGCGGTACTCCATGCGCCTGAGGCCGTCGACGAGCCGGTCGGCGACCTCTTCCTTTCCGACGATACCGATGATTCCGCACATGGACGATGGACCTTGTTCTAGAGAATGTAGGGAACGCGGATGCCCGGCATGTTTGCCGGGAAATCCTTGACGTTGCGGGACACCAGTACGCGGCCGCGAACGAGCGCACTGGCAAGGATTATGGCATCGGCAGCGCGCAATCGGGACCGTTCGCGTCGCAGTGCCGCGGCACGTGCGCCGATCTCGGCGTCGATCTCATCGATAGCGAAACCCGATAACAAGCGTTCCGCCATCTTGAGTTCGGCTGGCGTGCCCTTCGACAGCACCTCGATCCAGACCATCCGGCTGATCCATGCCCGCGAGCCGAACGCCACCGCACGCCGGATTTCCGCCGCCGCCGGTTCGTGTCCGGCAAGCGCGTCGATAAGGATATTGGTATCGAACGAAAAACCGCTCACCGGCCACCGGATGATTTCGGTTCGGGATATTTGCCGGCGATCATGTCGAGATAAATCTGGCGCTGACGATCGTCTTCCTCGTCGAACAGGTCGGGAAATTCGGCCTTTACCTCTTCGTAGTCGTCATCCCACGGACGGGTCGAGGCAGCCCGCTCGCGGCGCTGCCACTTCACGGCGTCACCGATATCCGTGCGATGCTTCCACGCTCCAAACCCATCTTTGAGCCACGCAAGGTCATCGTCGGCCTCGGCTTCGGCTTTATAGGCACGCACCGCATCCCGGAGGACCGAGGCGCGCGATCGCCCCTGCTCTTCCGCGATGCGGTCGAGCCACCTGATGTCGTCGTCGGGGAGGTCGGCAAGGATTCGCGTCATGATATCGCGATATCATATCATGATATCAACGCCCGTCAAGCGCGTCGCTCGGGGCCGCCCCACCGCCACAGGAGCAACCCCGCGCCGATGATCAGGGCGGCACCACCCACTGCCATGGCGTCGGGGCGGTCGCCGAACCACCACCAGCCGAGCGCAGTGGCGACCAGAAGCTGGACATACGTCATCGGCGCGATCCGCGAGGCCCCCGCGCGCGTCGTACCGAGGTAGATCAGCCAGTGCGCGCTGCTCGCGCTGAGCGCGACAAACGCGCATTTCGCCACGACCTCGAGCGACGGGGTGGAAATCGCGAGCGCCGGCAATCCGGACGCATGTCCTGCCGCTGCAGCAAGGATGAGGATGGGTGCGGCGATCAGCGCCAGGACCGCCTGCATCGCCAGCGCGCTGGCACTGCCCGCGACCGATCGGTTCGCCATGAACAGCGCGCTCATCGCGAACGCCGAGACCAGCGGCAGGAGAGCAGCGATCCCGAGCGGGGCGAGGTTCGGGCGGAGCACGATCAGCACGCCGGCAAAAGCCACCAGGCACGCCGCCCACGTCGCCGGGCCGGTGCGCTCGCGGAGCACCAGCGGTGCGAGCGCCGCTGTGATGATCGGGCTGGCGAACACGATCGAGGTGGCTTCCGCAAGCGGCATCAGCTGCAGCGACCCGAAGAACGCGACCGTCGCAACCGCCACGCTCGCCCCGCGCACGAGCTGGGCGCCCGGGCGGACGAAGCGGAACGCCGCCCTCCCTTCGGTCGCCAGCAGCATCGCCGAAAGCCCCGCTGCACCAAGGACATAGCGCAGCGCAGCAATAGCGGTGGGCGGCCATTCGCCGGCGATCGACTTCACGACCGCGTCGCCGACCGACAGCAAGGCAAAGCCGGCAAGCGCCACGAGCAACCCGCTGCGATCGTTGGTCGAAGATCGGGCGGCGGTCATCTCGGCGCCCGCCCCTATGGCAGCGGCACCGCATCCGCCATCGAAAAATCCGTCGCGGTCAGGCGGGAACCGCCGCCGCCCTCGGCCAGACCGGCCCGAACACGGCCCTGCGCGACAGCGAGAGCAGCGGCTGCTCGAGGAATCGATAGGTCGCGAGCCCCAGGGCGAGGCTGACCACGGTGAGGATGGCGATGGTCCATTCCCCGTGTAGGCTGGTCGCGGGGAGCCACTTTTCGGCCGCCATCGTCAGCGGCCAATGCACGAGATAGAGCGAATACGATGAATCGCCGATCAGGCGCGCGAAGCGCCAGCCCGGTCCCCGGCCGCCCCGACGGTCGAGCCATCGCTCTCCCATCGCGAGCGCACCGGCGGTGAACGCCATCGCGGGGAGGCCCCACCATATCAATCGTGCCCGGTCCGTCGTGCCGACGAACATCAGCTCGGACTTTGCGACATCGCCGATGCCGTTCCACACGGCCCACCCGACACCCGCCAAGGCGCCGATCAGCAGGACCGGCCCGGTCACTCCGGACCGTGTCAGCCAGCCCGAGCGGAAGATCCACGCGAGCAGCAACCCGGCCGCGAATTCCGCGAACAGCGCATTGAACATGAGGTTGTCGAGCGGCAGCAGCTGCTCGCCGCGGAACGCGATCGCCGCGCTCGCCAGTGCCGCGAGGCAGCATGCAGCCAGGGCATGCCGGCGGGCCACCAGCAGACAGGCCGCCAGCATGCAGTAGAACATCCACTCGAACGCCAGCGTCCACCCGACGGCGAGGACAGGGTGTTCGTAGGTTTCCTGGAACACGATAGGCAGCATGGTCAGCGTGTTGACGACCGCCATCCATTCGATGGGGCTTCCGATCGCCCACAGCACCAGCCCGGCAGCCACGCTCAGCAGCCAGAACAGGGGCACGATCCGTACGAAGCGTTCGGCCAGGAAGCGGGCGGCACCCCGCTGCGGATCAGCCATCACAGCCGATCCCATCGCGAATCCGGAGATGACGAAGAAGACATCCACCCCGATCGCGCCGAGGTCGTTGACACCGGGCAGGGACAGCCATTCGCCATACGCGCCCATGTCGGGCCGGTACTGCACGACATTGGTCGCGTGGACCCACACCACGAGGAGCGCCGCGAGCCCGCGGAGCACCTGGATCGTCTCGATCCGCTGACCTCCCGATGGCCGTGGGCCTGTCATGCGCCGACCAGCCATTTCGAC
Organism: Tsuneonella dongtanensis; assembly: GCF_001698205.1. Lineage (NCBI taxonomy): Bacteria > Pseudomonadati > Pseudomonadota > Alphaproteobacteria > Sphingomonadales > Erythrobacteraceae > Tsuneonella > Tsuneonella dongtanensis. The sequence continues at coordinate 2,926,772 of NZ_CP016591.1, forward strand.
CGTTTCCCGAGCCCCTTGCGCAGGCCGAGGACCGACGCGAACGATAGCGCGAAGACGACCGCCGTCGAGATTAAGACCGAAAGCAGCGGCCAGCCATCCACCCGCAGGTCGACCGCGCCACGCTCGAGCAGCATGATCCAGGGGTAATGCAGGAAGAAGAGACCGAAGCTGACCCCTGCGAGCATCTTCGTGCGGGCCCCGACCCGCCCGGAATAGCGCGAGAACAAGCCCAGGAAGAAGCAGGTCTGGGCGACCTTCTGCAGGTACTGGAAATTGATCCCCATCGGTTCGAAAGGGGCACCCGCGTGCATCGTATGGCCGTGCGCGAAGGCCTGGAGCCAGGCCAGTGCCGCAGCGGCCAGCCCGCTCGCCCAGATGGCGTCAGCACGGGCGAGGCGGGGCAGCAGCCAGCCGCGTTCCTGCGCCGCGAAGATTCCGAAGAGAAGGTAGAAGAGGAAATAGGCGAAGTTCTGGACGCCCGGGGCCCCGTTCACCGGCCGGTTGATCACGAGGCCCAGCGCAAGCGCGGCCAGCAGGGCGAGCGCCTTTTCCCGCGGGCCGAGGCGCCCCGTCAGCGCGAAGACCGGCCCCAACACCACGATCACCGCCAGATAGGGGATGTACCACATCGGCGTGTCCGACACCGCATAGAGGAAAGCATCGCTCAGCAGGTCGACCAACCCCGTCGTGGGGCCCACGCCCGGGACGGCGGCTGCCCGCTCCGGGGCGAAAGCCAGCCCGAGCAGCCCGATGACGAATATCCATGCGAGCGCCGGCACGAACACCGTGCGCCATTTTCCGATGACGTACGGGCCGTAGTCGAACCGCGCGGCGTTGACGATCTGGAACAGGAAGCCCGAGATGAAAACGAAAAGCGCCGTCGCGCCACTGAAAAGCGAAAGGACTGTCAGCGTCATCGGGCTGACGGGCGACCCGTCGAGGCCGAGGCCGTAGACATGCGCCGCGATCACCTGAACTATCGCCATCGCGCGGAATGCGTCCATGTAGGCCAGCCGCTCGCGCGGCAGCGTCGCCGGCCCTACGGGCGGGCATGCTTCCTGCGGCGAGTTATTGGTTAACGCGATCATGCGCCCGGATATCGCCGGGAAAGCTTAATTCGGTGCTAAGGCGCGACTTGACGCCTCCACCCGCCTGCCCGGATGAAGCGCCGGTAACCGGCTATTAACCGAAAATCTTCAGGGTAGCCGACGTTAGTGGGTCGGGGGCAGAATTGACAAGTATCGTACAGTCGATCCGGCGTTCGCGCCGCATCCGTGGCATACGGGCGAAAGTCACCCGCCGAATCAGGGGTGCCGACCGGCGTCTCGCGAATCCGCGGACATGGGCGCTGGCGATTGCCGGGCTCGCGGCGCTGCAGCTTGCGCTCATCCTCACGCACCGCGCGCACGTCGACGAGTACCAGTCGATCCAGCTCACTGTGCAGGCGCCCGACATCCCGACGTTGCTCGATTGGTTGCGCTACGAAGGGCATCCGCCGCTGTGGTACTTCATCCTGCGCGGCCTCGCCTATTTCATGGAGCCGATGACCACGCTGAAGGTAGCCGCGATCGGCTGCGCGGTGGCGGCACACGCGGCGATCCTGTTCGGCAGTCCGTTCACCCGGGCCGAAAAGCTGCTGTTGTGTACCAGCGAATTCATCATGTTCGAATACATGACGATCTCGCGCAGCCTTTCGCTCGGGGTCGCCGCCATCGTCATCGCCATGGGCACCTGGCGGCGCCGGTGGGTGTGGCTGCCGATCGCCATTCTGCCGATGTGCGATTTCCTCTTCGGCGTGTTCTCCGTCGCATTCGTCGCCATGAAGCTCAAGGAACGCGACATCTGGGTGCCCGGACTGGCGCTCTGGGCGATCAGCGGAGCGGCCGCCGCATGGTCCGTCATCCCCGCCGCCGACATGGAGCCGGCGATTGCCCTGCTCGCGCCGTTCCAGTCGTTCGCGCAGTGGCTGTTCACCATGGGCGTTCTGCTGGTGCCGTTCCAGGGTGCCGTCATCCCGCAGTGGGATGCCGCACCGAATTTCCTAGTCGCATCGTGGGGCGGAGTGGCCTTTCTCTACTGGGCGTGGAGGGAAACCGAGCGCGAGGCACTGTACCGCATCATACTGTTCGCCTTCGTGCTGCTGACCGCCGTCTTCTCGCAGCTCGTGTATCAGCTGTCCGCGCGTCACCTGATGCTGATCGCGATCCTGTTCATCGCGCTCAAGTGGCGCATGCGGGCCAGGGGCGAGCGGCCGGGCCCGGCTTTCAGATTGTGGCTCGCGGTCGCCTCGGCGTGCGGACTCGCGGTTGCGGCGATCAGTTTCGTCTGGCCCTTCGACACCGCCCATCTCGCCGCCCGCGAAATCGAACGTCTGGGCCTGCGCGACAAGCACTGGACGGTCTTCACCGTCAACCGCGCCCAGGGCATCTCGGCGATGACGGGAATGGAATTCGAGCGCACCGAGCTGCACTGCATGCAGAGCTTCGTGCGATGGAACAAATACAGCGACTTGGAGACCCCGCGGCAGGTGGCCCGGTATTTCCGGCGAATGGGCGTGCTGCGCGGCAAGCACTACCTACTAACCGAACTGAATCTCGACCCGATCAGGGACGACATCCTGAAGCCCGTCGCGTTCATCCCGCGTGGATACGACGGATTGTCGTTCCGCATCTATCAGGTCGGTCCTAACGAACCCGAACGGCCCGTTTCCTTACCCCCCTGCGTGCCGGGGCGTCGCCCGTTCACCCGGCTTCCCTGAACGCCGCGACTTAGGGAAAAAACAACCTTTCCGGGATATTCACGTTCCCAGGAAGTGCGGCGTTGGCCCCTTGTACCGGTGCTGGCGAGCGACGCGACCTACATGGCTTAAGGAATTCATCGATGAGTGCATTCGGACGAAAGAACGGTCCCGCCGGGATGAACCCGGGAGCCCGTCCCTCGTTCGGCGTCGCGCGCCCGATGAAGGGGGCAGTTCCCGCCGCAAATGCGCCTGTGCCCGGCGGCGGCGATCAGTTCCCGCCACTTCCCGCCGAAGAATCGTTCTCGCCGCAAGGCGCCGAGGCCAAGCAATCGGACGCCATGACCCGCCTCGCGGATCGCGCCAACGCGGTCCACGAGCAGCAGCAGGTCGGCGGCTTCGAAGCCAGCGTCCACAAGATCAAGGAACAGGTGCTCCCGCGCCTGCTCGAGCGCGTCGACCCCGAAGCGGCGGCCACGCTGACCAAGGACGAGTTGTCGGAAGAATTCCGTCCGATCATCCTCGAGGTGCTCGCCGAGCTCAAGGTCACCCTCAACCGGCGCGAACAGTTCGCGCTGGAAAAGGTGCTGATCGACGAGCTGCTCGGCTTCGGTCCGCTGGAAGAGCTGCTCAACGACCCCGACGTCAGCGACATCATGGTCAACGGGCCCGACCAGACCTACATCGAAAAGAAGGGCAAGCTGATCATCGCGCCGATCCGGTTCCGCGACGAGCAGCACCTGTTCCAGATCGCCCAGCGCATCGTGAACCAGGTCGGCCGCCGCGTCGACCAGACCACGCCGCTCGCCGACGCCCGCCTTAAGGACGGCAGCCGCGTCAACGTGATCGTCCCCCCGCTCTCCTTGCGCGGCACCGCGATCTCGATTCGTAAGTTTTCCGAAAAGCCGATTACCATCGACATGCTGCGCGACTTCGGCAGCATGAGCGACAAGATGGCGACCGCGCTCAAGATCGCCGGAGCGTGCCGGATGAACATCGTCATCTCGGGCGGTACCGGTTCGGGCAAGACGACCATGCTCAACGCCCTGTCGAAGATGATCGACCCGGGCGAGCGCGTGCTGACGATCGAGGACGCGGCGGAACTCCGCCTGCAGCAGCCGCACTGGCTGCCGCTGGAAACCCGCCCGCCGAACCTCGAGGGCCAGGGCGCGATCACCATCGGCGACCTCGTGAAGAACGCCCTGCGTATGCGCCCGGACCGGATCATCCTGGGCGAAATCCGCGGCGCTGAGTGCTTCGACCTCCTCGCCGCGATGAACACCGGTCACGACGGTTCGATGTGTACGCTCCACGCCAACAGCCCGCGCGAGTGCCTCGGCCGTATGGAGAACATGATCCTGATGGGCGACATCAAGATCCCGAAGGAAGCCATCAGCCGCCAGATCGCGGAATCGGTCGACCTGATCGTGCAGGTCAAGCGCCTTCGCGACGGTTCGCGCCGCACGACCAACGTGACCGAGGTGATCGGCATGGAAGGCGACGTGATCGTGACGCAGGAACTGTTCAAGTTCGAGTATCTCGACGAGAGCGAGGACGGGAAGATCCTCGGCGAGTTCCGCTCTTCAGGCCTGCGCCCCTACACGCTGGAAAAGGCCCGCCAGTTCGGCTTCGACCAGGCATACCTCGAGGCGTGCCTCTAGGTTTTTCCACAGGTCGGTCGGAATCTTACAAGCGAAGCGTCGGCTTCCTACAATCTCCGGTCCGCGCGGAGTGGTATAGGATGGTCCATCAAGGATGGGACCAATGCTTCGGATATTCAATTGGCAGGCTGACCTCAAACGACAGCAGCGGGGTTCGCGTCGGCAACGCGACAAGCAGAGCCGCTTCGAGGCGCTCTACATGAGCTCCCACCGCAAGTCGCGCGAGCGGACCGAAACGGCCGCCTGAGGCAGGTGCACTAACCCCTGATCCAAGCAGGCAGGCCGAGCGCGATCAGGCCGCCGCCCACCACTGCGAACATCAGGAAGAGGCCCGTCCAGGGCACCCATCCCACGCGGTCGATCGCGGCGCGCTTCACGCGCCTGCGCTCCATAAGCAGGCAACCGATCGCAAGGACGAGCGAGGCCGCCCCCGCGAGCGCGGCGACTTCCGCGTCGCTGGCAAACAAAAGGACATCGGGCAGCTTCATGGCCCGCAATATGGGATGCGTTGCGCCCGCTGCCAGAGGGCCTAGAGCGTCCGTGTGAGCCATCCGCCATCCGCGCAGAGACCGCAGCTGGCGCTGCTCATCCGCCTCGGTGCGGCCTTCGTGCTGTCGGTCATGCTGGTCTTCGTCAAGCTGGTGACCGAATCCGGCGTCACGCTGACCGAGACCCTGTTCTGGCGGCAACTGCCGACGATCCCGGTTCTTCTCCTGTGGTTCGGCATGCGGCGAGAGCTTACGAGGCTCAGGAGCGAGCGGATGGGGGCCCACTTCCGGCGCGCGGTACTGGGCCTTACCGGCATGTTCCTCAATTTCGGCGCGGTGACCCTGTTGCCGCTGGCCGAAGCGACGACGCTCGGCTTCACGACTGCCATCTGGGCCGTCATCCTGTCCGCGCTGCTCCTGCGCGAGCGGGTCGGCCTGTGGCGCTGGTCGGCGGTGCTGCTTGGCTTTGCCGGCGTGCTCGTGATCGCCCAGCCGGGGCAGAGCCACATACCGCCGCTGGGGGCAGCGGTGTCGCTCGGCGCGGCGTTCACGATCGCCCTGATCTCGATCCAGATCCGCGATCTCTCCAGGACCGAGCACCCCCTGACCATCGTGTTCTGGTTCTCCGCCTTCAGCCTGCCGATCCTGGCATTGGCGATGCCGTTCGTGATGACGTCGCACACGCCATACCAGTGGATGCTCCTCGCCGGGCTCGGCCTCTTCGGCCTCCTCGGCCAGTTCCTGCTCACCGCCGCGCTCCGCTATGGTGCGGTCGCCAGCGTGATCGTGATGGATTACTCGTCGCTGGTGTGGGCCACGCTGTTCGGGTGGTGGGTCTTCGACCGGCTGCCGCCGGCCGCCACCTGGTTCGGAGCGCCGCTGATCGTCGGCGCCGGGCTCGTCATCGCATGGCGCGAGCACCGCCTCGCCATCGAGCGCGGACAGGCGATTACCGGAAGCTAGGGAACCTGCGCTTGACCCCGCCGTTCATTCGGTCGAGCATTGGCGATCCGAATTGACAAGAAGGACACCAACATGGCGAAGAAACTGATCATCGCTCTCGGCGTCGCGGCGATCACGTTCACCGCTACCGCCTGCAACACCGTCAAGGGCCTGGGCCGCGACATCGAGTCGGTCGGCGAGGCTGGCGATCGCGCCATCTGACGAACGATAGCCACGCAAGACAGGGCAAAAGCCTCTCGTGGTCGCAAAAGGCGCCCGTCGGTTCAGCCGGCGGGCGTTTTTCCTGAGCGGGTCCAGCCGCTCTTGCGTGCGCGGCGTTCGCGGACGAGCAGCCAGACAAGTAACCCCAGCGGGCCGGCCATGAAGGTCAGCACAAGGAACGGCGCCTGGAAAACGCGCGAAAATCCCTTCGCGTCGGCATCGCGAGCGATCCAAAGACCCGTAAAGAGGTCGAGCGCAAGGTAGTGCGTCCACCCCAGGACGATCGCACCTTCGGACCGGAACAGGTCCTTCAGGCCGACGACGGAATAGTTTAGGAGGTCCGGCTCCGCGAGCCCCGGATCGCGCACGGGGTCGACCAGCATGGTCACCAGCCCGACGAACATGGCGGCATAGGCAAGACACAGCATCGCCACGCCGCCGTAGAGCACGTAGGCGAGCGGCAATGGCTTGCGCGGCGCGAGGACCAGCACCGCCCATGCCAGCAGGGCGACCACGTTGGTGAAGCCGAAGACGCCCTGCCACATGACCGGTCAGCTCCCGCCCTGTTCGCTCAGCGTCGGCGTGCCCGCGGGCACCTGGGGCTCGCTCCACGCCAGCACCGGCTTCCTCGCCGCGAGGGTCTCGTCGAGACGGCGGCGCGGCGCGTGGATCGGGGCGTTCTTGAGGCTTTCGTCGCCCGCCCTCGCCCGCTCGGCCAGCGAACGCATCGCGAGCACCAACTGGTCGAGGCCGGCCTTGCTTTCCGTCTCGGTCGGTTCGACGAGCATCGCGCCGTGGACGACCAGCGGGAAGTACATCGTCATCGGGTGGAACCCCTCGTCGATCATCCCCTTGGCGAGATCGAGCGTCGTGAGACCTTCGGCGAAGCCTTTGTCCGAGAACAGCGCCTCGTGCATGCACGGTCCGCTGTGGCCGAACGGCGCATCGAGCACATCCTCCAGGCTGCGCAGCAGGTAGTTGGCGTTGAGCACCGCGTCGCCCGAGACCTGGCGCAGCCCGTCGGCGCCGTGGCTGAGGATATAGGCCAGCGCGCGGGTGAACATGCCCATCTGGCCGTGGAACGCCGACAGGCGACCGAAGGCGTGGGGCTGGCGCTCGCCGCCGGTTTCCTCCTCCACCAGCGTCAGCGTGCCGTCGGCGTGGAGCTCGGTGAAGGGCAGCGGGCCGTAGGGGCACAGCGCCTCTGAAAGCACCACCGGCCCGGATCCAGGCCCACCGCCGCCGTGCGGGGTGGAAAAGGTCTTGTGCAGGTTGATGTGCATCGCGTCGACACCGAGGTCGCCCGGGCGCACCCGGCCGACGATCGCGTTGAAGTTCGCCCCGTCGCAATAGACGTAGCCGCCCGCCGCGTGGACCGCGTCGGAAATTTCCTTGAGATCGCGCTCGAACAGCCCGCAGGTGTTGGGGTTGGTGATCATCACCCCGGCAACGTCGGGCCCCAGCCGCGCCTTCAGCGCCGCCAGGTCGACGCGCCCCTCGGCGGTGGCGGGAATGTCCTCCACCCGGTAACCGGCGAAGGCGGCGGTGGCGGGATTGGTGCCGTGCGCGCTCTCGGGCACCAGGATCACCTCGCGCGCGTCGCCCTTGGCCTCCAGCGCGGCGCGGATGCACAGGATGCCGCACAGCTCGCCGTGCGCGCCGGCCTTGGGCGTCATCGCCACGCCGCGCATGCCGGTGAGCCGGATCAGCCAGCTTGCGAGCTCGTTGATGACGCCGAGCGCGCCCTGCACGGTGTCGATCGGTTGGAGCGGATGGACATCGGCGAAGCCGGGCATCCGGGCGACCTTTTCGTTCAGGCGCGGATTGTGCTTCATCGTGCACGACCCGAGCGGGAACAGCCCGAGGTCGATGGCATAGTTCTGGCGGCTGAGCCGAGTGTAATGGCGCACCGTTTCGGGCTCCGACAGGCCCGGGAGGCCGATCTCCGCCTCGCGCGCCATCCCGCCAAGGCGATTGGCGCCGGCGGTGGCTTCGGGGAGGTCGACGCCGGTCGTCTCGCATGTGCCGATCTCGAAGATCAGCGGTTCCTCGAGCATGAGCGCGCGGTTGCCGGTCGCGGTCGTCTGGCCTTCGCGGCGGTCGAGGGTGAGCGCGGGCCGCCAGCCGCTCTTATTGGGCGCGTTCATGCCAGCACCTCCTTGAGCGCGGAGCAGAGGGTTTCGATATCCTCCTCTGATGTCGTTTCGGTCACCGCGACCACGAGGCCGTTCGACAGCGCGTCCACGCCCGGGAACAGGCGGCCGAGCGAGACGCCCGCCAGCACCTTGCGTTCCGCCAGCGTACGGACGACCTGCCGTGCATCGGCCGGCAGCATGACGGTGAATTCGTTGAAGAACGCATCGTTCAGGACGGTCACGCCCGGCACAGTGGCGAGCTTGTCCGCGGCCAAGCACGCCAAGCGATGGTTCTCCGCAGCGAGTTGCCGCAGCCCCTTCTCGCCGAGAAGCGTCAGGTGGATCGTGAACGCCAGCGCACACAGCCCCGAGTTGGTGCAGATGTTGCTCGTCGCCTTCTCGCGGCGGATGTGCTGCTCACGGGTGGAAAGCGTCAGCACGAACCCCCGCTTACCCTCGGCATCGACCGTCTCGCCGCAGAGCCGGCCCGGCATCTGGCGCACGTGCTTGGGATCGCGCACCGCGAACAGGCCGAGGTACGGCCCGCCGAACTGGAGGCCCACGCCGAGCGACTGCCCCTCGCCGACCACGATGTCCGCGCCCATCTCGCCGGGCGACTTCACCGCCCCCAGCGCGACCGGCTCGGTGTTCACGGCGATCAGCAGCGCGCCCTTCGCGTGTGCTGCCTCCGCCAGCGGGGTCATGTCGAAGACGCGCCCGAGGATGTCGGGGTATTGCACCACCACGCAGCTGGTGGCGTCGTCGATCCGCGCGATCAGGCCTTCCAGGTCCGGAGCGCCCTGGATCGAGGGTAGCGCGCCCGCGATCTCATCCTCGGTGAACTTGGCCATCGTCCGGACGGTCTCGGCGTAGTGCGGATGCAGCGCGCCAGACAGGACCACGCGCTTCTTCTTCGTCACCCGCCCCGCCATCGCGACCGCTTCCCAGCACGCGGTCGAGCCGTCGTACATCGAAGCATTCGCCACTGCGCAGCCGTAGAGCCGCGCGACCTGGCTCTGGAACTCGAACAGCATCTGGAGCGTGCCCTGCGCGATCTCGGGCTGGTAGGGGGTGTAGGCGGTCAGGAACTCGCCACGCTGGATCAGGTGGTCGACCGTCGCCGGCACGTGGTGGCGATAGGCCCCCGCCCCGCAGAAGAACGCCGCATCGGCCGCGGCGAGGTTCTTCTTCGACAGCGCCCGCATGTGCCGCTCGACCGCCATCTCGCTCGCGTGGAGCGGCAGGCCCTCGATCGGGCCGTCGAGGTGCAGGCCATCCGGCACGTCGGCAAACAGCGCGTCGATCGACGGCGCGCCGATCACGTTCAGCATCTCGCCGCGATCGGCGTCGGTCAGGGGAAGATAGCGCATCGGTTTTCCCGTCAGAGGGTGTCGCAGAAAGCCTTGTAGGCGGCCTCGTCCATCAGGCCGTCGAGTTCACCGGCGTCGGTGATCGTCAGCTTGAAGAACCAGCCGTCGCCTTCGGGCGCGGTGTTGACGAGCGCGGGATCGTCCTCGAGCGCCGGGTTGCCCTCGGTCACGGTGCCGCTGACGGGCGAATAGACGTCGCTCGCCGCCTTGACGCTCTCGACCACCGCGGCCTCGCCGCCCTTGGACAGCGCGGTGCCCCCGGCGGGCACCTCGACGAAAACGATGTCGCCGAGTTGGCCCTGCGCATAGTCGGTGATGCCGACGGTGGCGGTATCGCCGTCGACTTCGATCCACTCATGATCCTCGGTGAAGTAACGCGTCATTTCGCAGCTCCTTTGCGATGATAGCGATGTGGCACGAACGGCATTTGGGCGACGGTGAGCGGCACGCGCTTGCCCCGGACTTCGGCCTCGAGCGCGGTGCCCGGCGCGGTGTACGCGGCAGCGACGTAGCCCATCGCGATCGGCGCGCCGACGGTCGGCGCGAAGCCGCCTGAGGTCACCCGTCCGACCTCCTCGGTGCCGGCAAACACAGGCGCGCCTTCGCGCACCGGCATGCGGCCCTCGACCGAGAAGCCGACCAGCTTCTTCGCCGGACCATTCGCAAGCGCGGCGAGGATGCGCTCCGCCCCGTGGAAGCCGCCCTGCTCGCGCCGCGCCTTGGAGATCGCGAACGCGGCACTGCCTTCGACCGGGTCGACCGACTCGTCGAGGTCGTGCCCGTAGAGTGGAAGCCCGGCCTCGAGCCGCAGCGAGTCGCGCGCGCCGAGGCCGATCGGGCGGACCCGCTCGTCTGCGACGAGGGCATTGGCGAGGTCTTCGAGCTTGTCGGCCGGGTAGGACAGCTCGAAGCCGTCCTCGCCGGTATAGCCGCCGCGCCCGATGCCGAGCGGCGCGCCGTTCCATTCGCGGCTGGTGCCCTGCATGAACGACAGCTCGTCGGCGACGCCCGGAACCAGCGTGTCGAGCACCGCAGCAGCCTCCGGACCCTGCAAGGCAAGCAGGCCCCGATCATCGAGATGGTTCAGCGTAATCTCGTCGGGCAGGTGCTCGCGAAGGAAGCCGATGTCGTCCCACTTCGTCGCGCCGTTGACCACGACGTAGTAGCGCGGGGTGGCACCCTCGCTCTCGGTGACGTTGGTCACCATCAGGTCGTCGAGAATCCCGCCGTCCTCGGCCAGCAGCAGCGAATAGCGGATGCGGCCGGGCTTCAGCGCGCTGAAGTCCCCCGGCATGATCGCCTCGAGCGCTTCGGCCGCACCATCGCCCTCGACGATGAGCTGACCCATGTGGCTGACATCGAACAGCCCCGCGTGCGTGCGGGCCCATTCGTGCTCGGCCATGATGCCCTCATACTGGATCGGCATTTCGTAGCCCGCGAACGGGACCATGCGCGCCCCGCGGGCGCGGTGCCAGCCGTCGAGCGGCAGCATCTGGGTTTCGACCTGGTCTTCGGTTTCGCTCAAGCGTGCATACCCCGACAGCGCGGCCGGCGCCCGGACGGGACACCTTGGAACCGCTACCCCCTCTGTCGGGAAACCTGAGAGTTTGGCCGGATCGCTCCGGCTTACACCGTCGGTGGCTCCAACCCAGCCGGAAGGAGCGCTTTCCAGAGTATCGCACGGCCCGCCACGGTCCTTTGGCCTGAGAGTTTCCGGGGCGGTTGCTCCTTCGGCGGCGGATGCGAGGACCCGCTCTCTCCCATGGCGGACGTCGAGGTTTCCCCCGGCGACGCGCACGCCCTGCGCGAGCGGAAGGATTCGGTCAATCGCGAAGGCGCACGAAACGCGCGGTTTTCACCGCCAGTTGAGCCAGACCAGGTAGCTTGCCGACAGGACAATCCACAGACCGTCGAGCGTCTTCAGGCGCCGCGCCCCGAGCCAGTGTGCGATGCTGCGCGCGAGAAACCCGCCGAGCGCGGCTCCGGGTCCCGCCAGAAGGACGACCTCCCACTGCACCGTCCCCGCCTGCGTGTGCCACACCATGCCGGACAGCACGCTGACCGACGACACCACGCAGGCGACCCCGGTCGAGAGGAGGACCGGATAGTGGCGAATGAACAGGTAGAGCGCGACGAGTTCGCCGATCCCGACCGAAAGCAGCGCGGTGATCGCCCCGCCCGGCGCCGCCAGCAGCATGAGCACCGCCAGGTCGACCGGCTCCAGCCGCTCGCGCTCGCGCACGTTGCGATTGACCGTCCACGTCGCCGCGATCAGCGCGAGGCCGAGGGGGATCGAGAACGCCTTGTAGGTCACGAGAATGGCCTGGTTGTCGATCGGCCCCATTCGCTGGACCGCCAGCATCGCCGGCAGCGAGATCGCCAGCACCGCCACTGCGGCAAGCGCGTAGTCGCGGGGGCGCACTCCGCTGTGCAGCGCGTCGGGCGGCGGAGCCTGGTGCATAAGGCGGTCGGTCCAACGCAGCGCGCCCATGGTCATCCCGAAGCACTGGATACCCATCGATGCGGCGGTGATCTGCAACGGGTCGAGCGCCATCACGCCGTGCTCGCGCAATCCGTTGAATACGGGCACGAAAACCACCCCGCCCCCGGTCCCCGAGGTGTTGGCGATGATCGCCCCGATCACCCCCACGCCGGGCAGGAACGCGAGCTGGCGCATCAGGGCAGGATCGGGCGCCGTGGCGACCCAGATCGCACACCAGAGCGCCGCGAGGACGACGCCTCCGCATACGACAATGCGGCCCGGCGGCAAGGCGCTCAGTCGAGGTTGGGTCGTAGCCACCGCTCGGCCGTAGCCAAGTCCACGCCGCGCCGCGAGGCGTAATCCTGCACCTGATCGCGGCCGATGCGGGCGACGCCGAAGTATTCGCTTTCGGGGTGTCCGAAATAGAACCCGCTGACCGCCGCGGTGGGGTACATCGCAAAGCTCTCGGTCAGCGTGATCCCCGTCTGCTCGGTCGCCTTGAGCAGGTCGAACAGCACCGGCTTCAGGCTGTGGTCGGGACAGGCCGGATAGCCGGGCGCAGGCCGAATGCCGCGATATTCCTCCCTGATGAGCGCCTGGTTGGTCAGCTGCTCACCCGGCGCATAACCCCAGAGGTCGGTGCGCACGTGCTGGTGCAGCCGTTCGGCAAAGGCCTCGGCGAAGCGGTCGGCCAGCGCCTTGAGCAGGATGTCCGAGTAGTCGTCCTTCGCTTCGAGGAACGCCTTCGAGTGCGGCTCGATCCCGTGGATGCCGACCGCGAAACCGCCGATCCAGTCGCCAGCGGGATCGATGAAGTCGGCAAGGCACATGTTCGCCCGGTCGCGGCTTTTCTTCACCTGCTGGCGCAGGAACGGGAGCAGCACGTGGCGCTCTTCCTCGACCAGATGGACGGTCACGTCGTCGCCGTCGCGCGCGCAGGGCCACAAACCGGCGACGCCCTTGGCCGTTAGCCACTTTTCCGAGACGATCCGGTCGAGCATCGCGTCGGCATCGGCCTTCAGCGCCCGCGCGGTTTCGCCGACCACTTCGTCGTCGAGGATCGCGGGGTAGTTGCCGTGCAGTTCCCACGCGCGGAAGAACGGTGTCCAGTCGATGTAGTCGCGCAGGTCCGCAAGGTCCCAGTCGGGGAACGCATGGACACCCGGCTGGAGCGGCGGCGCGGGCTTGTCGGCGTAGTTGGGGTCGTAGAAGTTCGCGCGCGCTTCCTCGATCGTCAGCAGCACGCTCTGCGCCTTGCCCTCGCGCGCCTCGCGGACCTTTTCGTACTCCGCGGCGGTGGTCTCGACGAACTCGTCGCGCTGGGTATCGGACAGGAGCCGGCTGGCGACGCCCACTGCGCGGCTCGCGTCGAGCACGTGGACCACCGGCCCCTCGTACTTCGGGTCGATCCTGAGCGCGGTATGGACCTTGCTGGTGGTCGCGCCGCCGATCAGCAGCGGCATCGTCATCCCGGCGCGCGCCATTTCCTCGGCCACCGTCACCATCTCGTCGAGCGAGGGGGTGATGAGGCCCGACAGGCCGATCATGTCCGCCTTGTTGTCGTTGGCCGTCTCGAGGATCTTGGCCCACGGCACCATCACGCCGAGGTCGATCACCTCGTAGCCGTTGCACTGGAGCACGACGCCGACGATGTTCTTGCCGATGTCGTGGACGTCGCCCTTTACGGTCGCCATCACGATCCGGCCCTTCGACTGGTCGGCAAGGCCCGAGGCTTCCTTTTCCGCCTCGATGAAGGGGATGAGGTGGGCGACGGCCTTCTTCATGACCCGGGCCGATTTCACCACTTGCGGCAGGAACATCTTGCCCGATCCGAACAGGTCCCCGACGACATTCATGCCGTCCATCAGCGGGCCTTCGATCACCTCGATCGGGCGGTCTTTCAGCTGCCGCGCCTCCTCGGTGTCCTCGACGACGTACGCGTCGATGCCCTTGACCAGCGCGTGCTCCAGCCGGCGCTCGACCGGCCAGCCGCGCCATTCCTCGGCGGCCTTTTCGTCGGCGGCGGACTTGCCCTTGTAGCTTTCGGCAAGCGCGATGAGACGTTCCGTTGCATCGGGCCTGCGCATCAGGATCACGTCCTCGCACGCCTCGCGCAGCACGGGGTCGATCTGGTCGTAGATGTCGAGCTGGCCGGCGTTGACGATCGCCATGTCGAGCCCGGCGGGGATCGCGTGGTAGAGGAACACCGAGTGCATCGCGCGGCGCACGGTCTCGTTGCCGCGGAAGCTGAAGCTGAGGTTGGATAGGCCGCCCGAGAAGTGTGCGTGGGGGCACAACTCGCGCAGCTCCGCCACTGCCTCGATGAAGTCGAGCGCGTAGCGGTCGTGCTCCTCGATCCCCGTCGCGACCGCGAACACGTTGGGGTCGAAGATGATGTCTTCCGGCGGAAAGCCGATGCCGGTGAGCAGATCGTAGGCGCGCTTGCAGATCTCGACCTTGCGCTCTTTCGTATCGGCCTGCCCGGTCTCGTCGAAGGCCATGACGACCGCGGCGGCGCCGTAGTCCATGCACAGCCTCGCATGCTCGAGGAAGGCGGCCTCGCCCTCCTTCATGCTGATCGAATTGACGATCGGCTTGCCGGAAACGCACTTCAAGCCCGCTTCGATTACTTCCCACTTCGAGCTGTCGATCATGACCGGCACGCGGGCGATGTCGGGTTCGGCGGCGATCAGCTTGAGGAACGTGGTCATCGCGTGGACCGCGTCGAGCAGCCCTTCGTCCATGTTGACGTCGATCACCTGCGCGCCGTTCTCGACCTGCTGGCGCGCGACCTCGACCGCGGCCGGGTAGTCGCCCGCCATGATGAGTTTCTTGAACGCCGCCGACCCGGTGACGTTGGTGCGCTCGCCGACATTGACGAAGCGGGATGATGCAGCGGTGTTCAAGCGGATTTCCTGTCGGTCAGGCGGCGAGCGTGAATGGCTCGAGGCCCGCGAGGCGGGTGGCGACGGGCGGATTGGGCAACACGCGCGGCGCCACGCCGCGAACGCTGTCGGCGATTGCCTTGATGTGCGCGGGCGTCGAACCGCAGCAGCCGCCCAGCACATTGACCTGTCCTGCTTCCGCCCACTCGTGGACGAACCCGGCGGTCTGGTCGGGCCGCTCGTCGTACGCGCCTAGCTCGTTGGGCAGACCAGCGTTCGGGTAGACCATGATCGGGCAGTCGGCGATCTCGGCCAGGGTCTTCACATGCGGGCGCAGCTGCGTCGCACCGAACGAGCAGTTGAGACCGATGGTCAGCGGTTTGGCATGCCGTACCGCGTGCCAGAACGCCTCGACCGTGTGACCCGACAGGTTGCGCCCCGAAAGATCGGTCAGCGTCATCGACAGCATCACCGGGACCTCGCGGCCCAGCGCCTTTTCGACCTGCTTGGCCGCCATGATCCCCGCCTTGGCGTTGAGGGTGTCGAAAATGGTCTCGATGAGGATGAAATCAGCACCGCCTTCGACGAGGGAATTCATCTGTTCGGCATAGACGTCGACCAGCGTGTCCCAGTCGATCTCGCGATAACCCGGGTCCTCGACGTCGGGCGAAAGCGACAGCGTCTTGTTGGTCGGCCCGATCGCACCCGCCACGAAGCGCGGGCGACCGTCCTTCGCTTCGAACTCGTCAGCCAGCCGTCTTGCCAGCTTCGCGCTCTCGACGTTGATCTCGCGCACTAGGTGTGCGGCGCCGTAGTCCGCCTGGCTTATCCTGTTGGCGGAAAAGGTATTTGTCTCCGCGATGTCGGCCCCGGCCTCGAAATAGGCGCGGTGAATCGCCTCGGGCACTTCCGGCTTCGTCAGCGCGAGGATGTCGTTGTTGCCCTTCTGGTCGTGCCCTAGTCCGAGCGATCCGGCATAATCCGCCTCGGCCAGCTTCCAGTTCTGGATCTCCGTTCCGAAAGCACCATCGGTGATGAGGATACGTTCCGCGCACGCGGCGAGGAATTGTTCGCGCTTGGTCATGACGGGTCCTTGGGACGCAGGCCGAGCAGGTGGCAGATCGCGTAGCTGAGCTCGGCCCGGTTGAGGGTGTAGAAGTGGAAATGCCGGACGTCGCCCGCGTAGAGGCGGCGACACAGCTCGGCGGCGACCGTCGCCGAAACCAGCTGGCGCGCCGCCGGGCGGTCGTCGAGCCCTTCGAACAGCGTCTCCATCCACCCGGGTATCGCGGTGCCGCACAGCCCGCTCATCCGCTGGACGCTGGCGAAACTCATCACCGGCATGATGCCGGGCACGATCTCGGCGTCGATGCCGGCCGCCGCGGCCTTGTCGCGAAAGCGGAAGAAGCAATCGGGCTCGAAGAAGAACTGCGTGATCGCGCGGGTCGCGCCGGCGTCGATCTTGCGCTTCAGGTTCTCGAGATCGGCCGCCTCGTCGGCACTGTCGGGATGCTTCTCGGGATAGGCGCCGACGGAGATTTCGAAGGGCGCGATCTTCCGAAGCCCTGCGACGAGCTCGGCGGCATTAGCGTACCCTTGCGGATGCGGAGCATAGGCCGCGCCGGGTTCCGCCACGTCGCCGCGCAGCGCCACGATATGGCGCACGCCGATGTCCCAATAGTCGCGCGCGATGGCGTCGATTTCGTCGCGCGTCGCGTCCACGCAAGTGAGGTGCGCTGCAGCCGGAATGCCGGTCTCGCGGATGATCCGCTCCACCGCGGCGTGCGTACGCTCGCGCGTCGAACCGCCTGCGCCGTAGGTCACCGAGACGAAGTCCGGTCCGAGCGGCGCGAGCGTCTGCACGCTGGACCACAGTGTCTCGGCCATCTTCTCGGTCTTCGGCGGGAAGAATTCGAAGCTGACGCCGACGTCGCCGGGAAGCGAGGCGTAGAGGGGTTCGCCCAGGGCGATTTCGGCATTCATGACTGTGCGGCCCTGCGGCTGGAGGGATGGCCTGGCGATGCGTTGCCGATCCGGGCAACCGGCGATGCGCTGCGGCGCGCCGTCCAGACCTTTACTTCCAGCTCGCCGCCTTCGACTGCCGTCGGCGGCGCGGGAGCGAACCCGTTGTGCGAAAGCATCGTGCCCATCTGTTCGTCTCCGAAGCCCAGGCGGACATGCGCGTAGGTCCGCCGCATGTCTTCGCGGGCGTGCGCGGCAAGGTCCACGATCGCGAGCCGTCCGCCCGGACGGCAGACGCGCGCCGCCTCGGCGACGGCCTTTTCGGGTTGCTGCGCATAGTGCAGCACCTGGTGGAACACGACGGTATCGAACGTCTCGGGTTCGAAGGGCAGCGCGGCGAAATCCCCCTGGATCAGCTCGACCCGGTCGGCGGGAAGTTTCTGCAGGCGTGCGCGCGCCAAACGAAGCATTTCGGGGCTCTTGTCGAGCCCGGTCACATGGCCGGCATACGGCTCGAGCAATTCGGCGATCCGCCCCGTGCCGGTGCCGATGTCGAGCATTTCCCCGAGCGGTTCCCCGGCGAGCGCCGAGACCAGCGCCGCTTCGACCGCGTCCGCCGGCGCCAGCAGGGCGCGCAGCCGGTCCCACTCGCCTGCGTGCCGCGCGAAGAACTCCGCCGCGCTCGCTTCGCGCGCATCGCGGATGGCGGCAAGCTGACGGCGATCGTCCGCACAAACGCGCGCGAAAGCGGCGTCCTCGTCTTCGGCCACCGCGAGAAGCCGCGCGACCGCACGCGCTACCTGTTCGCCAGCGGCAGTCGACTGGCGGAGGAACACCCAGCTCCCCTCGCGCCGGCGCTCGGCGAGACCGGCGTCGGCAAGGATCGCCACGTGACGCGAGACGCGTGGCTGGCTCTGCGCGAGGACATGCGCCAGTTCACCCACCGCAAGCTCCATCGCCCCGATCAGGCGCATGATGCGCAAGCGGGTAGGATCGCCAAGCGCGCGCATGACTGCTTCAATCGACATCAGGGATATAAAGGTATCTTTATATCTGAAAGTCAACCGGTAACACGCCCGCTCGCGAACTTTCGAGTGCTCATTATGTGGCCGAACCGAGCCCCTCGGCCGCTAGCCCGACCAGACGCCGTCCCAGTCCGGACCGGGAGGTGCGGCCGACAGCGCCTGCGCGCGTGCTAACATGAGGCCGGAAGGATTGTCGTCGGGGGCGATCGTAAGCGCCCGCTGGAACCCTCGTACCGCTCCAGCCCAATCCCGGCGAAGAAGGAGGTCGCGCGCCTCGGCGTAGGCTTGCAGCAGCTCACCGTTTGCGTCCGCCTCCGCCAAGGTCAGAACTTCGTATATGCGGGTCGGCCGCGTGCGCCCGCGCACACGGACGGTATCGAGCTCGCGCAGCGCGAAGTCGGACCTGGCGACCGCGGTATCCTCGCACAGGATCGTCCGCACCTTGTACGTCTTGGTGATCGCTTCAAGGCGCGAAGCGAGGTTCACCGAATCGCCGATGACCGTGTAGTCCATCCGCTTGGGCGAACCGATCGTGCCGGCGATCACCTCGCCCGTGGCTATCCCGATCCCGAGCGCAAGGACGGGCAGGCCGCTGCCCTCCCGCGCGCGATTGAATTCGCCCAGCAGCGCCTGCATCTGGAGCGCGCTCCTGACCGCGTTCTCCGCATCGTTGCCCGTGGGCAGCGGTGCACCATAGACCGCCATCAGGGCGTCGCCGATGAACTTGTCGAGGACTCCCTCGTTGCTGGCCACCGCCTCGAACAGGCTGGTGAAGACGTCGTTGAGCATGTCGACGGTCTGCCGCGGCGTGAGCGTTTCGGCCGCAGCGGTGAAGTTGCGTATGTCGGCGAACATCACGCTCGCCTTGCACGACGTGCCGAAGAGCAGGTTCTCGTCCCTCTCGAGTATCTCCTGGACCGCACTCTGCGGCAGGAACTTGCCGATCGCGCCCTGCAGCCGCTTGCTTGCGGTGATGTTGTCGAGAAGGATCAGCACGCCGGTCGGACCCTTGTCGCCCTGCAGGGGCACTATGCTGATGTTGGCCGAGATGTGGTCCGCGCGGCCCGTGACGACGTCGAAATCGATCAGGTTGCGCGCGGTGTTGTCCGAAGCGACCGTCTCTATTTCCTCCAGCAGGGCGGGGTTTTCCTTGGCGATCGTATCCGCGGGCCGCGTGCCCTCGATCGTTGCAGACGAATACCCGAGGATGTCGCAGGCAGCCGTGTTGAGCTTCGCCACCTTGCCGTCGTCGTCGAGAGTCACGACCCCGCTCGACATCGAGCCGAGGATGCTCTCGTTGTAATTGCGCGCCGCCACGACCTCCGAGAACAGATTGGCGTTCTCGATCGCGATGGCGGCCTGCGATGCGAAGGCGGTCATCTGGCGAATGTCGTGCCGGTTGAATTCGTCCTTGCCGATGCGATTGAGGGCTTGCAGCACGCCGAGACGCCTTCCTTCGCGGGTCGTGATCGGCACCGAAAGGATCGTCTTCGTCGTATATCCCGTGGCGGCATCGACGGCTGGGTTGAAGCGCGGATCGGCGTAGGAGTCCGCCACCACAACCGGCTCTCCAGCGGCAAAGCAGTGCCCCGCAATCCCCTGGTCCGCCGGAAAGCGGATCTCCTGCGTGGCCAGTCCCTGTGCGAAGAGCGACCACAGCTCGTTCGTCCTCGGGTCGTAGAGGAACAGGGAGCTTCGATCGGCATGGACTACCTGGGTGGTCGCCTCGACGATCTTCGCCAGCAGCGGGTGGAGATCGATCTCGGTGCTGATCGCCGTGCTCACGTCGAGGAGCGTCCTGAGCTCGGCATTGGATCGTTCAGCCGCATGGGTCGCCTGCGACCAGCGCTTGGCGAAGACCACCACATGCGAGAACAGCAACATGAGGATTCCGACCGGCGCCAGGTCCGATCCGACTACCTGGTCGCGGGGCAGGATGTCGACCTGCACGACAGCGACCAGGGTCATCAGCGCCACGAACAGCCCCATCCCTGCGAACAGCACCCAGGCACCCGACCGGCCGCGATAGGCCGCCCTTGCCACGACGACGACGACGTAGAGGCAGATGAGGACGGTGACGCCCATCGAGTAAGGCGACAGGAGCGAAGCGGTCATCGTGTCGCCCATGGCGATCAGGACGATCTCTGCGAGGGTCAGCAGGCCGATCGCAGCAGCGAGAAGCCGCACTGCGATCCGGAAGCTTTCCTGCGGGAACAGGTGATGGGCGTAGCCGAGGAAGAACAGCGCCGTCAGCCCGAAGGTCCCGTACTGGACCGCCATCATCCCGCCGAGGCCGAAGCTCGGGAACGCGGCGAGCAGCAGGTTGTCGAACGACATGGCCAGCGCGGTCGGGACGAAGAAGATGCAGCTTGCGGCGAAGTAAAGCGCCGGCAGTTCCTCTCCCCGGTAGATGTAGACGACGATCCCGTATGCCGCGAGGATCAGCAGGGACACCACGAAGACGAAATCCTGCGCCGCCTCCCACGTCAGCCATTGGTCGACGGCGGCCGGCCGTCCCAGCACGGGTGCCGAGTTCAGACCCGTTTCCCGGTGATGGAATGACGCCAGTTGGACCGCGATGACGACCGGACCGCCTTCGGTCGTGAACATGACGTTTCCGGAGCGGGGGTGCTGGACGGTCGTCTGTGCGGTCGTTCCAACCTGCCCGTAACCGGCGAGGCGCTCTCCGTCGACGGACACCTCGGTCGCCGAGTAGAGCAGCGGAACGTGCATCGCATACTTGCCAGGCGGAAGCCCTTCGATGCGGAGACCGTACGTGCCTGCGCCGGGTCCAAGACTTTCGCCCGCGCCCGTCCCCTGCTCGATCCATTCCCCCGGCACCCGCATCCGCTCAGGGGGTACCTCCCCTTCCCCTACCCCGGCGTTCCACGCGAACGACCATTCACCCGATAGCCGGACGGGCCGATCAAGGTCGCTCCAACCGCTGAAATCGACGAGGCCTTGACGTGCCTGCGGTGCGCCCGATGCCAGCGGGCTGATGAGAAACGGAGCGCAGAGCGCGGCCAAGACACCGATAAGCAGGAGGGCCGCGCCCAAGCGGGACAAGACCAACCGGAGGGCAGCCGAGCGCCCATCGGGCAGCAATGCAGTCGGTGCCATCGCAATCCCCCCGCGAGGACAGTGTTCGGCACGATTGTTTCACACCCTGCGGGCGCTGCACATGAAAATCTTCGGACGGCCCCCGCAAGGGCAATCCGGCTATCCCGCGCAGGATCGGCTCGTCGAACCTAGGCGGGGCTCGAAACGCAGAACGGGCATGCCGCAACCCAGTGATTGGGCTGCATTTGCTCGAAGGGCGGTTCCACCTCTTTCATCCGATCGTCATGAGGCACGGGGCTGCGCGGCCAGAAATTGCAGCCCTGCGGCGGATTGAGCGGAGAAGGAGGATCGCCGCGCAGCACGATCCTTTCGCGTACGCGTTCGGCGCGCGGGTCCGGCTCGGGGATCGCGCTCATCAACGCCTTGGTGTACAAATGGAGCGGGTGATCGATGATGTCCTCGGCACTGCCGAGTTCGATGATCCGCCCGAGGTACATCACCGCGATCCGGTCCGAGATATACCGCACCACCGACAGGTCGTGCGAGATGAAGATCATCGTCAGACCCAGTTCGCGAACCAGCCGCTTGAGCAGGTTGAGGATCTGGGACTGGATCGAGACGTCGAGTGCGGAGACGGGCTCGTCCGCGATGATCAGCTTCGGTTCGGGCGCAAGCGCACGGGCGATCGCCACGCGCTGCCGCTGACCACCCGAAAACTCGTGCGGATAGCGTTTCATGTGCGCGGGGTTGAGGCCGACGGTCCGCAGCAGTTCCGCGACGCGCGCGCGCAGCGCGTCACCCTTCAATTCGGGATGGCGCGTGCGCACCGCTTCCGAGAGGGTATCGAGGACCGTCATGCGCGGGTTGAGCGACGCATAGGGGTCCTGGAAGATCATCTGGAACTCGATCCGCTCGCGGCGAACCTCCGCGTCGCTCATTGCGGTGAGTTCCTGGCCCCGGAACCATACCTTGCCGGAAGTCGGCCGGATCAACTGGAGGATCGTGCGGCTGAGCGTGGATTTGCCGCACCCGGACTCGCCCACCAGGCCGAGGATCTCGCCCTGCTTGATCGAGAGCGAAACCCCGTCCACCGCCTTGACCACGCCCTTGCTTTCGCGCGTCAGCAGGTTGCGGCCCATGTCGAAGTGGGTGTGCACGTCATCGAGGACGAGGAAGTCCTCGCCTGGCTGGCCGATGGTGTCGCTCATCGCTCGGCTCCCGTCTCTACGGGCAAGGGATCGTCGACGACGGCGTCAGCCTTGGCCAGCACGCTTTCGATCGGAGCGTTGCTGTCGCAATATCCGCAGGCAGCCCAGCAATGCCCTTCGCCGAGATCGACGAGGTCCGGCCGCTCGCCCATCGGTTCGCGAACCTTGGGATAGGGACAGCGCGGGTAGAACGCACAGCCGGTCGCCGGCTTGGAGGCGTCAGGCGGAAGGCCGGGGATCGTGTAGAGTTCCTGTCCCTTGGTCTGCAGCGAGGGAATCGTCTTCTGCAGCGCGCGGGTGTAGGGGTGGCGGGGCGCATAGAAGATCTGCTCGGCCGTGCCGCTTTCCATCTCCTGCCCGCCGTACATGACCAAGACCCGGTCGCAGGTTCCCGCCACTACGCCGAGGTCGTGGGTCACCAGAATGACCGCGGTGCCGAGATCGTTCTGGCGCTGCTTGATGATGTCGAGAATCTGCGCCTGCACGGTGACGTCGAGCGCGGTCGTCGGCTCGTCGGCGATCAGCAGGTCGGGCTCGGTGATCAGAGCCATCGCGATCATCACGCGCTGGCGCATGCCGCCTGAAAATTCGTGCGGATAGCTGGTAACGCGCTTGCTCGCTTCGGGTATGCCCACTTCCTCAAGCGCGGCCGTCGCTTTCTTCAGCGCGTCCTTGTGCGAGATATCCTGATGGGTCTGCAGCGCCTCGATCAACTGGGTCGAGATCCGAAGGAACGGATTGAGCGAGGTCATCGGATCCTGGAAGATCATCGAGATTCGCTTGCCGCGAATCTGGCGCAGTTCCTCCTTGCCCATTTGCAGAAGGTCGCGCCCGTCGAACATCGCCGTGCCGCGCTCGATCCGGCCGGGCGGCTCGGGGATCAGGCGCAACAGGGAATAGCAGGTCACCGACTTGCCCGAACCGGACTCGCCGACGATCCCGAGGGTCTCGCCCCTGTCGAGCTGGAAACTCACCCCGTCGACCGCGCGCACGACACCGTCGCGAGTGTGGAAGTAGGTGGTCAGGTCTTCGACTTCGAGCAATGGCATCGCCATCAATCCTTTGCGCTCTTGGGATCGAGCGCGTCGCGCAGACCGTCACCGATGAAGTTGAGGCAGAACAGCGTCGTCGCGAAGAATGCCGCGGGGAAGATGAGCAGCCACGGATAGATCTCCATGTTCTGCTGGCCCTCGTTGATCAGCACGCCCCACGACGCGTCGGGCGGCTGGACACCGAGCCCGAGGAAGCTGAGGAACGCCTCCAGCAGCATGACCGCGGGCACTGTCAGAGTGGCGATGACGATGACCGGACCTAGCACGTTGGGAATGAGGTGACGCAGGATGATCCGCTTGTGCGAATAGCCAAGTGACACTGCCGCCTCGACGAATTCCTGCTTCTTCAGACCGATAACGCCCGAGCGGACGATGCGTGCCATCGACAGCCACTCGACCGCCCCGATGGCGACGAACATGAGCCAGAGCGACCGGCCGAAGGCGACCATGAGCAGGATCACGAAGATCGTGAACGGCAGGGCATAGAGAAGGTCGACGAAGCGCATCATCGCCGAATCCGTCCGCCCGCCGACGTAACCCGCGGTCGCGCCGTAGACCACGCCGATCGAAAGCGCGACGAGCGTTGCGACCAGTCCGACCAGCAGCGAGATGCGCCCGCCGTACATGACCCGCACCATCAGGTCGCGCCCCAGGGTGTCCGTTCCGAACCAGTGCTGCGCGGATGGTCCGGTCGCACCGAGGAACAGGTCCTGCGTGTTCGCATCCCAGGGCGACAGTAACGGGCCGACAAGGCAGAACAGGACAATGACCACGAAGGTGACGAGACTGCCGACCGCTAGGCGGTTCTTGCGGAGCCGCGCCCACGCATCCTTCCACAGCGAGGAGCCTTCGACGAGTTCCTCATCGGCAATCTCGGCGGCGCTGATCGGCGGCGGCACCGGCTCGTTGCCCAGTACGGCGGTTTCGGAATGGTCAGTCATACTTGAGCCGCGGGTTGAGCGCGACCTGCGCGATGTCGACGAGGAGGTTCATGATCACGATCAGCGTCGCGAACAGGACCGTCAGCCCGAGGACGAGGAAGTCGTCGCGATTGAGTGCAGCGCGCACGAACCACTGGCCGAGGCCCGGAACCTGGAAGATCGTCTCGACGACGAAAGAGCCCGAGATGATGCCGGCAAGCGCGGGCCCGAGGAACGTGATTGCCGGGATCAGGCCGCCCTTGAGGCAGTGCTTGAGGACGATAGTGCTTTCCTTGACACCCTTCGCGCGAGCGGTCCGCACGAAATCCTGGTTGAGCATCTCGAGCATGCCACCGCGCGTCAGGCGGGCGAAATAGGCCGCGTAGTACAGGCCCAGCGTGGCGGTAGGCAGGATGACGAACTCGGGACCGAACCATCCGCCTGCGGGAAGCCAGTTCAGGATCAGGCCGAACACCAGCGCCAGCAGCGGGCCCATCACGAAGGTCGGCAGGCAGATGCCCGCCATCGACACCGACATCGGCACGTAATCGAGCCACGTGTTGCGCTTCACCGCAGCAAGGATGCCCGCCGGGATGCCGATGCCCAGCGCCATTACCAGGGCCAGCGAGCCGAGGAGAAGCGACACGGGGAAAGATTCGGCGATGATCTGCGTCACAGTGCGGTTGGCATAGACAGCGGACGGCCCGAATTCGCCCTGCACGGCATTGGTCAGCGAAGTGACGAAGCGCTCACTGGTCGGCCGGTCGTAGCCATAGAATGCCTCGATCTGCGCGAGGATCTCAGGCGCGATGGCCCGCTCGGTGCTGAATGGACTGCCGGGCGTCGCGGCGACCAGGAAAAACGTGACCGCGTAGATCGCCACCAGCACGATCAGTCCTTGGAAAAGGCGGAACAAGACGAACTTCAGCATGCCGGAGACGGTCCTGTGGTGCTCACTTGCATCGTTTCACTTTCGAGCCGTCGCAGCATCGGGCTCGAGCCAGACGTGCTTGTAGGGATGGTTGTCGAGCAGCTTGGGATGCCAGCCCTTCACCTGTTCATCCAGAAGGTACACGCGAGTGTACCAATAGATCGGGATGATCGGCATATCGGCCAGAAGGATCTCCTCGGCCGCGAGCATGTGACCGACCCGCTCCTCCTCGTTGCCAGCCTTGCGCGCAGCCTCGATCAGGGCGTCGTAGCGGCGGTTGCTCCAGCCGGTATCGTTGTTTCCGTTCCCCGTGGTGAACATGTCTACGAACGTCGAGGGATGCGCATAATCGGCGATCCAGCCCGCGCGTGCCAAATCGTAATTGAGGTTGGCCTGGTTATCGAGATAGACCTTCCATTCCTGATTGTAGATGCCGACATCGATACCGAGTTCGCGCCGCCAGAGCTCCTGTATGGCCTCCGCGATCTTGCGATGGGCTTCGTTGGTGTTGATCATGATCTCGGTCTTGGGAAAGCCCTTGCCTCCCGGGTAGCCGGCCTCGGCAAGCAGGCGCCTCGCTTCGTCCGGATCGAACTGCACGGCTCGAGATGCCGTGTAGCCCGGTATGCCTTGCGGTACGAAACCGGTGGCCGGGGCCTGGCCACCCTTGCTGACTTTCTCGACAAGCAGCTTCTTGTCAATTGCCAGCGCAAGAGCTCGGCGGACCCGGACATCGTCGAACGGCTTGCGGGTCACGTTGATGCGGTAGAAGTAAGTGCCGAGATAGGGGTCATTGCGCAGGTTGTTGGGCATCTTCTCGGCAAACACGGGGATTTTGTCGGGGAAGACGGTGTTCGTGAGGTGCAGCCGGTCGTTGCGGAACATCGTCTCTTCCGCGTTGACGTTGTCGATCGGAAAGAACCTGATCCCGTTGAGCTTGACCGTCTTGGCATCCCAGTAATCGGGGTTGCGCTCCACCTCGATCACCTGGTTCGTGACCCACTTCTTGAGGCGGAAGGGTCCATTGCCAACGAAATTGTCGATCGTGGACCAGCCGCTCTGGCGATCGGTCATCCCGCCATGCGCCTCAACCGCTCGCGGATTGACGGGGAAAAAGCTGTAATGCTGGAGCATCAACGGGAAATAGGATGTCGACCCGCCCAGAGTGACTTCAAGGGTCCTGTCGTCGAGCGCCTTAACCCCGACCTGCGAAAAGTCCTTCAGCTTGCCGGTGTTATATGCCTCTGCGTTCTTGATCACGTAGAGCATGGGCGCATATTCGCCGCCGAGCTCCGGGCTGAGAATGCGCTGCCAGCTGTACACGAAGTCTTGGGCCCGAACCGGATCGCCGTTGGTCCACTTCGCATCGCGCAAGTAGAACGTCCACTTGGTGAAATCGGCATTCGATTCCCAGCGCTCGGCCATGCCCGGGGAGGATTCCAGGTCGCTCGTCGGGTGGTACGCCACGAGGCCTTCGATGAGCGCCGATATGACGTGATTTTCAGGAACGCCGGTGACGATGTGCGGATCGAGCGCCTTTGGTTCGGTACCGTTGCCGAACAGCAGGATGCCTTCGCGCGCCGCGATGGTGCTTTCGCGCTCACGCGAACCGCACGATCCGAGTACTCCGAGAAGCGAGACGGCAAGCAGAATGCGCGCCACGCAGGACATCAAACTATTCAAGAGTGCGGCTCCTTGACGCCATGCAGCACACCACACCTCTCCGCGCATTGCGACCAAAAAACGTGCGGGTCGCCGAAAAAATTTCAATCGTAATCAGTTTTGTCGGCGGCGACATGACAGCAACGTGAACCATTCGTCGCCGAAAATAGCTACGGCGATGGCCAATATCGGGCGCAGACGCCGCTTGTCGTGATGCGCGCAAAGAGAGCCGCGCGAGGACTACGAATGGCGAAGGAAGCTCTGGTGCCGCTTACAGGACTCGAACCTGTGACCCCATCATTACGAATGATGTGCTCTACCAACTGAGCTAAAGCGGCACTCCGGCGCCTCTAGCCGCGGAAGGGTCATGCCGCAATCCGCGCCGAGAGGCGAAAAAGTGGAGGCCCGAGCCGGAATCGAACCGGCGTGCAAGGATTTGCAGTCCTCTGCGTAACCACTCCGCCATCGGGCCTCGTCCCCACCCGGACACGTGGCCCGAGCGAAGAAGCGGCCCCCTAGCGCCTTGCCTTCGCGAAGGCAATCGCCCGTTCAAACGGCTTCACTTCTTCGGCTCCACCGCCAGCGCGCCTGGGCGCCTTGGGTCCGCAGCGCCCAGCACGAGCCCGCGCTCGATCATGATCGACTGAGCACTTCCCTTGGTCTCGCCCGTCACCACTCGGTGCCCGAGCGCCTCGAGCGCCGCGACGGTGTCGGGGTTGAAATTGGGCTCCACGTCGAGCGGGCCGGACGAACCCTGGTATATGCGCGGCTGGTGCGTCGCTTCAGCCACGTTGAGGCCGAAATCGACCGTGTTCACCACCACCTGCACCACAGTGTCGATGATCGTGCTGCCGCCGGGAGTTCCGGTAACGAGCCAGGGCTTGCCGTCCTTCATCACGATGGTCGGCATCATCGTCGAAAGCATGCGCTTGCCGGGTGCGAGCGCGTTCTTCGGCGGCGGCGTGCCGGTGCGGCGCGCCTCGTAAGCCTGCTCGTGGCTGAAATTGTTCATCTGGTTGTTGAGCAGCACCCCCGTGCCTGCGGGCATCACACCCGAACCGAAGTCGGACCCCAGCGTGTAGGTCAGACTGACGACGTTGCCCTCCCGATCGACCACCGAAAGATGCGTGGTCGATGGGCTTTCGAATGCCAGCGGGTCGCCCGGCGCTAGGTCCTCGACCGGTTGCGCCTTTTTCGGATCGATCAGCCTGGCCCGCTGGGCCGCGTAGTCCTTCGACACGAAGCCCTTGAGCGGGACGCTGACGAAGCCCGTATCGCCGAGCACCTCGTAGCGATCCACATAGCCGAGCTTCATCGCCTCGGCCATCAGGTGGAGCGCAGCCGCGCTGCCCGCACCCTTCGACTTGAGGTCGAAATGCTCGAGCTGGTTGAGGATATTGAGCAAGGTAGCCCCGCCAGCACTCGCCGGCGGCGTGGTGTAAATCGCCAGCCCCCGGTAGCTGCCGACCAGCGGATCGCGCTCGATGGGGCGATATGCGGCAAGATCCGCTTCCGTGACGAGGCCGCCGTTGGCCGACATGTCGGCAGAGATACGGCGGGCGACTTCTCCCTTGTAGAACCCGTCCGCACCTTTGCGGGCGATCTGCCCGAGCGTCCAGGCGAGCGCCGGTTGCCGCAGGACCTCGTCCTTGGCGTAGAGCGCGCCGCCCGGCTTGGTGAAGGTCGCGAGGGCCGACGCGCTCTTCGACAGCCGCTCCTTGCCCCAGCCGAAGACGAAGGCCTCGTCCGCGGTCAGCGCCACCCCGTCGCGGGCGAGCTTGCGAGCCGGATCGACGAGCGCGCGCCACTTCGCGCGGCCCCACTTGGCGTGTGCGTGGGAAAGTCCCGCCACGGTGCCCGGCACAGCCGGTGCAAGGTAGCCGTAGTTCGCCTCTTCGCGCTCCTTCCCGTGCTCGTCGACGAACATCGCCGGGGTCGCAGCGGCAGGGGCGACGCTGCGAAAGTCGACCACGCGCGTGGCGTTAGTCTTCGCGTCGTGGACCATCATGAACCCGTCGCCGCCGATGTTGCCGGCGCGGGGCAACGTGACCGCGAGCGCGAAAGCGGTAGCAACCGCTGCATCCACCGCATTGCCGCCGTCGGCGAGCACTTGCGCGCCGACCTCGCTCGCCCGTGCGCTTTGCGAGACGACCATGCCGCGCGTGCCGACCGTGGGCGAATGGATCGACGGATATTCGAGCAAGTGCCGGCTCTGCGCCGATGCCGGCACAGGGACGGACAGCGCCATCGCAGCCGCGATTGCCAGGACCCGTCCCATCCAGAGCCGAAAGATGATCATGCTGTTCTCCTGATGGCCGTACCCTGCCGATGAGAGCCCAATGCGGAGCGCCGGGCAAGCCCCGTACAAAAAGAGTTATCTCGGCATACCGCGCCTTCTGGACGCGTGGAGCAAGACTGCTATCAACCCAGCTCTATGAACTTCGCCTCTCTCGTCGAAGCTGTGCCTTCCGACAATCGCCCGATCATCCTTCCCGGCGCCGCCAACTGGATGCAGGGGCGCACCCTGTTCGGCGGTGCGTCGGCCGCGCTGGCGCTGGTCGCCGCGCGCAAGGCCATGCCCGACTTGCCTCCGTTCCGCGGAGCCCAGGTCGGCTTCGTCGCGCCGGTGGGAGAGAACCTTGCCTTTTCGGTCTCTATGGTCCGGCAGGGCCGCAACGTGACCCAGGTGCGCAGCGACATCGCCTGCGACGGCAAACTCGCTCTGACTGCGCTCATGCTGTTCGGCGACGAGCGGGAGCCCAATGCGGTGCACCCCGCCGGCAAGGCCGATCCCTGGCCGGGGCCGCCCGAGGAGGCCGAGGACGTCCGTCGAGACGGAACCCCGACCGGGTTCTTCACCGACAATCTCGACATCCGCCGCGCGCAGGAGGAAACCGGCAAGGGCGTTCCGATCGTCCGTCGGTGGGTGCGATTGAGGGAGCGCGAAGGCCTCGACCCCGTGGTGCAGGCGGTCGTGCTCGGCGACGCGATGCCGCCCGGATCGATGCGCGCGATGCGGCGCCAGGGGCCGTTCTCATCGATCAACTGGAGCTTCAACGTGCTCGATCCCCAGGCGCGCACGCGCGACGGCTGGTTCCTTACCGAAGCGGCGAGCGACCACGCCGACCACGGCTATTCGAGCGAGCGGCTGCGCCTGTGGAACGCCGACGGGGAGCAGATACTCGCCGGGATGCAGGCGGCGGCGATTTTCGGCTGACCGGGGACTTCAAACGTCTTCGTAGCGTGCGGGGCGCTTCTCCATCCCCGCCATCACGGCCTCGATCTGGTTCCTGGTCCGCATGACCTTCATCTGCTCGAGGCTTTCGTCCATCAGCAGGTCGTTCGTCGCCTTATCGTGCATGGCGTTGGCCAGCCGCTTGGCGCCGCGGATGGCGTGCGGACTGCGGTCGGCGATGGTCGCGGCGATCGCGGTGGCTTTCGTGAGCGGATCCGCATCGACATGGGTCGCGAGGCCGAAGGCATAGGCTTCCTCGCCGGTGAATTCGCGGTTGGTATAGGTTAGCTCGCGCAGGAAATCGTCGCGGATCATGCCGCGCCACAGCGCATAGCCGCCCATGTCGGGAACGAGGCCCCAGCGCATCTCCATGATCGCCATGCGCGTGTCGGGCGCGACCACGCGGATATCGGCCCCACTCGCAATCTGCAGACCCCCGCCGAAGCAGACCCCGTGGACCGCTGCGATCACCGGGACGGGCAGCTTGCGCCACTGCATCGCGACCTGTTGCGGGCCGTTCGAATTGCCATAAGTGCGCTCGGTCAGCGGCGGTTCGTTCGAGCGGTCACGGCCCAGGCTCGAAAGAT
Source organism: Tsuneonella dongtanensis (assembly GCF_001698205.1). Classification (NCBI taxonomy): domain Bacteria; kingdom Pseudomonadati; phylum Pseudomonadota; class Alphaproteobacteria; order Sphingomonadales; family Erythrobacteraceae; genus Tsuneonella; species Tsuneonella dongtanensis. The sequence goes on from NZ_CP016591.1 coordinate 2,957,336, forward strand.
CGAGCCCTGCGCAAAACGCGCGGCCTTCGCCCGACAGGACCACCGCACGCAGGCCCTTCATGTCGTGCAGCGCCTGCCCTGCCTCTATCAGCCGGGCGAACATCTCTCCATCGAGTGCGTTCATCTTGTCGGCGCGAATCAGGCGCACTTGCGCGACCCCGTCCTCGCCCAGTTCGATCCGTACCCGATCGTTGTCGCGCATGTTCATCGCCGTGCCTCTCCTTCGAAAGCGACTAGTCGCGCAAGAGTGGACCGCTGTCTAGGCAGCCGGTGCAGGGCAATACCGCTTCAGGTAATCGTGATGCCCCGGCATGCGGTCGACCACGTGGCGGACTGATCGCTCGATCCCGTCGAGTTCGGTCTTGAGGTCCGGCGAGGAGATCCGGTCGGCCATCGGATTGTGGCCTTCCATGGCGATCCCCTGCCCCATCATTACCGCTGCCCAGCTCGTCTCGGTGAAAAGCTCGTCCTCCTCGCGGAAGATCTGCCCGTTGAGGCGGAACAGTGCGACCTTCTCGGTCAGCGAGTCCGGCACGTCCATCGTGCGAACGTAGTTCCAGAACTCCGAATCGTCGCGTGCGGTGGCGTTGTAATGCAGCACGAGGAAGTCACGGATGCGGACGTACTCCTTCGTCGTGAACCGGTTGAACGCATCTTCCTGCGCTTGCGTGATGCCCTGAAGGGACAGGAGTGCAATCAGCTTGTTCACCCCGGTATTGATCAGGTGGATCGACGTCGATTCGAGCGGTTCCATGAATCCAGCCGCGAGGCCGAGCGCTACGACGTTCCTGTTCCAGAACTTCTTTCGCCGCCCGGTGACGAAGCGCAGGAAATTGGGATCGGCCTGCGGCTTTCCGGCGAGGTTGTTGACGAGAATGTCGTGCGCTTCGTCGTCCGACATGAACTGGCTGCAATAGACGTGGCCGTTGCCGTTGCGATGCTGGAGGGGGACGCACCATTGCCAGCCTGCGGAATGCGCGGTCGCCCGGGTGAAGGGCGGCGGCGGGGAGCCGTCCTCGCGCTGGCACGGCAGAGCCACCGCACGGTCGCACGGGAGCAGGTGACGCCAGTCCTCGTACCCGGTCTCGAGCGCCTGCTCGATCAGAAGCCCGCGAAAGCCGGAGCAGTCGATGAAAAGGTCGCCCTCGATGACCGACCCGTCGGCCTTGGTCACCGAAGTGACGAAGCCGCTCTCGCCATCGAGTGTGACGTCGACCACCTTGCCTTCGCTGCGTACGACACCGCGTTTTTCGGCATAGCCGCGCAGGAACCGGGCGTAACGCGTGGCGTCGATATGGTAGGCGTAATTGACCGGCGGATAGTCTCCCGAGCGGTTGTAATCAGGGGTCCGTGCGAACTTGCCGAAATAAGCTGCCATCGTCTCGAGATTGAAGGCTTGGATCGGCCGCCGATCGCCTTCGACCCGCGCGCGGCGCCAGTGCTGGTGGAATCCGACCCCGTTGATCGGCAGGCCGTAGTTGCCGAAGGGATGGATATAGCTGTCACCCTGCTTGCCCCAGTTGACGAACTGGATGCCCAGTTTGAAGCTGGCCTGGGTGGCCGCCATCATTTCGCGCTCGTCGATTTCGAGGAGCTGGTTGAACTCGACGAATGGCGGGATCGTCGCCTCACCGACTCCGACCGTGCCGATCTCTTCGGACTCGATCAGTGTGATATCGAGCGCATTGCCCTCACGCAGGCGGGAAAGCGCAGCCGCCGCCATCCAGCCAGCAGTTCCACCGCCCACGATCACGATCCGACGTATCGGTTTCACGCACTCTCTCCCGATTTCCGCGGCGTGTGCCACGGTGCATTCGTATCTCCAAATGTGAACGTTCAATATTTGCTTGTGAACGTTCACGCAATCGCTTATCGGGACCCCTGAACGGGACCCGATTCCCGTCGTAAGACCTATTGATCTTGGGAGGATCGCTTGATTCGTCGTCACCGCTCCAGCACGGCTGCCCGCCGGCTTCTCGCTCTCTCAACAGCGTCGGGTCTCGCACTCCTCGCCGCCCAGCCGGTCTGGGCGCAGGATGCAGCCGAGGAACCCGCTGCGGAAGATGCCGAAACGGATGAAGACGACGGGATCGTCGTCACCGGGTTCCGTGCATCGCTGCAGAACGCCCAGAACATCAAGGAAAACGCCGACACGTTCGTCGACGTGATTACTGCCGAGGATATCGGCGCTCTGCCCGACCGTTCGGTCGCGGAGGCACTGCAGCGCGTTCCCGGCGTGAACATCGGCCGCTTCGAGAAGACGTCGGATCCCGACCGTTTCTCGGTCGAAGGAACTGGCGTGATCATCCGCGGCCTGCCCTTCGTCCGCTCCGAGCTCAACGGCCGCGACATCTTCTCGGCAAACGGGGGCCGCTCGCTGAGTTTCGAGGACGTTTCGCCCGAACTGCTCGGCCGCGTCGAGGTCTTCAAGAACGTCACCGCCGACATGATCGACGGCGGCATCGCCGGTACGGTCAATCTCGTCACCCGGAAGCCGCTCGACAAGCGTGGGTTCAACCTCGCCGGGTCGGTCGAGGCGAACTATGGGGACCTCCAGAAGGACTGGACCGGCGGTTTCTCGATCCTCGGCTCGAACACTTTCGAGACGGACGGCGGCACGATCGGCGTCCAGCTCGGCTACACCACGTCCAAGCTCAAGACCCGGACCGACGCGACGCAGCTGACCGACCCGTGCTATCGCGCGCGGACGCTCGACGGTCCCTGCGTCCGCGTGTCGCCGACTTCATCGGCTGGCGTGGGTGCCCCGGTCTTTGACGCGAGCAACTTCCCGCCGGCCAACACCGTTGTCGCGCCCAAGGGCGCAGGCGTGCGCACGACCGACCTCACCCGCGATCGCGAAGCCTGGTCTGCGGCGCTCCAGTACGAGGACCCCACCGGCGACTTCCTTATGACTTTCGAGTGGCTGCGCTCGGAAACGAAGTTCTTCACCGACGAATATGCCATCCTCGCCCTAGTCAACGACGACGCGCTGTTCCCGGTGCCTCGGCCTGGCACCACCTGGCAGTTCGACGAGAACGGTATCTTCCAGAGCGGCGTGCTGACCCAGCGCCCCGGCGATGCCTACGCGAATCCGTTCGGACGCGGCGGCATTGGCATGGAATCGCTCCGCTTCCAGCGCGGCGCCCGATCGGTCACCGAAGATTTCTCGTTCGACGCCACGTGGCAGGCCAGCGACCGCCTGCGGTTCAACTTCGAGGCCCAGCGGATCAAGTCCGACCTCTCTCGCAACTCGATCATCGGTGCGATGAACACCTGGGCCGACGTATCGATCGATGCCACTGGCAAGACCCCGCAGATCGAATTTCTTGCTCCGCAAGGGTCTCCCTCGGATTACTTCTCGAGCGGCTTCTACACCTACTACTGGTTCCTGCTCGACAGCATCGAACGCAATGACGGCGAACTCGACAGCCTGCGCTTCGATGCCGAGTACGACGTCAGTGACACCGGCTTCATCAAGAGCGTGCGCGTCGGCGGGCGGTGGTCCGATCGCGAACGCACGACGCGGGACACGGCCTTCAGCACCTGGGGCAACCTTTCGGCCCCATGGGCGGGACGCGCCGGCTGCGCGCCTTGGAATTCGGGCCCCAATTGCCCGTTCCAACCTGGCCGATTCTTCACCGGGCTTCCGGGTCAGGAAGGCGCAATCGGCGGCGGTGCCTACATCAGCGATTTCCCCAACTTTTCGCAGGTCCGCAATCCGTTTGCCGACAACTTCCAGCGGGGCAATGCGCCCACGCCGATTCCCAATGGAGCTGCATATTTCTTCGGCGGCGACGACTTCCTCGGCGAATATCTCTCGGGTACATCCAAGAGCCAGGCGCAGGCCATCAACGTCTTCTCGCAGACGCCGAACCCCTTCTTCGGAGTCGATGGCCGCGGGCCGACCTGCACGCCGTTCTGCCCTTCGGAAATCAACAGCGTTCGCGAAGTGACCAAGGCCGCCTATGCCCGGGTCGACTTCGGCACCGAGTTCGGAGGCGGCACCAAGCTCGATGGCAACATCGGCCTGCGATACGTGCGCACCCGGGTTCCCACCCAGGGCCTGATCGGCTTCCCCAGCCCGCTTTTCTTCGACACGGCTCCCGGCGGAAACCGTGACGGACGGGTGCAGGTTGCCGAGGTCGCGGATGCATGTACCCGCGTGCCTCCCGGCCAGACGCTGCCAGGCTATTGCGGCCTGACCCCGGCGCGGTTGCAGGAGTTCGTCGCAGCGTTCACCGGCGAGACCCTGGTCGACGATCGCGACATCGAATTCGAGCACTGGCTGCCCAGCTTCAATGCCAAGCTCGACTTCGGTGGCGGATGGCTGGCGCGCGTCGCGGTCTCGAAGGGCATTACGCGTCCCGAGCTCAATCTCTTCGGTTCGGGCGGTTCGATCAGCGACAACACCAACGACCTGCGCGCCGAGGGTACCCTCGCAAACGGCCCGCTGTTCCAGATCTTCAGCGGCAACCGCAACGTGAGGCCGATCTCTTCGTGGAATTACGACGCGTCGGTGGAATGGTACTTCGCCCGGGTGGGCTCGCTGACCGCGTCATTGTTCCTCAAGGAGATCAAGGGCATCCCGAGCAACGGTGCCGAGCTGCGTTCGTACACGAGCCCGAACGGTACGACGGTCGTGACCGAATTCAACGGCCCCCTCAACAGCGCGGGCGGTACGCTGAAGGGGGTGGAACTCGCCTACCAGCAGACCTACGACTTCCTGCCCGGCCTGCTCAGCGGCCTCGGTTCCCAGCTCACATACACTTATGTCGACGGCGGAGACTTCGTAAATACGCAGACGGGTGGAGGTCAGCGAAGCTCGTTCGCGGCGCAGCAGCCTTTGGCCGGCATCTCGAAGCACACTGTCAACGCGGTGTTGTTCTACGAAAAGGGACCGATCTCGGCCCGTGCGGCCTACAACTGGCGGTCGGACTTCCTGATCACCCCGCGCGACGACATCTTCCCATTCTCGCCGATCTGGCAGGAATCGGGCGGACAGCTCGACGCATCGCTGTTCTACACCGTGAACGACAACCTGAAGGTCGGCGTGCAAGGCGTGAACCTGCTCGACCAGGTCACCAGGACCAGCCAGGTGATCGACTTCGACGGCAATCGCGTAACCCGCTCGGCGTTCCGCAATGACCGCCGTTACACCTTCCTCGCGCGCTTCAACTTCTGAGGACGCCAGAACTGATCGCGACGGGCCCGGATCGTATCACGATCGGGCCCGCCGTCGATTGTGACAGAGGGTTGTGCAGGGTTGCCTTCACGCGGCCCTACGCCCTAGGGTTGGCGCTGCACAGGGACGCTTGGATGCGCGAAGCCTTTGCCGCGTCGATGAATTGGGGAACTACCTGACCATGGCTCGCCGCCGCCAGGCCGTTACCATCAAGCACGTGGCAGCAGACGCCGGTGTCTCGCTGCAGACGGTAAGCCGCGTTATCAACAAGGAGCCCAGCGTCCGCCCCGAGATGCAGGAGCGGGTTCAGGCCTCGATCGACCGGCTGGGATACGTGCCGTCGATCGCCGCCCAGCGCATGAGCGGCTCGCGCTCCTATCTCATCCTGGCCGTCAACGACCGCGAACGCACCATCGCCGACTGGCAAGCGCGGCAGGGCACCGACTGGGTGGACCAGATGCTGCTCGGCGGCATGCTCAAGTGCGCCGAACACGGCTACCGGATGATCATCGAACTCGTCGACACGCATGACGACCACGTCGAGCGTGAACTGGCGGCGGCAATCGCCGCGCTGCAGCCCGACGGGATCATCCTTACTCCCCCGCATTCCGACAATCCGCGCATCGTCGAATTTCTCGGCGAGCAGGGCATTCCCTTCGTTCGCATCGGCTCGCGCGAGAACAAGCACGGAATCCCCCTCACGATGGACGACACCCGCATGGCGAGCCTCGCCACGCGCCATCTGATCGACCACGGACACAAGCTGATCGGATTCATCGCCGGGTCGCCCGAGTATCGCCTGAGTGCGCGGCGGGTCAGCGGCTGGCAGGCAGCAATGGCCGAGGCGAGCCTATCGACCGACGGACTGCTGGCCGAGGGCGACTTCAGTTACGCCTCGGGTGAGCGGGCCGCGATCGCCTTGCTCGAGCGTCAGCCTCGCCCGACCGCGATCATTGCCAGCAACGACCAGATGGCGCTCGCCACTCTTGAGGTCGCCCGGGCGAAGGAAATCGCGGTGCCCGAACAGCTGTCGCTGATCAGCTTCGACAACACCCCGCTGGTGCATTTCACGCAGCCCCCGTTGACCGCTGTCGACCAGCCGATCGCTGAAACGGTGTCCTGTGCAGTCGACCTGATCATTCGCGCGCAGAAGGGCGAACCCTTGCCCGACGGGGTTACCACTGTGCACGGCTCGCTGGCCGAACGGGCATCGGTGGCACCACCCGCTTGACGCACCGGTGACCGCCGCCTCCTCACTGCGGTCGGTCGATCGCTTCGTACCCGTCTACGCGCTCGCATGGGCTGGCGGTGCCATCGCCTACACGCCTTTTCTCACTCTCCTGCTGCCCGAACGGATCGCGGACGCGGTGGGTGCCGAAAGCGCTGTCGATTGGCTGTCGGCGCTCGCGTTCTGCGGAGCCATTGCTGCGAGCGTGGCCAATATCGCGTTTGGCTACCTCAGCGACCTGACCGGCACCCGGCGCGGCTGGATTGCTGGTGGAATGGTGATTTCGTGCCTGTTGCTGGCGCTGTTCCCCCTGGTCGACGGGTTCTGGCCCCTCATCGGCCTGATCGTGCTGTGGCAGTTCGGGCTCAACATGATGCTTGCTCCCCTCGCGGCGCTGGCAGGTGACGTCGTCCCGGACCAGCGCAAGGGAACGCTCGGCGGCTTCCTGGCCTTCGCACCCGCACTGGGTGCGGCCAGCGGCGCCCTCGTGACCTGGCCGGGGCTGGCAGGCGCGGAGATCAGGCCGGGGATCGTTGCGGTGCTTGTCGCCGTCTGCGTTGCACCCGTCCTTTTCTCGAAGCTGCCTGCGCCGGTCGATCCCGATCTCCTCGCGGACCCCCAAACGCACTCTCGTCCAAAGCCCCCGGCGCGGATGGTGGTCGCGCGCATGTGGCTCGCCCGCCTGTCGCTCCAGGTCGCCGAAGCGGCGCTTTTTGCATTCCTTTATCTTTGGTTCCGGGCGGTCGACCCCTCGCTGGGAGCCAGCAGCACCGCGATCGTGTTCGGTGTCGTGCTGGCGATTTCAGCCCCGATCGCGCTTGGTGTGGGGCGCTGGGCCGACCGACATGACCGACCGCTCGCACCGCTTTCCATTTCCGCAGTCGTGTCGGCCGTTGGCCTCGGCCTGATGGCAGCCGCTCAGGGGACGCTCCCGGCCATCGCGGCGTATGGCCTGTTTGGCGTGGCGAGTTCGGTCTTTCTCGCGCTGCATTCCGCGCAGACGCTCCGCATCCTGCCAAGGCCTGCGCGACGCGGTCGCGATCTCGGCCTGTTCAACCTTACCAACACGACGCCGTCGCTGATCATGCCTGCGCTGGCGCTCGCCATGGTGCCGACGTTCGGATTTCCCGGACTGTTCGCGATACTCGCGGGACTGGCTGCACTGGCAGCAGTCCTCGTTCCCAGGCGAACTGGCTGAAATTCCTCATCGCGGGTTGATTCTCCTCCCCAGCCGTGGCAGCTTGAGAACGTTCACATAGAACGGGGAAGAGGTTCACATGCGGGTTGGTTTGTTGACGGCGGTCGCGTTCGCGGCACTGGCTGCAGGGTGTACGCAGACACGGGTCGAGAACGGCAGCGCGGTAGCCGTGCCCGCCGCACCGATGGACGAAGACGCGCGCATCGCAGACCTCGTTTCGCGCATGAGCCTCGAGCGCAAGGTGGCGCAGCTCATCCAGCCTCAGATCAACTCGTTCACGGCGGCCGACATGGAGCGGTACCGCTTCGGCAGCTACCTGAATGGTGGCAATGGCGGACCGTATGGCGACGAGTTCGCCCCGGCCTCGCTATGGCTCAAGCTTGCCGACGAGATGTGGGACGCCTCTGTTGCGCCCTTGCCGGGGGGCGAGCCCGCCATTCCAACGATCTGGGGTACCGACGCCGTCCACGGCCATACCAACGTCGTCGGCGCGACGATCTTTCCGCACAACATCGGCCTTGGCGCGACGCGCGATGCCGACCTGATCCGGCGGATCGGCAGCGCGACCGCTGCGGAGATCGAGGCGACCGGCATCGACTGGAATTTCTCGCCTACGGTCGCCATCGCCCAAGACGACCGCTGGGGCCGTACCTACGAGAGCTACTCGGAAGATCCCGATATCGTCGCGAAGCTTGGCGCCGCGCTGGTCGAGGGACTGCAGGGCGGGAAAGGCGATCCGGATCGCCTGGGCAATGGCCGCGTGATCGCGACCGCCAAGCACTTCTTCGCCGACGGCGGGACGGCGCAAGGCGTCGACCAGGGCGACGTCAACGGCGACATAGAGGCATTGAAAGCGCTCCACGCCCGTCCCTACCCCGCGGCCATCGCCGCCGGTGTTGAAACGATCATGGCGAGCTTCAACTCGATCAACGGCGTCAAGATGCACGGGAACAAGGCCCTGCTGACCGACGTGCTGCGTGGCGAAATGGGCTTCACCGGGCTCGTCGTCGGGGACTGGAACGCCCACGGCCAGATCGCCGGCTGCAAGGTTGATGACTGTCCGCAGGCCCTCAATGCCGGGCTCGACATCTACATGGTGCCCGACGACTGGAAGGGACTGCACGATAGTCTCGTCCGGCAGGTCCGCGACGGTACGATATCGATGGAGCGCCTCGACGAGGCGGTCGGCCGCGTCCTCCGGGTCAAGCTGCGCGCAGGCCTGCTCGAAAAGGGCGCGCTCAAACCATCGATGCGCGGGCTGGGCGGTCGCTATGCGACGCTCGGTTCGGCCGAACACCGCGCCGTCGCGCGCGAGGCGGTCGCGAAGTCGCAGGTAGTGCTCAAGAACGACGGCGTCCTGCCGCTCGCCCGCGGTGCCAAAGTGCTCGTAGCCGGGAGTGCGGCGGACAGCATCGCGCAGGCTGCGGGAGGATGGACGCTGACCTGGCAGGGCGGGCTCGAGCTCGACAACGCAACTTATTTCCCCGGTGCGACATCAATCTGGGCAGGAATTGCGTCCGCGGCGCGCGAAGCAGGCGGTTCAGCCACGCTCTCGGCCGATGGCAGCTACGCGAGCAAGCCCGACGTGGCCGTCGTCGTGTTCGGCGAGACGCCTTACGCCGAATTCGAAGGCGACCGGAAGACGGCCGTGTTCGACGACGAGAAAGGCCTCGCGCTCCTGCGCAAGTTCGAGGCAGCGGGAATCCCCGCGGTCGCGCTGTTCCTTTCAGGTCGCCCGAAGTGGGTCAATCGCGAGATCAATGCCGCGGACGCCTTCGTCGCCTCGTGGCTTCCGGGTAGCGAAGGCGCAGGAATCGCGGACGTACTCTACGGCAAGAGGCCGGCGACCGGACGCCTGTCGTTCAGCTGGCCTGCGGCGTGCGACGGCAAGCCGGTCAACGGACCCGAAGGCGCGCTTTTCCAGGTCGGCTACGGCCTGCCGCTCACTGCGAATGGTGCGTTGGCGAAGCTCGACGAGACGTGCGGTTACCTGAGCGCCGGGCCGTCGGCTGACTGGTTCGTCGACGGCAAGCTGGCACGCGATATCACGGTGACTGCCGGCGGCAGCGCGCTTCCCAACCTGCGAGGCTCGGCCGGCGGCATCACCGCCAAGGGCATCGATCGCAAGCGTCAGGAGGATGCGCGCGAGATCGCCTTTGCTCCCGGCGCCAGCATCGTCTTTGCCCAGCCCAGGAACGGTGTCGGTGCCTATCGCATCGCCTACAATCTGCCTGCGCAACCCGAAAAGCCAGTGAAGCTGACCGTAGGCTCCAACACCATCGACGTGACCCGTCAACTGGCGCTCAGCGCCGGCAAGGGCTGGCGCGAGATGATCATCACCGAATCCTGTGCGCCTGGCCTCGGACCGAACATCGCGTTCGCGTCGGAAGGATCGCTGACGATGCAGATTTCCGCCATCGCTCGCGAAGTCATGCCCGAAGGTGCGGACTGCTCTTTCTGAGCCGCGCTGACACGACCCTCTAGGCAACCCGCCGCCCAGCGCCTAACGTCGGCGCATGAGCGGGGGCTCTCTGGACTGGAACTCCGAGCATCGGGACGGTGCGCGCATCGTCGCACCGGCGGGACGTGTCGACGAAGCGACGGCGACTTTCTTCGCCGAAAGCCTTGCTGCGAGCGTCGCGGACGGCGGACGGATCGTCATCGACCTTGCCGAAATCGCCTACATGTCCTCTCGCGGCCTCAGGGGCCTGACGCTGGCGCAGCGCAAGGCCAGCGAAGCAGGGGCTCGGATCGTGCTTGCCCGGCCGAACGAGACGATGCGCGAAATTCTCGCCATCAGCCGTTACGACATGATCTTCCGCGTCTTCGAGACGGTCGAAGAAGCGCTCGTCGACGAAGCTTGAAGGGGGGGCGATGCAGGTACGGTTCTGGGGTACGCGAGGCTCGCTTCCGGTCGCCGCCCGGGCCGAAACCGTCCGAGACAAGATCGCTCAGGCGCTCGTGGCAGCCGGGGGACGATCTTTCGCCGACACTGCCGCCGCGCATGCTTTCATCGAGGGCGAACTATCGTTCGCACAAGGGCACACCTATGGCGGCGCGACGAGCTGCGTCGAAGTCGACGTCGGGAGCGGTCCCTTCATCGTCTGCGACATGGGTTCGGGTCTGCGCGAGTTCGGCCTCGATTCGCTCAGGCGGTGCGGCCAGGAAGGCCACGCGCGCGAATGGCACTTCTTCATGTCCCACCTTCACTGGGACCACATCATGGGATTTCCGTTCTTCGTGCCGGCCTTCGTGCCCGGATCGAAGATCGTGATCCACGGCGGTCACGCCGATGCGGAGGAGGCGCTGCGCCGCCAGCAGGAGGAAATCTCTTTCCCCGTGCCGTTCGATTACCTGCGGGCCGATATCGAGTTTCGCACGCTGTCTCCCGGGCAGGACTATCGCATCGGCGACGTGACCGTGTCGCTGATTGGGCAGCACCATAGCCACTCCAGCTACGGCTATCGGTTTACCGACAGCAAAGGGAAGGTTGCGGTCTATTCCACCGACAGCGAGCACAAGATCGACCACATGGACGGCGAGGCCGATGTCGTGGCCTTCTTCGCCGACGCCGATCTCGTCGTTTGCGATACGATGTACAGCCTTGCCGACAGCGTCGCCATGAAGGAGGACTGGGGCCACTCGTCGAACGTCGTGGCCATCGACCTGTGTCACGAGGCGCAGGCCAAGCGACTCGCCCTGTTCCATCACGAGCCGACCTACTCCGATGCCGACATCGAACGGATGCACGCCGAAAGCATCCGCTACGAGGAACTGACCCGCGAGACCACGCCTCTCGATGTCGTCTGCGCCTATGACGGACTCTGCGTCGAGGTTTGAGATGCGCGCCCGTCGGCTGGCGGGCTTTGCCGTGCTGGTCGGAGGGCTCGCCGGGCTACTGATCGGCTTGGCTCTCGGCGACTGGACCCGGCGGACCCTGTTCGATGCATTCCAGCGCACGGCCCCGCGCGAGATAGCCGCCGAGCAGGTGGCTGTCGTCCTGATCGACAACGCAAGCCTGGAGACTGTCGGACCCTGGCCCTGGCCCCGCTACCACATGGCGCGCCTTACCGAGCAGATCGCCCGCGCAGGACCAAAGGCAATCGCGCTCGACATCCTGTTTCCCACGCCGGACGCTTTCGGGCCGCGCATATTCGCATCGCTCTACCCCGAATTGTCGGCGAATACCGTCGAAGGCATCGAACGCCTGACCGACATGGACGAGGCATTCGCGCAGGTCTTGGGGTCGGCACCGGTGCTGCTGCCGCGGGTCGGCGTGGAGTCCGGCGGCATCGACCCGGCACAACTGATGGTCGATCCGGAAGTTGCCGGCACTCCCCCACCCGATACGCTCAGGACCCCGCAGGTCCTAACCAGCCTGCCGCAACTCGACGATGTCTCGCTCGCCCATGCTCTGATCAACGGACCGCCCGATTCCGACGGCATCGTGCGGCGCGTTCCCCTGACGGTCGTCGCGGGCGATCGCCCCATGGCGGGGATGGCCGTCGAGCTCGCAAGGATCGCGCTCAAGGCCCCGGCGATGCAATGGCGGGGAGGCGCACTCGTCGTCGGCCCAAAGGTTCTCCCCGCCGACCGGTCGGGCTCGCTCCAACTCAGGATGGGACTGTTTCCGGACGCAGCGATATATCGCGCCGACGAAGTGCTGGCCGGCCACGTTCCCGTCGAGGCATTGCGGAACAAAGTAGTACTCGTCGGGCTTTCGGCGGACGGCACTTCGGACATCGTCCCAACCCCTGTGTCGACGACGGAAATCGGCGTCCTGGTCCAGGCGCAGGCCGTCGATGCGATATTGACCGGAGGCTGGCTGTCTCGCCCCGGGTGGATCTGGTGGGCCGAACTGGGAGCGGCCCTCACCTTGCTCGTCCTCGTCCTGTTCGCGGGCGGCACGCGGCGATACTGGCTGCTCGCACCGGCGGGCGCGATTGCGATCGCGCTCCCGTTCGCCGCCTACCTGCTGTTCGATCGGGCCAACCTGCTGTTCGACCCGGTCTGGCCGCTGCTGACCGGTGCGGGCGCGACGATCGCGATGTGGACTACGCTCTACCTTTTGGCCCGAGCGGAGCGCACGCGGCTCGCGGCGGCCCTCGTCGACCAGCGGGTCGCGGCCGCCGAACAGGAAGGCGAATTGCGAGCGGCGCGGCGGATCCAGCTCGGCATGGTGCCCAGCGCGGAGCGGCTCGCCGGACTCGATCCGCGGGTCGAAGTGGGAGCGGTCCTGCGTCCGGCCAAGTCGGTCGGAGGCGACTTCTACGACGCGGCGATGGTAGGGCCGGACCAGATGCTGATCGTCATCGGGGACGTCACTGGCAAGGGAGTGCCGGCGGCGCTCTACATGGCGCTGTCGAAGGCCCTGTCGAAGAGCATTCTCAGACGCAGCGGCAGCGCACTCGGCAAAGCGATGCAGGAGCTCAATCGCAACCTGATGGACGAAGCGGACGAGGAGATGGGCGTCACCCTTCTCGTCGCGATGCTTGACTGCTCGACCGGATCGCTCGTGCTGGTCAACGCAGGCCACGAGAATCCCTTGCTTGTGCGGACAAACGGTACGGTGGAGACGGTCCCGCTACGCGGCGGCCCGCCGCTTTGCGTCGTCGACTTCGCCTATCCCGAGGAAGCGGTTAAACTCTCCCCCGGCGAAACCATCGTGCTGCTGACCGATGGGGCGACCGAAGCACAGAACGAGGCGCTCGAGTTCTTCGGCATCGAAGGGGTAATCGCGGCTCTCTCGAAGGAAGGTGATATGCGCGCCGGCGAGCGGGCAGAGGACCTCGCCGACCGGGTGCGGGAATTTGAGGGCGATACCGTGCCAAGCGACGACCTGACGATAGTTGCGCTGCGTTACTGCGGCAGTCGGAAGCCGGACCTTACCTGACGATAACGTCTACCCTGCGAAACTCAGCGCGCTCGACCTCGTCGCCGTACTTCGCCTTGGCTTCGTATTCGCCACGTCCGATGGCATCGGCTTCGTCGATCGAAAACCCGTATCCGCGAAGTTCGCCCGCGACATTCTGCGCGCGCTCGAGCGACAGCTTCGCGTTGAGCTCTTCACTCCCTATCGAATCGGTGAAGGCCGCGACCTCGACCTGAGCGCCCGGGCGCCGGACAAGCTCCGTACGAATCTCCTCCAGCACCTGCCGCTGGTCATCGCGGATCGCCGACTGGCCGGACTCGAAGGGAATGCTGAAGGTCCTTACCGGCGGCGGCAGGGAATCGAGGACCGCGGTGTACTCGGGCTTGATCTCGCTCACCGAGCGGACCCTCGTCGCGCCGTCACGCAAGGCCGCCTGGGAGTTGGCGCGATCGATCACGGTCTCCCGCCCGTCGGAGGCGAGCACCGCGACCGATCCGGTCTCGTTGCCGCCTTCATTCTCGAGCAGAGTCACCCTGTCGGTCGCGCAGCCGCCGACAAGCAGCGCCGCCCCCAGCGCGATCCCCCCGCGGATCACTTGACCTCGACCACGAACCGGGTGCCACGCACTCCGAGCATCGAGGTCGGCGTTCGCACGCGCATCGCGTCGCGCTTCGACTTTGCGATATTGCCCGAAACCACCCCGAGCGAGCCGCGATCGACGCTGGTCACGAAGGAACCGGTCTGCTTTGCGCGGTCGTAGGCGAACTCGTTCACCCGGATCCGGCTGTTGGGTCCAAGCGCCATGCGGGTGTTGTCGAGAAAAGCGATCCCGACGCGCCCGGTCTTGCCGGTCACGATCACGTCGCCCTGGTCGAGCTGGAAACCCGGGGTAGCCGCCAGAACGCGATTCCCGCGCTGCACCGACACGTCGCCGACATGGCTCTTGATCCGGCCGACCTCCGCCATGACGGGCGTGGCGGTTACGAAAACCGCCAAGGCTGCGACGACGATCGAAGTACGCATGAATATCTCCCCGCATGCGACCGTGTGTGTCATACCACCGCGATGGGAACGGGAAAACGCTTTTCGTCGGAACTCACTCCGGGCGCCCAGCCGCAATCCCTCATCCTGAGTGCACTGGCGTTCTCGGCCGAATTTGCCCAGGCGACAGGCCTGCCGGAAGACGACCGTGACAGGCTGGCGATCGTGATCGAAGAGCTCGTGAGCAATGTGGCGAGGCACGGGTCGAAACAAGGACGTGTGGCCATCGCGCTAACTCTGAGCTTGCAGACAGACGGCGTGCAGATCGAACTCGAGGACGACGGAATCGCCTTCGATCCGACGGCGGATCGCGGTTTCGCAGGGCCGGATCCTGAATCCGGAGGAGGAACCGGCCTTGCGCTCGTCCGCGCGTGGTCCCGCGAATTCGCATATGCGCGCGAGGGAGGGCGAAACCGGCTCAGGCTGGTGCTGGCCGCGGCCTGACTACATTCATTGTGATCGCCGAGCGCACCGGCGTGACCCTGCCGCGCGGTCGTGGTAGCGGGAATGTGATGAATTTCGACGACCTTTTCTACCGCTATTTCGGCACCGACAGCGTCGAAACCCTGCCTGCCGGCGCACGCGATGCGGGGGTCGAGAAGATGCAGGTCGATTTCGGCCTGTCGCGCGATCGCGGTCAGCGGTTCGCGCTCTGGTCCGTGCTCTACATGCTCGGCGCGTCGCCCGATCTCGACGTGGCGTTTCCCGACCCCAGCGACCGCGCTGCCGCGCGCAACTTCATGGACCTGATGGCGGCGGCCGACGAGCGGCTGGAGCCTTGATGCCCGCCTTGCGCGATTTCGACGCTGCCGCGTTCTTGCGCGACACCTGGCAGAAGCGCCCGCTTCTGATCCGCAATGCCTTCACCGACTGGTCCAATCCGCTCGAGCCCGACGAACTGGCGGGCCTCGCTTGCGAGGCCGAGGTCGAATCGCGGCTCGTGCGGCAACCGGGTCCGGGCGAGTGGGAACTGGAGCACGGCCCCATCGCTGCGACCCGGTTCGGCGAGCTCGGCGGCTCTCCGTGGACCCTGCTCCTCCAGGCGGTCGACCACCACGTGCCCGAAGTGGCCGCGCTGATCGAGCCCTTCCGTTTCATCCCCGACTGGCGGATCGACGACGTGATGGTCAGCTATGCGGTCGCCGGCGGCGGGGTAGGCCCGCATTTCGACCAGTACGACGTGTTCCTGGTCCAAGGACTGGGCCGGCGGCGCTGGCGGGTCGGTCCGCGCTGCGACGATACCGCTCCCTTGCTTCCGCACGACGGCTTGCGCCTGCTCGCCGAATTCGAGGCGCACGAGGAATGGGTGCTCGAACCCGGAGACGTCCTCTACGTCCCGCCCGGCTTCGCGCACGACGGGGTGGCGGTGGAGGACGACTGCATGACCTATTCGGTCGGCTTCCGTGCGCCGTCGCGCGGCGATCTCGTTTCCGCATGGGCCGATCACGTGATCGACACACTTGGCGAGGACGATCGCTACACCGATCCCGACCTGTCCGCCGATGCCCATCCCGGCGAGATTTCCGCCACGGCGCTGGCGCGCTTGCAGGACATGGCCCTGGGCGCGCTGGCGGACCGGGCGGCGTTCGCGTCGTGGTTCGGCCGGTACGTCACGCAGCCAAAGGACGATCGGCTGGACTGGGCACCCGACGAGCAGATGACCGCCGCCGACCTGGCTGGGGGCGGCGCTGGCGTCACCCTCGACCGCAATCCCGCAAGCCGGTTCTCGTTCGTCCGGCAGGCGGGCGAAGCGGTGACCCTGTTCGTCGATGGCGCTTCCTATCACTGCCACGGCCCGGCGGCGGCGTTTGCGGAGCGGTTGTGCGCCGGGCCGTGCTTCGTCGCGGAAGCCGAAGACCTGGCGCCTCCGGAAATCGTCCACCTGATCGCCGACCTCGTCAATCGCGGCGCGCTGGCCGTGAGCGACCCCGACTGACGGTCGCCGTCAAGCCCGCCGCCATTCCCCGGTGGCCAGCCCGTCCAAAGTCCATTCGCCGACCGACCAGCGGACGAGGCGCAAGGTGGGATGGCCGACCGCGGCGGTCATCCGGCGGACCTGCCGGTTACGCCCTTCGGTGATCGTCAGGCGCAGCCAGCTGTCGGGCACGGACTTGCGGAACCGGATCGGCGGGTCGCGCGGCCAAAGCGAGGGCTCGGTTATCCGCTCGGCCTGCGCGGGCCGGGTCTGGCCGTCTTTGAGACGCACGCCGCGCCGCAGTGCCTCCAGCGCAGCGTCGTCCGGTTCCCCTTCGACTTGCGCAAGGTAGGTCTTCGCGAGCTTGAAGCGCGGATCGGCGATGCGCGCCTGCAACCGCCCGTCGTCGGTGAGAACCATGAGGCCCTCACTATCGTAATCGAGCCGACCCGCCGGATAGAACCCCGGCGCGTCGATGAACTGCGCCAGCGTGGGCCGCGGGGCGCCCTGCCGCTCGTCGGTGAACTGAGAGAGCACGCCGTAGGGCTTGTTGAAGAGGATGATCCCGCTCACCGTGCGGCGTCCATGCGGATCCCGGGGCGCGGAATGCGCTTGCCCTTGCGGCGGCTGGTGAGGTGGAACGCGCCGCAGCGGTCGCAGCGGTAATGCCGCAGGTCGGTTTGCGCCGTCGCCGCGATGGCCTCGTCCGCCGAGCCGAAGCGCCGCTTGCGCGCGCAGACGCTGAGGCGGGTGCGCATGGTTGTCAGGCCTCGGCCTTTTCCAGCGTCTCCTGCGCGTCGAGCCACTGCGCCTCGGCCTCTTCCAGTTCGGCCGCGACGGTCGCCCGCTCGCGCATCAGATCGCCGGGGGACTTGCTGCCAGTCGACGGGGCCGCCAGCGACGCGTCGAGCGCCGAGAGCCTGCCCTGCAATCGGGCGATCGCCTTCTCGCTTGCGGTCACGCTGCTCCGCGCCAGGCGCACCGCCTCGCGATCCTTGGCCGATGCGCGCTTGTCCTTCTTCGGCTTGCCGTTGCCGCTGTCGCGCGGCTGGTTCCGGCCGAGGATGAAGTCGATGTAGTCCTCGATGCTGCCGGCGTATTCCTGCGCCGTACCGCCGTCGACGAGGACGAGCCGGTCCGCCGTCAATTCGACCATGTGCCGGTCGTGGCTGATCAGGATGACCGCGCCATCGAACGCGTTGAGCGCCTGCACCAGCGCCTCGCGCGCATCGACGTCGAGGTGGTTGGTCGGTTCGTCGAGGATCAGCAGGTGCGGCGCGTCGCGGGTGATGAGCGCCAGCGCCAGCCGCGCGCGCTCGCCGCCCGAAAGCGTCCCGATCCGAGCCGTTGCCCGGTGGCCGGAGAAACCGAACCGACCGAGCTGCGCACGCACCGCGCCGGGCGAGGCACCCTCCATCGCGCGCGTCATGTGATCGAGCGGGGTGCCCTCGCTCGACAGCTCCTCGACCTGGTACTGCGTGAAATAGCCCACTCGCATCCGGCCCGATGCCTGCATCGCCCCGTCCATCGGCGCGAGCTGGGCGGCGAGCAGACGCGCGAGCGTGGTCTTGCCGTTGCCGTTCCGGCCCAGGAGGGCGATCCGGTCGTCGGGGTCTATCCTGAGGTTGAGCCGCTGGAGGATCGGCGTTTCATCGTAGCCCACCGCCGCGAGATCGAGTGTGATCAGCGGCGGCCGCATCTCGTCGGGGCTCGGGAAATCGAAGCTGAGGCTCGGATCCTCGAGCACCGCCGCGATCGGCTGCATCTTCGCCAGCATCTTGGCGCGCGATTGCGCCTGCTTGGCGGTCGACGCGCGGGCGCTGTTGCGCGCCACATAGTCCTGCAGCCGCGCCCGCTGGGCATCCTGTGCCGCTTTTGCCGCCGCGAGCTGCGCGGCTCGCTCCGCGCGCTGCTGTTCGAAGGCATCGTACCCACCCGGATACAGCGTCAATTGGCCGTTCTGCAGGTGAAGAATCGCCGTGACCACGTTGTTGAGCAGGTCGCGCTCGTGGCTGATGACCACGAGGGTCCCTTGGTAAGCCTTGAGGAAGCTTTCGAGCCAGAGCGTCGCCTCGAGGTCGAGGTGGTTGGACGGCTCGTCGAGCAGCATGATGTCGGGGTTCGACAGCAACAGGGCGCCCAGCGCGACACGCATCTTCCAGCCACCGGAAAACGTATCGAGCGGCTGGGCCTGCATCTCCTCGTCGAAGCCGAGACCGGTCAGGATGATCGCTGCCCGCGAGGGTGCGGCATAGGCGTCGATCGCCAGCAGGCGGTCGTGCACGTCGCCGAGCCGGTCCATGTCGGTGCATGTTTCCGCCTCCTCCAGCAGGAGCGCGCGCTCCGCATCGCCCGCCAGCACGGCGTCGAACGGAGTGATCGATCCGCTCGGCGCTTCCTGCGCGATATATCCCACGCGCGCGCGGCGTGGAATCTCGATCGAACCCTGATCCGGCTCGATCTCGCCCATCAGCGCCTTCATCAGCGTCGACTTGCCGGCCCCGTTGCGCCCGATCAGTCCGATCCGGGCGCCTCGCGGAATCGCTGCCGAGGCATCCTGCAGGATGGCACGCCCGCCCAGCCGCACGGTGATGTTGTCAATCGTGATCATGGCGCGCGGCCCCTATCAGCCACGGACGGCGAACCCAACCGGTTGCTGGCTCCGGTCCGGAAAAGTGTCCCGATGCGCACGTCCGATAAAGACCCGAACGACCCTGCGCCCCACGGAGACACGAACAGAAAAAGCCCCGCTGGTCCAGCGGGGCTCTTGCAGCCGAGGCAACTCGGCAAAACGGTGGTTGCGGGGGTTGGATTTGAACCAACGACCTTCAGGTTATGAGCCTGACGAGCTACCGGACTGCTCCACCCCGCGGCACCTATTTGTATCGCCTCAAGCGCCGGCGGATGCTTCCACATCCTTGGCTTCCCTCGCATAAGCTCGGGCGGCCGTTCGGCCTTGCGACTCCTGCGGAGCCGTTCGGCGCTCCGTCGCAAGCGTTACCGCCAGAGACGCAAAAGCCGCCGCTCGGACAGGCCGGCAGCGGCTTTTTGAAATCGTGAATGGGTTATTTCCCGCGCCCCGCCGGCTGTAATGCCTGGCGACGACCTACTCTTCCAACGCTTGAGCGTTAGTACCATCGGCGCTGTCCGGTTTCACGGCCGAGTTCGAGATGGGATCGGGTGGGTCACAGACGCTATGGCCACCAAGCAATAGAGCCGGCGGAGCGCGGGTTTTAATCGATGCACTGTTGGTATTAGATGAGCGTCTGGCTGGACGATCCTCCTCAACAGCAGTTCTCAGGCCAAAGACCCAGGACTGTCGTTGATGGTGGGATTCATCAAGCGCGAACAGAACTATTAGGACCGGTTAGCTCCATACATTACTGTACTTCCACACCCGGCCTATCAACGTCGTGGTCTACGACGGTTCGATGATTGCTTATCTTGAGGGAGGCTTCCCGCTTAGATGCTTTCAGCGGTTATCCCGTCCATACATAGCTACCCTGCTGCACTCCTGGCGGAATGACAGGTACACCAGAGGTATGTTCACCCCGGTCCTCTCGTACTAGGGGCAACTCCTCTCAACAATCGACGCCCACGGCAGATAGGGACCAAACTGTCTCGCGACGTTCTGAACCCAGCTCACGTACCACTTTAATTGGCGAACAGCCAAACCCTTGGGACCTGCTCCAGCCCCAGGATGTGATGAGCCGACATCGAGGTGCCAAACGATTCCGTCGATATGAGCTCTTGGGAATCATCAGCCTGTTATCCCCGGCGTACCTTTTATCCGTTGAGCGATGGCCCTTCCACGAGGGACCACCGGATCACTATGACCGACTTTCGTCTCTGCTCGATTCGTCAATCTCGCAGTCAGGCAGGCTTATGCCATTGCACTCTTGCAGACGGTTTCCAACCGTCCTGAGCCTACCATCGCGCGCCTCCGTTACTCTTTAGGAGGCGACCGCCCCAGTCAAACTACCCGCCACAGAGGGTCCCAACACCGGCTAACGGTGCGTGGTTAGACATCAGAAAACAGCAGGGTGGTATTTCACCTATGGCTCCACGTCGGCTGGCGCCAACGCTTCAAAGCCTCCCACCTATGCTACACAACTCTTTCCTAATGCCACTCTGAAGCTGCAGTAAAGGTGCACGGGGTCTTTCCGTCTAACCGCGGGTACTCCGCATCTTCACGGAGAATTCAATTTCGCTGAGCATATCCTGGAGACAGTGGGGAAGTCGTTACGCCATTCGTGCAGGTCGGAACTTACCCGACAAGGAATTTCGCTACCTTAGGACCGTTATAGTTACGGCCGCCGTTTACTCGGGCTTCAATTCGGAGCTTGCACTCCTCCTCTTAACCTTCGAGCACCGGGCAGGCGTCAGACCCTATACGTCGTCTTGAAGCCGACTTAGCAGAGTCCTGTGTTTTTGCTAAACAGTCGCTACCCCCTGGCCTGTGCCCCCCGCTACTGCTTGCGCAATAACGGGGCCTCCTTCTTCCGAAGGTACGGAGGCAATTTGCCGAGTTCCTTCAGGATACTTCTCTCAAGCGCCTTGGTATACTCTACCTGACCACCTGTGTCGGTTTCGGGTACGGTCTATACGGAGAGGCTATTTCCTGGAACCGCTTGGAGGCCCGACCAATCCAATAAGGTCGAACAACTTCCGCGATCCGTCACACATCTCCAGGCCCACGAATATTAACGTGGTTCCCATCGACTACCCCCTTCGGGCTCGTCTTAGGGGCCGGCTCACCCTGCGCCGATTAGCGTTGCGCAGGAACCCTTGGTCTTTCGGCGAGAGGGCATCTCACCCTCTTTGTCGCTACTCATGTCAGCATTCGCACTTCCGATACGTCCACCGTCGGTTACCCTTCGGCTTCACTCGCTTACGGAACGCTCCGCTACCGCTCAGAATAAATTCTGAACCCTAAGCTTCGGTGCATCACTTTAGCCCCGATACATCTTCGCCGCAGGAACCCTTATTTAGACCAGTGAGCTGTTACGCTTTCTTTAAAGGATGGCTGCTTCTAAGCCAACCTCCTGGTTGTTTTGGGATTCCCACATGCTTTCCCACTTAGTGATGACTTGGGGACCTTAGCTGTAGGTTAGGGCTGTTTCCCTTTTGACGACGGACCTTAGCACCCGCCGTCTGTCTGCCGGATAAGACTCGATGGTATTCGGAGTTTGGTTAGGTTTGGTACCGCTCGCGCAGCCCTAGCCCATCCAGTGCTCTACCCCCATCGGCATACGTCCGACGCTCTACCTCAATAGATTTCGCGGAGAACCAGCTATTTCCCGGCTTGATTGGCCTTTCACCCCTAAACACAGCTCATCCGAGAATTTTTCAACATTCACCGGTTCGGTCCTCCAGTGCGTGTTACCGCACCTTCAACCTGGCCATGCCTAGATCGCCGGGGTTCGGGTCTAATGCATCATACTCAGTCGCCCTATTCAGACTCGCTTTCGCTACGCCTACACCTATCGGCTTAAGCTTGCATGATACACTAAGTCACTGACCCATTATGCAAGAGGTACGCGGTCACTCCCTAAAGAAGCTCCCACTGCTTGTAAGCATTCGGTTTCAGGTACTGTTTCACTCCCCTAATCGGGGTGCTTTTCACCTTTCCCTCACGGTACTTGTTCGCTATCGGTCACATACGAGTATTTAGGCTTGGAGGGTGGTCCCCCCATGTTCAGACAGGATTTCACGTGTCCCGCCCTACTCGAGTCCTTCATCATCACTTTCGCATACGGGGCTGTCACCCGCTATGGCCACTCTTTCCAAAGTGTTCTGCTAGTTGAAATGAAGGCACTGGCCTGGTCCGCGTTCGCTCGCCACTACTAACGGAATCTCGGTTGATGTCTTTTCCTCCGGGTACTGAGATGTTTCAGTTCCCCGGGTTCGCTTCACCAAAGCTATATATTCACTTCGGTGATACCCTATCCACCTCTTACCGCCCGAGCCGAAGCTCGATCGATAGGAAATGGTGAGGGTGGGTTTCCCCATTCGGAAATCGCCGGATCAAAGTTTGCTCACAACTCCCCGACGCTTATCGCAGCGTGCCACGTCCTTCATCGCCTGTATGTGCCAAGGCATCCACCAAATGCTCTTACCTCACGCTTGAGAATCCACACCATCAACGACAGGCCTGCATAAAAGCCTGACGCCTTTCGATGGCGCGGAGGATAATCTCAGCCAGATATTACATCTGTAAAGTGTCGCATCACTCCGCACGTCCGTAGACCTGCGGCGTCATGCGCCACGGCATCGATTAAAAACCCATTCACAATGTCAAAGACGCGGGCGGCAGATCCGCCCACTACCGACCGAAGCCGGATAGCTTTTCGTTTCATCCTGGAAAGCGACGCAAAGTCTACACCTCAATCGCTGGTGGAGCCTATCGGGATCGAACCGATGACCCCCTGCTTGCAAAGCAGGTGCTCTCCCAGCTGAGCTAAGGCCCCGTAAGCGACAAGAGGTGGTGGGCCTGAGAGGATTTGAACCTCTGACCTCACCCTTATCAGGGGTGCGCTCTAACCAACTGAGCTACAGGCCCACGCTAGCCCTGCCGGCCGAAAGGCCGCGAGGGCGTGAGCCAGCTCAGGCGTCACACGCAAGGCAAGCCCGCGGTGATTTTCCAGTGATGAAAGGACATGAGGACGACGGCAGTGTTCTTTGGAAAGGACGAAGCACTTCCGGGAGCAAGTCCCGGCGCTTTCGGCCGTATCCTTAGAAAGGAGGTGATCCAGCCGCAGGTTCCCCTACGGCTACCTTGTTACGACTTCACCCCAGTCGCTAAGCCCACCGTGGTCGCCTGCCTCTCTTGCGAGTTAGCGCAACGCCTTCGGGTGAACCCAACTCCCATGGTGTGACGGGCGGTGTGTACAAGGCCTGGGAACGTATTCACCGCGGCATGCTGATCCGCGATTACTAGCGATTCCGCCTTCATGCCCTCGAGTTGCAGAGGACAATCCGAACTGAGACGGCTTTTGGAGATTAGCTCACCCTTGCGAGTTTGCTGCCCACTGTCACCGCCATTGTAGCACGTGTGTAGCCCAGCCTGTAAGGGCCATGAGGACTTGACGTCATCCCCACCTTCCTCCGGCTTATCACCGGCAGTTTCCTTAAAGTGCCCAACTGAATGATGGCAACTAAGGACGAGGGTTGCGCTCGTTGCGGGACTTAACCCAACATCTCACGACACGAGCTGACGACAGCCATGCAGCACCTGTCACCGGTCCAGCCGAACTGAAGGAAAAGATCTCTCTAATCCGCGACCGGGATGTCAAAGGCTGGTAAGGTTCTGCGCGTTGCTTCGAATTAAACCACATGCTCCACCGCTTGTGCAGGCCCCCGTCAATTCCTTTGAGTTTTAATCTTGCGACCGTACTCCCCAGGCGGATAACTTAATGCGTTAGCTGCGCCACCCAAGTTCCATGAACCCGGACAGCTAGTTATCATCGTTTACGGCGTGGACTACCAGGGTATCTAATCCTGTTTGCTCCCCACGCTTTCGCACCTCAGCGTCAATACCTGTCCAGCGAGTCGCCTTCGCCACTGGTGTTCTTCCGAATATCTACGAATTTCACCTCTACACTCGGAATTCCACTCGCCTCTCCAGGATTCTAGCAATCTAGTTTCAAAGGCAGTTCCGGGGTTGAGCCCCGGGCTTTCACCTCTGACTTGAATCGCCGCCTACGTGCGCTTTACGCCCAGTAATTCCGAACAACGCTAGCTCCCTCCGTATTACCGCGGCTGCTGGCACGGAGTTAGCCGGAGCTTATTCTCCAGGTACTGTCATTATCATCCCTGGTAAAAGAGCTTTACAACCCTAAGGCCTTCATCACTCACGCGGCATTGCTGGATCAGGCTTTCGCCCATTGTCCAATATTCCCCACTGCTGCCTCCCGTAGGAGTCTGGGCCGTGTCTCAGTCCCAGTGTGGCTGATCATCCTCTCAGACCAGCTAAGGATCGTCGCCTTGGTAGGCCTTTACCCCACCAACTAGCTAATCCTACGCGGGCCCATCTAAAGGCGATAAATCTTTGGTCCGAAGACATTATCCGGTATTAGCACCCCTTTCGGGGAGTTATTCCGAACCTAAAGGCAGGTTCCCACGCGTTACGCACCCGTGCGCCACTAGACCCGAAGGTCTCGTTCGACTTGCATGTGTTAGGCATGCCGCCAGCGTTCGTTCTGAGCCAGGATCAAACTCTCAAGTTTGTGTCACTCACCTATCAGCCACGATCCGAGGATCGTCAGACCGACAAGCAAGAGCTTCAAGGAGCCGATACCTGCACTGTCAAACGTAATGGATACGAATGAACATGCATCATCAAGACCGCCGTGGAGGCGATCAGGATGTGGCAATCGGCTTGTTTTAACAGGTATCCGGAGCCTTAAAACCCCCGGACCTGGCGCCGTCGCCCACATGTCCCTTCATCAAAAACCAACGATGTCAAAGAGCCACTCAACATTATAAGGCGGACAGCGATGGTATCCCCGATTTACACCGGGGGACCGGCTATCCGACTATGTTGGCGACCGAGCGAGTGAGGCAGTCCGAAAACCGTCAGCACCGCGTCGGTGAGGGGCCATATATGGAGGGCTCTGAGTCGGGTCAACGCCTTTTTGCAATTTTATTTCGTGGCCGCCTGCTGTCGCTGTTTTCCAAGGGTTTTTTCGCGGGAATGCGCCTCTCCGGGGGCTTTGGGGGCCGAATCGCGCCCACCTTTCGATAACCTTTTCCCAGAGTCGCATTGCTGCTGAGCTCTCCTCGGCAAATCTTCACCTTTCCCGCGTATCACGCGCGGCGAAATGTCCGTTACCAACCCCGCACCTGCGACCACCGAAGTCCAGCCGCGACCCGCTTCAGGCCTGGCCGAGCGCGTGCGCAGCGCGCTCGCGTGGCGATGGGGCACGCAGGTGCTGGCGCAGGCGATCACGTGGGCCTCCACGATCCTCGTCGTGCGGTTGCTGGTCCCCGCGGACTACGGACTCTACGCCATGACCCAGGCGGTCGTCACCGCGCTGGCGTTCCTCAACGGCCAGAGCTTCGCGACCTCGCTCATCCAGACCGACAGGCTCGACGAGCGGCGGATCGGGCAGGTGTTCGGGATGCTCCTTCTGCTCAACGGCAGCCTCGCGTTGGCCCAGGTGCTGCTGGCCCCATACGCGGCCCGGTATTACGGCGAGCCGCTGGTCGCCGACATGCTGCGGGTGCAGGCCTTCATCTTCCTCACCATCCCATTCGCGGCGCTTCCGCAGGAACTGCTCGCACGGCGGATCGAGTTTCGCAGTCAGGGCCTCGTCAATCTCGGTTGCGCGGTCGTGGGGGCGACGACGGCGCTTGTCCTCGCATGGCAGGGATTCGGCGTCTGGGCGCTGGTCTGGGCACCGGTGGCGATGTTCACGACCCGCGCGATCGGGATGACGCTCGCGGCCCGGTTGCTCGTCCGCCCGGTGTTCGACTTCCGCGGAGCGGGCGATCTCTTCACCTTCGGAGGAGCGCTGACGCTCTGCCAGTTCCTCTGGATCGTGCAGAGCCAGGCCGACATCGTGATTGCCGGGCGCAGTTTCGAACCGCACGAGCTTGGTCTCTATGCCGAGGCGCTGTTCCTCACCCTGATCATCACCGGGCGATTCCTGCCGCCGATCAACGAGGTCGCCTTCCCGACCTATTCCGAACTCTACAAGACGCGCCAGCCGCTGGGGCCCTTCTTCCTGCGCATACAGCGGATGGTCGCGCTCGTGGTCATGCCCGCGTACCTTGGCCTCGCGCTGGTGTCCGGGCCCGCCGTCCTCACTCTGTTCGGCGAGAAATGGGCCGAGATGGCGCCCATCGCGGGAGGGCTGGCGCTCGCCATGCCGGCGTTCGCCCTGCAGATCGTCTGCAGCCCCGCGACCAACGGGATGGGCAGGCCGCAAACCTACATGGCCACCAATGGCGCGGGCGCGGTGCTTTTCCCGTTCCTGTTCCTGGTCGGAGTGGAGGCTGGGCCATGGGGCCTCGTCGCCGCCTGGTGGATCGGGGCACCGGCCCTCCTTGTCTTTACCTGGTCGCTTACCCTGCCGCAGATCGGCGTGCGATGGCGCGACCTGGCGCGGGCGCTTGCCCCCGCCATATTATCGACGGCGATCATGGTCGCAGTGGTCACCGCCGCGCGCGCCGCGCTCCCGGCGATGCCGCCTCCGGCCGAGCTGGCCGTGCTGGCATCGATCGGTGCCGCCACATACCTGGCGGCGCTGGTCCTCATCGCGCGCGACACCGTTGGCGAGATCATCGCCTTCCTGACACGGCGCGAACTTTCCCCGGCCTGATGCGCGTGGCGCGGACCCCGCGCCCGTGCTATCGTGCTGGCGAGAGGAATCCGTCATGGCCAACCGTCCGGCCGCGATCGCCAGCATAACCTTGGCGCTGCTGCTCGGTGCTGCCGCACCTCCCGTGGCCGAAGACCGGCCCTACACGCTTATCGACGGCGAACCCCAGGCCGCCCCGGGAGAGGTCGTGGCCGGAGACGCCGACCGCTACAATCGCATGACCGTGCCCGTCACGATCGAGGGCAAGGGGCCCTTCCGCTTTATGATCGACACCGGCTCGCAGGCGACCGTGGTCAGCCGCCATCTTGGCGAGCGGCTGCAACTGCCCTCGCTCGGCCAGGCCACCGTCGTCGGCATGGCTGCCCGCAAGCGCGTGAACCTGGTCCGACTCGACGGGCTCGAACTGGCCTCGCGGATGTTCGACAACCTGCACGTCCCCATGCTCGAAGCGCAGCACATCGGCGCCGATGGAATACTGGGCCTCGATTCGCTGCAGGACCTGCGCGTGCTGATCGACTTTCGCGCCGACAGCATCGCTGTCGACGATGCCAAGGCACTGGGTGGCAATCGCGGCTACGAGATCGTCGTGCGCGCGCGCAACAAGCTGGGGCGCCTGATCATCACCGACGCGGAGATCGACGGGGTCCGAACCGCGGTCGTGATCGACACCGGCTCGCAAGGATCGATCGGCAATCTCGCGCTGCAAACGCGCCTGCGCGCGCGGCGCGGCAAGGAAGTGACCTCGACCGACGTTACCGGCACCGAGATCACCGGCCGGCTCGACATCGCGCGCACGCTGCGGATCGGCGCCCAGGGCGGACGGGGCCTGACGCTGGAGGGCCTGTCGGTCAGCTATGCCGACGCCCCCGCCTTTGCCGCGCTCGGCCTGGGCGCCAAGCCGGCGATGGTTCTGGGCATCGAGGACCTGCGCCTGTTCGACCGCGTGGCGATCGACTTTGCCGAGCGTACCGTCCTGTTCGACCTGCCCAAGGGATCGCTCCGCTCCATGCCGGTCGAATTGCGCGACGACATGAAGCGGCTCTGACGCCCGCTCCCGGTCGAAGCCCCACGCTTGCCTAACCCTGCGCCGCCGCCCACATGGGTCGCGATGCCGCCCGACCAGACCCCGCCGACGCCGCCCGACTACGACGGCTGGGCCACGCTTCGGCGCTTCCTGCCCTATCTCTGGCCGCAGGGTCGCGGCGATCTGCGCACGCGGATCGTAGTGGCGCTGGTGCTGGTCCTGCTCGCCAAGGCAGTCGTGCTCGCGACGCCGCTCGCGATGAAGAAGGTGGTCGACACGATGGCCGCCGAGGGCGATCCGCTGATGTGGGTCGCGATGAGCTTCGTCATCGCCTTCGTCGCCGGACGTCTGCTGGGCGGCACGTTCGACAACATACGCAACATCGTGTTCGAGCGCGTCGGCCAGGAAGCGACCCGTGTGCTGGCCGAGGATACCTTCTCACGCCTGCACAAGCTGTCGCTCCGCTTCCACCTGTCGCGCCGCACGGGCGAGATCACCAAGACGATCGAGCGCGGGACCAAGAGCATCGATTCGATGCTCTATTTCCTCCTTTTCAACATCGCCCCGACCATCGTCGAACTGCTGGCCGTCGGGGTGATCTTCTACCTGATGTTCGGCTGGCCGCTGGTCGCCGCGACCGCTGCGACGGTCGTCGTCTACATCGCCGCCACCCGCTGGATCACCGAATGGCGCACCGCGCTGCGCAAGAAGATGAACGACCTCGATGGAACGGCGCTGGCCCGCGCCGTCGATTCCCTGCTCAATTACGAGACGGTCAAGTTCTTCGGCGCCGAAGCGCGCGAGCGGGAACGATACGGCAACGCCGCCAGCGCCTACGCCAAGGCGGCGATCAAGTCGGAAAACTCGCTGGGCGTGCTCAACATCGTCCAGTCGCTGATCATGAACGCGCTGATGCTGTTCGCCCTGGCGTTCAGCGTCTGGCAGTGGAGCAAGGGGCGCCTGACGGTCGGCGACCTGGTGGCGGTGCAGACCTACCTGACGCAGCTGTTCCGCCCATTGGACATGCTCGGCTTCGTCTATCGCACGATCCGCCAGGGGCTCATCGACATGGCGGCCATGTTCAAGCTGATCGACACCGATGTCGAGGTTTCCGACGTACCCGGCGCGCCCGCGCTGGTCATCGCAAGGCCGACCGTTGCCTTCGAGGACGTCGTTTTCGGCTACGAGCGCGATCGCACGATCCTCCACGGACTGTCGTTCGAGGTGCCGGCGGGTGCGCACTACGCGATCGTCGGTCCATCGGGCGCGGGCAAGAGCACGATCGCCCGGCTGCTGTTCCGCTTCTACGATCCGTGGGCAGGGCGAATCCGGATCGACGGACAGGACATCGCCAGGGTCACGCAGGATTCGCTGCGCGCCGCCATCGGGATCGTCCCGCAGGACAGCGTGCTGTTCAACGACACCATCGGCTACAACATCGCCTATGGCCGCGACGGCGCCACCCACGAGGATATTGTGCGCGCGGCGAATGGGGCGGCGATCCTCCCCTTCATCGAAAGCCTGCCGCAGGGCTTCGAAACGGAAGTCGGTGAGCGGGGCCTCAAGCTGTCGGGCGGCGAGAAGCAGCGCGTCGCGATCGCCCGCACGCTCGTGAAGGATCCACCGATCCTTCTTCTCGATGAGGCCACCAGCGCCCTCGACAGCCGCACCGAACAGGACATCCTGGCCACCCTCCACCGGGTCAGCGAGCACCGCACCTCGATCAGCATCGCGCACCGGCTTTCGACCATCGCCGACGCCGACCGCATCCTCGTGCTCGAATCGGGCAGGCTCGCCGAAAGCGGGAAGCATGCCGAACTGCTGCGCCTGGACGGTCTCTATGCCGAGATGTGGGCGCGTCAGCAGGCGGAGGTCGAAGAGCCGGAGATCGTGCCGGCATGACCGGATTCGTCCTCTCCGACATGCTCGCCCGCGGCGGCACGCTGGCGCTCCTGGCGCTGTGGAGCTGGATCTTGCTGCGCGACCATCGCACCGTGCTTGCCGCCCGGATCGCGGTGGCGATGAACGTGGCGATCGCGGGACACGTGCTCGCGACCATTCCGAACGATCCTTTCCCCTCGATGCTGAATGCAGCGTTCGATTCGGTGTCGGTGACGACATCAGCCTGGTTCTACCTGTTTGCCCGCGCGTGGTTCGGCGACGAGCGGCGGATTCCGCTCGCTGCCTGGCTCGGGGTGCCGTGGCTGCTCGCCATCGTGGTGCTCATCTATGCCCAAGGCTCGTACCGCGAACCGGCGACCCTTTGGCTGCAGTTGGTCCTGCGCGTGAGCATGGCGGCCTATGCGTTGGCCGGACTGTGGATCGCCTGGCGGGGACGCGCCGACGATCTCGTCGAGGTGCGTCGCCGCCTGCGCACGCGGCTGGTCGGAGTGATCGGCGCGTTCGTGATCGCCATTGTCGGTCTCGAAACGCTGGTCTCGTTGGGTGCCCTTCCCGATATCTCGCGCTCGCTCATCGAATTCGGCGTCACCGCGCTGACGTTCGCCTTCTGCGCGCGGATGTTCGGCACCCGCCGGTCGGACCTGTTCGGCCCGCCACAACGTTCGGCGGTCGAGCACGGTACGTCTTCCACCGACTACCAGCCGCTTGTCGAGCGCCTGCGCGCCCACATGGCGGCCGAGAAACCCTACCGGGACGAGGGGCTCACGATCGCAGCGCTGGCGGCGCAACTGGGAGAGCCCGAGTATCGGCTTCGCCGCGCGATCAACGGCACGCTGGGCCATCGCAATTTCCCGCAGTTCCTCAACAGCTATCGGCTCGACGAGGTGCGCGCGGCGCTCGCCGACCCGGGGCAACGCGAAGTACCGATCCTGACGATTGCGCTCGATGCCGGTTTCGGTTCTCTGGGTCCCTTCAATCGCGCCTTTCGTGATGCCGAGGGCACGACACCGAGCGCCTGGCGCGACCGGGCGCTGGCCGATTCCGAAATCGGCTAGCCGATTTCGGCAAATGCGAGGATGCTGCGAGCTGCCGGCGGCAGAGGGCCCGTCAACGCCAACTGCCCGATGAAGGTGCTGTCATGCTCGATACCGGTTTCGTCCCCCTCGACGTCCTCTCCGAACGGGGACTGGAATTCTTCACTTTCGATTTCGTCCGCTACCTGATCGCTGCGGGGAGCGTCAGCGTAGTCATCTGGGTCATTGCCCGCAGCCGCTTTGCGGGTCGCCGCATCCAGACCCGGCACGCGCGATGGAGCGACCGCCGACGCGAGGTGCTCCAGTCAATCCAGGCGGTCGCGGTCTATGCGGTGGTCGGCAGCTTCGTGTTCTGGGGCGTGCAGGAAGGCGTGCTCCAGCGGCTGGACGTATCGTACAGCTGGCCCGCCTACCTCGGGCTCGCCGCGGCGATGATCGTCGCGCACGACGCCTACTTCTACTGGGTGCACCGGGCAATGCACCACCGCTTGCTGTTCCGCTGGTTCCACCTGCCCCATCACCGGTCGATCACGCCGACGCCGTGGGCAGCCTACAGCTTCGCCATCCCCGAGGCGCTGGTGATGGCGCTCTTCGCTCCGCTATGGCTGTTCTTCGTGCCGACCCCCGGCGAAGTCGTGCTGGCCTGGCTCATGTTCCAGATCTTCCGCAACGCGATGGGCCACGCCGGTTTCGAGCTGCACCCGCGCTGGTGGCTTTCGACCCCGCTGACCCGCTGGATCAACACGACGACGCACCACGACCTCCACCACAGCGGCGGCTTCAACAAGAACTACGGCCTCTATTTCACCTGGTGGGACAAGCTGATGGGCACCGAGCATCCGCGCTATGCCGAGACCTTCGCAAAGGTGACCGGTCGCGGCGCGCCAAGCGGGAACACGGCGACCGAGTCGACCGTCGCCATGGCCGCTTTCTAGTCGATTGCACGCGTCCGGGTGCCGCATTAGACCCACGGCTTTCGCGGATCGCCTGATCCGCAAAGCCTGGGACACAGACCACATGAGCAGACTGACCGCGCTGTGCGCGCTTCTTTCGACCGTCGCGATACCCGCAATGGCACAGGACACACCGGCCGAAACGCCCGCCGTGCCGGTGCCGGCCGCTATCACGGCCGAGCAGGTGCCGCCGATCCCGGTGACGCTGGCCGCTCGCGTCCGTCCCTACCTCGAATCGCGCGGTGCCGGGTTTGCGGGCTGGGACCCGAACAAGCGCGCGATCCTCATCAACACACGCTTCGCCAACGTGTCGCAACTTCACCGCGTCGAGATGCCGATGGGCGCGCGCACCCAGATCAGCTTCGAGGCGGAGCCCGTCGGCGGCAGCTACGCACCGCAAAAGGGGGACGTGCTCGTCGTTTCGAAGGACCGTGGAGGCGATGAATACTACCAGATCTACACGCTCGACAGCGGTCGGCTCAGCCTGCTGACCGATGGCAAGAGCCGCAACGGCGTCAATGCCTGGTCGAATGACGGCCAGATCCTCGGGTTCAGTTCGACCCGGCGCAATGGGCAGGACAACGATCTCTACGTGATGGACCCGCGCGATCCCGCGTCTTCGCGCATGGTGGCCGAGGTCAAGGGCGGCGGGTGGTCGATCCGCGGTTTCTCACCCGACAAGCGCACCGCCTACGTCGCCGAATACAAGTCGGTCCAGAACGCCGACCTCTATCGCCTCAATCTCGCCTCCGGAAAACTGACCCCGGTCGGCAACACCGCCGCCGACATCGCCTATGGCGGGCTGCGGGTGGCGCAGGATGGGACGCTCTGGACGACCAGCGACGAAGGTTCCGACTTCAAGCGCTTGGGCCGGCTCGATCCCGCGACGGGGAAATTCTCCCCCGTATCGACCGAGCGGTGGGACGTCGCCGGATTCGACCTGAGCCATGACGGCAAGACGATTGCCTATGTGGTGAACGAGGCGGGATCGGATCGCCTCCGCCTGCTGGATATCGCGTCCGGCGCTGTGCGCGCGGTCGATGCGCTTCCCGCCGGCCAGATCGGTGGGCTTGAGTTCGCGCCATGGGGCGAGCTCGGCTTTTCCCTTAGTGCGGCCAAGAGCGCGAGCGATGTCTGGTCGCTCGATCCGGCGACCCTGCAGCTTACCCGCTGGACGCAGAGCGAGACCGGCGGGCTCGATCCCAGCGTCAACGTCGAACCGCGCATCGTCACCACCAAGAGCTTCGACGGTCTCGAGGTGACGGGCCTGCTCTACCTGCCCGATCCGGCCAAATTCTCAGGAAAGCGACCGCTGATCGTCAATGTCCACGGCGGGCCTGAGGCGCAGAGCACCGCGGGGTTCCGCGGATCGACCAATTACTACCTCAACGAGCTGGGCATCGGCGTATTCTACCCGAACGTGCGCGGTTCGACCGGTTACGGCAAGACTTTCGTCAGCCTCGACAACGGGCCGTTCAAGCGCGAGGATTCGGTCAAGGACATGGCCGCGCTGATCGATGCGGTACGCGCCGATCCGCGCGTCGATGCCGCAAGGGTCGGCCTCACCGGCGGCTCCTACGGCGGATACATGTGCTATGCCGCCGCGGTGCAGCTCAAGGACAAGCTGCGCGCAACACAGTGCACGGTGGCGATCAGCAATTTCGTCAGCTTCCTCGAGAATACGAATCCCTACCGCCAGGACCTGCGCCGCGTCGAGTACGGCGACGAACGCGATCCGAAGCAGCGCGCGAAGCTGATGGAGATCAGCCCGCTCACCCGGGTGAACGAGATCGAGAAGCCGATGTTCGTCATCACCGGCGCCAACGATCCGCGGGTGCCGAAGTCGGAAGCCGACCAGATGGTCGCGGCGATCCGCGCCAACGGCCACGAGGCGTGGCACGTGGTTGCGGCCGACGAAGGCCACGGGTTCGCCAAGAAGGCCAACGCCGACTACGCGTTCCTCGCCCAGCTGGCGTTCTGGGAGAAACATCTGCTGGACAAATGACCCGGCGGCGGCCGCGGCTCAGGCGCGCGCCGCCATCTCATCGTCGTCATCCGTCCCGCCGCTAAGGCACGCACCGACCTCTTGCGAAGCGTGTAGGACCGCGCCGTGCCGTGAATTCGGCACGGCGGAAGCCAAGCGTGAGCGACGGGCGGGAAAAATCAGTCCTCCGGCATTCCCGGATAGCGCTTGAATTCGGGCAATTCGTGCGCGGTTTTCATGTACGCGAGCCGCTCGGCGACCTGGATGTGCACTTGCGGAGCGAGGCTTTCCGGTTCGTCGAGGGTGGCCGACTGGATGTCGACGATCCCGGGCAAGGTCTCGGCGTTGCGGAAGAACAGCCCGGTCCCGCAGGTGGGACAAAAGCTGCGCATCGAAGCACCCGAACTGTTGAAAGTGGTCACTTCGCCCTGCTCGACGACCAATTCGTCTTCGGCGAAGGCTGCCCATGCCACTGCCGGCGCGCCTGCGCTCTTGCGGCAGTCGCTACAGTGGCACAGCGCCACGTGCTGCGGTTCTCCTTCGACGCGGTAGCGCACGGCCCCGCAATGGCATCCACCCTTCGGCATCGCATGCTCCCTTCGTCCAATACGACGAACATAACAGGAACAATTGCTACCCGCTAGAGGATGTATTTCGAAAGATCGGTATCGCCGGCAAGGTCAGCGAGCCGATCACGCACATAGGCGGCGTCGATCGTCACCGTTTCGCCCACGTGATCCTCGGCCTCGAAGCTCAGTTCCTCGAGCAGCTTCTCCATCACTGTCTGGAGCCGCCGCGCGCCGATGTTCTCGACGCTTTCGTTCACCTGCGCGGCAATGCGGGCGATCTCGGCAATCGCATCGTCGCCCAGTTCGAGGGTCACCTTCTCGGTCCCGAGCAGCGCCTTGTACTGGGTGACAAGGTTGGCGCGGGTTTCGGAGAGGATGCGGACGAAGTCTTCTTCCGACAGTGCGCGCAGCTCGACGCGGATCGGCAGGCGGCCCTGGAGTTCGGGCAGCATGTCGCTCGGCTTGGCAACATGGAACGCGCCGCTGGCGATGAACAGCACGTGGTCGGTCTTCATCGGACCGTACTTGGTCGAAACGGTAGTGCCTTCGATCAGCGGCAGCAGGTCCCGCTGCACGCCCTCCCGGCTGACCGATCCCCCGCGCACGTCCGATACCGCGATCTTGTCGATCTCGTCGAGAAACACGATGCCGTTGGTCTCGGCGTTCTGGAGCGCGACGCGGGCAACGTCGTCCTGGTCCATGCGCTTTTCGGCTTCCTCGTCGACCAGTTTGTCCCACGCATCGGGGACCTTGAGCTTGCGGCGCTTGAGGTTCTGCTTGCCCATCGCCTTGCCGAGCATGTCGGAGAGGTTGATCATGCCGACCTGGCCGCCCATCCCGCCCATGTCGAAAGGCATGCTCGGCGCTTCCTCGACCTCGATCTCGACCTCGGTCTCGTTCATCGCGTTCTCGACGATGCGGGCACGAAAGCTCTCGCGAGTCGCCTCGCTGGCGTTCTCCCCGACGAGCGCCTTGAGCAGGCGATCCATCGCCGCCTTGCTCGCGGCCTCACGCACGGCCTCGCGGCGGCGGTCCTTCTCGAGACGGATCGCTTCCTCGACGAGGTCGCGGGCGATCTGCTCGACGTCACGCCCGACGTAGCCGACTTCGGTGAACTTGGTCGCCTCGACCTTCACGAACGGGGCTTCGGCAAGCTTCGCCAGCCGCCGGCTGATCTCGGTCTTGCCGCAGCCGGTGGGGCCGATCATCAGGATGTTCTTCGGCGTCACTTCGTCGCGCAGGTCGGCGGAGAGCTTCTGCCGGCGCCAGCGATTGCGCAGCGCCACTGCGACAGCGCGCTTGGCGTCTTTCTGGCCGATGATGTGCTCGTCGAGCGCGGCGACGATCGCCTTGGGGGTCAGGTTGTCCATAATTCTCAGACGGTTTCCAGGGTGACCTGGTCGTTGGTGAAGACGCAGACTTCGGCCGCCACCGCCATGGCGCGGCGGGCGATCTTCTCGGCGTCGCTCTCGTAGTCGGACAGCGCCCGCGCGGCAGCGAGCGCGTAGTTGCCGCCCGACCCGATCGCGGCGATTCCGCCTTCGGGCTCCAGCACGTCGCCGTTTCCGGTCAGAACCAGCAGCACGTCCTTGTCGGCGACGATCATCAGCGCCTCGAGGTTGCGCAAGTACTTGTCGGTCCGCCAGTCCTTGGCGAGCTCGACCGCGGCGCGCATGAGCTGGCCGCTGTATTGTTCGAGCTTCTTCTCGAGGCGTTCGAACAGGGTGAAGGCGTCCGCCGTCGCCCCGGCGAACCCGGCGACCACGCTGCCATCCTTGCCGATGCGGCGTACCTTCTTCGCGTTGGGCTTCATCACGGTGTTGCCCATCGACACCTGTCCGTCGCCCGCGACGACGGTCTTGCCCTCGCGCTTCACGCCGATGATGGTGGTACCGTGCCACGGCACCAGGCCGTGGGCAGAATGTCTCTCGTCCATGCTGCGCGATATGGGGCGCAGCCCGGAAGGGTCAAGCGCCCGACAGGCTGCGCTACGGACCGCCCGGGCCGCCCGGCCCCTGCGCACCGGGTGCGCCGACCGCGCCGATGTTACCAAACAGGTCCTCGAAGAAGCCGCGCTCGCGGCCGAGCGTCGGGGTCCTGTCGCCATCAGGCGAGAGGTAGACCACCTTGTCGATGCCCGATCGCTCGACCGAGGCGACGTTGCCCGCGGCGTCGAATTCGATCGCCAGGACCGAATGGGTCCCGATCCGCGGGCGGCTGAACGGCTTGCGCTCGTTGAGGCTCGATACGTAATACCAGGTCGGCTGGCCGAACTGGCTCTCGAAGCTCGGGTGGCCGAGCGCAGCCTGGACCGACTGCTTGTTGTCGATGCCGGGTTGGACCGACTGGGTCAGCGTGGGATCGGCGATGAAGCCGCGGCTTTCCCTGATCGACGAGCAGCCGCCCGCGGCCAGCGTCGCCGCCGCAAGAAGGCTTGCGCCAAGGAACCGAATTGCCGTCATCGTCATGCCTCTTCGTGTCGTCCAACACCCGCGCCTTAGGCAAGCGCGAGGGCGCTGGCAATCGCGCGGAAGGCGCCAGCTGTGCGCTCGCGCTTGAATTGCCGCTGAATGCACGCGACATGGGCGCTCGATGAGCATCCTGACCCGCCTATTCTCGTCCGCACCCGACCCTCGCGAAGCGCTGCGACCGCTTTGGCAAGCCATCGTGGCAGAGGCCCGGCAGCCCGCGTGGTATGCCGACGCGGGGGTCGCCGACACGGTGAACGGACGGTTCGAAATGGTCTCGGCCGTTTTCGCGCTGGTGGTCCTGCGGATGGAGACCGGCGAAGGTCTGGCGAAGGAGACGGCGCTCCTGACCGAACTCTATGTCGAGGACATGGAGGCCCAGCTGCGCGAGTTCGGCGTCGGCGATGTCGTGGTCGGCAAGCGCATGACCAAGCTGATGGGCGCGACCGGGGGGCGCATCGAGGCCTATCGCGGCGGGATCGCCAACGGCCTTCCCACCATGACCGAGGCGGCCGCGCGCAACATGCCGTTGGTCGATGGCGCTTCGGCGGAGCAAGTTGCCGAGCGCCTGCTGGCCCTTTGGTCACGCCTGCAGGCCATTGCGGACGCCGCGCTCCTTGCCGGCGAAGTGGCGCGATGAGCGCGGTGGAGTTCAGCCGGATCGTGAAGGTCCGCCCGCAGCCGCCCCAGCACATCGACCTTAACGCCGGCGAAGCCGAGCGCAGCGCGCTGGCGGTTCGTTTCGGCATTTCCGAGGTGCGCGGCCTCTCCGCGACGCTGTCGTTCGAAGCCGACGGGCCCGCGGTCTCCGCCAAGGGCCGGATGACCGCCGAGGTCGTCCAGACCTGCGCGGTTTCGGGCGAGGATTTCGCGGTGCGGATCGACGAGCCGCTCGACCTGCGCTTCGTGCCCCAAGGCAGCTTGACCGTCGACGAAGAAGAAGAAGTCGAGCTGTCGTCGGACGATCCCGACGAGATCGAATACGACGGCGAGAGCTTCGACGCGGGGGAAGCCGTCGCGCAAAGCCTCGGGCTCGCGATCGATCCTTACGCCGAGGGACCCAACGCCGATCTGGTACGGCGCGAAGCCGGCATCGTAGATGAAGATGCGCCCACCGGCCCGCTCGCCGAAGCGCTTGCTGCGCTCAAGCGAAGCTGATCCTCGATCAGAACGGGATATCGTCGTCGAGGTCGTCGTAGTTGGAACCGCCGCCGGCACCTGCGCCGCCCGAGGCCGCACCGCCGCCACCCTGGCTCCACCCGCCGCCGCTCCCGCTCGACCGACCGTAGTCGCCGCCGCTGCCGCCGCCGCGCTGGCCGCCGCCGCCCGGTGCGCCGTCGAGCATCGTCATGACCGCACTCGGGCCCTGCAACACGACTTCGGTCGAGTACCGGTCGTTACCCGACTGGTCCTGCCACTTGCGGGTCTGGAGCTTGCCCTCGATGTAGACCTTGCTTCCCTTGCGCAGGTACTGCTCGGCAACCCCGACGAGGCCCTCGGAGAAGATCGCGACGGTGTGCCACTCGGTCTTTTCCTTGCGTTCGCCGGTCTGGCGATCCTTCCACGTCTCGGATGTGGCGATCCGCAGGTTGCAGACCTTTCCGCCGTTCTGAAAGCTGCGCACTTCGGGGTCGGCCCCCAGATTGCCGATCAGCATGACCTTGTTGAGGCTGCCCGCCATTTTACCTGCATTCCTTCGCTAGAGTGTCGACCGCGCTAGAGCCCGAGGGCAACAGCGGTCCAATAGGTGATTCCCGCGAAGATGTAGGCCAATCCGAACAGGTAGGCCAACATGAAGGCCGGCCATTTCCACCCGTTCGTTTCGCGTCGGGTGACGGCGATGGTCGAAAGGCACTGCGGCGCGAAGACGAACCAGGCGAGGAAGGCGAGCGCGGTCGGCAGGCTCCACTTCGCCGAAAGCTGGCTGGCGAGCCCTGCGGCGGCAGCCTCTTCGTTCGGAGCGTCGACCGCATAGGTGGTCGCAAGGCTGGCGACCGCGACTTCGCGCGCGGCCATTGCCGGGATCAGCGCCAGCGCGATCTCACGGTTGAAGCCGATCGGCTCGACCAGCACCGCGAGGCCCTTGCTGATCTGGCCCGCGGCCGAAGCCTCGACCTGGCTTTCGCCCGGTGCGGCCTTGGGAAAGGTGAGCAGCAGCCAGAGCACGATCGTGACGGTGAAGATGATCGTGCCCGCGCGCCGCAGGAACACCCAGGCACGTTGCCACAACCCGATGAGGAGGTCCTTCACGAGCGGCATCTGGTAGCGCGGAAGCTCCATGATGAAGCCGCTCGCCCCGCCCTTCGCGACCGAGCGCCTGAGCACCAGTGCGGCGAGCATCGCGCCGACGATCCCGGCGACGTAGAGCCCGAACAGCACAAGACCCTGCAAGCCGATGCCGGGACCGACCGTCGTCGCCGGGATGAATGCCGCGATGATCACGGCATAGACCGGCAGCCGCGCCGAACAGGTCATCAGCGGAGCGATCAGGATCGTCGTCAGGCGGTCCTTGGGATCGGCGATCGACCGGGTCGCCATGATGCCGGGGATCGCGCAGGCGAAACTCGACAGGAGCGGAATGAAGCTGCGGCCCGAGAGGCCTACTCCCTGCATCATCCGGTCCATCAGGTAGGCCGCGCGGGCCATGTAGCCCGATGCCTCCATCGCCAGAATGAAGGCGAACAGGATCACGATCTGGGGCAGGAACACGACGACCGAGCCAACACCGGCGAGCACGCCTTCGGTCAGAAGATCGCGGAGGAAACCGGCGGGCAGCGTGGCGCTCACCCAGCCCGAGATGGCGCCGATGATCCCTTCGAGCCCGTCGGCGAACGGCGTCGCCCACGCAAACACTGCCTGGAACACCACGAACAGCAGGGCGAACAGGATCGGCGGCCCGATCCAGGGATGGAGCAGCACCTTGTCGAGCCCGGCATGAAGGCGGTGCTGCGCAGTCTCCGAGAGGATCGCCGCCTTGGCGATGTTCGACGCCGCCAGCCGGCGCTCGGGCAGCGTCAGGTGTGGTTCGGGCTGAGGTTGCATCGATTGTGCGCGCTCTTCGGCCGCCTCGATTGCGCCCGCCAGCTCAGCGAGGCCGCGCCGCCGCACGGCGACTGTGGGAACGACCGGAACCCCGAGAGCCTGCGACAGGGCTGCCGGATCGAGCACCAGTCCGTCACGCTCGGCCAGATCGACCATGTTGAGCGCAACCACGGTGGGCCGGCCCAGCTCGATCACCTCCTGGGCGAAGACGAGATGCTGTTCGAGGTTCGCGGCATCGAGGACGACGATCAATACCTCGGGAGTGGCCTCGCCGGCGAATTCGCCGTGAACGACCTTGCGCGTGACTTCCTCGTCGGGGCTCGACGGTTCGAATGAATAGGCCCCGGGAAGGTCGATAAGCTCGACCGGTTCGCCGCTGGGAAGGACCAGCCGCCCCGCCTTCCGCTCGACCGTCACCCCGGGATAGTTCGCGATCTTCTGCCGCGCGCCGGTCAGCGCGTTGAACAGGGCGCTCTTCCCCGCGTTGGGATTGCCGACTAGGGCGGCGGTTCGAAGGCGGGTCACAGGTACTCGACCTCCATCGCAGCCGCATGCGAGCGCCTGAGGGCCACCGTCATCCTGCCGATCATGATCGCGAGCGGATCGCGTCCGCCGAAAACCCCGCGATGCGCCACCGCCACGCGCGCACCCGCATCGAGGCCGAGCGCGCGCAGCCGGACACCGTCTTCGGGGGCAAGCCGCCCCCAGTCGACCGCCACGATACGGGCGCGGGTGCCGGGTTCGAGACCTTCGAGCGTCATCGAAGCGCGGTTAGGAAATGCCCGCGCTAATTGCAAACGATTATCAATAAAGGGTCAGCGAGCGGGGTAACGCAGCCTGCCGAGGAACCGTGTCACGCTGAACCGTTCGGCATCCGGACGCAGGAACTGGGCTTTGGCCTTTTCGAACCGCATCACACCGTCGATCCGCCGGTCGAGGAAAGCGCGGGTATCGGCCTTGCCCTCGCTTTCGTCGTCGACGAACACCGCCAGTGTCGCGGCGTAGATGCTGCCGAGGATCGCGCGCTTGGTGTAGTGGTTGTGGTCGGTCGAGGTATCGCCTGCGAGCCGCCACATGGCATCTGCGCTCGCCCATCCGAGCTTTCCTGCCCGCACCGCGTTCTGCGGCATGGCCATGATGGCAAGGGCCCGCCGGAGAGCCTCTACACGGCCGGCAATCGCATCGAGCCGTGCCTGCACGAGGCTGCGAATGCGCTCGCGGATCTTCATCGCGGCCAGCGCCTCCGGCGGCAGCGCGGCGAACATGGCGACATCGACGCTGGCGATCCACGCCGCGATCATGTCCATCGCCCCGTCCGGATAGGCGAGCCGTGCGACATCGGCATCGACACCCTCGATCTCGCAGGCCGAGACCAGCGCGGCATCGCTCCAGCCATCGAATACGGCCGCATCCGCAATCGCCGGTGCGAGCGCGAGCTTGAGCTCGTCGAGCGTCAGGTCCGCAGCGGCGATGCTCACGTCAGGCGCCCGGTCCGTAAGTGCCTTTGTCCGCGCCCTTTGCCTTGCGCTCGGTTTCGGCGCGCTCGATCTCCGACAGGACCCCGGCAGACGGACCCATAAGCGTCGCATAATCGCGCGCCGAACGCCCCGAGTTGTCGGTACGATCGGCGCTCGCGCCATGCTTCAGGAGCAAGCGTACGATCGCCATGTCGCGCCGGTGGACCGCTGCGATCAAGGGCGTTTCGCCTGCTGCATTGGTCGTGTCGATGCGTCCGCCCGCCTTGACCAGCCGCTCCACGCCCTCGACGAAGCCGAGGCTGGCTGCGATCGTCAGCGGGGTCACACCGTTCTTGTCGGCGATGTTCGGGTTGGCGCCCCGCTCCAGGAGGAACTTGGTCCATAACTCGTCGCGACGCTGGACCACGTAATGCAGCGCGGTTTCACCGTTGGTAAGGTCGCGCGTGTTGACGATGGTGGTGCCGGGCTCGTTGAGGAACTTGGTCGCCTCGGTCCCGTCGCGCTCTTTCACGGCCTTCAGGAAGTTATACGAATCGGAAAACTGCGCCGACGCCGGAGCCGCCACGCCGGATACCGCCAGCGCCAGCGCCAGCGCCAGACCTGCCTTGCGGATAACGCCCCGTCGCATCTTTCCTGTCTCCGTAACGGCCCTATCTTCGGGCCATGAAGTGCCCTTGCCGCCAACCGGTTAGCAGACCATGAACCGACGCGCCATGCCCCGAACCACGTCCCGAACGATGCGTACTCTGACTGCGTTTTTCCTCCCACTCGCACTGGTCGCGTGCCAGCCCCCCGCCGAAGAACCGCCGCTGGCCGGCGCCGACATCGGCGGACCCTTCACGCTGGTCGACCAGTCCGGCAAGACGCGCACGTGGGACGATTTCCGCGGAAAGTACGCGATGGTCTATTTCGGGTACACCTATTGTCCGGACGTCTGCCCGACCGACATGCAGCGCTCGTCGCAAGGCCTGCGCCAGTTCGCAAAGGCGAACCCTGCCGAGGCAGGCAAGGTCCAGCAAGTGTTCGTGACTGTCGATCCCGAGCGCGACACCCAAGCCGTGGTCGGCGAATTCGCGTCCGCCTTCGGGAAGGACATCGTCGCGCTCACCGGCACGCGCGAGCAGGTCGATGCTGCGGCCAAGGCGTTCCGCATCTACCACGGCAAGGGCAAGGTGGAAGAAGGCGGAGCCTACCTCGTCGACCATTCGAACATCGTCTACCTGTTCGGCCCGGACGGGGAGCCGATCGCCACGCTGCCCGCCGACAAGGGCGCCGACGCCGTGGCGCAAGAGCTTGAACGATGGGTGCGCTGAGGGAGCGATTCTGGGACCGGCCGCTGGCCGAACTGACCCGCGAGGAATGGGAGGCGCTCTGCGACGGTTGCGGCCGGTGCTGCCTCCACAAGCTCGAAGACGACGAAACCGGCGAGATCGCCCACACGAACGTGGCCTGCAAGCTGCTCGACACCGCTACGGCGCGGTGTAGCGACTATCGGCACCGCCGGGCCTTCGTGCCCGACTGTCTGCGCCTTACGCCCCGGATCGTCGACCAGGTGACCTGGCTTCCGGACAGCTGCGCCTATCGGCTGCGCGCGGCCGGGCGCCCGCTGGCCGAGTGGCATTATCTCGAGTGCGGCGACCCGTCCGCGGTCCATCGCCGCGGACCGGGCGTGGCGGGACGCGTCGTCAGCGAGACGGTGGCGGGGCCGCTCGAGCATCACGTGGTCGATTGGCCCGACGCCGAGGAAACACTGTCGTGATCGACTGGCTCCGCCGCGAGGCCCTTGCGCCCGAGGTGGAAATCGGCGGGAGAACGCTGCCGGTCGCCATTCGTCGGAACGCCCGGGCGCGGCGGCTGACTTTGCGGCTCGCCCCGGATGGAAGCGAAGTGCGCGTAACCCTGCCGAAGTGGTGCGCGAGCCGCGAGGCGCTGGCCTTCGTCCACGCGCGAACCGACTGGCTTGCCCAGCAGCTCGACAAGGTGCCACAGCACGAGCCGCCGCGACCGGGAGGGACGCTCCTCTATCGCGGCGAGGAGCTCCGGATCGACTGGCGCGAGGGCGGACGCCGGACCCCGGTGATCGAAGGCGCGGCAGTCACTGTGGGCGGACCGCCGGACAATCTCGAGCGACGTTTGCGGCGCTGGCTCGAGCGTGAGGCGATCGAAGCGATGGGAGCAGACCTGGCGTTCTACGCCGCCCGCGCGGAGATCGCGTTACCTTCATTGAGGCTGACGAGCGCACAGCGGCGCTGGGGCAGCTGCTCCACCGGTGGGACGGTGCGGATCAACTGGCGGCTGATCCAGGCGCCTGACCACGTCCGCCGCTCGGTGGTCGCCCACGAGGTCGCGCACGTGCTCCATTTCGACCACAGCCCGGCGTTCCACGCCGCGCTGGCGCGAATATTCGAGGGCGATGTCGCTGCGGCGGACGCCTGGATAAAGACCCACGGCCGCAGCCTTTACACCCGCTTCGGCTAGCGCGGAGCCGGAATGCGCCCTATTTAACGCCCATGCGAAGACT
Source organism: Tsuneonella dongtanensis (assembly GCF_001698205.1). Taxonomy (NCBI): domain Bacteria; kingdom Pseudomonadati; phylum Pseudomonadota; class Alphaproteobacteria; order Sphingomonadales; family Erythrobacteraceae; genus Tsuneonella; species Tsuneonella dongtanensis. Next base: position 3,001,072 of record NZ_CP016591.1, read on the forward strand.
GCAGCGCCTCAATCCCGGACCCGGAATCGCGGACTTCTGGGCCGAGTTCAAGCGGCCCAATCCCTATCGCTGGCCAATCCTTGCGACATCCGCACTGCTCACTGGCTCGCTCCTGTTCCTGCTGACCGATCGTGCGGTCAGCCTCAACTGGATGGTCGGCGGCGTGCTCGCGCTGATCGGCGGGGTCGCGCTCGCGGCGATGATCGCGGAGCGCGTGCGCATCCGATTCGGTATCCTTCTGCTCGCCGCGATGATCCCGGCCGCGATTTTCTGGCAGTTCGGCAAGGAGCGTTGGCGCATTCCACCTGCCCCTCCCGAGGTCACATATATCTCGACCTTCGAGGAAGGGCGGACCGACGCCGAGATTGCCGAGTCCAACCGTGCCAATCAGGCCGTGCAGGATCGGCTCCGCGCCGAACAGAAACAGCGCGAGGAAGAAGCCAAGGAGGCCTATCGCGCGCTTGGCCGCGCTTCAGGACTCGACGTCGACGCGATGGAACGGCGGATCGCCGAAGAGCAGGCGCAAGGCGCACCCACGGACCGGCCGGTTGCAGACCCCGCCGAGTGACGACGACTGGCTGGCCGCCGCCGCGCGCCTCGCTGCGCGCGGCCGGCCGCTGTCGCGTCCCAATCCGGCAGTCGGCTGCCTGATCGTCAGCAATGGACGCGTAGCAGGGCGCGGATGGACCCGCGAAGGGGGGCGCCCCCATGCCGAAGCGATGGCGCTCGACCAGGCGGGCGACGCGGCGAAGGGCGCCGACATCTACGTCACGCTTGAGCCCTGTGCTCACCTGTCGGATCGCGGGCCTGCGTGCGCCGACCTCCTCGCGGCAGCCGGACCCGCGCGCGTGATCGTCGGAGTCGAGGATCCCGACCCGCGTACGGCGGGTGCCGGCATCGCACGATTGCGCGCGGCGGGGATCGAGGTTCGCTCGCTCGCCTGCAAGGCCGGGGAGGATACCCTTGCCGGCTACCTCGCCCGCGCACGCCTGGGCCGCCCCCACGTGACGCTCAAGCTCGCCATGTCGCTCGACGGATGCATTGCACTGGCCGACGGAACGAGCCGGTGGATCACCGGGCCCGGAGCGCGCGCGCACGTCCATGCGCGGCGGGCGCGGGCCGACGCGATCCTGGTCGGCGGGGGAACCTGGCGCAAGGACCAGCCCAAGCTCGATGTGCGCCTGCCCGGCCTCGAGGCCCGCAGCCCCCGGCGAGTGGTGCTGAGCCGCGACACGGCACCTCACGGAGTCGAGGCAGTCTGTACACCGGATGCCATCGCCGCGCTCGAGGGTGTGCAGTACCTCTACGTCGAAGGCGGCGCGCAGACGGCGGCCGCATTCCTCACCGCCGACCTCGTCGACCGGATCGAAGTCTACCGCGCCCCGATCGTGATCGGTGACGGGCTGCGCGCAATTGCCGGAATGGACATTGGCGACCTGTCCGAAACGCATGGGCGCTGGCAGGCCGTCGAGCAGGCACAGCTTGGCAGCGACGCTTTCACCGCCTATCGCCGCACGCGTTAGAAGGGGCCCCGAGAAACCTATGTTCACCGGCATCGTCACCGCCGTCGGCACGATCGAAAGCGTCGAGCAGCGCGGCGACATGCGCGTACGCGTGGCCTGCCCGTGGGACCCGGCGCGGATCGTCATCGGCGCCTCGATCGCCTGCGCGGGCGTATGCCTGACAGTGGTCGAGAAGGGCGGAGAACCGGGCGATGCGTGGTTCGCGGTCGACGTTTCCGCCGAGACGGTGAGCCGGACCGCCAGGGGCATGTGGACCGAAGGCGCCCGCATCAATCTCGAGCCATCGCTGCGGGTTGGCGACGAACTGGGCGGGCATATCGTCTCGGGCCACGTCGATGCGGTCGGTACGGTCTCCGACTGGGAGCCCGAGGGCGATTCGATGCGCGTGACGATCGCGGCACCCGCGGCGCTCGCACCGTTGATTGCGGCCAAGGGCTCGATCACCGTCGATGGCGTGTCGCTCACGGTCAACACGGTGAAGGATTACCCCGACGGTTCGGTCCACTTCGGGCTCAACCTGATACCGCACACCGCCGAGGTGACGACGCTCGGCGAACTGGCGCAAGGGTCCGAGGTCAACCTCGAGATCGATACCGTCGCGCGCTACCTCCAGCGACTGGAGAGCCTGCGGGCCTGATCCACGAAGCTAGCCGAGCCGGGCATGCCCGCCGGTCGAGCCGAAACCTCCTGCGCCGCGAGCGGTATCGTCGAGCTCGGCCACCTCGTTCCACACGGCCTGCGTGACCGGCGCCAGCACCAGTTGCGCGACCCGGTCGCCGCGGGCGATCGCAAACGGCTCCGTACCGTGGTTGATCAGGATCACCTTGAGCTCGCCGCGATAGTCGGAATCGATCGTGCCCGGCGTGTTGGGCACCGTGATCCCGTGCTTGAGCGCAAGGCCGGATCGCGGCCGGACCTGGATCTCGTATCCCGCGGGGATCGCCAGCGCGAGGCCGGTCGCAACCGCATAGCGCGCTCCGGGCGCAATGGTCACTTCCTCCGCGGCCAGCACGTCCATGCCGGCAGCGCCATCGGTCGCGTATTGGGGAAGTTCGAGGCTTTCGCCGTGCGGCAGGCGCCTGACCGCCACTGTCACCTGATCGTTCATGCCGGCCGCGCTACCGCCTGCCGGCGGTGCAACGCAATCATTCTTCGCGCGGATCGATCTCGTCGAGCGCTACGGCCATCTTTTCCGCGAGTGCGAGCGCGACCTGTTCCTTGGGCATCTCGGGCAGGTCCTCGACGCCCTCGCCGGTGACGATGTGCACCGCGTTGGCATCGCCGCCCATCACGCCCTTGCCGTTGACGCTGGTCACGTCGTTGGCGACGATCCAGTCGGCCGCCTTGCGCTTGCGCTTTACCTTCGCGTTCTCGATCACGTCCTCGGTCTCGGCAGCGAAGCCGATGAGCAGCTTGGGCCGCTGCTTGCCCGCGGCGACCTGCGCCAGGATGTCCGGGTTCTCGGTGAGCAGCAGCGCCGGCGGAGCCGAGCCGCGCTTCTTCATCTTTTCGCCGTGGTATTCCTTGCTGCGCCAGTCGGCGACCGCTGCAACCATGACCGCCGCATCCACCGGCAGCGCCTTCTTGACCGCATCGGACATCTCGCGCGCCGAGATCACATCGATCCGGTCGACCCCCGGTGGGGTCGGCAGCGTGACCGGTCCAGCCACCAGCGTCACGCGTGCGCCCAGCGCCGCGGCGGCAGCGGCGATGGCGAAGCCCTGCTTCCCGCTCGAGCGGTTGGCGATGTAGCGAACCGGGTCGATCGGTTCGTGCGTCGGACCGGCAGTGACGAGCACATGGCGACCGAACAGCGGGCGATGCTCGGGATCGATGTCGAAATCGGGCTGGTACGCAAGCGGGTCTTCGGCCAGCGCGCCGATGACCTCCGGCAACTGGTCCCCCGCACCGGTAATGACCGTGTGGTTGAGCGCCTCGGCGTCGGTGGGCGGGGCAGCCTTGGCCTTGCCCTTCTTCGCCATGATCGGCGCGTCGAGATCGGGTTCGGGTAGCGGCTCTTCGGCCTCGAGAACCTCTTCGACCGGGGCCTCGTCCGCGAAGGCCGCCTCCTCAATCAGCTCTTCCGGCAGGAACTCCTCGTCGTCTTCCACCGGTTCGCGCTTCGGGGTCTTCCGGGGTATCAGCGACGACAGCAGGCTGCCGAGCGAGGAACCCGGCTTCGCTTCGATCTCGGCTTCGGGCTCGAGCGCTTCGAGCAAGTCGGGCTCTGGCTCGCAGTCGGCGGCGATGCCGAAACGCGCGGCGATCTCGGCCCAGACGATCTCGGGCTCGGGAAGGCGCCCGGGGCCGAATTCGCCGCAGGCCATCGGCCCCTCATCGGGCTCCATTACCTCGACCCCTGCTTCGCGCAGCCAGGCGACGTTGCGGCGTGTGGCGTCGTGCAGCCACATCTTCACGTTCATCGCCGGGACCGCCATCACCGGCTTGTCGGTGGCGAGGATCAGCGTGGTGGCAAGGTCGTCGGCGATGCCGGCCGCCATCTTGGCGAGCAGGTCCGCGGTCGCCGGGCAGACGACCACGAGGTCGGCCTGCCGCGACAGCTGGATATGCCCCATCTCGACCTCGTCCTTGAGGTCGAAGAGGCTGGTGTACACCTTGTTCTCGGATAGCGCGGCGAGTGCCATCGGAGTGACGAACTGGCTTCCGCCTTCGGTCAGGACGCAGGTCACATCCCCGCCGCCACGGCGGATAAGCCGAACGAGTTCGCACGACTTGTACGCCGCGATCCCGCCACCCACGACGAGCAGGACCTTCGGCCCGCTCACGCGGTGCGCCTCGTCTTGCGGCCATTCGCCGGCTTGCTCGCGCATTGACCCCCTCGAAGCATAAGCGGGTCCTAGCGCCCGCGCACAATCCGCGCCAGTCCTAGGGCAGCGTTGGTTAAGATTGCGCTAGCGGCATTCGCGTGGGTCGCTAGGCTGCCGAGCAAATATCAAAGGGAGAGTTCCACGATGCGCCTGATCCTCACCGCGCTGATCTTTGCACAGGGACTCATGTTCCTGGTTTTGGGCCTGAATTTCCTGCTGATGCCGGCCAGCGCGGCGACGGGTTTCGGGCTCTCCCCCGACGGCGCGGCCGGCCTGGCGGTGCTGCGCGCAGACTTCCCAGCGCTGTTCTTCGTTGGCGGCGGCGCGATGATCTGGGGGGCGTGGAAGCGCAACGGCGACCTGCTGCTGGTGCCCGCGGCGATCTTCGGCATCGCCCTATTCGGACGACTGATCAGCATCTTTGCGGACGGGACGGCGCCCGGGTTCTGGTTTCCGATGTTGGTGGAGGCAGCAGCCGTTATCCTGTCGCTGATCGCAAGCCGCGTTCTGCCGCATCGGGTCGGCTAGACCGCTCCCGCGAGCGCGGCGAGGCCGACCGCTGCGCCGCCGAGCGCCGCGGCCAGGACATAACCCGGCCAGCGCGAGCGCTCGGTCCGGCGCTCCCACATGAGCGGGATGTCGGGCAGCGGCGGCGGCTCTGGCGCGCCGCCGCGCGGCGGATACCGTTCCTCGATCCGGCGGACCAGGTCGGGCACGCGCAGCAAGGTTTCGACATCGGTCCGGATGCGGTCGGCGAGCGCGGCCTCGGGACCGAGTTCGTCGCGAATCCATGCGCGCACGAAGGGCGCGGACACATCCCACATGTTGATCGTCGGATCGAGGCTCGTCGCCAGCCCCTCGACCATGACCATCGTCTTCTGCAGCAGAAGCAGGTGCGGCTGGGTCGCCATGTCGAAGTCGCGCGTGATCGCGAAAAGGCCGTCGAGCATCTGCCCGACCGAAAGCTCGCTCACCGGCTTGCCGCGCATCGGCTCGCCCACTGCGCGCAACGCGGTCGCGAACTCGTCGACCGAGTGATAGGCGGGAACGTATTGCGCCTCGAAATGGATTTCGGCCACGCGGCGGTAGTTACCGGTGGTGAGGCCGTAGAGAATCTCAGCCAGCCACTGTCGCGCACGGCGGTCGATCCGCCCCATGATCCCGAAGTCAATAGCGACTATCGTCCCGTCGGCGCGCACGAACAGGTTCCCCTGGTGCATGTCGGCGTGGAAGAACCCGGCGGTGATCGCCTGGCTGAGGAAGGCGAGTACGAGCCGTCGGGCCAGCGCGGGCAGATCGTGGCCGGCAGCGACCAGGGCCTCGCGATCGGAGATCTTGATCCCGTCGATCCACTCGATCGTCATGACCCGGCCGTTGGTGCGGTCCCAGTCGACCGAGGGGATGCAATACCCGTCGAACCCCTTCATCGCATCGGCAAGCTCGCTCGCCGAAGCGGCTTCGCGCCGTAGGTCGAGTTCACGGTTGGTCCAGCGCTTGAAATTGGCGATCGTCAGCCGCGGGCGGAGGCGCGATGCCTCGCCGCCCATCGCCTCGAGATGCGCGGCCGCCCACTCGTAGGTCGCAATGTCGCGGGCGAGCTTCTCGCGGATGCCCGGACGCTGGACCTTGACCGCGACTGTGCGGCCTTCGATCGTCACCGCGCGGTGGACCTGTGCTATCGAGGCCGAGCCCACGGGCACGGGGTCGATCTCAGAAAATAGCGTCGCAACCGGGGCATCGAAGCTGCGCGCGATCTCGCGCTCGATGTCTGCGAAGGGCACCGGCGGCAGGCTGTCCTGCAGCGTCAGCAGGTTGTGCGCCGCTTCCTCGCCCACGAGATCGGGGCGGGTCGCGAGCGACTGGCCCAGCTTGATCGCCGCGGGACCGATTTCCTGGAACGCCGCGGCATAGTCCGGCACGCGGGGCTGCATCGCGCCCAGCCGCGCTATGCGCGCCAAGCGCACCACCGGCGAAGGCGTGTTGGGATCGTTCTCGATCCCGCGCAGCGCGCCATGCCGCGCGAGGCTTCGACCCCACCTGAGCAGGCGCAGGATGTGCGTGGCGGGACGGGTCACGTCAGGTCTTCCATCCCGAATGGATCGCCACGAGCCCGCCCATGATCGGCTCCACGCGGGTCTGCGTAAATCCGGCGGCGCGGATCATCTTTTCGAACTCGGGCATGGAAGGGAACCGGCGGATCGATTCGACGAGATAGCGGTACGAATCGGCATCCCCCGCGATCGCCTCGCCGATCTTGGGCACCAGCTTGTGCGAGTATAGGTCGTAGGCCTGCTTGAAGCCGGGCCACTCGTTGGTCGAGAACTCAAGGCAGAAGAACCGCCCGCCGTAACGCAGCACGCGGTGTGCCTCGCGCAGAGCCTTGGGGATGTCGGTCACGTTCCGGATGCCGAAGGCGATTGTGTAGGCGTCGAAGGTGCGGTCGGGATAAGCCAGCGACTCGGCGTTCTGGCGCGACCAGACGAGCCCGTCGATGCCGCGCTCCATCGCGCGCTCCACCCCGACGTCGAGCATTTCCTGGTTGATGTCGGCGACCGTCACGCTGGCCCCGCTCCGGGCGAGACGGAATGCGATGTCGCCGGTGCCCCCGGCCATGTCGAGCACCGCTTCGCCGGCCTGCGGCTTCACCCGGCGGACGAACTGGTCCTTCCACAGCCGGTGCAGCCCGCCCGACATCGCGTCGTTCATCAGGTCGTACTTCGCAGCCACGCCAGAGAAGACTTCGCCCACGCGGCGGGTCTTCTCTTCCGGGGCGACCTCTTCGTAGCCGAAGGAAACGGTATCGTTCATCGAGCGGCGCATAGGGGAGTTTGTCGGGGGCGCAAAGGCTGTTACGGGCCGCCGCGATGCCCGAGCTTCCCGAAGTCGAAACCACCGTTCGCGGCCTTGCCGCGTTCCTCGACGGCGAGCGGATCGAGCGGGTCGCGGTCAACCGGCCCGACATGCGCCGCCCCTTCCCCCTCGGCCTGGTCCAGTCGCTCACTAATGCGCGGGTCACGGGGCTCGGCCGCCGCGCCAAATACGGCCTGATCCACACCGATCGCGATACGACGCTGGTCTTTCATCTCGGCATGAGCGGGCGCTGGAGGATCGATCCGGAGACGCCCGACAAGCACGATCACCTCGTGCTCGAGACCGCCACGCATCGCTTCGCCCTCAACGACGCGCGTCGATTCGGTTCGGTCGACCTCGTCGATACCGGCGAGCTGGACCATTGGCCCGCCTTCGCCGCCCTGGGTCCCGAACCGCTGGGTCCGGACCTTACCGCCAGGCACCTTCATCTCGCCTTCGCGGGACGCCGGCAGGCGATCAAGCTGCTCCTGCTCGACCAGCGAATCGTCGCGGGCCTGGGCAATATCTACGTGTGCGAAGCGCTGTGGCGAGCAGGAATCGATCCGCGGAAGGCGGCCGGCAGCGTCTCCCTCGCGCGCCTTGCACGGCTCGTTCCCATGATCCGCGAGGTATTGGAGCAGTCGATCGTCGACGGAGGCTCCACCTTGCGCGACTATGCGCGTCCGGACGGACAACTCGGCTATTTCGCGACCCGTTTCGCCGTCTATGGGCGCGAGGGGGAAGCTTGCCTCAACGCGGACGGCGGGAAAGTGCGCCGCATCGTGCAGGGCGGGCGCAGCACCTGGTTCTGCCCTAGATGCCAACGCTAGGGCCAGCGACCGCTTGACGATTCGCGGGTGCGCCGCTAGGGGCGCGCCTTTCCCGGCGGGTCCGCTCGCCGCGGTGACCCACGCAAGCAGAGATTTCAAGGCCGCTCAGATGCGGTCGAACCGAGGACAGACATGGCCAATACGCCGCAAGCCAAGAAGCGCATCAAGCGCAACACCAACCGCGCCGAGATCAACGGCGCGCGCATGAGCCGCATCCGCTCGTTCCTGAAGAAGGTCGAGACCGCGATCGCCGGCGGCGACAAGACCGCGGCTGCCGATGCGCTGAAGGCTGCCCAGCCCGAACTGATGCGCGGCGTCGCGCGCGGCGTGCTCCACAAGAACACCGCCAGCCGCAAGATGAGCCGTCTTTCGAAGCGAGTCGGCGCGCTCTGA